>NZ_JBFODL010000024.1:118953-282181 GCF_040908295.1 Aeromonas sp. R4-2 | reverse complement strand
GGCCTGTCACGCCGGGGGTCGCGGGTTCGAGTCCCGTCCGCTCCGCCACTAATTTGAAGGCCTTCCCGAATGGGAAGGCCTTTTTGCTATGGGCGGTTTTCGCCCCGTGGCCCACAGATTTGTACGCAAGAACCAACACATAGCCCAGTCTGGCGACTGGGCTATGGTGCTTTTAGTCTGCTGGTGAGCTGCCGACGTCCCACCACGATGACAATACCTTCCCCTGTTGGTGTTCTTGCTACTGTTTCCACCTCTGTATCGCTGCACATCCCACCTTGGCCATATTGTTCTGCTGCGAGCTGATAGAGCTTGATGATTAAATCAGACCATCGTGCAATGGTACGTCATCACTTCCACTTGTTTGTGTAATCCCTTTCTTGTTTATGGATTTATTCCATTAAAACAGTCTTTTATCAATAACTAGCTGTTTTGCAGCAGGAATGCCACATGAGACAAATGATAATGATTATTGTTTGAATGATCGGGGCAGGGTCGTTACAATGCGGGCTGATTAATAAAGTGCTTTTCAAATGAGCCTTTTCTAATACTGCGCGTGGCCGGATGCCAGGGCGTTGTAATGAGTGAAGTAAGGGAATACGTCACCTTCCTACTAAAAATGTTCAGGCTAAAACATGACAACAGTGAAACCGAACAAGCTTGCCTTGCTGATCTGCTCCCTTCTTGTGACCCAGGCCTATGCTGCCGAACAAGAGGTGATGGTCGTCACCGCTTCCGGCTTCCAGCAGAAGATTGAAGATTCTGCCGCCTCCATCTCCGTGATTACCCGTGAGCAGCTGGAGAAACGGGCATATCGCGATGTGACCGATGCCCTGAAGGATGTTCCCGGTGTTGTGGTGACCGGCGGTGGCAGCAGCAGTGATATCAGCATTCGCGGTATGGGTTCGAAATACACTCTGATGCTGGTTGATGGCAAGAAGGTGGATAGCCGTGGCACTCGCCCGAACAGCGATGGTCCGGGTATCGAACAGGGCTGGCTGCCGCCACTGCAGGCGATTGAGCGCATTGAGGTCGTCCGTGGTCCTATGTCATCCCGTTATGGTTCCGATGCCATGGGGGGCGTGATTAACGTGATTACCCGCAAGACCACCGGTCTGGCTTGGCAGGGCTCGGTTCACGCTGATTCGACCTTCCAGGAGAACAAGGATGCTGGCAACAGTTTCCAGACCGATGCCTATACCGCAGGTTCACTGATCGATGGCGTGTTGGGGCTGCGTTTCAACGGTCAGCTTGCCCATCGTGGTGAAGACAAATTTACCCAGGGTTTTGCCGAGCAAGAGACTCGCAGTGGCACGGCCGTGCTCAGCTTCAAGCCTGATGACCATAACCGCTTCGATCTGGAAGCCAGTCGCAGCCTACAGGATCGGAATCGCACGGCCGGCAATTCGCTGGCTGCCAAGGCGAAAGATAACCTTTATCGCTACGAGCGCACCAACTATGCGCTGACCCATGATGGCCAGTATGATTTCGGCTCTTCCAGCAGCTATCTGCAGCAGGAGACCAACAGCAACCCCGCTCGCAAGATGGAGCTTACCAACACCATCGCCGATACCCATACCCAGTTTATTCTGGGGGATCACTACCTGAGTGTCGGTGGTCAGTATCGCTATGAGGATCTGCACGACCAGGGCAATAACCTGAAAGTAGCCAACCCTGCCGAGCAGCTGACCCGCTGGAGTTGGGCGATGTTTGTCGAGGATGAGTGGTCACTTACTGACAGCTTTGCCCTGACAGGGGGCGCACGCATGGATCGGGACCAGAACTACGGTTCTCACTGGAGCCCGCGTCTCTACGGCGTCTGGCATCTGGATGACAGTTGGACTCTGAAAGGGGGCGTATCAACCGGTTACCGCTCCCCTGACTTGCGGATGTCGGCGGCCAACTGGGGCCAGGTCACCGGTGGTGGCAGCCTGGATGGCATGCTGGTCGGTAACCCGGACCTCAAACCCGAGACTAGCGTGAGTGAAGAGATCGGCCTGCTGTGGAACGGTCATCAGGGCTTCAACGCCGGGGTTACCCTGTTCAACACCGACTTCAAGAACAAGATCTCCGAAGTGCGTCGCTGCACCAGCAAGAGTGATCCCGCCTGTACCCTCAATGGTCACAGTTATGACTTCATCAGTGATCGGGTCAACGTCGACAAGGCGAACATGCGCGGTGTCGAGGGGATGATGGATTGGGCCATCAATGAGGATTGGTCGGTCAGCTCCAGCTACACCTTTACCCAGTCCGAGCAGAAGAGTGGTCCACTGGCGGGTCATGCCCTCAACCAAATGCCCCGTCACATGGTCAACGGCAGTGTTGACTGGCAAACCACCGAGGATCTCAGCCTCTGGTCACGGGTAAACTTCCGTGGCGAGACCTCCGAGTACCTGAGCCGGGTCAAGATGGCGGAGGGGACTCCTTCCTACACCTTCTTTGACATGGGCCTGGTCTACAAGGCCAACAAGCATCTGGATCTGACCGCCGGGGTCTACAACATGTTCGACAAGACGGTGGATTACAGCAGCTATGGCACTGTACTGGATGGTCGCCGCTACAACCTGGGCGTGACCTACAACTTCTGATAGGGAACCTGTCATGCGGCCGCCATCTTCCGATGGTGGCCGTTTTTATTGCGCGTCCGTCAGGGGGCTATGCCTGATAGGAGGCGGCTTGCCAGGTATTGCGCCCCCGTCCCTTGGCCTGATACATGAGGGCATCAGCCTGCCGTAGTAGTTGGTCGGCATCAGCCTCTCTCTCTGCGGCTACCCAGACTGCCCCGGTGCTGATGGAGAGGGTCACCTCGCCGCTGCTGGTGTGCAGGGTTTGCCGGTTGCTCTCCAGGCAGATCCGCTCGGCCCATTGCTCTGTCTCTGCCAGCGTGGCCAGCGGCAGCAGCAGGCAAAACTCCTCGCCGCCGATGCGGGCCAGCAGAGCCTCTTCGGGCAACAGGTTGGTCACAGTCGTGGCCAGCTTTTCCAGCAACAGATCCCCGATGCCATGACCAAAGCGGTCATTGGTCTCCTTGAAGTGATCCACATCGAACAGCAACAGGGCACAGGGCTCCCCGCTTGCCAGCCGCTGCTCCATGGCAGGCATGAATGCCCGTCGGTTGAGCAGGCCGGTCAGCGGGTCGGTACTGGCCTGCTTCTCCAGTCTGGCGTTGGCGCGGCTTAACTCGGTGGTACGGCTTGCAACGGCGCGGCGCAATTGCACTATGTAGGCCACCATGATCAATGCACCGGCCAGCAGTAGCCAGGGACCGAGATGGATGGGGTAGACGGTTTCGACATGCATCCACTTGCGGATGATCCTCTCCCGATCGCTCTCTTTGAGCTTGGCGAAGCCCTCTTCCAGCCGGTTTAACAGGGCAAGGTCGCCCTTTTTCACCGCAAAGCGGATCTGGTCGGTATAGAGGTGGCGAACCGGAATAAAGCGGGTGGGATCGTCGGAGGTATAGATGTAGAAGTTTGCGACCTGCAGATCGGCGATAAAGGCCTTTATGTCGCCCCGAAAGGCCGCCGCCAGTAGGGTGTCATTGTCATTGAAGGTCTGCAGTTGGGTGCCGGGGAAGTATCGTCTGGCGTAATACTCCTCGTAGCCACCGGCTACCACACCGACGGTTTCATGGAGCAGGTAGTAATGTACATCGGTGCCGCGCAATTCGCTCGAGAAGAAGAGCTGGGAGTCGAGCTGGGCGAGAGGCCGGCCATAGTCGAACAGCTTGTCCCGCTCCGGTGACCAGAGCAGTCCGGCGTGAACATCCGCTTTCCTCTCATGGAGCAGGTCGAGGGAGCCTTGCCAGTCGACCAGCCTGAAATCGATCTTCTGGCCGGTGACCCGGGCATATTCACGCCACAAATCGATCAGCAGGCCATCCGGCTGGCCCGACTCATTGATATAGGAGAAGGGCTGCCAGGCTTTGGAGTTGGTAATGATGATCGGCTCTTCCGGGGCTTTGGCCCGGGCAGGCAGAGCAAGGGCGAACAGCAGGAGCCCCCACCCGATACTGACTATGACTCCTGTCCTGGAAGAGGCCATCCTTGCTCCAATCCGTTGCCGTATACCGTCCCGTGGTCATCGATTATCACCGCCTTTCTCATCGAAGAACAAGCGCCCAAATGATGAAGTTTGCATGATGCAAATGGCGCCATGACAAGGCTGGCGGATAGAGTAATTACTTACAGCGGCAGGCTGATCCGCGCCTCCAGTCCCCCCTGTGGCCGATTGAGCAGGGTCAGCTCGCCGCCGTGCTGATGGACCAGAGTGCGGGCGATGGAGAGGCCCAACCCGACACTGCCGGACTCGGTGTTGCGCGCTTCATCGAGCCGCACGAACGGCTTGAACACATCCTCCAGCCGCGCCGGATCGATCCCCGGCCCGTTATCGCAGACCCGGATCAACAGCTCCTCCTTGCGCCGCTCCAGCGACACTTCGGCGCTGCCGGCATATTTGATGGCGTTGCCGATCAGGTTCTGCAGCACCCGGCGCAGGGTGTTGGCCCGGCAGGCGTAAACCTCTTTGCCCTCCGCCAGACAGGTGACCGGCTGGCCGGTATCGGCATAGTCATCGCACAGGCTGACCAGCAGGCTGACCAGATCCAGTTCGCGAGTGGCCTCCTGCTGCCCCTCCTCGCGAGCAAAGCTGAGGGTGGCCGCCAGCATCTGTTCCATCTGTTGCAGGGTCTGCTGGATCCGCTCCTTGTCCTCGCTATCGGCCAGAAACTCGGTGCGTAGCCGCAGGCTGGTGATGGGGGTGCGCAGATCGTGGGAGATGGCCGCCAGCATCCGGGTTCTGTCCTGCACGAAGCGGTCGAGCCGGGTGTGCATCCGGTTGAAGGCCTGAATCGATTCGCGGATCTCGGTCGGCCCCTCCTCTTTCAAGGGCTCGATATCCTCGCCCCGTCCTAGCCGCTCCGCATTGCCTGCCAGCTGCTTGAGCGGGCGGGTGGCACGACGAAACAGCAGCACCATCAGCCCGATCACCAGACTGGCGACCAGCATCAGGTTGAGGGTGGTCTGCCACGACCAGCTGCCAGCCTCCTTGTCGACCAGCGAGCTGAACTGCAGCCAGCCCCCCTGCGGCAGTTCGATGGAGCCATAGAGCCGCATATCCCGTGGTGGGGGCGGCCCCTTGCGATCCCGCATCATGCGGGCGTGATGTTCCCACGCCTTGCTGCGCTGGTTATCCTCTTTCAGCTCGGCGCTGATCTCGACGGTGAGGCCGGGGGGGTAGTTGAGGCGCGAGCGCACCAGCTGCTCGAAGCGGGGGCTGCGGTTATCCGGTTGCAGCGGTTCGTCGGAGAGGCGCAGCAGCAGGGTCTCGCTGCGGCTCGCCTTGAGGATCTCGTCATAGAGGGACGGGGGGGAGAGGGAGAGCAGCCTGACCACAGAGATGATCCGCTGCATGGCGTTGCGGCTGTTGACGAAGCCGAGCGCCTCCTCCCGATCCGTGCGGTAGATCTGGATGCTGAGCAGCTGGATCAGGATCAAGCCCGCCAGCGCCACCAGAATGATCTGCCCGGTCAGTCCCTTGGGCCACATCTGTGCCCACAGTCGTCGCAAGGTGCCCATTGTTTAAACCTGCGTCACGTCGGCGGAGAACATATAGCCGCCACCCCAGATGGTCTTGATCAGCTCCGGATTCTTGGGATCCCGCTCCAGCTTGCGGCGCAGGCGGCTCACCAGGGTATCGATGGCGCGATCGAAGGCTACCGCCTCGCGGCCACGGGCCAGATCCAGCAGTTGATCCCGGCTCAGCACTCGCTGCGGGCGTTCCAGAAACACCTTGAGCAGATCGAATTCGGCAGTGGAGAGGCTGAGGCCCACCCCATCCTCATCGACCAGCTCCCGGCGATTGACGTCGAGCAGCCAGCGATCGAAGCGCAGATCCCGGGTCAGGGTTTCGGCGGCGGGTTGGAGCTCTGCCTGGGTGCGGCGCATCACCGCCTTGATGCGCGCCAGCAGCTCGCGCGGATTGAAAGGCTTGGCCAGATAGTCATCGGCCCCCATCTCCAGCCCTATGATGCGGTCGGTCTCTTCCCCCATGGCAGTCAGCATGATGATGGGCAGGTTCGATTTGACTCGCAGCTCGCGGCAGAGGGTCAGACCATCTTCACCCGGCATCATCAGATCCAGCACCAGCAGGTCGAACTCCCGCTCCTCCAGCAGTCGCTTCATCTCCTTGCCATCCCGGGCGCAGCTGACCCGCAGGCCGTGCTGTTCCAGAAAGCGTTTCAAGAGATCGCGGATCTCGCTGTGATCGTCGACCACCAGAATGTGGGTGTTGCCCTGGTTCATGAATACCTCCCCTGCTTGGCGTTGGCACGAGTATACGAAAATACGCTGCACGGTTTGTGTCAAAGTGTGCCAGATCCGCACGATGCCACACTCTGCTACAAAAAAGGGTGAGGCTGGCAAAGTTCAGACACCGATAGGGTGTTTACTTGAGGGCAAGGCAAGAGCGCCGAACCAGAATCATCCCTACAGGAGATAGACCATGAAAAAGCTGACCAAAACCCTGCTGACCGCCACCCTGATCCTTGGCCTGCCGCTGGGTGCCTATGCAGCCAGTGAAGCAGCCCCCACTGGCCAGCCCGGTGCCATGGTGGATTGCCCGATGGACGGTGGTGGCATGATGGGTGGCAAACACCACGGTGGTCGCCACGACAAGATGGCCCGCATGCAGAACATGACCCCGGAGCAGATCCAGGCCAACCTGCAGCAACGTTATGACCGCATTGAAGATCCGGCCAAGAAGGCGGAGTTCATCAAGAAGCTCAACGAGCGTGCCGCCGGCATGACCAAGCACGCCGAAGCGATGAAGCAGTTCGCCGAAGCGAACCAGTAACAGCGCCAGCTGTTATCAACCCAAGGGTGGCCGAGGCCACCCTTTTTGTGTTTACTGCGTTGAGTAGCAGATTGGTTGAACGCTGGTGATTGCCAATAAAAGAGGGGAGCCTGATGCTTCCCCTCTTGCTATCTGTGCCGGTGCGGGTGTGCAACCGACTTCACCGGACGAGCGAACTTAGCCCTGAGCCTTGTCGGTCAGTTCTACTTTCTTGACGGTTTCGCCTTCGAACTTGATGACCACGTTTTTCTTGGCGGCGTCGGTATCTTTCAGCAGGGTTGTGGTTGTCTCTGCCAGCAGTGGAGAGGCCTTCTTCAGGGCATCCAGATCATAGGTCCACACTTCCAGACCGGCCTCGGTCTTGGTAGAGGCAGGTGCGCCCAGCTTCTCTTTGACTGCCTGCTTGTTGGAGCCGCCTTCCTTGATATCCAGAGCCTTTTTGATGGCTTCGTTGGATGCACTGTCCATGGCACCGGATACGGCAGTGCTGGCCGCATCCTTGACGCTGCTGGTGACGCTGTCGGTCAGCGAATCCATCAGGCCGGCATTGGCAAACAGGGGCAGGGTGGTGAGGGCAACCAGCAAACTCTTTTTCATTTTCTACAGCTTCCATGGGTTCAATGAGGCGGCTATGAAATCAGCAAAGATATTGGGCGTCAAGTGAGGCATGCAATTAACATTTCTGTTAACTGGATCTCATTTCTCACCAGCCGTAAACAGTTTTGGTATCTCCCGCACCAGCCAGCTTTTGGCCTTGCCCATGGTGTCTCGCCGCCAGGCCAGCACCACCTGGATCTGATGGCGATATTCGGGGCTGATCACCTTAAGCCGTCCGGCTCGGATGTCCTCCTCAATCCAGCTCTGTGGCATGGTGCCGACCCCGATCCCTGCCAGCAGGGCATCCCGTTTCTCCGTCATGGTGCTGACAGTGAGGCGCGGCTGCTTGTCCAGCAGGCGGTAGGTGAGAACCGGTTTGCGCAGGGCTGTGTCGGCCACCGCGATGGCGCGGTAGCGGCGCAGGGTCTCGTCGGCCAAGGGTTCGGGCTCCTGATGCAGCGGATGATCGGGATGGGCGACGTAGAGCATCACCTCGTCCTTGATCACCTGATGCTTGATGCCGGTCATCATGATGTCCGGGTTGATGGAGGAGATAAGCAGGTCGGCGCGGCCATCTTCCAGACACTCCCAGCTACCCGCCAGCACCTCGGCCCGCAGCCGCAGTCGGGTATCGGTCTGCTCGGCCAGCTTCTCCACCAAGGGGTAGAGGGCCTGCACCGGGACCAGCGCATCGACGGCGACTGTGATGTCGGTCTCCCAGCCACGGGCCAGCGCCCGGGTCTCGCCTACCAGATGCTCGGCTGCCTCCAGCAGCACCCGGCCGCGCTCCAGCAGCATGCGTCCGGCCGGGGTGAACTTGGTGCGGTGGCCGCTGCGGTCAAACAGCATGGCATCCAGTTCGTCTTCCAGCTTCTGCACCGTATAGCTCAATGCCGAGGGCACCTTGCCCAGCTCGTCGGCCGCCGCCGCAAAGCTGCCGCGGCGGTCGATGGCGTCCAGCACCCGGATTGCCTCCAGGGTCAGCGCCCGTTCCTTGTTCGATTCCTTGGCCATTCCTCACCTTCAATTTTTTTGAATATGTTTGCCAGTTTATCTCGCTAACAAGTTAGGTCATGTCACTTTAATATTCAATCAACGCTTAGGCAGGAACGTCGAGCGGCCAAATACGCGGGTAGTTCCGCACTGTGACACACCAAATCGGTCTGTCTGATGTCGGTGAAAGAACAACACACTATTTGAATAACCTCTTGCATGGATGCATTGATTCTGGCCGAAAAGGCCTTGGCAATGACATATAAAACAAGAGAGTGAATAAACATGAAAAACGTAATCAAGATGCTGGCCGTTGCAGGCCTGATGACCACTGGTTTCGCCCAAGCTTCCGTACCGGCTGACTTCAATGCCATGCCCGGCGTGCTGTTTGTGAACTGGAACGCCGCTGCCGCAATGGATGGCAAAGCCAATCCGATGCTGGAAGTGCGTGACGAGTCTGGCGATCTGCTGGCATCAGTCCACGCCAATCTGACAGGCACCCAGCAGGTGCGGATCCCGAGCCGTACCCAGGGCAACCTGACCGTCAGCCTGGCTGACCAGAGCAGCGAATACCGTATTCCGTTCGGTATCGGTAGCGGCAAACAGCGTTAATCAACCGTCCCGGTAGGTGAGGAGCAGACCATGATGCAATTGAGAGCCGCAGAAGCGCGGGGCAAGGCCAACTTTGGCTGGCTGGACGCGCGCCACAGTTTCTCCTTCGGTCACTACTATGACCCGGAGTGGATGGGGCACTCGGTACTGCGGGTGATCAATCAGGATCTGGTTGCGCCGGGTGGCGGATTCGCCACCCACCCTCACGCCAACATGGAGATCCTCACCTGCGTGCTGCAAGGCACCATAGAGCACAAGGACAGCCTCGGCCATGCCGAGCAGATCCCGGCAGGGGATTTCCAGCTGATGAGCGCAGGCAGCGGGATCCGCCACAGCGAGTACAACCCCTCGCAGACGGATCCTCTCTCCCTGTTGCAGATCTGGATCGAGCCGAACGAGTTCGGCACGCCACCCGGATATCAGCAGAAGAAGATCGAGTCCAGACCGGGCATGACGCTGGTGGCGTCACCGGATGGCGAAGCGGGATCGCTGCGGATCCGCCAACAGGCCCGCGTATGGCGGCTGGAGCTGGCCCCGGGCGAGACGCTCGAGTGGGCACTGGCTGGCCGACACGGTTACCTGCAGATGATTTCAGGGGAGCTTGCCGCCAACGGTCTGGCTGCCCGACCCGGCGACGGGGTACTCAGTCGTGATGAATACCGGTGGGAGCTGGTTGCGACCAGTGCCAGCCAAGCTCTGTTATTTGACCTACCCTGAAGCAGTCAGCGGTGATGTGACACAAACGAGGAATATGAAATGGACAAGATGAAAGATGTAGCGCTGCTGGCGGGTCGTGTACTGCTGGCGCTGATGTTCGTAATGGCGGGCTGGAGCAAGATCGGCGGCTATGCCGGTACTCAGGGCTATATGGAAGCGATGGGGGTACCCGGCTTTATGTTGCCGTTGGTGATCCTGCTTGAGCTGGGCGGTGGCCTTGCCGTCGTGCTCGGTCTCTTTACCCGCAGCCTCTCCGTGCTGCTCGCCGGTTTCACCCTGATGGCTGCCTTTATTTTCCATTATCAGCCTGCAGAACAGATGCAGATGCTGATGTTTATGAAGAACGTCTCAGTGGCCGGTGGTTTCCTGGCGCTGGCGGCGGCTGGTGCGGGTGCCTTCAGTGTGGATGCCCGTCTCGGCAAAAACTGGTAATGCCCTGAAGAGTCAAGTTTTCCAATGCCTTTTGGCCGGTGCAACTGCACCGGCTTTTTTCTGTCTGCGTTTTCCGGATAGGTGAGGCGACGGCACAAATCTGCGGCGCCCCTCATGGTTCGGCGGTTTGCCCGCCTGCTGGCCACAAGTGCCTTTTGCATCTTATCCCCCGATCCCTGACAATTCCCTCTCTTGTGAAGTGACGGAAATGGCTCGCCTTTTCCCTCGCCCCCTCTCATCCACAGGCGGGAATTGCTCATGTTTACCCTCTACCACTCCAATCAGCTGGATCTGCTCAAAGAGCTGCTGGTGAGCCGCATCCGGCAGGCCCCTCTCTCTCACCCCTTCGATCGGGAGCAGATCCTGGTGCAGAGTCCGGGCATGGCCCAGTGGCTCAAGCTGGAGCTGGCCAAGGCGTTCGGCATTGCCGCCAATATCGACTTTCCGCTGCCCGCCAGCTTTATCTGGGAGATGTTCACCCGGGTGCTGGCGGATGTACCGCGCCAGAGCCCCTACAACAAGGGCTCCATGAGCTGGCAGCTGATGACCATTCTGCCCGCCTTGCTGGATCGCCCCGCCTTTGCCCCGCTCGCCGCCTATCTGGGCGGTGGGGATGAGGAGGATCCCGCCAGGGATCCCGAGCAAGTGCGGCTGTGGCAACTCTGCCAGAAGGTAGCGGATCTCTTTGACCAGTATCTGGTCTATCGGCCGGACTGGATCGCCCGTTGGGAAGAGGGGGAAGGATTGAGTCAGGAGCTGGCCGGGGTGAGCGGTCAGGATTGGCAGCCCGAGCTGTGGCGCGAGCTGGTGGCTCGCACCCTGGCGCTGAGCCCAAGCGGCTACCACCGCGCCAACCTCTATGAGGGGTTTATCCACGAGCTGGAGCGTACCGCCGATCTGCCGGGCAAGCTGCCGCAGCGGGTCTTTGTGTTCGGCATCTCGGCACTGCCGCCGCGCTATGTGGAGGCACTGCTGGCCCTCGGCAGTCGGTCGGAGGTGGAGGTGCATCTGTTCGTCACCAACCCCTGCCGCTACTACTGGGGGGATCTGCTGGATCGCAAGACCCTGGCACGGCTCGAAAACAAGCTCAAACCCGGCACCGATATCGAGACATTGCAGGGCCCCGCCAACCCGCTGCTCGCCTCCATGGGCAAGTTGGGGCGCGACTACCTGCATCAGCTGATGGAGCTGGAGGTGCCGCAAATCGAGGCCTTCGTCGATATCGACGAGGTGGATGGCAAGGGCAATGTCAGCCTGCTGCGCGCCATCCAGAAGGATGTGCTGGAGCTGGCCGAACGGGGCGCCGGTCAGTTCGACCTCGACAGCAGCCATCACAAGAGCCCGATCGATCCGGCTGATGGATCCTTGCAGATCCACGCCTGCCACGGCCCGATGCGGGAGCTCGAGGTGCTGCACGATCGGCTGCTGGCGCTGTTCGAGCAGGATCCGACCCTCACCCCGAAAGATGTGGTGGTGATGATGCCGGATGTGAACAGCTACGGCCCCTACATTCAGGCGGTGTTTGGCGCGCGCGGTCAGATCCCGTTTGCGGTCTCGGATCGGGCGGCGAGTCAGGAGAGCCCGCTGCTGCAAAGCTTCCTCGCCCTGCTCAGGCTGCCCAACGCCCGCTTCGGGGCAGGGGAGCTGCTCGCCATTCTCGAGGTGCCCGCCGTGCTGCGCCGCTTCGAGCTGGATGACGACGAGTTCAACCAGCTGCGGGTCTGGGTGCAGGAGACCGGTATCCGCTGGGGGCTGGACGACGGCTACCCCGTCCGTTTCGATCTGCCGCCCATGTCCGGCAACAGCTGGCTGTTCGGCCTGCGCCGCATGCTGCTCGGGTTCGCCATGGGGGATGGCGAGCCGGTGGCGGGCATCTTGCCCTACGCCGATATCGAGGGGCAGCAGGGGCTGGCGCTCGGCAAGCTCGCCTGGTTTGTCGACTCGCTGGCCGAGTTTTTGCCCCGCCTGCAACAGGCCCAGCCGCTGGCGGAGTGGAACGCCTGCCTGCTGGCGCTGCTGGAGCGCTTCTATCTGGCCGACGAGGATGAAGAGCGTCAGCTTCAGCTTATTCGCAGCCAGCTGGCCGAGTGGCAGACTCGGCTTGGCGAAGCCCGCTTCGAGCAGCCCATCACCGCCGACCTGTTGCAGGACTACCTCGGCAGCGTGCTGGGGGAGTCCCGCTCCAGCCAGCGCTTCCTCGCCGGTCAGGTCAACTTCTGCACCCTGATGCCGATGCGCTCCATCCCCTTCAAGCAGGTCTGCCTGCTCGGCATGAACGATGGCGTCTACCCGCGTACCCTGGCTCCCATGGGGTTCGACTTGATGGCGGTGGCCTCGCGGCGCGGGGATCGCTCCCGTCGCGATGATGACCGCTACCTCTTCCTCGAGGCGCTGCTCAGCGCCCAGCAGGGGCTCTATATCAGCTATCAGGGCTTCAGCGCGCAGGACAACAGCGACAAGGTGCCATCGGTGCTGCTGGCGGAGCTGATCGACTATGTGCGGCAGGGCTTTGTGCTGGCGGGGGATGAGGATCTCGACGATGAAACCTCCGGCAAGCGGTTGCTCAACCACCTGATAGTGGCGCACCCGCTCACCCCCTACAGCCGCAACTACTTCTACCCGGAGCCGGGTTCACGCCTCTTTACCTATGCCGCCGACTGGCTGCCCGCCCTCAATCCGGTGCGCGGCGCGGCCAACTTCCAGAGCGGTGAGCTGCCGTTGCCGCCAGATTGGAACAGAGGGGGGGGCAAGGAGCAGGGGCTGGAGCTGGCGGAGCTGCTGCGCTTCTATCGGCAGCCCACCAAGTATTTCCTCAACCGTCGCCTCAAGGTTTGGTTTGAGTTGAATGAGGCCAACATCGAGGACAGCGAGCCGTTCGAGCTGGATGGTCTGCAACATTATCAGCTGAAAAACCTGCTGCTCGATGCCCATCTGGCGGAAGGTGACAGTACCGAACGTCGCGAGCGGTTGCAGCTCACCGGCCTGCTGCCGCAAGGGTGGTTCGGCAGCCTGCTGCTGGACGATCTGGACGCCGAGATGGGCAAGTTGGCGGACCGGCTGCGCCCATGGGTTGCGGCCAATGAGTCAGAAAAGCAGGCGGTGGAGATCGATATCTCCCTCACTCAGGGTCAGCTGCAAGGGTGGATCGACACCCAGAAGGGGCGTTTGCTGGTGGTCAAACCCGGCAGCTTCAACGGCAAGGATCTGCTGCTGGGCTGGATCCAGCACCTCTGCCTCTCATTGAGCGGCGCCCCCGGCGACACCCTGCTGTTCGATGCCAAGCAGAGTCTGCGCCTGCCTGCTCTTGCTGCCGACGAGGCGCGGCCCAAGCTGGCGGCGTTGGTGGCGTGTTGGGCGCAGGGGATGAAGCGGCCGCTGCCGTTCTTCCCCAACACCGCCTGGGATTGGCTCAAGGCGATCGAGAAGGATCCCGACAAGCCGGAGGCGGCCGACAAGGCGGCCCTCACCCGTTTCAACGGCGGCTGGATGATCAATGGGGAGGGGCAAGACGTTTACGTTGCCCGCTGCTTCCCCGAACTCGATGACGAGGTGTTGGGGCAGTTGCAGGCACTGGCCCGCGAACACCTGACCCCGCTGCTCAAGACCCTGGAGGAGCTGAAATAATGGCTAACCCGCTCAATACCCTGCGTTTTCCCCTCCATGGCGAACGACTGATCGAGGCCTCCGCCGGTACCGGCAAGACCTACACCATCGCCGGTCTCTACCTGCGCCTGCTGCTGGGCCACGGCCCGCTCATTGAAGAGGGTGCCGATGCCGGTCAGCCGAGCGCCCACGAGCGGCCGCTCTCGGTGACCGAAATTCTGGTGGTGACCTTTACCGAAGCGGCCACCGCCGAGCTGCGCGGGCGGATCCGCGGTCGTATCCACGAGGCGCGCCTCGCCTTTATGCGCGGCCATAGCAATGATGCCTTGCTGGCCCAGCTGCTGGCCGAGGTGGAAGATCACGAACTGGCGGCCCGTCGCCTGCTGGCCGCCGAGCGGCAGATGGACGAGGCGGCGGTCTTCACCATCCACGGCTTCTGCCAGCGGATGCTGAAACAGAACGCCTTCGAGTCGGGTGCCCTCTTTGAAACCGAATTTCTCACCGACGACAGCCAGCTCAGGCTGCAGGCGGTGAGCGACTACTGGCGCGCCGAGTTCTATCCGGTGGATAAAGCCCTCGCCAGCGCGGTGCGTGCGCTCTGGCCGAGCCCCGCCGCCCTGCTGCGGGAGATGGGCAGCTGGCTCGACAACAGCGAGCTGGAGATCCACCCCGCGCTGGGGGACGAGACCCTCGCCGCCCGCCATCAGGCCGCCATGAGTCGCATCGCTGCGGTGAAGAGCGAATGGCTGGCGCAGACGGACGAGATCCGCCGCCAGACCGACGGCCAGATCAGCCGCTACACCGGCAAGAACTACGAAGGGTGGCTCGCCAAGATAAGCGACTGGGCGCAGGACGAGAGCAGCGGCTACGCCATTCCCAAGGAGCTGGAGCGCTTCGGCCAGACGGTGCTGGAGGAGAACCTCAAGAAGGGGGGGACAGTACCGACCCTGCCGCTGTTCAGCCAGATCGACCAGCTGCTGGCCAGCCGCCCCGGTATTCGGGATCTGATCCTGCAACGGGCGGCCAAGGTGGTGCGCAGCCGGATGCAGGCCAGCAAGCGGCAGGCCCATCAGCTCTCGTTCGATGACCTGCTGAAAGATCTCGACGGGGCGCTTGGCTCAAGCCTTGGCGAGCGGCTGTGCGAGCGCATTCGCGCCACCTATCGGGTGGCGATGATCGACGAATTTCAGGATACCGATCCCCAGCAGTACCGCATCTTCCATCGCCTCTACGGCGGCCATAGCGACACGGCGCTTTTGATGATCGGTGACCCCAAGCAGGCCATCTACGGCTTTCGCGGCGCCGACATCTTTACCTACATTCAGGCGCGGCGAAATGTGAGCGCCCACTACACCCTCGGGCGCAACTGGCGCTCCAGCAGTGCGCTGGTGGGGGCGGTCAACGGCTTGTTCGAACGGGCCAAGGATCCCTTTATCTACGAGGCGGATATCCCCTTCCTGCCGGTGGATGCGCAGGGCAAGAGCAAGGCGCTGCTGCTCGATAGCGCCACCGCGCCGGTGCTCCACTGCTGGCAGCTGAGCGGCCAGCCGACCTTCAATCGGGGGGATTACCAGAGCAAGATGGCCCGCGCCACCGCCGCCGAGATCCACCGCCTGCTGACCCTGGCCCGCGAGGGCAAGGCGAAGATAGGCGATCAGGCTGTGAAGGCCGGGGATATCGCCGTGCTGGTGCGCACTGGCGCCGAGGGCAAGCTGGTGCAGCAGGAGCTGGCGCGCCTCGCCATCGCCTCCGTCTATCTGTCGAACCGCGAGAGCGTGCTGGAGCAGACGGAGGCGCGGGAGATCCTGCTGATTTTGCACGCCTGCCAGAACCCGAGCGAGGAGCGCAGCCTGCGGGCGGCGCTGGCGACCGGGCTGTTTGATCTCGACGCCAAGGCGCTCGATGGGCTGGCCAGCGACGAGCGGGCGTGGGAGAGCGCGGTGCAGGAGTTTATGGAGTACCGCAAGATCTGGCACCGCCGCGGCGTGCTGGCGATGCTGCGGGCCCTGCTGCACCGGCGCAATCTCGCCTCTTCCCTGCTGGCGAGCCCCTATGGCGAGCGGCGGCTGACCAACTTCCTCCATCTCGGCGAGCTGCTGCAACAGGTGAGCAGCGAGCTGGATGGGGAATATGCCCTGCTGCGCTGGTTGGGGGAGGCGGTGAGCCGCCCCAACGGGCAGGATGCGGAGCAGGTACTGCGCCTCGAATCCGAGCGCAAGCTGGTGCAGATCGTCACCATCCATAAATCCAAGGGGTTGGAGTACCCGCTGGTATTCCTGCCCTTTATCTGCAGCCACAGAACCGCCGAGACCCCGCTCTATCACGAGGCGGATGAGGCGGGCAATCGCACCATTCTCGATCTGACCGGCGCCGACTCGTCGCTCGCAGAAGCTGACAGGGAGCGCCTTGCCGAAGATTTGCGGCTGCTCTATGTGGCGCTGACCCGGGGCGTCTACGCCACCTGGCTGGGGCTGGCGCCGGTGCGGGCGGGGGCGGGCAAGTCGGAGAAGACAGACCTGCACCATACCGCCATCGGTTACCTGCTGCAAAAGGGCGAGGAGGGGGATGCGCAGACGCTGGCCACCGCCCTGACCGAGCTGGCACAGGCGCGGCCCGGGGTGGCTGTCGGTGAGCCCTCGCTCACCCGTCCGGCCCCGCTGCCGCCAGAGGAGGAGCAGCTGGGCGAGCCGCAGGTGCGCCACTTTAGCGGTTCCCTCGAGCGGGACTGGTGGATCAGCTCCTACTCCGGGCTGGCGGCGCAGGGTCATGGTCACAGCAAGGGGGTCTTGGCCAATCCCGGCTTCGATGACGAGGTCGTCACCGAGGCGGCTGCGCTGGCTTCCGAGCAACCGGAGGAGGCACCCCAGCCCTCCATCTTCACCTTCCCGAAAGGGGCGCGCCCCGGCACCTTGCTGCACAGCCTGTTCGAGACCATCGACTTTCAAAGCGCCGCGGGCGAGCCGTTGGCAGAGCATATCGCCAGTCTATTGGCTCAGGACGGCTTCGACGAAAGCTGGGCTCCGGTGCTGCAACAGCAGGTGGAGGCGGTGCTGGATACCCCACTGGAAACAGGCTTTGGCGAGCCGGTGCGGCTACGGGATCTGGCCCCCGAGCGCAAACAGGTGGAGCTGGAGTTCTTCCTGCCCATGGGGCGGGTGACGGCACCGGCGCTGACCGCGCTCTGCCAGCAGCACGACCCGCGGTCGCGGGGCAACAAGCCGCTCAGCTTTGCCACCGTGCAGGGGATGCTCAAGGGCTTTATCGACTTGGTGTTCGAGTGGCAGGGGCGCTGGTATCTGCTCGACTACAAATCGAACCACCTCGGCATGAGCCCGGCCGATTACAGCCGTCCGGCGCTGGAGCGGGCGATGGCCGAGCACCGCTACGACCTGCAATACCAGCTCTACTCGCTGGCGCTGCACCGGCTGCTCACTTTGCGCCTGCCGGGCTACGACTTCGAGCAGCACTTTGGCGGGGTCTTCTATCTGTTCCTGCGCGGCATGCCGCAGGGGGGCATTTTCCATACCCGCCCGAGCCGTGAACTGGTGCGGGGGCTGGATGAGTTGTTTAGAAACGGTGATCGCTCTGGCGGTGTTTCATCAGCAGAATTAAACGAGGTAGAGGCATGAGCGGCACCATGATCAGCACCGCGACCAGCGCAATGATGGTTGAACGGTTGAAAACACTGGCGCTGGCTGGCCGTATCCGCCAGCTGGATCTGCAATTTGCCAGGCTGGTGGCCGACCTTGGCGGCAGCCCCGAGCTGGTGCTGGGGGCTGCGCTCACCTGCTTTGAGTTGGGGCGCGGCCATGTCTGTCTGCCGCTTGAAATGTTGACTGCCGGATCCCTGCGACCGTTCGGGCTGGATCCCCAGCAAAGCCGGGATCTGCTGGGGGATCTGGCGGATCCTGCCCGCTGGCCCGCCCTGTTTGCAGAGAGTCCCTTGGTGGGTACCGAACAGGATGAGGGGCTAGCCCCGCGCTGGCCGCTGCGGCTGTGGCGCGGGCGGCTCTATCTCACCCGCTACCACGATTTTGAACTGGGGGTGGCCCGCCATCTGCGCGCTTTGAGTGAACGTGCCGAATGGCCGGAGATTGCCCCGGCCCTGTCGCGGCTGTTTGCCCGCGACTACGGGCTGGTGTTCGCGGCGCTGCTCAACGCCCGCCTCGCCCCCGACTTCTCGGCCCGCCACTTTATCGAGAAGTATCTCGATCTGGTGTTCCCCAATGAAGTTGATTGGCTCGCCATCGAAGGGCTGCTGGCCAGTGTCCAGGCGGCGAGCGACTTGAGCAAGCTGGATGCGCTGGTGCCCGAGGCGCTCTGCTGCAACGGCCAGAAGCTGGCGGCGGCCACGGCGGCGGCGCGCCCCTTTGCGGTGATCTCCGGCGGCCCCGGCACCGGCAAGACCACCACGGTCGCCAAACTGCTCGCCATTCTGGTGGAAACCGGGCTGCAAGCAGGCAAGGCACCGGCGATCCGGCTGGTGGCCCCCACCGGCAAGGCGGCGGCGCGCCTCACCGAGAGTATCGGCTCTGCCCTGCAGGCCCTCGATCTGCCCCCCGAGTGGGTCGAAGCGATCCCCACCGAGGCGGGCACTCTGCATCGGCTGCTCGGGGTCATTCCGGGGCGCAGTCAGTTCCGCCACCACGCGGGCAACCCGCTGCACCTCGACTTGCTGGTGGTGGATGAGGCCTCCATGGTCGATTTGCCGATGATGGCGCGCCTGCTCGATGCGTTGCCGAGCCACGCTCGCCTGATCCTGCTCGGCGACAAGGATCAGCTCGCCTCGGTGGAGGCGGGGGCCGTGCTCGGCGATATCTGCAGCTTTATCGAACAGGGCATCAGCCCGGCGCAGGCGGATTGGCTCTCCCGCCAGACCGGCTACCGTTTGCAGGGTACGCCCGCGGGGGCGCCGGTGCGCGACAGCCTCTGTTTGCTGGCCAAGAGCTGGCGCTTTGATCAGCATTCGGGCATCGGCCAGCTGGCACGCGCCTGCAACAGCGGCGATGCCACGGCGGTGGAATCAGTCTGGGGCATGGGCTTTAGGGATATCAGCCTGCACCCCTGGGCCGGGGAGGCCTACGATGCCCTGATTGCCCAGGGGGTGGCCGGTTACGGCAGCTATCTGAAGGCGGCCCGCGCGGGGGAAGCGCCCGCCGCCGTGTTCAAGGCATTCAACAGCTTCCAGATCCTCTGCGCCCTGCGCGATGGCCCGTTCGGCGTGCTGGGACTTAACGAGCGGCTCGAACTCGCCTTGTCACGGGCTGGCCTGATTGCCCGCGATGGTGACTGGTATGCCGGTCGCCCGGTGATGGTGGTGCGCAACGACCACGGGGTCGGCCTCTACAACGGTGATATGGGGCTCTGCCTGCCCGATGAAACTGGGCGGCTCAAGGTATGGTTTGAGCAACCGGACGGCACCCTGCGTGCGCTTTTGCCCAGCCGGCTGCCACCCCACGAGACGGTCTACGCCATGACCATCCACAAATCCCAAGGCTCGGAGTTTGCCCATACCGTACTGGTGTTGCCCGACAGCCCCAGCCCGCTGCTGACCCGCGAGCTGGTCTATACCGGTATCACCCGCGCCAAGGCCCGCCTCGATCTCTACGGCGATCGCGCCCTGCTGGCACAGGCAGTACGGAAAAAGACCGAGCGTTATTCCGGATTGGCGGAGCGGTTGGGGGAGTGATTGGGTATATTGTCCAGATTTCATTACTGTCAACATGATAATAATTAAAGGAGTTGTATGGTTATCAGTGAGGAAAGAATGGCAGAGGTCATGAGAATAATGGAGATATCAGGTGACCTACGAAAAGCTAGCATTAATGATGAGGAGTTAATTTTTGCTGCTATTAATGCCATTCTGGCACATACACCAGCAGGTCTAGTATACTCACTGGAGCATCTGTCTGAGCTGAGGGATATGATTGATGAAATTATTGAGGGGAAGGTTTATAAGGAAGTTGGTCAGCTGTCTGATATAAGTGAAATTAAAGAGCGCTTGAATAATAATTCCAGTTTGGTTAGAGATGTTTCTGCCGGACGTGTAGCCAAAGAAAGTATATCCGAGCTGATCGCGTTTATTGAAGAGTATGAGCCTGATGACTATGCCAAGGACTTTGTTAATTTAGTGACAGAGGTAATATCTAATATCAATGATTTTTATATATCCACCAGAATTTTACCAATAGTGCAAAGGGGGATATATTCAACTGATATCAGTAAGTTAATTGAATCTATGGAACGTGACTTCGTAGATAAAAGAAATGACGAGTCTTTCTGGCAAAAAAAGTTCGAGTTTAATAAAAAACTTTTAGAGTATCTTCTTGGTGGTAGTATTAATATCTGCTCCAGAGAGTTTAGTGTTGGCAGTACGGATATCTCAGGAAAAGGTAATCGACGGACTGATTTTGCATTACTTCATTCTTTAAGTAGAAACATTAGTCTTGTTGAAATAAAAACTCCAGGTACCGCTCTTTTATCTAAGCGAAAATATAGAGGGACGTTTGGACTTTCTAATGACTTGTCAGGTTCTATTGCTCAAGTTTTAATACAGAAGTCTGAATTGATGAAGAATTTTTATAGTAAGAAATATAATGATGAGCTTGATTTTGAGGTTTTTGCACCGCGTTGTTATGTAATATGCGGTTTGTTATCTGATCTCAATAATGAGAAAGATAAGTTGCAGGCATTTGAAATCCATAGAGATGCAGTATCTTCTCATGTGAAAATAATTACTTTTGATGAGTTGTATCGTAATTTTTTAGATTTCAATCGGTCTAATTAGGATGTATTTCGTAGGTTCATCTCGTATATTGGGCTTCGCAGGCTCAGCACCAACCTACCGATTGTGTAGGTTGGTGCTGAGCGTAGTGAAGCCCAACGTTTACTGCGTAATCTCTTTTTTCCTCCCCCTCATCCCCGACCCTTCTCCCGCAAGGGGAGAAGGGAGGTTTGGCCCAGTGGCTATATCTCGAATTTACACGCGATTGCCAACACCATATCCCCGATGCTGCTTTATCCCCTCTCCCTCTGGGAGAGGGCTAGGGTGAGGGGAGCCAGTTTACACAATGCCCATTTCGTAAAATCGGGTAGGGTGCAATGAACGAAGTGAATTGCACCGCCCATATTTATCTTGCAAAATGGTGGGATACTTTTCGTTTTTAATAATAAATCAGGCAGTAAAATGACAATTCATAGTTTTAAAAGCGAACAGCAAAAAAACATGCTGCTTGGGGTTGGCTTTATATTTCTGGTTGTTCTATGGTTGGCAAGTATCTTATTCAAGACAAGATTGTCAGATAAAACACTTATTGCTGACTTGGTTCCTGAGTCGCTCACCTACATTACTGTCAGTGCATTATTTGGATTGGTTGGTGCGATAGTAACTGCTTTTAGATGTCCCAGACGTCATGCCTTAAAATATATTGCAAAAGCGTTTGGCAATTGTTTCTTTATGATGCTTATAACGTCATGGTATGGCTATGATATGTACGTCTATTATTATCCAGATAAAGTGGTCAGTTATGATACGGAATATAAAGTGGTTTATCCCGGGCCATCCAAAGGCAAATACGGCCGTTGTGAGGCAGGCTTAAAAATAAAAGATAAGCATACAGGGTATTGGTTTGATCTTTGTTACAGTGATAGTGAGCTTGGTAAGGCACAGATTCGGAATTATGGTGAGATCTGGGTGAAAACTCGGGTTAACGAGGTGGGGTCATACCTGGAGAGCTACAAGGTATATCCAGACAAATCTTATTTTTCTATCCCCTCACCGCCAACCGCTCTCCAGCAAGTAAATAAGGGATAATCTCGTTCCCGTGCCCAGATTAATTTTCTCTAATCGAACCTACACGGCTGGCGATCATATTTCCGATGCTGCTTTATCCCCTCTCCCTGAGGGAGAGGGCAGGGTGAGGGAGGGTAGGGTGCAAAGAACGAAGTGAATTGCACCGCTGCTATTTATCTGCCAAAAGGTGTAATGCGCTGCGCTTATTACACCCTACATCCAACCCACACATGACAGGATGTCATTGCTTGAGACTTGAATTTAACCCCATCGACCTGGATCGGGATTACGAGCTCTGTGTGCTGGCGCGCAGGGATGCCTATTTTTGCAGCTTTCATACCCATGATGGTTTTGCCGACTTTATCGACGGCTATCGGGAGCGGATCCGCGAAAGGCTGGGGCAAGCGCAATGGCACTACCTTCATGTCTGGGCGGGTGAACAACGGGTGGGCCAGCTGGAGTTTCGCAGCTTTTCCGATGAGCCCGAGACAGGCTATGTGCAGCTGATTTATCTGTTCCCCGAATATCGTGGCACCGGTTTGGCTGCCGTGTTGCAGGCCTATATTCGTCAGCAGTTGCTGGGGGCGGGTTGTAAATGGGCGATCCTCTCCGTGAGTCGTACCAATGTGCGGGCCTTGAATCATTACCGGCGCTTCGGCTGGATATTTCTGCGCCCCAATCCGAAACATCAGGAGACGGATTTTTATCGGCTGACTCTGGCCGAGTGACCTCTGTGGGGCCTCTGGGTATCCCCTCATTTATTCCCATCCCCCAAATGACTGAATCGTGAGTTAAATCCGGTAAATGGGGCGCGCTTGAGCCACACTTATGGCCACCCTGATTCAGCCTGCGCCGTGAGTGGCCGATAACCGGGGAAACGGTGGTGCGGTGGGGTTCTGGCTGACAGATCTGTTGCAATATGCCAAGGTAGCGCCTCATGACAACAGCGCGATTCCCCGTGGTGGCGCGGGGCGGAAGAACAAGGATAACTGCTATGGTGCAGGACAGTGACACGATCAGGATCTCGGATGTCAGCGAGGCCGTGGTGCATGGCATTCTGGAGGTGACCAGCGATGGCATCTGGGATTGGCATGCCAATACCGGTTTTGTCTATCGCAACCCGGGCTGGTACCGGATGCTGGGTTACGAGCCTCACTCCCTCGGCAATACCGTCTTCACCTGGGAGAACGTGATCCACCCCGACGATCTGGCGGCAGTGATGGCGAAGTTCGATCTCTGCCTGAGCGGCAGCGCCCATGAGTATCGCGCCGAGTACCGTTGCCGCTGCCGCGATGGCAGTTACCTCTGGATTGAGGATTGCGGCCGCATCATTGAGCGCAATCCCGACGGGTCTGTGGCGCGGATGATCGGCGCCCATCGCGATATTCACGCCAGCAAGTTGTTGCTGGAACAGCTGGAGCTGCGCAATAACTCGCTGGAGCAGCAGGTTGCCGAGCGCACCGCCGAGCTGGTGCGACTCAACGAGGCGCTGCAACAGAAAGCCGAGGAGAACCGTCTGTTGGCAGAGACCGATGCCCTGACTGGCGCCGCCAGCCGCTATCGGCTGGAGCGGGCATTACAGCTGGAGTGCGAGCGGGCGCGCCGCTTCCATCAGCCGTTTACGGTGATCGCCATGGATGTGGACAACTTCAAGCAGATCAATGACTGCTATGGCCACAACGCCGGGGATCAGACCCTGATCAACATAGTGGCGCTGGTGCGTCGCCATATCCGCGAGATCGATCTGCTGGCCCGCTGGGGCGGTGACGAGTTTATGGTGTTGTTGCCCAACACCGGCCGCGAGGATGCGCTGGTGGTGGCGAGCAAGTTTCAGGCATTGATGGCGAGCGAGCCCATCTGCCCGCACGCTCCCGCTACCATGAGCTTCGGGTTGGCGGAGTATCAGCAGGATGAGCAGAAAGAGAGCCTGATGGTGCGTGCCGATCGGGCGCTCTATCAGGCCAAGCAGCTGGGTAAAGACCAGATCTGCTAACGCGCAGGGTACGGAAAAAGAGCAGTAAAAAGGGCCGCAGGCGTGAAACCTGCGGCCCTTTTGCATTGTTGCTGACGCGGCGCGACTTAGAAGTGGTAGCGCAAGCCCAGCTTGAAGGTATCCAGAGAGTAGTGCTCGTCACCCAGGCTCAGGGCGTCGAACTGGCGCTCGTAACCGATACCGGCAGAGAAGTGGTCGTTGAAGGCGTAGTCCAGACCTACTTCCAGATTGGGGTGTACCTTGCTCTTGGTTGCGCTCTCGTTTACCTGACCGCTGAAGCCGAGGAGGGTGGCGTTGCCGACAACTTCCACTTCGGTGCGGGTGTAGGCGATGCCCGGTTTGGCATAGGCGCTGAAGCCCCAGGCCAGCGGCTGACTCAGCTTGGCTGCCAGGCTGATGCTGCGGGTTTCGATGGTGGTGTCGGCAAAGCCGGTTGCAATCGGGGAGGTCACCCAGGTCAGCTGATCCATCTGTTGGGCGTGCAGGCCGCCTTCAACCGCCAGCCAGGGTTTGAAGCTGTAACCCACGATCAGGCTGCCGCCGTCGAGCTGGTCGTCGATCACTTTGGCGTCATAGGCGTCTTTGGCCGCACCATCGAGATCCATCTTGGAGGTAGTCAGGTCCAGACCTGCATACCAGCCTTCGGCATGGGCGCCGCCATTCATGGCCAGAGCAAGCAGGGAGAATGCGGCAATTTTATTAAACTTGTTCATGGATAAATAACCTTGTGTTGCGTGAACTGCGTGTGATTTATATTGCTCAATCCATGAAGCTTTTTATATTTCCGTCATCGCTCTGCTTTCACAGAGGGGCCGCAGTATAGTCAGCGTATTTCTGAATAACAAGAGAGTGATTTCCCCATTTTTCTAAATATGACTGGCTGCAAGAAGGGGCATTTTGTTTAATAAATGGTGTTATTAGAGTTTTAGCTTTATTGAGATTTAAATAATTAACTGGTGAGGCAAATGACAGGCTGAGAGTTCGGTTTTGGTTCTATGTGATTGATTTGTATCGGCATTAAATTTTCATTCGAGCGTAGCCGTGATGAGTTGTCTAAAAATTGGTATCTCAGATGTCACTGATTGGCATCAGGCTCATTTTGATGTTTTTGTGAGCGCCTAACAAGGTGAAACCGTGAGAAAAAAATCTATCTTTTTGCCTGTTTTTTGCTCTTTTTGAGGTTTGGGATTGTTCCCATTGAGGGTTTTGGTGGTCTTTTGAGGCTGTTTTTACGTGGGCCATGTTGCCCATCAGATACGCGAATGGGCGTTTGTGGGTGGCTTTTCATTTCTCCCGGCAGCACTCATTGGGGTGGGCATGAGGTGTGATAAGCAGATATGGGGTGTGCGGTCTGATTAATTTTGTTTGCTTATATATCCAAGCCATTTAAAAGATAGGTTTTTGGCGTTTTAAATAACTTTGTTATATTCGTTTTTATATTTTTCGAAGCTTTCCAAGCAAGCCATTTAAATATATTGAATGGCAATAACACGGTATTGGTGGCTGTTTAGAATACCTTACCAGAGAGGTCGTGGTGGCTGGTGCATCAGTGGGCGGCGGGTGACCGGTGACACTTCCCCTTGCCGGGGCCCTTGACCTGACCTGCGAATTCAGGGAAAAGAAAAGGGCGGTGCTATCAGCGCCGCCCAATGCCAGGAAAGAGAAAAAACCTTACGGTTTAAAAGATAAAAATTTGGAAGCAAACAATCGATTTCTCAACCAGGAAGGGTCTTGAATTCGATACGTTTCGATTATGCGCGATGTTCTATGCAGCACTAGCAAAATGTTTGCGGGTTGAAAGATATGCACTGTCTGGTGTCAGATTTTGCGACCTCATCGTTCAACTGGTCTGTCCTGATGGGCGTTGTAGGCGATTTTTTCTCTAGGCTGTTTTTTCGGTGTCAATATCTGAGCCTTGAAGGTAAAAACAGGTCAGAAGCTGACTCGGCATAACCATGCAATGAAAGTGCGATAACAAGGAAGAGTGGCATGACCTACAGCCAGACCCTGGCCAACAATATTCTCGACACCCTGAAGAAGACCCTGACCGACAAGGGGATCCGCTATCAGACCCTGGCAGAAGCCATGGGTGTCTCCATCGCGACCGTGAAACGGATGATGAACAAGCCCTCGCTGCCGTTCGATACTCTGCTGGAGATCTGCCATCTGGTGGGGCTCTCGTTCGAGGAGCTGCTGGATCGCACTCAGGACGCCCAGAGCCGCCGCGCCGTCTTCACTCAGGAGCAGGATGAGGCGTTTCACAACGAGCCGGGGCTTTACGCCTTTCTCGCCAATATCTTCTGGCGCGACAAGACGCTGATCGATCTCAAGCGGGAGTACGGCCTGACCGATGCCTCCTGCTACCTCTATCTGCGCAAGCTGGAGAAGCTCGGCATTTTGCAGCTCGGTATCGACAACAGTTACCACTTCCTGATCAGCGAGCGGATCAGCTTCGAGCAGCACAGCCGTTTCGCCCGCCAGCAGGCACGGCAGGCGATGTCGGTGCTGGGGGAGTATCTGGTGGAGAACATGCACAAGTCGAACAACTATATGGCGCTCTGCCAGCTGCACCTCAACGAGGGAGAGGCGATGGCGCTGATCGACCGGATGAAGGAGTACTGGCATCAGGAGATCAAGCTCAACCGCCCCGCCATCGGCCAGCAGGAGCACGCCAAGACCTACACCATGTCGCTGCAACTGGCCGACTGCGGCTACCAGAGCTTTGACGACATGATCCCCAATATCGACAACTGATCCCGGCGGATCCTGCGGGATCCGCTCTGTTGGCTGGAGTCTAATCTGCGACCCGTGTTTGTTGCAGCTTGCCTGCGAGCGGCTGCAACGCTCGCGTATCGAGACAGATACGAATGGCATCCGGCCGCCAGTGCTCGATATCGCAATCCACCAGAGCGCCTCGCTCGTCATAGTTGACCCGCACCAGCCGCAGCACCGCGCTCCCCTCCGCCAGATTGAGGGCGCGGGCGATGGCGCCGCGCGCCGCCGAGGGGGTGATCTCGAGACTCGCCCCACCCTGGCCTATGCCATAGCGCTGCTGATAGAGCTCGGTGAGGGAGCTGGCCAGCGGCGCGCTGGCGATATCGGGAAAGCGGCTCGCCAGCAGGTGGTGGCTGACATGAAGCACCGGGCGGCCGTCGATCAGTCGCTGGCGGCGGATCTCATAAAGTGGAGTGAAGGGTTCCAGCCCCATCCAGCGGCACAGTTCGCTGCTGGCAAGTTCGCTGCCGTGGGCCAGCACCCGGGTTTCGGCGGTGCGCTGCTGCTCGCCGATCCACTGGTGAAAGTGGGTGTGGATGGCGGGATCGTAGGTGAGGCGGGGCGGTGCCACGAACCAGCCGCGCCGCTCGGCCCGGTAGATAAGGCCGTCCGCTTCGAGGCTGGAGAGCGCCTCCTTGATGGTGATGCGGGTGGTAGCGAAGCGTTCGCTCAGGGCCCGTTCGGCGGGCAGCTGCTGCCCGGCCCCCAATTGGCCGCTGCCGATATAGCGGCGCAGGGTCTGGCAAATCTGTTCGCACTTGGAGGAGGAGCGGCCATCGGCCATGCTCTGTTCGTTCACTCTCTGCTCGCTCAATCTCGGCTCGGTCACACTCTTGTCCCTGTTGCTTATTCAGAAGGCGGATGACTGGAGTAGTCCAGCCTCACTCGGGTTCAGAGTTGTAACTGCTGTGGATGACAGCGCCATGACAGGGTGATTGTCATCAAACTGCCATTAAAGCGCCCCGCCACCGTCACAATTCCCCTCTAGCATCCCTCTCGAACCTTAACTGACCTAGTCCAGAGGGATGGGATGATGAAAAGCGTGATCGCAAGTGCACTGGCCATGGTGGCCATCAGCCAACCACTTTTTGCAGCTGAAAATATCGCGGATCTCGAAAAGGCCGCCCGTGGCGAAGGCCAGCTCCACAGCATCGGCATGCCTGACAGCTGGGCCAACTGGAAGGATACCTGGCAGCAGCTGGGCAGCATCTACGGCATCAAGCATCAGGATACCGACATGAGCTCTGCGCAGGAGATCGCCAAGTTCGCCGCCGAGAAGGCCAATGCCACCGCCGATATCGGCGACGTGGGTGGTGCCTTCGGCCCGGTTGCGGTCAAGCAGGGGGTCACCCAGCCCTACAAACCCTCCACCTGGGCTGATATTCCCAACTGGGCCAAGGATGCGGACGGTCACTGGATGCTGGCCTATACCGGCACCATCGCCTTCCTGATCAACAAGGATCTGGTCAAGGCCGCCCCCACCAGCTGGCAATCCCTGCTGGGTGGCGACTACAAGGTGACCCTGGGTGATGTGGGCGTCGCCTCCCAGGCCAACAACGGCGTGCTGGCGGCGGCCTATGCCACCGGCGGTAGCGAGAAGAATCTGAAACCTGCACTGGAGCTGTTCGGTCAGCTGGCCAAGCAGGGTCGTCTCTCCCTGAACGATCCCACCATCGCCAACATCGAGAAGGGTGAGGTGGAAGTGGGTGTGCTGTGGGATTTCAACGCATTGAACTACCGCGACCAGATCGACCCCAAGAAGTTTGATGTGGTGATCCCGAGTGACGGCTCCGTCATCGCCGGTTACACCACCATCATCAACAAGTGGGCCAAGAACCCCAACGCTGCCAAACTGGCCCGTGAATACATCCTTTCCGATGCCGGTCAAATCAACCTGGCCCGTGGCTACGCCCGCCCGATCCGCAGCAACGTTGCGCTGCCGGATGACGTGAAGGCCAAGCTGCTGCCGGCCGAGCAGTACGCCAATGCCAAGCCGGTGCAGGATCACGCCGCCTGGGAGCAGAGCTCCAAAGCCCTGCCGCGCCAGTGGCAAGAAACCGTCATGATCAACATGCAGTAAGGGAATCCAGTGCAACACAAGGTGATAGTGGTACTTGTGGATGGTCTGGCAGCCGAGGTAGCCCACACCATGGGCTACCTCGGTGGCATGGTGGAGGCGGGGCGGGGCCTGCATACGACCCTGAATGCTGCCCTGCCGTCTCTCTCCCGACCCCTCTACGAGTGCATCCTGACCGGCGTGCCGCCGGTGGTGAGCGGCATCACCCACAACGGGGTGAGTCGCCTCAGTCTGCATGACTCCATCTTCCATCTGGCCCGCGCCGCGGGCAAACGCACCGCAGCGGCGGCCTACCATTGGGTGAGCGAGCTCTACAACAAGAGCCCCTGGCTGGCGGCCCGCGATCGCTTTACTCATGACGAGCTGCTGCCGATCCAGCACGGCTGCTTCTACTGGGATGACCACTACCCCGACAGCCATCTGCTGATGGATGGGGAATGGCTCAGAACCCAATATGACCCCGATTTTCTGCTGATCCACCCGATGGGGGTGGACGATGCGGGCCACAAGTTTGGCCTCGATTCCCGCCAGTACCGCAATCAGGCGCGCCGGATGGACAGCCTGCTGGCCGATCTGCTGCCCCAGTGGCTGGCGGAGGGGTATCAGGTGGTAGTCACCTCGGATCACGGCATGAACAACGACCTGAGCCACGGCGGCACCCTGCCTGAAGAGCGCACCGTACCGCTCTGGCTGTTTGGCGATGCCTTCGTCGAGCGCTGGCCTGATGGGGTGGCGATTGCCCAGACCCAGCTCTGCGCCCTGATGGCGGATCTGCTGGGGGTTTCCCACGACAAGGCGGCAGCGCCACCGCTGCTCAAGGCCGCCTTTATGCGCGAGGTGCACTGATGATGCCTGCAACCACCGAGATCCTCGTGGATCAACCCGTGGCAACCAAGCAGAAGATGCGCCGCCACTGGCTGCCCGCGCTGGTGCTGCTGCCCTTTATCCTGCTGATGATCCTGTTCCAGCTTGCCCCCATGGTGTGGGTGCTGGTGGGCAGTTTCCAGACCCCCGATGGCTGGGGCCTCGACTACTACCGGGAGATTTTGAGCTCCCCCTTCTACCTGCAATCGTTCGGCAACTCGCTGCGCATCGCCGGTATCGCCAGTCTGGCGGGGCTGGCCATCGGCACCCTCGGGGCAGCCGCGCTGCGCCACAGCGGCGAGCGGGTCAAGCGGGTGCTGCTGGCCTTCGTCACCATGACCGGCAACTTCAGCGGTGTGCCGCTGGCATTCGCCTTTATCATCATTCTTGGCATCAACGGCGCGGTCACTCTGCTGCTGAAATCCTGGGGCCTCATCGACGGTTTCAACCTCTACTCGGGCAGCGGCCTTATCCTCATCTACACCTACTTCCAGATCCCGCTCGCCCTGCTGCTGCTCTATCCGGCGTTTGATGCGCTGCAGGATGAGTGGCCGCAAGCGGCCGCGCTGCTGGGGGCGAGCAAGGGGCAGTATGTGTGGCATGTGGCGCTGCCGGTGCTGACGCCTGCGCTGCTCGGTACCCTGATCATCCTGTTTGCCAACGCGGTGGGGGCCTATGCCTCTGCCTACGCCCTCACTACCGGCAACTTCAATCTGGTGACCATCCGGGTGGCCAGTCTGGTCTCCGGCGATATCTTCCTCGAGCCGAATATGGCGGCGGCGCTGGCGGTGATCCTGATGGTGCTGCTGGGGGTAGTGACGGCCGCCAACCAGTGGCTGCTGAAAAAGAGCTATGTGAACAAGGGGCAATCCCATGCATGATTTGACGCCGCGCTGGCCCAAGTGGGTGCTGGGTGGGCTGGTCGCCACCCTGCTGCTGCCGCTGCTGGCCACGTTTCTCTACTCCATCTCCACCCGCTGGGGGGCGACCCTGCTGCCGGACGGCTTTACCCTCGACTGGTATGTCAAGCTGTGGGGCGATCCGCGTTTTCTGGCGGCGTTTGGCCGCAGCCTGCTGGTCTGTTTCGCCACCCTGCTGCTGGGGACCCTGGTGCTGGTACCGACCGTGCTGGTGGTGGCCTACTACTTCCCAAAGCTGGATCCCTGGATGAACCTGCTGATCCTGCTCCCCTTCGCGGTGCCACCTGTGGTCTCGTCAGTGGGGCTGCTGCAGATCTACGCCGATGGTGTCTTGCCGATTATTGGCACGCCGTGGATCCTGATCGGCACCTGGTTCACCGTGGTGCTCCCCTTCATGTACCGAGCGCTGGCCAACAGCCTGCAAGGGGTGCCGCTCAGGGATTTGATGGATGCCGCCCATCTGCTGGGGGCCAGTAGTCGCCGCGCCTTTCTGTTGGTGGTGATCCCCTGCCTGCGCAAGGGATTGCTGGCGGCGCTGTTTCTCTCCCTCTCCTTCCTGCTCGGCGAGTTCGTGTTTGCCAACATGCTGGTGGGCACCCGTTACGAGACCCTGCAGGTCTACCTCTACAACATGCGCGCCACTTCTGGCCACTTCACCAGTGCGCTGGTGATGAGCTACTTCCTGCTGACCCTGCTGCTCACCTGGGCGGCCAACAGATTTCATCGGTGATCCAAGATGTTTCATTTAGAAGTCAATCAGTTGCATAAATCCTACGGCGATACGCCGGTGTTCGAGGGGATCGAATTCGGCATCCGCAAGGGGGAGCTGGTGACCCTGCTCGGCCCCTCCGGCTGCGGCAAATCCACCCTGCTGCGGGCGCTGGCCGGGCTCACCCCGGTGGATGGCGGTCAGGTGCGGGTGGCCGGTGAGGAGATCACCTGGCAGGAACCCCAGAAGCGCGGCATCGGCATGGTGTTCCAGAGTTATGCGCTGTTCCCCAACATGACTGTGTGGGACAACGTCGCCTTCGGCCTCAAAATGAAACCCCAGCCGGGACGGGATCTCGCCGCCAGCGTGCAGGAGGCGCTGGCGCTGGTGGAGCTGACCGGTTTCGAGCGCCGCTATCCTGCCGAGCTCTCCGGCGGTCAGCGCCAGCGGGTGGCGCTGGCCCGGGCGTTGGTGGTGCAGCCGCGGATCCTGCTGCTGGACGAGCCGCTCTCGGCGCTGGATGCCCGCATCCGCCGCAGCCTGCGCCAGCAGATCCGCGAGATCCAGCAGCGGCTCGAACTCACCACCATCTTCGTGACCCACGATCAGGAGGAGGCGCTCACCATGTCGGATCGGATCTTCCTGATGAACAAGGGATCCATCGTCCAGAGCGGCACGCCGGAGGAGATCTACACCCGTCCCGCCAGCGAGTTTGTGGCGAGCTTTATCGGTAACTACAACCTGCTCGGCGCAGAGCAGGGCAAGTCGCTGTTCGGCCCCCGTTTTCAGGGCAAGCTGGCGCTGCGGCCGGAGTCCATCACCCTGCTGCCCGCTGGGGCGGCCAGCAGCGAGCCCAGCCTGCCCGGCATCGTTCGCCAGCAGCAGCTGCTCGGCAACGTCATCCGCTATCAGGTGGAGTGCGAGGCGGGGCTGTTGACGGTGGATTGCCTCAACCGTTCGGCTGGCGATCTGCTGGCAACCGGCAGCGCCGTGACCCTGGCGGTGGTCCGGGATCAACTCTGTGAGGTAGCATGACGCCTCGTTTCATTTTCGTTGTTACCGCAAGGAGCCCTCATGGCACTGGCACTGTTTGATCTGGACGAGACCCTGATTGCCGGGGATTCAGCCAGCCTCTGGCTGGAGTACATGGTGGCCGAGGAGCTGGCGCCCGCCAGCATGATCGCGGAGGAGCAGGCCATGATGTCCCTCTACCATCAGGGCAAGATGGACATGCACCAGTACATGGCCTTCACCCTGCAACCGCTGGCGGGCAAGACGCGCCAGTGGCTCGACTCGCTCTCTACCCGCTTTGCCGAGCAGGTGCTGCGCGAGCGCCTCTACCCCGAGGGGTTGGCGCGCATCGAATGGCATCGGGAGCGGGGCGACGATCTGGTGCTCATCTCCGCCTCCGGCGAGCATCTGGTGACCCCCATGGCGAAGATGCTGGGGATGGATCACTGCGTCGCCATTTTGCTCGATGAGGAGGAGGGGATGCTGACCGGCCAGACCCGCGGCACCCTCAGTTTTCGCGAAGGCAAGGTGGCCCGCATCAACCAGCTGTTTGCCGGCAGGGACCACCTCTGGCAGGGGAGCTTTGGCTACAGCGACTCCCACAACGATCTGCCCATGCTGCGGGCGGTGAGCCATCCCCACGCGGTCAATCCTGCCCCCGCGCTGCGTCAGCAGGCCGAGGAGCTGGGTTGGCCAGTGTGGGAGTGGCAGCGCTGAGCTGCCCGCCACACAGGCTTAACGTGCGGCAAGAAGCACGTTAAACAAAGAGAGAGGCTGGAGCCTCTCTCTTTGTTTTTGCGGACGGCGTTGTGGTTGAGGCTGGCGGCGGTGGCTACCCCTCGTTGGTTTGTTGCCGGGGCTCGCCAAAGGCGGGCACTTCCTCCTCGGCACTCTGGTGAGGGGCGTGGCGCAGCGGGAAGCAGATACGGTTTTTCCCCTCCCGCTTGGCCTGATAGACCCCCTTGTCGGCCAGCTCCACCAGCTCTTTGGCCGAGAGCCCGGAGCGGCTGAAGGCCACCCCGCCGCTGATGGTGATGGTGATGTCGGGTTCGCGCCACTCCAGCTGCTCCACCCCGAGCCGGAACGCTTCCAGCAGGGAGGGGAGCATCGGCTGCTCTTCGCCGTAACGGAAGATCAGCACCAGCTCCTCACCGCCATAGCGGCAGAACCAGCCCCACTCGTGGAACAGATTCATGCCCAGCTTGCTCACCCGCTTGAGCACCACATCCCCCGCCTGATGGCCGTGGGTATCGTTGACCCGTTTGAAATCATCCAGATCGAACATCACCACCCCGAAGGGGGCGCCACTGTTGAGCTGCTTCTGCAGGCACTCGTCGAAGAAGCGGCGGTTGTAGAGGCCGGTGAGCTTGTCCTGATGGGCTTGCAGGCGGATCTGGGCAAAGTCCTGGCTGGCGGCATCCATCTCTTCATAGACCTTGGCCAGCTCCAGCATACGGCGGCCGTTGTAGGCAATACCGCCGGAGCGGCTGGCGCGGATCAGCAGGGTGATCTCCCCCAGCATGCGGCGGAAGTAGCGGGACCAGAGCAGTGCCAGCAGCAGATAGAGAATGCAGGCGACGGCAATCATCAGCTGCACGTTGATGGAGACGCTGTCGATCACCTGCTGCATGCTGGCAGTCGGCTCGACGCTGAGCAGGATCCAGCGCTGCTCGGGGATGCGGTAGTAGGAGACCATCAGGCCGCTGGCATTATCGAGGAAAAAGCCCTGCGGCTGTTGCATCCGGGCCAGCCAGTCGGGGTGAGCGAGGGGTTTGAATACCCGTTCACGATCCGGATGGGCCAGCACCAGTCCGTCATGGTTGAGCAGGAGCTGATAGCCATTGCCCAAATGGTGACTCTGATCATGCCGACTGTTTAGCCAGCTGGCGAGGGGGGTGAGCTGGGTATCCAACGAGAGTACGCCAACCCGCTTGCCGTCAGGATCTTCAATCACCCGGGCCAGCGCCATGGTGAGAGTGCCCAAGGTGTAGTCGTAATAAGGATCAGTCCAGACAATCTGTCCGGGATGGCTGGATGCCAGCAGATACCAGGGGCGGGTTCTGGGATCGAACTTCTCGTCAGCCTGCCAGGAGGGGTGGATCAGCATCTTGCGATGCTCGGTACCCACGTAGACGTAATCGAGCTCCATCACCTTGTGGTAGGCCTGCCACTGTTGCAGGTAGCGCTCGCCGTTGCGGATCTCCGGGCCGCTGAAATCCTGATAATTTACCTGCTGATAAATGAGCGTAAACTGGCGTTTGAGGGTCGCCAGATAGGGTTCGATCAGGGTATGGAAATACTGGGTGTTGCGAGCAATCAGATATTGTTGCTGCTCGTGGCGCAGGGTGCGCTCCATATGCAGGTAGTAGATGCTGCCGAGCAGCAACACAGGGATAAAGAGCAAGAGGAGGCCCAGCCGCATGCGGGTGATCAAAGACCAAGTGTTCTTGGGCTTGGCGGGGGACATGAACAGATCCTTTTCGTCTCGGGTGACACCAGCATATATGATGCGGTGCGGCTCGTCTAAAGGCAGAAAATGAGATGTTTCCGATGCTGAACCACACTCTGCTCTCAATGATTCATTATGGCAGCATAGCGGTGCTAATCCTTGCCCTCTGTGTCGAGTATCTGATCTTTCGGCGCGGCCTGAACATGCTGCGAGTGCGCCGCCTGCTGCTGGCAGATGGGGTGGCTGCGCTGGCGCTCTTCTCCATCTTTGCGACCGGGTGTCTGCTGGCCCTCGAGCATGCCAGCTCGGTGGCAGAGATCTTTGCCCATCCTGCCCACGGCCTCAAGATGGGGCTGTTTCTGCTGATTGTTGGCTCCCTCGTTTATCCCAGTCGCCTCTTCTATCGCTGGCGTCGCGCCCTGCGTCTGGGCAAGGCGCCGATGATCTCCATCCAGCAGCACTTCCGGGTGGTTTGGATCCTGCGGGGCAATCTGCTACTGATTGCCCTGTTGGCCGTGTTCACCAAGCCCTCGCTGCTGTAACACTCGCGGTGCTCAAAAGCAGTGCGATGCAGCGCGTTGAGAGCGAGAGCGAAGACAAAGAGTGGAGACAAGAGGATAGGGAGGCGGGTATCTTGGATCGGATAACCCGTCACGCGCCGATTTAAGGAAGAATCGCCATGCGCTCCAATCTGATGTTGCTGATGGCTGCCACCATCTGGGGTATGGGCTTTGTCGCCCAGCGCCTCGGGATGGATCACATGGGGCCCTATACTTTCAATGGCCTGCGCTTTCTGCTCGGCGCCCTCTCCCTGCTGCCACTGCTCTGGTGGCTCAAATCCCGACAACCTGTTGCCGTCGCGGGCGACCATCGCCAACTGCTGATCGGTGGTGTGCTGGCCGGGCTGGTGCTGTTCTGTGCCGCCTCCCTGCAGCAGGTGGGGCTGCTCTATACCACTGCCGCCAAGGCCGGTTTCATCACCGGGCTCTACATCATTCTGGTGCCGGTACTGGGGCTGCTGCTGCGCCACAAGAGTGGTCTCAATACCTGGATCGGCGCCGTCATTGCGCTGGCCGGTCTCTATGTACTGAGCGTCACCGACGAGTTCACCATCGGCTTTGGCGATCTGCTGCAGGTGGTCGGCGCCCTGTTCTGGGCCGTTCACCTGCTGCTGGTGGATCACTATTCCAACCGGGTTGCCCCCATCAAGCTGGCTGGAGTGCAGTTCGTAGTCTGCGGCCTGCTCAGCCTTGCCACCGCCTTTGTCATCGAAACCCCGACGTTAAGTGGCGCAGTGGCCGGTTGGCAGGCGCTGCTCTATGCCGGGCTGGTATCGGTCGGGGTGGGTTATACCCTGCAGGTGGTGGGGCAGCGGGGCGCTCATCCTGCCCATGCCGCCATCATCCTCAGTCTGGAGACCGTCTTTGCCGCCGTGGGTGGCGTGTTGCTGTTGGGTGAGACGCTGGATGAGCGCGCCATTGCCGGTTGCGCCCTGATGCTGGCGGGGATGCTTATCTCCCAGATCCGGCTGCGCTGGTGGTGGAAGTCGCGCCGCGACAAGGTGCCAGCGACCAAGTAAACCGCGCTCGCTGCATAACAAAACGCCCCGACTGTCGGGGCGTTTTTCATGGTGGCTGTTCGGTCAGGGGCGCTGATCCAGCTCGCGCTCCAGCTCTACCGCCTTTTGACGGGCCGGATGGGTATTGAGGCGCTGCCAGTAGGCTTGCAGGTGCGGGAAGTTGGCCAACTGACCGCTTTGTGCCAGCAGATCCACCAGGAAGGAGTTCATGATGTCGGCGCCGGAGAGGCGATCCCCCACCAGATAGTGGCGATTCGCCAGTACCTCATTGAGGTAGCCCAGCACCTTGGCACACTCCGCCTTGGCGTAGTCCGGCAGGAAGCGCATCGGGCTGCCATCCTTGCGCACGAACATGTCGAGCAGCAGCGGCAGGATGCCGGAGCTCTCGGCAAAGTGGAGCCACTGCAGATATTCGGGATACTCCGGGCTATCTGGTGCCGGTGCCAGCCGCTCGGCGGCGTAGCGGGCGATCAGGTACTCGGTGATGGCGCCTGATTCCGCCAGCACCCGGCCGTCGAACTCGATGACCGGCGACTTGCCGAGGGGGTGGATGGCTTTCAGCTCGGGCGGTGCCAGAAAGGTGGTGGCATCGCGCTGATACGCCTTGATCTCATAGGGCTGGCCCAGCTCTTCGAGCAGCCAGATGATGCGCTGGGAGCGGGATTTGTTCAGGTGGTGCAGGACTATCATAACGACCTCGATTCGGTGGCAGGATGGGGTATACGAGCGGGTGAGGAGGGCGGTTCACCGGCAGTACAAAAAGAGCGGGCTGATGCCCGCTCCCTCGTTGACTGACTCAGGCCTCCAGCGCCTGATCCAGATCCGCCAGTATGTCCTCGATCGCCTCGATCCCCACCGACAGCCGGATCATCTCGGGTTTCACCCCGGCCTTGGCCTGCTCTTCCTCGCTCAGCTGGCGATGGGTGGTGGAGGCGGGGTGGCAGGCCAGCGACTTGGCATCGCCGATGTTGACCAGCCGCTTGAAGATCTTCAGCGCATCGTAGAAGCGCACGCCCGCCTCGTAACCATCCTTCAGACCGAACGAGAGGATGGCCGAGGGGCGACCGGCCATGTACTTCTCTGCCAGCAGATAGTGGGGATGACCCGGCAGACCGGCGTAGCTGACCCAGGCCACCTTTGGGTGATGCTTGAGGTGGTGGGCGACCCGCAGGGCGTTGTCGACGTGGCGCTCCATGCGCAGGCTGAGGGTCTCCAGCCCCTGCAGCAGCAGGAAGGCGTTCATCGGCGCCAGCGCCGCGCCGGTATTGCGCAGCGGCACGGTACGCACCCGCCCGATAAAGGCGGCCGGGCCAAAGGCCTCGGTATAGACCACCCCGTGGTAGGAGGGTTCGGGTTTGGTCAGCTGGGGGAAGCGCTCGGCGTGATCCGCCCAGGGGAACTTGCCCGAGTCGACGATGACGCCACCCAGCGAGTTGCCATGGCCGCCGACATATTTGGTCAGGCTGTGGACGACGATGTCAGCGCCGTGTTCGATGGGCTTGCAGAGCACCGGGGTGGCGACCGTGTTGTCGACGATAAGCGGCACGCCGCGGGCGTGGGCTGCCTTGGCCAGCGCGGCCAGATCGACGATGTTGCCCGCCGGGTTGCCGATGCTCTCGCAGTAGACCGCCTTGGTCTTGTCGTCGATAAGGGCGGCGATTGCTTCGGCGCTGTCATCTTTGGCAAAGCGCACCTCGACCCCGAAACTTGGCAGCATGTGGGCGAACAAGGTGTAGGTGCCACCATAGAGCTGGGGTGTGGAGACAATGTTGTCACCGGCGGCGGTCAGCGCCTGAATGGCGTAGGTGATGGCGGCGGAACCTGCCGAGACCACCAGTGCGGCGATCCCCCCTTCCAGCGCGGCCATCCGCTGCTCCAGCACATCGTTGGTGGGGTTCATGATGCGGGTGTAGATGTTGCCCGGCACCGCCAGATTGAACAGATCCGCCCCGTGCTGGGCGCTCTCGAACTCGTAGGCCACCGTCTGGTAGATGGGCACGGCGACGGCCTTGGTGGTGGGATCGCTGGAAAAGCCGTGGTGCAGGGCCAGGGTCGCATCTTTCATCACACACTCCTTGTTGGATGTTGCTTGTCGCAGTTATAGATGGATAGACGTCCAATCTATCAGGCCCGTGGCCGATGTAAACAGCAAGATCCGGCAAAGCAATGTCGCCCGCAGGGGATGCGCGTCCCGAGTGGCTGGCATGGCCCGCACTCAGAGGCGACGGCGATACTCCTTGTCATCGATCTGGTTCATATCCCACTGCATCAGGCGGTTGAGCTGCTGCATGGGATCCTCGATGAGCGCCAGCGGGCGCGGCAGGATCCGCTTGAAGTAACGGCGCAAGGTCTGCTGGATCCGGTTAGGTTTGAGGGGGTTGGCGTGGCTCATGATGGTGCTCCTCTACTGTGGTTCTCACGTTCATCAGCAGTATTGAGCTAAAATGCGGAAGTAAAAACTGATGACTTACAGCAACGGGATTTCCTCTTTTATGCCGACCGGTCGCCTCTATCAGCAATTTCAACGACTCGCCCAGCTGCTTGGCAGCGACGAGCGGGAGATCAGTCTCGCCGAGGTGGCGGATCTGCTCTGCTGCACCCCGCGCAACGCCCGTCTGCTGCTGCGGCGAATGCAGGATCAGGGCTGGCTCAGCTGGTCGGCCGAAGCGGGGCGGGGGCGGCGCTCCCGGCTCACCCTGCTCGACAGTCAGGAGAGCCTGACCCGGCGCCGGCTGCGGGATCTGCTCAGTCAAGGCCAGCTGGCGCAGGCGGTGCGGCTGGCGGAAGATCGCCTCGATCTGCTCACCCCGCTGCTGATCGAGCAGCTCGGTCAAGCCACCCGCGAAGGGCGGCAGATCCTGCGGGTGCCCTACTACCGGCCGCTGCCGCAGTTGCTGCCCACCGGCCCGATGCGCCGCTCCGAAATTCACCTGAGCCGCCAGATCTTCAACGGCCTCACCCGGCGAAATGAGGAAAATGGGGAAATCGAAGGGGATCTCGCCCACCACTGGGAGTGTCTGGGCCCCTGCCGCTGGCGCTTCTATCTGCGTCCGGCGGTGCGTTTTCATCACGGCCGCGAGCTGGTGGTGGAGGATGTGATGGAGAGTCTGCTGGCCTTGCGGGATCGCCCGCTGTTCGCCCATCTGGACCGGCTGGAGAGCCCCTGGCCGCGCACTCTGGATCTCTATCTCGACAGTCCGGATCCCTGGCTGCCCCACCTGCTGGCGGAGCCGGTGGCGACCATCTTGCCGCGGGAGCTCAAGGGGGAGGCGGGCTTTGCCCTGCAACCGGTGGGCACCGGCCCCTACCGGGTCGCCGCCAACGATCCCCTGCATCTTTGCCTTGCCGCGTTCGACGATTTTTTCGGTTTGCGGGCCCTGCTCGACGAGATCGACATCTGGATGCTGCCGGAGCTTGCTGAGCGGCTGGAGACCCACCTGCAGCTGGGGCGCGACAGCCCAGAGCTCGGCACCATGCGCGGCGAATCGGAGCTGGAGTCGGGATGCTACTTTCTGCTGCAGGACGATCGCTCCGGATCCTTGCAGGCTCCCGCTCTGCGGCAGTGGCTCGGCCAGTTGCTCAATCCGGTGGCCCTGATGGGGCGGGTCGCCCCCGAGTTGCAACGGGGCTGGACCAGCGCCCTCGGCCTGCTTCCTCACTGGCGCGAAGCGTTGCCCACGCCCTTGCCCACACCTGCGCAGTTGCCGGGGAGACTGGTGCTCGCCTGCTTCAACCAGCATCTGGAGTTCAACGAGTGCGCCAACGCCATGAGCAGCCTGCTGGCCGAACAGGGGATCAGGCTCGAGGTGCGCACCCTCGATTACGGTCGCTGGGTGAGTGGCGAGGATGAAGACGTGGATCTCTGGCTCGGCACCCTCAACCTCGAACATGCCGGCCCCTTTGCCCCCTACGTCTGGTTGCAGGGCACCCCGTTGCTGCGCAAGGTGTGGAGCAGTCAGCATGAGTTGTGGCAAGGGTTGATGCAGTGGCGCGCCAGCGGTGAGGAGCCAGGCCCCCGCGCCCTGCTGGCAACGGTGCAGCAGCAGAGCTGGTTTGTGCCGCTGTTTCACCACTGGCTGGAGCTGGAGAGCCGGGTCGGCGTGCACGGGGTGCGGATGACAGCGCTCGGCTGGTTCGATTTTCGCAGCGCCTGGCTGCGGCCCGAGCCGCCCCATCAGCCCGCAGAGGCGCCATAGTTCGTCCAATTTCTGTCGCGGCCGACGGGCGCTCCGTGGCCGCTTGCGTGAAAGATCCGTAAATCGGCCGTTGCTGCACAGTTTGTGTCACGCCTCTGTGCCATGCTGTTTCAGGTTATGGACAGCAGAGCAAATGAGGAAAACGATGAGCAATAATTCAGACAGTTCCGCAGGAAAATGCCCGGTCATGCACGGGGGAACCACCTCTGTCGAGACGTCCAGAATGGAGTGGTGGCCGAAGAGCCTCAACCTCGACATTCTTCACCAACACGATACCAAGACCAATCCGCTGGGGGCCGGTTTCAACTATCGGGAAGCCTTGAAGGGGCTCGATATGGCGGCCCTCAAGCAGGATGTGACCGCCCTGATGACCGACAGTCAGGAGTGGTGGCCCGCCGACTGGGGCCACTACGGCGGCCTGATGATCCGCATGGCCTGGCACTCGGCCGGGACTTACCGCATCGCCGATGGCCGCGGTGGCGGTGGCAGCGGCAACCAGCGTTTCGCCCCCCTCAACTCCTGGCCGGATAACGCCAACCTCGACAAGGCCCGTCGCCTGCTGTGGCCCATCAAGAAGAAGTACGGCAACAAGATCAGCTGGGCCGACCTGAGCATTCTGGCGGGCACCGTGGCCTATGAGTCCATGGGGCTCAAGACCTTCGGCTTCGCCTTTGGCCGCGAGGATATCTGGCACCCGGAGAAGGATATCTACTGGGGATCGGAGAAAGAGTGGCTGGCGCCCAGCGGCAAGCCGGGTGGTCGTTACTCCGGCGAGCGGGATCTGGAAAACCCGCTGGCGGCGGTGATGATGGGGCTTATCTACGTCAACCCGGAAGGGGTGGATGGCAAGCCAGATCCACTGAAAACCGCGCAAGATATGCGAGTTACCTTCGCCCGCATGGCGATGGATGATGAAGAGACGGTAGCGCTGACCGCCGGTGGCCACACCGTCGGCAAGGCCCACGGCAACGGCGACGCCAAACTGCTTGGGCCCGAGCCGGAAGGGGCCAGCCTCGAAGAGCAGGGGCTCGGCTGGATCAATCACCACAGCCGCGGCATCGGCCGCAACACAGTGACCAGCGGCATCGAGGGGGCCTGGACCACCCACCCGACCCAATGGGACAACGGCTACTTCGAGCTGCTGTTCAAGTACGACTGGTGGTTGCAAAAATCACCGGCGGGGGCCCATCAGTGGGAACCGATCAATATCGCCGAAGAGGATATGCCGGTGGATGTGGAGGACCCGTCGATCCGCTGCAAACCCATGATGACGGATGCCGACATGGCGCTCAAATTCGACCCCGAGTACCGCAAGATTGCCGAGCGCTTCCGCGATGATCCGGCGGCCTTCTCCGACGCCTTCGCCCGCGCCTGGTTCAAGCTGACCCACAGGGATATGGGGCCGAAGAGCCGCTATGTCGGCCCCTATGTGCCGGCAGAAGATCTGATCTGGCAGGATCCGGTGCCAGCCGGACGTGCCGATTATGATGTGGCGGCGGTGAAGGCCAGGATCGCCGCCAGCGGCCTCTCCATCAGTGAGCGGGTCACTACCGCCTGGGATAGTGCCCGTACCTTCCGAGGCTCCGACAAGCGGGGCGGTGCCAACGGCGCCCGCATCCGGCTGGCGCCGCAGAAGGATTGGCCGGGCAACGAACCGGCGAAGTTGGCGAAGGTGCTGGCGGTCTATGACAAGCTGGCGGCCGAGTGTGGCGTCAGCGTCGCGGATCTCATCGTACTGGGGGGCAACCTCGCCATCGAGCAGGCTGCCCAGGCCGCCGGAGTGACGGTGAGCGTACCGTTTGCGCCGGGCCGGGGGGACGCCACTCAGGCTCAGACCGATGTGGCCTCGTTCGAGGTGCTGGAACCGCTGGCCGACGGCTTCCGCAACTGGCTGAAGCAGGACTATGTGGTGACGGCGGAGGAGCTGCTGCTGGATCGCGCCCAGCTGATGGGGCTCACCGCCTGCGAGATGACGGCGCTGGTCGGCGGGATGCGGGTGCTCGGCACCAACCACGGCGGTACCGGGCACGGGGTCTTTACCGATCGGGTCGGGGTGCTCAGCAACGACTTCTTCGTCAACCTGACCGACATGGGCTACCAGTGGCTGCCGAAAGCGAGCAATCTCTACGAGATCCGCGATCGCCGCAGCGGCGCGCTGAAGTGGACGGCCACCCGGGTGGATCTGGTGTTCGGCTCCAACTCGGTGCTGCGCGCCTATGCCGAGGTCTATGCCCAGGATGACAACAAGGAGAAGTTTGTCTGTGACTTCATCACCGCCTGGAACAAGGTGATGAATGCGGATCGCTTCGATCTGTTGGGCTAGTCCCCGAGCCGTTTGGTTATCTGCATCAGCCCCGCACACCCTAGGTGTGTGGGGCTTTTTACTGCCCGCTTTTCTGTGCAGCCCTACAATCCGCCGCGCTGCGACACCCGCTGGCCGGTCGCGCAGGGCCGCTGGCATCCCTGTGCTTGGGCCAGCAGTATCATGTAACATGCTGATCCGCTGGTGATGCCCGGCGGCCACCCATTGGCCACTGATGTCCCATGAACGGACAAGGACAGAAACAAAGAGACAAGGAGTCAACCCATGCTGGAAATGCATATCCAACCCCGTTTTCAGGAGACGGATGCCCTCGGCCATATCAACAATACGGTGCCGGCGGTCTGGTTCGAATCGGCGCGGGATCCCCTGTTCCGGATCTTCTCCCCCGATCTGGATGTGCATAACTGGCATCTGATCATCGCGGGTTACACGGTGCAGTTCAAACGGGAGCTGTTCTACGGCCAGCCGGTCACCATCAAGACCGGCGTGCGCCGCATTGGCACCAGCTCATTTACGGTCTGGCAGGAGGCCTGGCAGGGCGGCGAACTGGCCGTCACCGCCGAAACGACCCTGATCCATTTTGACTACCGGGCCCGCCAATCCCTGCCCCTGAGCGATGCTCACCGGGAAGGGCTGCGGGCCTGGCTGACAGAGAGTTAACCACGGGCCGGATGGCCCATCACAGGAGTGTTATGTACAACTCAATGCGCAACACAGCGATCGCGCTGACCCTGGGATTCTGCTCCCTCCCTTCTCTGGCCGCTTCTCTCGCCGAGCAGTTTACCCTGATGGAGAAGGGGGCCGAGAGCGCTCTCGATACCCGTCAATTCAGCCATGACGGTGTCGACATCAAAGCCTGGATCGATGGCGCCCCCGTCATCATCGCCGTGCCCATCATGAACGAGCTGGGCAAGCTGGAAGGGGAGAGCCGCTACTACTTCAAGGGCGGCAAGCTGTTCGGGGTCAAAGAGCCCGCCGCCCAGTTCGCCTTTGACGACAGCGGCAAGCTGACCCAATGGCTGGACGAGAAGGGCCAGCCCGCCGAATTCGTCAGCAAGATGAGCATGCAGCAGCGTCAGGAGTGGCTCACCAAGCGGGCCGCCGAGCTGAGCAAGCTGTTTGTGGTGAGTGCGGCCGAACAGAAGGCGGCCAAGGGGGGCGTCAAGCTGAAGGGGGCGGATCTCGCTCACTGGCTCTGCAACGGCAAACTGATGGATCTCGCCCACGGCGACAAGGTGATCTTCGAGCAGGATAAGCTGAAGATTGGCGAGCAGGGGATCGAAGGGGAGGTCTCCCTGCGTCAGGAGAAGGGGTGGCAGGAGCTGAGCCTCAAGTGCGAGGTGCAGGGCACCCAAGTGACCCGCCTCACCTGGCAGCCGCTGCCGGGGGCCAACAAGCCGCAATAAGCGCAATAGCAAGGGGGCCCATCGCGGGCCCCCTTCTCATTCGGCTTGTGGCTCCCCCAGTTTGAGCCGGGTGAGTGCCTCGACCCGGCGCCACTGTCCGGGTTCGAACCAGCGGGCCAGCAGCTCCTGCTGCTGTTCGGCCCGGGCCTCGTTCGGCAGTTGCCTGAGCTCGGCCAGAAAGCCGCTGAGCTGCTCCTCGAACCCTTGCCGGTTCTGCTCCAGCTGGCGCATCCGATCCACCGCTTCCGGCCCCCCTGTCTCCAGCAGCAGAGCCTCCCGTTTGGCCGGGTCCATCTGCGCCAGCTCTTGCAACTCCTCAAGCAGGCGGCTGTTGGCCTCCGCCTCGCGAAACCAGCCCGGTTGCTCCGCCAGCCAGAGATCCAGCTCGCTGACCAGCTGCGACTTGTCGCTGTCTCTCGCCTCCGCCAGCGCCCTGCGGCGCAGGGTCAGCTGCTCCATCAGCCGATCCTCGGCAAACAGCTGGGCCTGCTCGGCCGGGGTAAAACTCTGCTGGCGCAGCTGCTCCCGCTCGTCAAACAGGATCTGCAAGCTGGCGAGGGAGATCTCGGTGGGCACCGTCAGGCTGCTCTGGGCGGAAACAAAGGTGCGATAGCGCGCCTGTAGGGCATCGGCGGCCTCCTGCTCGGGATCGTGCGGGTGGCTCTGTGCATGCTGGCTGGCTTGAGCCTGTGATGAGTCTGCCGTCGGTGCAGTGGGCCAGAGCAACACCCCGCCAAGTAGCAGGGTGATGGCGCAGGGCACGACGAGCAGGGTGGCTATCTTCATAGTCCCAGCTCCTTGAGACGGTTGGCATGCTGGCGATAGAGGGTGACCGGATCGGTCTCGAACAGATGGTGGATGCCGAAGGACTGGTTCACTTCGTCCAGATGGTTCATCCGGTAGCTGGTGCCGATCACCTTGCCGAGGTGGCTGCTGCAGACCCCGACCAGTCCGTCATTGGGCTCCTTGAAGAAGGCGCCGGTCAGCGCCAGCGCAGGATCCACCGGATCCAGCAGATTGGTCAGGTTGCCGCGCCCGCTCCAGGAGAAGTAGTAGACGCCGTTGCTGGCCTGCATCGGCCCCTCGCCGCAATAGCGGCTGGGCAGCCCCTCCGGGTAGCGCTGGTTGAACTGGCTGGCCCCCTTGCTGGTGAGGGCATCGAGGGCGGCGACCGGATCTTGCGGCAGCTGGCTCCCGCCCGAGAGCAGTGAAATCATGCCGGAGAGGGCGTGGGCCGCGGCGGCAGCCAGCTTCTCGGCGGCGCTGCCGGGGGCGGCATTGGCCCGCACCAGATCGGCAATCTCGGAGCCATAGTTGACCCCGCCGACGCTGGTGGCGGAGGCGACCAGCTCGGGGGCGACCGAGGCGACATAGCGAATGGTGGGGCCGCCGTGAGAGTGGCCGATCAGGTTGACCTTCTCGGCGCCGGTGGCCGCCAGTAGCAGCTCAACCTGGGCGAGCAGTTGCTCCCCCCGTTGTTCCGAACTGGCGGTGGCCGACACCTGAGCCACGTAGACTTTGGCACCATCCCGGCTCAGGGCCTGGGGAATGCCATAGAAGTAATCGACCCCGAGCAGCTTGTCGAAGCCGAACAGGCCGTGCACCAGCACTATGGGGTAGCGGGTCTGGGTGTATCCGCTGGCGTGTGCCAGCATGGGCAGGGTGCAGAGCAGCACCAGAAGCCATCTCTTCATCATCAGCATCCTTGTTGATTCGTGAGGAACAGATTGTGTGGCGTACTCCATGTTCGCCGGTGCCAGTATGGTGGCTGCTGACGGGAGAGGCTGTGAGGGGGATCGCAACTCGGGAGTCAAAAGGGATTCAGGGTGCGGGCAGGGAGGCAGTGCTCCCCGCCCTGCGGCTTATTGCCACTCCACCAGGTGATACTGCTTCTTGCCCCGGCGCAGCAGCAGGTAGCGGCCAAACAGCCGATCCGTGGCGCTCAGCTGTTCATCCTGCTTGAGCACACCATTGAGACTGATGGCGCCCGCCGCCAGCAGTTCGCGGGCGATGCGCCTGGAGTTAGCCAGACCGCAGCTGACCAGCAGGCTGACCAGATCCGCCTCGCCGCTGATGGTGCTGCTCGGCATGCCATCCTGCGCCAACTGGGCCAGATCGCTCTCGCCGAGGCGGGTCACGTCGCCACTAAACAGCAGCTCGCTGATGCGCTGTACTGCCGCCAATGCTGCCTTGCCGTGTACCAGCTCGGTCAGCTCGTTCGCCAACACCTGCTGGGCCTGCTTGCGTCCCTGCCGCTTTGCGTCTTCCGCCTCCAGTGCATCAATCTCGCTCAGCGACATAAAGCTGTAGTAGCGCAGGAAGCGGTAGACATCCTCATCCGCGGTGCCGAGCCAGAACTGGTAGAAGGCGTAAGGGGAGGTGAGCGCCGGATCGAGCCAGACCGCGCCCCCTTCGGTTTTGCCGAACTTGGTGCCGTCCGCCTTGGTGATAAGGGGCAGGGTCATGCCGTGTACCTGCGCCTGATGGAGGCGGCGGGTGAGATCCATGCCGCTGGTGATATTGCCCCACTGGTCGTTGCCGCCAATCTGCAGGGTGCAACCGAGCCGCTGGTGCAGCACCGCAAAGTCGTAGGATTGCAGCAGAGCGTAGGAGAACTCGGTGAACGAGATGCCCTGATCCGGGCGAGCCAGCCGCTGGCGCACCGATTCCCGCGCCAGCATGGCATTGACCGAGAAGTGCTTGCCGATATCCCGCAGAAAATCGAGGGCGGACATCTGCCCCATCCAGTCGCCATTGTTGACCAGTTGCGGGGCCGACAGGCCCTCATCGGCGGGCAGCAGCGCCCTTATTTGGGCAGACAGGCTGGCGACCCAACCCTGCACGGTATCGGCACTGTTGAGGCTGCGCTCGGTCGCCTTGAAGCTGGGATCGCCGATAAGGCCGGTCGCCCCGCCCACCAGAGCCACCGGGGTGTGGCCCGCCAGTTGGAAGCGGCGCAGCATCAAGAGCGGCACCAGATGACCGATATGCAGGCTGCCGGCAGTGGGATCGAACCCGCAATAGACGGTGCGCGGGGTGGCAAGATGATCGGCCAGGGCCGCGGGGTCGGAATTCTGGGCCACAAGGCCGCGCTCGGTCAGCTCATCGAGCATGTGGGGGTTGATCATGGGTTCTCCAACAGCAGGGGGAAAAGCCGTCATCCTCGCCGTTCTGGCCGGTGGCGGATATGTCCCCTTAGGGACAGTTTTGCCACTCTCGTGCTAGCATTCAGCCATAGCGGGGAATCGCTCCCCGTCACCGGAAACGTGTCACCATGACCCAGCCATTCACCACAGATACCTTGACCCGCAGCATGACCGAGGTGGTCGATGCCCTGCACAGCAGCGCCTTTGCGGCGGCGCTGGTGCGGCTGATCCAGCAACAGGTGGCGTTTGATTGCGCCCTGCTGCTCGGGGTGGGGCAGCGCCCCGTCTACCTCTACGACAACCTCAATCATCAGCGGGCTCTGTTGTTTGACCGCTACCTCACCAGCCACTTCAGTCAGGATCCCTTTATGCAGGCGCTGGAACAGGGCTTGCCTGCCGGCGTCTGGACCCTGGCGCAGGTCTCCCAAGGGCGGCTCGATCCCGAATATCGCCACCACTTCTATCAGGCCACCGGCTGGCAGGAGGAGGTGGGGCTGATCCTGCCGGTGCGGGACGGGCTGACGCTGATGCTGTTTCTGGGGCGACTCGACAAGCGCAGTACCCTCAGCCGTGACGAGCAGGCAAGGCTGGAGCAGCTGTTCCCGCTGGTGCATTCGCTCTGTCGTCAGCAGTGGCGGCAGAGTCAGCCACTGCTGGCCCAGAGCACTGCACTGCCAGACAGCGCCAGCCTCAAGAGTGCGGTGGAGCAGGCGATGGCGAGTGTTGGGGGGGATCTGCTCACCCGGCGCGAGCGGCAGGTGGCGGAGTTGCTGTTGCAGGGATTGGATACCGAGGCGATTGCCGCGGAGCTCGGGATTGGCAGCGGTACGGTGAAGAATCACCGCAAGCATCTCTATGGCAAGCTGCGGCTCGGCTCGCGGGCCGAGCTGTTCAATCTCTTTCTGAACCACCTCATTACGGCGCCGATGGAGGCATCCCCCGTTTCATCGATGGGAGATACAACGAGCCCACCATAGGGCGGGCCGGGGTTACTCGAGGCGCGGGATGGGGGGATTGGTTTCGGGCAGGATACTGAGCAACTGGTAGCGCTTCACCAGCTGCTTGTATTCATCCCCCTGTCTGACCTTGTCCAGCGCCTGTTGCAGGCGGGCAACCTGCTGCTTGTCTGCCCTCAGGTTGAAGGCGAAGCAGTTGTCCTGCTCTTCAAGAATCGCGACGGTGACAAAATCCTCGCTGGGGAAACCCAGCTCCTTGGCCTGATGGCGCAACATCACCTCGTTGCCCGCCACCAGATCGGTGCGCGCCATGATGAGCTGGCGCACCACCTGCTCCATCCGCTCCACCGACATCATATTGCCCGGGCTGATCCCGCGATTGAGCAGCAACTGCTCCCCGACATCCGCCTGCATCACGCCGATCTGCAGCTTGGCGAGATCCGCTTTGCTGGCCACTTTGGGGGCATCCTGCTTGCGGCCGACCAGCGCGACCCTGGAGTGGCTGATGGGGCAGACCCAGAGGAAGTGGGGATCCCGCTCTTTGGTATGGGCGGTGGTAAAGAGCACGGCCTCTTGCTGCTGGGTCAGCAGATACCAGCCGCGGGCCCAGGGCAGAAAGTGGATGGGTTGCTCCGGCTCTCCCATTTCACGCCACATCAGGCGCAGCAACTCGACTGCCAACCCCACAGGCTGACCATTTTTATCCTGGCCATTGAGCGGCATGTTCTGTTCCGAATAGTAGATAAGTGCCGGAGCCGGGAGCGCGATAAACAGGGCGAGAGAAGCGAGAGCAGGGAGCAGACGACGCATGATGCACTCCTTGTGCGGGTAGTTACCTAACAGTCTATGTGGCCTTTTCCATAACGTCATGATCCGGTAGCGGGATAAAAAACAGGCCACCTTGCGGTGGCCTGTCGGTTTATTTGAGCAGGGCTTCCATCTCTGCCTCTGCCTTGGCGCGAGCCTTGGCTTCCGCCGCTCTCGCGGCATCGGCAATGCTATCTCCGGCCGTATGGGATGCGGCACTGACGGCCTGCTGGGCGGGTGCTGCCACGGCCTTGGTCGCTTCTTGCGTCACGGTGGCTACGGCGCTACTGACGGTCTGTTTGGCCGGAGCAGTAACGGCCTTGGTGGCTTCTTGGGTCGCGGTCGCAGCGGCGCTGCTGACCGCCTGTTTGGCAGGAACGGCAACAGCTTTGGTGGCTTCCTGCGTTACGGTCGTAGCGACACTGCTGACAGTTTGTTTGGCAGGAACGGCAACAGCCTTAGTGGCCTCCTGCGTCACGGTAGTAGCTGAGCTGCTGACAGTTTGTTTGGCAGGCGCGGCAACAGCCTTGGTGGCTTCTTGCGTTGCGGTTGCAGCGGCGCTGCTGACTGCCTGTTTGGCCGGAGCGGCAACGGCCTTGGTAGCTTCTTGCGTTGCGGTCGCAGCAGCGCTGCTGACGGCTTGCTTGGCAGGAGCGGCAACGGCCTTGGTGGCTTCTTGGGTTACGGTCGCAGCGGCGCTGCTGACAGCCTGTTTGGCCGGTGTGACAAGGGCTTTGGTGGCCTCTTGCGTCACGGTGGCGGTGGAGCTGCTCACCGCCTGTTTGGCGGGTGCAGTGACTGCGGTGGAGCTGCTCACCGCCTGTTTGGCGGGTGCAGTGACTGCGGTGGTTGCTGTGCGGGTAAGTGCGGTCGCGCTTTGGCTCACTGTTTGGGTGGCCTGCCCTGTGGCGTTGGCGGCTGTGCCGCTGATGGCCTGACTTGCGCTGTTGGTCAGCGAGCCGGCGACGCCGCGGGTCACTGTGCCCAGCGCGCTGCCAAGGGAGAAGGGGGAGGCGCCACTCTGATTGGTCGCTGCGCCGGTCAGGGCATTGGCCGCCGGGGTGAGCTGGCTGGTGGGGGTCTGCCAGCCCTGCATGGCGGTTGGCCAGGTCGGTGCCGTGCCTGCCAGATTTTCGCCGAAGGTCAGGGTGGTGCCATCCCCTTTTTGCAGCAATACCGACATCTGGTTGGTTTGCGAGTTCCACACCATCCCCGCTTGCTTGGCGATATCCGGCACCGGCGCATACTCGGAGACCACATAGAAAAGCGGCCCCTCCTGCTGTAACTTGTCGGCAGTCTTGAGCAACTGCATGGTGCTGTCGTAGTTGGGGCCAAGGATGGCGGTCATCCGATCCTTGATCAGGGGTTGTTCGAACAGATTGACCTCGTTCGGGTCAAAGCCGACCAGCGGCTTGAGCAGGGCCCACATCAGCTGGCTGGTGGGGCTCATCATCAGCAATGGGGCAACGCAGGCGGACAACATCAGGCTCAGGCAGGCCGCCTGAAGCAACGGCATAATACGCATTGGGATAATATCCAAATAACGATTTGATAAATAAGGTTATGTTTTGTCAGGACGTGACAAATTCACCGGAAGTTTGCGCGTGGCAGCGAGAGACTGCCCGCAGGCGCTGGCAGGCTACCATATTGGTTCCACAATGCCAGCAGGCAGTATGATTGTCAGTCAAGTAAACCACGGGGCTGGTCGATTCTTCGAGAGTGCCCCCCATCGAAACAGGATCCCTCTCATGAAAAATGTACTGCTCTGCCTGCTGGCATCCCTCTGTCTTACCCCCGCTCTGGCTGCGTCCAAAACCACTGTGGTGGGCGAGTCTGCCAGTCCCGAGCTGGTGTTGCCGCTGGGCTCATTGCCCGAGCGGGTCTGCTGGTTTGCGGATCAGAAATATTCCGAAGGGGCCCGCATTCTGCAGGGAGATATCTGGCTGGAGTGCGGCCCGCAGAACGACCTCGAGAGCAATGGCCCGTTGGCCTGGCGCTCTCCTGCGGTGGTGTTGCCTGCCACCCGTGGTGCGAAAGCTCAGAAGACGATTTCCGTGGGTCAGTGAGGCTTTTCTTGATCCAGCTAAAGACATGGACGTGATCCCTGTCGCATAATGCAGCTCCTTTCTTCTCTTGGCTGGAACCTAAGAAATGGCTCGTCGCTCTTCCAATGCACAACGTCGTCGCAGTAGCTGGTGGTACAAACGCTTGTTGGCAAGGGAGCGGGAAGAGCGCGAAGCGCGTTCCGTAAGGGATTGATACTGCATTGAAAAACGGAGCCTCGGGCTCCGTTTTCTATTTCTCACCGTCAATATCACGAGAACGGGGGCCATCAGGCCCCCGTTTTGTTTTTGCAGATGTTGCCTGCTTGCGGCTTAGCGCTGCAAGGCGGCCAGTGCCAGTTCGACCCGTTTGGCGTACTCGGGGTCGGCCTGTTCGAAGTGTTTGAGCTGGGCCGCGACGATGGCGTCATCCTCCACATTGATAAGGGAGCGGGCCAGGTTGGCGGCGAGCCGCGAACGCTGTCCCTCGTCCATGATGCGGAACAGGTTGCCCGGCTGGCTGTAGTAGTCGCTGTCGTAGTCACGGAAGTCGTAGTGCAGGGCGGCCCCTTCCAGACTCAGCGCCGGTTCGTGCTGTTCGCTCGGCTGCTGGGTACCGAAACGGTTCGGCTGATAGTTGGGGCTGGCGCCGCCATTGCTGTCTGCCCGCATGGCACCGTCACGATGGGCACCGTGATGGAACGGGCAGCGCGGGGCATTGACCGGCAGCAGACCGTGGTTGACGCCAAGGCGATAGCGCTGGGTGTCCCCGTAGGAGAAGAGCCGCCCTTGCAACATGCGATCCGGCGAGAAGCCGATACCGGGCACCACGTTGGCCGGGGTAAAGGCGGCCTGCTCCACATGGGCGAAGTAGTTGTCCGGGTTCTGGTTGAGCTCCAGCACGCCCACCGGGATCAGCGGGTAGTCGCTGTGCGGCCACACCTTGGTGAGGTCGAACGGATGGATGTTGTAAGTCTGGGCTTCGGCCTCCGGCATCACCTGCACATAGACCTTCCAGCGCGGGAAGTCGCCCCGCTCGATGGCATTGAACAGATCCGCTTGGCTGGTCTCCCGATCTTGCCCGACAGCGGTAGCGGCCTCTTCATCGGTGTAGAAGCTGTGGCCCTGCTCGGTCTTGAAGTGGAACTTGACCCAGAAGCGCTCGTTGGCATCGTTGATAAAGCTGAAGGTGTGGCTGCCGTAGCCGTTCATCTCCCGCAGGCTCTTGGGGATGCCGCGATCGCTGAACAGTATGGTGACCTGATGCAGGGATTCCGGATGGCGTGACCAGAAGTCCCAGGCGGCGGTGGCGCTGCGCAGGTTGGTGCGCGGATCCCGCTTCTGGGTGTGGATGAAGTCAGGGAATTTCAGCGGATCGCGGATGAAAAAGACCGGGGTGTTGTTGCCCACCAGATCCCAGTTGCCCTGTTCGGTATAGAACTTGAGGGCGAAGCCGCGCACATCGCGTTCGGCATCGGCGGCGCCCTTCTCACCGGCCACGGTGGAGAAGCGCAGGAATACAGGCGTCTGCTTGCCGATGGCGCTGAACAGATCGGCCTTGCTGAACGCTCTGATGTCGTGGGTCACGGTAAAGGTGCCGTAGGCGCCCGAGCCCTTAGCGTGAACCACCCGCTCGGGAATGCGCTCGCGGTCGAAGTGGGCGAGTTTCTCCATCAACCAGATATCTTGCATCAGGATGGGGCCGCGCGGACCGGCGGTGAGGCTGTTGTTGTTGTCGACGACGGGGGCGCCGTTGGCGCTGTGCAGGGTCTTGTCAGTCATGGCTTCTCTCCTTGTTGATCTGGGGTCAGCCTACGGATCTGCGCCGTGCTCGGCCAATGGGCCTTTCCTCGCCCTTTGATAGGCAAGACAAATGGGTGTTGCTGGGGGATGTGTAACCGCGCCGGATATTGCATGATGGTGGTTTCGAGAAGGAGCCTCATATGCAGATTACTATCCGTCATGCCGAACCCGCCGATGCCCCCGCCTTGCGGGATCTCTATGCCATGCCCAATGCCCAGGCGGGCACTTTGCAACTGCCTTTTCCGACCTTGGGGCTGTGGCAACAGCGGTTGGAACAGAGTGGTGTGGTGGCGCTGGTCGCCGAGGTCGACGGCCTGCTGGTAGGCCAGCTCTCGCTGCTGGTTGAGTCCAATCCGAGACGCAAGCATGTGGCCTGTATCGGTATGGGGGTACGGGATGACTGGGCCGGCAAAGGGGTGGGCTCTGCCCTGATGGCCGCGGCGCTGGATCTGGCCGATAACTGGCTCAACCTGCATCGGATTGAGCTGACCGTCTATACCGACAATGAGGCCGCACAGGCGCTTTATCGCAAGTTCGGTTTTACCGAGGAGGGGCGAGCCCGTGACTATGCCTTCCGCCAAGGGCGTTATGTGGATGCGCTCTATATGGCCAGAGTCGCGGGGGGCGCCAGTCGCTAACGGCATGGTCGACTATCAGGCCAGATTGCGCCCGGTGATCCGGGCGCTGGAGCAGAACCCCGATCTCTCCATCGAAACGCTGGCAAGCAGTGCCTGCTTGTCTTTCTACCATTTTCACCGGGTGTTTACGGCTGTGGCGGGGGAGACGCCCGGGGAGATGTGTCGTCGTCTGCGCATCCAGCGGGCTGCTTGGCAGCTCTGCTATACCGATGCCAGTGTCACGGCCATTGCGTTGGGGGCGGGGCTCGCCAGCTCTCAGGCGTTTGCCAAGGTATTTCGCCGTTACTATGGTTGCACGCCGGGAGAGTTTCGCCGCGACAAGAGCAAGAATGGACACTTGATGAGCAAGGATGGACACGCACTTGTGCAGCCTAATCCTTATGCTGAGGGTCACTCATCAGCAAGGAGCAATACCATGAAAACCATCGAGATGGACGCCCGCACTCTGGCCTATATGCGTGTCACCGGCCCCTATGGCGAGGGGTATGACCCCGTCTGCAGCCAGCTGCATCAGTGGGCCAGCGCCCGCGGTCTGGAAGGTGGGGAGTGGATCTTCATCTATCACGATAACCCCGAGGTGACTCCGCCAGCCCAGTGTCGCACTGACATCGGGGTGACGGTGCCTGCGGGGACGGTGGGGATGGGTGCGGTCGAGATCCAGATTATTCCCGCCGGTCGTTACGCCCAGTCCCGTTATCTTATTACCGACCGCAGTCAGTATGGCCCTCGTTGGCAGGAGCATATCGGCGACATCGTTGCTGCCGGGCTGGAGTTTGGCAATGGTCCCTGCTTCGAGCTTTATCACAGCATGAGCGATGATCCTGTGCAGGACGATGTCAGCTTTTGCTCCAGCCTCAAGGGGTAGGACGCAGCAAGACGGAAGGGATGGTACAGAACGTCGCGCAGAAACGAGAGAGCCGGACAGTGTCCGGCTCTTTTGCATCTGGCGGATAGGGCGGCGGTTAGCGCTGGAACCCCTTCTGGGCGAACTTGGGACGGGCGTTCATGATCTGTTCCACCTGCTCGTCGCTCATCTTGCCGCGCGACAGCCCCAGCACCTTGTAGGTGAGCAGCGGTCGGGCGGGCAGGGCGATCATCAGGGCGCGGATCTGGTTCTCGTCATCCTTCTCCCGGGTCGGCTTGCCGTAGGCGTAGGTGAGGACGCCGGCATCCATCAGGTTTTTGACGGCGGGCTCGGTGATCGGCAAGTTTATGACGCTTTTACGCTGCAGCACGAACTCGCGCAGCACCGCCTTCTCGTTGAAGTCGAGGAAGCCGATCATCTGGGCCAGCTGGTCCTGCTGACGGCGCGCCTGCCACTCTTCGCATGCCCACTCCCAGGCGATCAGGAAGCCCTGACTGCAGAAGTAGGAGATGGCGATCAGCATGCCGATCCCCAGCCAGGCCGCATGATCCGCAGCCCACTGGCTGACGGCCCCTTTCATCAGCCCGGCCGGAAACAACAGAATGATGCTGCAGCAGAGCAACAACCAGACCATCAGCCAATTGAGGCGGTTCAGTTGATAGAAATGTTGGATCCACCGTTTCATTGTTCATCCTTCCCAAACTGTTGTGGATAGTGAACTACCTACAGCAATCGGTGTGCCAACAGCGCAATAGCGGTGGGGAGGAGGGACTGGCGAGGTTACATTCCCTTACAACTTATTGAATGAGTTGTCATTAATTTGCCTTGTGAGGCGGTGGTCGAGTTGCTAAAACGTCTCCTCAGTCATTGGGGAGTAGCAACCCGCCCGCATTCCGGGCCGGGCCCATGTCAACACTCTTGGATCCTCGCATCCATGGCATGGGCGGCGATAGGCACTATCGCTCTGCAAGACCTTTGGCCTCGATATGCACGCCAGCCGGGCGAGCCATGTCGGGTCCATCGGTTATTCTGCTCGCCTGGCGGTATCTATTATGTTGATTACCCTGCTGTTATTTCTCGTCTCTGCGGTCACCATCTACCTTGCCTGCGAATACTTCGTCAACGGCATCGAGTGGACCGGCCACCACTTCAAACTCTCCCAAAGCGCCACCGGTTCGCTGCTGGCGGCACTGGGTACGGCGCTACCCGAGTGTATCGTGACCCTGACCGCTCTGCTGATGGGCAACACAACCGCCCAGCAGGAGATCGGCATTGGCGCCGCCCTTGGCGGGCCGCTGGTGTTGGCGACCATCGGCTATGCGGCAGTCGGCCTCACCCTGCTGCTTTGCATGGGGCGTACCGAACGGGCCATCGATGGCGAGGTGCAGCGCGAGATTGGCCGGGATCAGCGCTGGTTTATCGGCATCTTTCTGGTGGCGACCGCGCTGGGGCTGGTCGCCTTCACCGGCAAGAGCTGGCTGGCCCCGCTCTTCCTGCTGGTCTACCTCGTCTATGTAAGGCGCGAGCTGAAACAGAGTGACAGCCACGAAGTCGAATTGCCGGAGCCCCTCAAATTGGCACCCGATGCCGGGATCCCGCCCCTTGGCAAGGTGTTGCTGCAGACGTTGGCTGCGCTGGTGGTGGTAGCGCTGGCGGCCCAGCTGTTTGTCCATCAGCTGGAGAGCATGGGCGAGCTGTTTGGCCTCTCTCCGGTGCTGGCGGCCCTGCTGCTGAGTCCGGTGGCGACCGAGATGCCGGAGCTGATGAACGTGCTGATCTGGGTGCGGCAGGGCAAGAACCGGCTGGCGCTGGCCAATATCTCCGGGGCCATGATGATCCAGGGCACCATCCCCAAGGCGTTCTGTCTGCTCTTCACCCCCTGGCTGCTGGATGGCGCCATGATGGCCTCCTCGCTGGTGACGCTGCTGGCGGTCGGGTTGCTCTGGTGGGGGTTCAGAAAGGGAGTGATGACCGCCGGGCGGTTGGCGCTGGTGGGCTTGCTCTATCTCGGTTTTTGCGGCTGGCTGCTGGTGAGCTGAAACGGGAAGCGCGGATATGAAAAAGCCCCCTTGGCAGGGGGCTTTGTTGTATCGGTTGGGGCGGTGCTTACAGCGCGGCGATTTCGGCCTGCTGGGCTTCCAGCTTGGTCAGCTGGAGACGGTAATCTTCCAGCTTCTCGCGTTCTTTGGCGATGACCGCTTCCGGTGCCTTGGCGACGAAGGCTTCGTTGCCGAGTTTGCCTTCGATACGGCCGCACTCGCCCACCAGACGGGCAACCTCTTTGGCCAGACGGGCCAGTTCGGCATCCTTGTCGATGAGACCGGCCATCGGGATCATCAGCTCGGTGGCGCCGATCAGCTTCTTCACTGACAGCGGGGCGGTTTCACCGTCCGCCAGTACGCGGATAGACTCCAGACGGGCCAGCGACTTGAGGAAGGCCTCGTTGTCGGCGGCGCGCTGGGCATCCTTGGCATCGCACTGGAGCAGCACGTTGAGGGGCACGCTCGGTGCCACGTTCATCTCGGCGCGGATGTTGCGGATGCTGACGATGAACTCCTTCACCCACTCCTGATCCGCCATCGCTGCTTCGTCCACCTTGGCGGCGTCGAACTCCGGGAAGGCCTGAATCATGATGGTGTCGGCGTGTACGCCAGCCAGCGGCGCGACCGATTTCCAGATGGTCTCGGTGATGAACGGGATGATCGGGTGCGCCAGACGCAGCAGGGTTTCCAGCACAGTCACCAGGGTATGGCGGGCAGCGCGCTGCTCGGCCTCGGAACCCTTGGTCAGCACCGGCTTGGTCAGCTCCAGATACCAGTCACAGAACTGGTTCCAGATAAATTCGTACAACACACCGGCCGCGATGTCGAAGCGGTAGGTATCGAGGGCGGTACGGAAGTCACGGATGGCCACTTGTAGCTGGGACTGGATCCAGCGATCCGCCAGGCTGAACTGCATTTCGCCACCGGCAAAACCGCAATCCTGATCTTCGGTGTTCATCAGCACATAGCGGGAGGCGTTCCACAGCTTGTTGCAGAAGTTGTTGTAGCCGTCCAGGCGCTTCATGTCCCAGTTGATGTCACGACCGGTAGAGGCCAGCGCGGCCAGAGTGAAGCGCAGGGCGTCGGTACCGTGGGCATCGATCCCTTCCGGGAACTGCTTGGCGGTACGCTTGGCGATCTTCTCGGCCATCTGCGGCTGCATCATGTTGCCGGTGCGCTTCTCCAGCAGATCTTCCAGCGAGATGCCATCGATCATGTCGAGGGGGTCCAGCACGTTGCCCTTGGACTTGGACATCTTCTGGCCCTCTTCGTCACGGATAAGGCCGGTGATGTAGACGGTCTTGAACGGGACTTGCGGCTGGCCGTTTTCGTCCTTGATGAAGTGCATGGTCATCATGATCATCCGGGCAATCCAGAAGAAGATGATGTCGAAGCCGCTCATCAGCACGTCGGTCGGGTGGAAGGTCTTGAGTGCCTCGGTGTTGTTCGGCCAGCCCAGAGTGGAGAAAGTCCACAGGGCGGAGCTGAACCAGGTGTCGAGCACGTCTTCGTCCTGACGCAGTACGGTTACGGCCGGGATGCTGTGCTTGGCGCGCACTTCATCTTCGCTGCGGCCAACGTAGACATTGCCTGCGTCGTCATACCATGCCGGGATGCGGTGACCCCACCACAGTTGACGGGAGACGCACCAGTCCTGAATGTCGCGCATCCAGGAGAAGTACATGTTTTCGTACTGTTTCGGCACGAACTGGATACGGCCATCTTCCACCGCCTCGATGGCGGTCTTGGCCATCGGAGCCACGCGCACGTACCACTGGTCGGTCAGCATCGGCTCGATGGGCACGCCACCGCGATCGCCGTACGGCTGTTGCAGTATGTGATCCTTGATCTCGTCCAGCAGACCCAGCTCTTCGAGCTTGGCCAGAATCGCCTTGCGGGCGGCGAAGCGCTCCAGACCGGCGAACTCGGCCGGCAGGGTTGCGTCATAGGCGGTGCTCGGGTTGCCGTTGGTATCGACCACTTCGGCCTCGGCACGCACGTGGGCGTCCAGAGTGAAGATGTTGATCATCGGCAGGCTGTGGCGCTTGCCCACTTCGTTATCGTTGAAGTCGTGGGCAGGGGTGATCTTCACGCAACCGGTGCCCTTCTCCATGTCGGCGTGTTCGTCGGCAACGATGGGGATCAGACGGTTCACCAGCGGCAGCAGAATGTGCTGGCCGATCAGTGCCTTGTAGCGCGGGTCTTCCGGGTTCACTGCCACGGCGGTATCGCCCAGCATGGTCTCCGGACGGGTGGTGGCGACGATCAGGTAATCCTTGCCTTCGGCGGTCTTGGCGCCGTTGGCCAGCGGATAGCGCAGGTGCCACATGTGGCCCTTGATCTCGCGGTTCTCCACTTCCAGATCGGAGATGGCGGTGTTGAGTTTCGGATCCCAGTTCACCAGACGCTTGCCGCGGTACATCAGGCCATCTTCGTAGAGACGAACAAACACTTCCTGCACGGCGGCGGAGAGACCCTCATCCATGGTGAAGCGCTCGCGCTCCCAATCCACGGAGTCGCCCAGACGGCGCATCTGGCGGGTGATGGTGCCACCGGACTCTTCCTTCCACTGCCAAATCTTGTCGATGAAGGCATCACGGCCGTAATCGTGGCGAGTCTTGCCCTCTTCTGCGGCGATCTTGCGCTCAACCACCATCTGGGTGGCGATACCGGCGTGGTCGGTACCTGCCTGCCACAGGGTGTTTTTGCCCTGCATGCGGTTGTAGCGGATCAGGGTATCCATCAGGGTTTGCTGGAAGGCGTGACCCATGTGCAGGCTGCCGGTGACGTTCGGCGGCGGGATCATGATGCAGAAGGAGTCTTTGCTGGTGTCGCCGTGGGGCTTGAAGTAACCCTGGGCTTCCCAGTGCTGATAGAGCGCCTGTTCGATGGCGTTGTGATTAAAAGTCTTTTCCATGGTCTCGCCGTAATCTGGATGGATGGAGTCTGGTGTTGATTCTTTATGGATCAATTGGTTGCAGTCAGGGCTGCGCCGGATCCGGTGCGGCAAGGACGGGCTGATCCCTCATTTCGAGGGTATGGCCTGCCTGGCGATAGTGCTTGTAGCGCTCGCGGGCTTGCTGCTTTTGTGTTTCGTCAGTGGGGACAAAATCTACCACTTGAGCGAAGTGTCCTGCAAACAAAGGTGTCGCAGTGGCCAGATTGATGAGGCGGGCGTAGCGCCGTTTCGGTGGCTGATAGCCGATCTCCACCGGGGCCATGCCGCTTTCGCCTTGCAGCTGGTGCGGCACGAAGCGCTCCGGCGGCAGTTGCCACAACAGCTCGTCCAGGCGCAGAGCCTGAGCCTCATCGTCGCAGAACAGGTAGATATGGCCCGCGCCCCACGACTCGGCTGCAAGAGTGCAGGCCAGTCGCTCGACCGCAGAGGCCTGCGCGTCATCCTGTTCGCTCATCAGGTAAAAGGTCACTTGGCTCATCAGGTTGATCCCGTTTTGCGGTGACGGACTGTTGACCGCCTCATGAGGCTGACGGGGCGTTTCCCGTCTGCAGCTCACTGATTCAAGAATGAAACAAGGAAGAGGCGGGCCTCTTCCTTGTGGTTCAGGGTAACGCCAACCCTTCCGATGTAGCCATCGGCAGGGGCCGGAGAGTTACTCTTTCTCTTCGATATCCACGCCAGCCCGGTTCAGCAGGAACTGGGTCAGCAGGGGCACCGGACGACCGGTAGAGCCTTTATCCTTGCCACTTTTCCAGGCAGTTCCGGCGATATCCAGGTGGGCCCAGTTGTACTTCTTGGTGAAGCGTGACAGGAAGGCGGCCGCGGTGATGGTGCCGGCCGGACGACCACCAATGTTGGCCATGTCGGCGAACGGGCTGTCGATCTGCTCCTGATACTCGTCGAACAACGGCAGACGCCAGGCGCGATCTCCCGCCTGCTCGGAGGCGTTGAGCAGCTCGTGGGCCAGCGGGTTGTGGTTGGCCAGCAGACCCGAGGTGTGGTGGCCCAGCGCGATGACGCAGGCACCGGTCAGGGTCGCCACGTCGATCACGGTTTCCGGATCGAAGCGGTCCACATAGGTCAGTGCATCACACAGCACCAGACGACCTTCCGCATCGGTGTTGAGCACTTCGATGGTCTGGCCTGACATGGAGGTGAGGATGTCACCCGGACGATAGGCGTTGCCACCCGGCATGTTCTCGCAGCCAGCCAGCACGCCGATGACGTTGATCGGCAGTTGCAGCTGGGCCAGCGCATGCATGGTACCGAGCACGGAGGCGGCGCCACCCATGTCGTACTTCATCTCGTCCATGCCGTCGGCCGGCTTGATGGAGATGCCGCCGGAGTCGAAGGTCAGACCCTTGCCGACCAGCACGATGGGCTTGGCATCCGGATGACCCTTGTATTCGATGATGGCCATCATGGCTTCGTTATCGGAGCCGCGAGCCACCGCCAGATAGGAGTTCATGCCGAGCTCGGCCATCTCCTGCTCGCCCACCACCTTGGTGGTGATGTTGTCGTAGGCATCGGCCAGACGACGGGCCTGGGAGGCCAGATAGGCCGGGTTGCAGACGTTGGGCGGCATGTTCGCCACGTCGCGGCAGACCCGCACACCCTTGGCCACGGCCAGACCGTGAGCGATGGCTTTTTCACCAATGGTCAGTTCCCGACGCGTCGGCACGTTGAATACCAGCTTGCGCAGCGGGCGACGTGGCTCGGCCTTGTTGGTCTTGAACTGATCGAAGCTGTAGAGGCCCGCCTTGGTGGTTTCTACCGCCTGGCGCACCTTCCAATAGGTATCCCGACCCTTGACGTGCAGCTCAGTGAGGAAGCAGACCGCTTCCATGGAGCCGGTTTCGTTCAGGGTGGTGATGGTCTTGTTGATGATCTGCTTGTACTGGCGTTCGTCGAGTTCCCGCTCCTTGCCGCATCCGACCAGCAGTACGCGCTCGCTGAGCACGCCCGGTACTTGATGCAGCAGCAGCATCTGGCCTGGTTTCCCTTCCAGGTCGCCACGGCGCAGCAGCGAACTGATATAGCCATCGCTGATCTTGTCCAGTTGTTCGGCAACCGGAGAGAGGCGACGAGGCTCAAATACGCCGACTACGACGCAGGCGCTCCGTTGCTTCTCTGGACTGCCACTCTTTACACTGAACTCCATGGAATCTCCTACATCCTAAAGACAAAAGGCACCTTTTATTGAATAATGCGGTGCTTGTTGGGGTATCAGAGGCGGAGCGAACAGCCACAGGCTCCGCAGTTCAAACTGGTAAAAATCCAATATACGGCCCTATTTTTCAGGCATTCGACTAAAAACACAAGTTTACTTGGGAATGACTGTGATCGTTTTCCGATATTTGTTCAGGGAAACCCTGAAAACCCAGCTGGCAGTGTTATTCGTATTGCTGCTTATCTTTGTCAGCCAACAATTTATCAAGATCATCGGTGATGCCGCCGATGGCGAGGTGCCGACACGTCTGGTCTCCACCCTGCTGCTGCTCAACTTGCCCAATATGGCGTTGTTGATGCTGCCTATCAGTCTCTTTTTAGCCATTTTGTTTGCCCATGGTCGCCTCTACGCCGAAAGCGAGATGACGGTGATGCATGCGGTCGGCTTCAGCCACCGTTTCGTGATGCGCAGCGCCATGTTGCTGGCCTTGCTGACGGCGGTGGTCGCGGCGTTCAACACCGGCTGGATCGCCCCGCAAGCCAAGGAGCGCGAGTATCAGGTGATCGACGAGTTCAAGTCGGATCCGGGTATCTCCTTCCTGCAGGCGGGCCGCTTTATGGAGCTCGACAAGGGGCGTCTGGTTGCCTATATCCAGGATTTGAACGACAACGGTTCAAAACTACAAAAGATCTTCGTGCTGCAGCGGGCGGAGGGGAACAATCCTCCCTCGGTGGTGGTGGCGAGCGAAGGGGTGGTGACGGTCGATGAGAACGGCCTGCAGTGGCTGACCCTGATGGATGGCTCCCGCTACGAGGGTAACTTCTCCGGCAAGCAGTTCCAGATCTCCGATTTTCGCGAATATGGTCTGGTGATCCGCCAGCAAGAGATGGAGCGTTCCAACCGCAAGGCGGCGGCCAAGCCGACCATGGAACTGTTCGGTACCCAGGACAACGCCATGATGGCGGAATTGCAGTGGCGTATCTCGCTGCCCCTCTCCATTCCGGTGCTCACCCTGCTGGTGGTACCGCTGGCGCGGGTCAATCCCCGTCAGGGGCGCTACGCCAAGCTGCTGCCGGCCATCATGCTCTATCTCTCCTACTTCCTGCTGCTCAGCGCCGCCCGTTCGGCCATCGACAGCGGTCGGCTGCCCTACTGGCCGGGGATGTTCCTGGTGCCGCTCGGTTACCTGCTGTTTATCGGCCTGCCCCTCAATCTGCAGGGCACCAGCTGGTGGAACGGGGTGAAAGGGCGCTATTTCAACAGAAAATCAGCATGATGCTGCAACATAGGAACTTCTGCTGATGTTTGGCATTCTCGATAGATATATCGGTAGGGTCATCTTTATGTCGATCCTGCTGTGTGAAATCACGCTGGTTGGTCTGGCGGCGCTCATCAAATATGTGGAGCAGCTCAAGTCGGTCGGTGACGGCAACTACGACATGATCAACGCCCTCTACTATGTGCTGCTCTCCATGCCCAAGGAGGCGGTGCTCTTCTTCCCGCTGGCCGCGCTGCTGGGTGGCCTGATTGGTCTGGGTCAGCTGGCGACCAGCTCCGAGCTGGTGGTGATGCAGGCGGCGGGTCGCTCCAAGATCAGTATCGTGATGGCGGCGCTCAAGACGGCGATCCCGCTGATGATCATGGTGGGGCTGATGGGGGAGTATGTGGCCCCCATCGCCAAGCGGATGGCAGATGACATCAAGGCGGGCGCGCTCTCCGAAGGTCGTCTGACGGTTTCCGCCTACGGGGTGTGGGCTCGCGATGGCAACAACTTCGTCAATATCAACGGGGTGCGTAACGATGGCGCCCTCACCGGCATCACCCTCTATCGCTTCACCCCCGAGCGCAAGCTGATCGACGTGGTGCAGGCGCAGGAGGGGGTGTTCGAGCGCCACCACTGGCTGCTCAAGCAGACCCAGGTTACCCGCTTCGACGATCCCGCGCAGATCCGCAGCGAGCAGCATGACAAGATGGAGTGGAGCTCAGAGTTGACGCCCAAGCAGCTGGGGGTGGTGAGTATCGACCCCGAGAACCTCTCGGTCTCCGGTCTGCTCGACTACATCGGCTATCTCGATGCCAACAAGCAGGATGCCGGTCGCTACAAGCTGGAGATGTGGCGCAAACTGCTGTCACCGCTCTCGGTGGTGGCGATGATCCTGCTGGCCTCCTCCTTCATCTTTGGCCCGCTACGCTCGGTGAGCATGGGGGCTCGGATGCTGATGGGGATCATGACCGGCTTTGCCGTCTATGTGAGTGATCGGGTGTTTGGCCCCATCAGTCTGGTCTATGCGGTACCGCCCATTCTGGCGGCTATCGCGCCCAGCCTGCTGTTTGGCGGTATCTCCTTCTACATCCTCAGCCGCAAGCAGTAATCCGCACGAGGTTATGAGGAAATGCAAAGAGGGCACCTGTTGGTGCCCTCTTTCGTTGCTGCATTGATCCGGGATTACTTGTTCAACAATTCCAGATTTTCCTGCTTGCTCAGCACAATCACTTCGCACTCGGCCCAGATATCCTGAAACGCCCGCGGACGCTGGCGGTTGAACAGGCACATCAGGTTGCCCAGACCAAAGGCGGCGGTAGCGAGACGGATCAGCGCCTGGGTAACGCGGATGTGGCTGCCATCCTCGTTCTGAATGCGCAGCCGCCAGGCGCGCATGCCGACGGTCTGGCCAGCGCGGGTCCAGAACCAGGTGTAGAAACCGCAGATGACGAAGGCGAGCCACAGGGTGTAGATCAGGCTCAGGTGGTGGCGGGTCAGCAACCAGACGGTATCTTCACCCGCCGGTACGCTGGCCATGCCGGTGACCAGCAACAGCTTGGCGACCCCCATGCCGATGAAGCCAGCGATGATCAGCAGCGAAGTCACCACCAGCGCATCATAGATGAGGGCGCCGAGGCGACGCATCAGACCCGCTGACGGGTATGGCTGAGTGGCGGGAGAGGGGGATTTTTGTTGGACTTTTTTAGGCTTGGCCATCGTTTTTATTCCATTATGATGATGGCGGCATTCTATGTAACTGGCCCCGCATCGGCAAGGCGTTGAATAAATGAACAAACGGGAGTGTTCAATCGAAAAACACCTTGCATGGCATCGCGCCATTCGTATAATCCCTCGCAGTTGCCCGGGTGGCGAAATCGGTAGACGCAGCGGATTCAAAATCCGCCGGTGAATAACCGTGTCGGTTCGAGTCCGACCCCGGGCACCATCAAATTCATGACAAAAGGCCATCATCAATGATGGCCTTTTGTTTTTTGGCGTTACTGCGCATTGGTGCGTTGCTGCTGAGTAGGCAGTACTTCCCGTTACCTCTTGGTATCCCTTCTCTTTTCCCGCTCTCCGTTATTTCATTTCCTTGATACAGCCGCTGACGTCATCACTGCCAGCGGTCTGTTTCTATAGCGGTTTTCTTTCATTTCCTTGCTACGCAGTAGCATGGTTGCGCGCTATCCAAGCAGGGCAAACAGCAGGGTACCGAGGGTGCCAGCGAGCGTCAGCGTGATGATGGCTCTGGGTGTGCCGTGCAGCTTGGTCCACATAAACAGGCTGGTGAGGGCGAGCAGCAGCAGGGCCAGGGCGGCGATATCGCCAAACAGCTGCCAGCCGAGGCCGGTGCCCATACCGCGGTGCAGCCGGTTTAGGCTGGCGGCAAAGTTGGCCAGTTGCAGGTCGGTACGTACCAGCAGGGTACCCTCAACATAGCTGGCGGCCACGCTCTGGCTGAGGGTAACGCCGCGCATCTCCCACTTGGCGGGCAGGGTGAGCGGGCCGTTCGGGGTGGGCAGGGTCTGGGCCGGGGTGATCATGGTTCGCCCGTCGGCAAAGGTATCGGGATAGCGCTGTTGCAGCAGGCTTTTCAGCTGCTCCTGGCTGGCGAGTGGCGCCTCCAGTACTATCTCTTCACTCGATTTGTCGGTGTGGGGGCCGGGAATGGGCAACACGGCACGGTGTTGCAGCCAGAGACCGGTGATGCCGTACATCAGCATCAGGGCGAGAGTAAAAAAGCCGGCCCAGGCATGGAGGCGGCGTACCCATTTGTTGTTGTGAAGGGGAACTCTTCTGCGTTTCATCGTGGTTGCTTCATAAGAAAACTGGCCAGCAGGGGCTGGCCAGTCGGGGTGGTTGTCACAGAGATCAGAAGCGGTAGGTACCGGTCAGACTCAGCTGACGGGGCGTACCCGGCATGATCTGGGTGGCACTGGTGGCGCTGACAAAGTACTCGTGATCGGTCAGGTTTTCGGCGCTCAGCTCGGCTTCCCACTGCTGCCAGCGATAACCGGCGCGCGCATCGAAGCGAGCGTAACCGGGCAGAGTGGTGGTGTTGGCGTTGTCGGCAAAGCGATCGCCCACTGCCGTCACGCCGGTTTCGCCGAACCAGCCCTGCTCGCCACTCTTGTAGCCGAGATAGAACTGGCCATTCTGACGGGAGACGTTCATCGGGCGCTTGCCCTGCAGATCCGCATCCGCCTTGACCTGCTCGGCATCCTGAATGGCAAAGCCGCCACGCAGATAGATCTCGTCGGTCAGCTCGGCGCGGGCGCTCAGTTCGACCCCTTCGGTACGCTGCAGGCCGGTGAGGATCACCTTGGTGGGATCCAGCGGATCCTTGGTGCGCTTGTTGTACATCTCCAGTCGATAGAGGGAGAGAGTGGTCGCCAGCTTGCCGTTCAGCCAGTCACTCTTCACACCACCTTCGTAGAGGCGGGTGTGCTGGGGGTCCAGCCCGTTGTTCTTGTCACCCGGGGTGATGCCGATCAGCTCGCCGCCCACCGGAGTGAAGGTCTTGCTGTAGGAGGTGTAGAAGGCGTGATCCTCGAGGGGGTTCCACACCAGACCGAGGCGCGGGCTCAGGCTGTTGACCGAGACGCTCTCCTCCTTGTTGAGGTCGTAGCGGCGACTGGTGACAGTGAAGTCGTCACGGCGCAGCCCGCCCACCAGATGCCAGTCACCCAGGCTGAGCTGATCCTGCAGATAGAGGCCATTGCCGCGCACCTTGTGTTTGGCGTCGCTGGAGAGCTTCATGGCCCCATTGTAAGTAGGCAGCGAGCCCGGATCGTAGAGGTTGCCAGACGGGATGGCGGTGGCGTTCTGGTAGAGCTTGGGTGTGCGCTCCTGCCAGTTCTGCTCGAAGCCAACCAGCAGGCGATGTTCCACCGGGCCGGTCTGGAACAGACCTTCTGCCTCGGTGTTGCTAATCAGGTTCTTCGCTTTCAGATCCTGCTGCCAGCGGGAGCGGGTCACCTGATCCCCTTTGACGCTGGTGACATAGGTGTTGTCAAACTGGCTGTCGAGGGTGGAGTACCCGAGCTGCTGGCGCAACTGCCACTGATCGTTGATATCCCAGGAGAGGCGGGAGCGGGTGGATTGCGCCACGTCATCGATGAAGTCGCGGCTGGTATCGCTGTAAACATACTCTCGCGGCACATCGGCCGGACGGCCATTGACCCCGGGAATGCCGCGATCCGGGGTGCGGTCATGTTCGTTGCGCTCGTACTGTACCAGCCAGTTTAGGTTGTCGCTGATCTCCCAGTTGGCGGAAGGCGCCAGCAGGGTGCGCTTGCTCTTCACGCCGTTGCGGAAGCTATCTTTGTCCTCTTGCGCCATGTTGAGGCGCAACTGCACCTGCTCACTCGCCTCGCCATTGAGGTCGGCGGCCAGCCGCTGGCTGTCAAAGCTGCCGACCCGGGCGGTGACGCTGGACTCCTGCCCTTTTTGCGGCTTCTTGCTGACCCGGTTGACGATGCCCCCCGTGCTGCCACGGCCGTAGAGCACGGCAGCCGGGCCCTTGAGCACTTCCACCCGCTCGATGTTGCCGAGATCCCGGGTGTACTGCATGTCGTCGCGGAACCCGTCGAGATAGAAGTCGTTGCTGGCGCTGAAGCCGCGGATATTGACCCCATCGAAGCGGGTGTCACCGCTGGCGTTGACCCCGGGAATGCCGCTCAGGGCTTCACTCAGCGTCGGTTGGCCGAAGGCGGTCAGCTCGCTGACCTTGACGCTGTCGATGGTCTGGGGCACCAGCTTGGCTGGCGTATTGGTACGGGTTGCGGTGGCAACTTCCTGATGCTGGGATCGTTTGCCAACCACTGTCATGGTTTCATCGGCGGCCTGGGCAGTGAAGCCTGTGCCCAGCAGTGCCAGCGAGACCAGCGTTCTGCGAAAGTGAGGGTGCTGCATATTCAATATTGACTCTTTGGATGTCGACCTGACGGCTCGAACATATTGATTTAATTATAATTAGCCTGACCCGCTTAAGCGGGATGTCAATGATATTGATTTTCATTTGTCTGGCAAGGTGAAAATGGAGAGGGGTATTGGAGGCGGGTTCTGCGGTCGGGGGAGCTCGGCTGAAAAGCAGAGTCATTGCAGCAAACCGCTAGAACGAAGCGAGGGAAAAAGGGCGTAGAGGAAGAAAAAGGGGCTAAACGTGAAGCGATATCTGGCCCGATAGGACGGGCCGGATATCGGACTCAGTGGGTACGCAGCAGCCGGCGGGTGAGGGGCTGGGCCGCCAGCAGGCGATAGGCCAGCAGAGACGATCCCAGCAGCAGCGGCACCTTGGCGATCTCCCACAGGATGGATGCGCCCTGCGGGCCGAATACGAAGAGCCAGACCACCAGCATCATGTGCAGGCAGTAGATCCCGAGCACTTTGGGGGCCTGACGTTCAAGCCAGCTGCCCTTGCCCCACTCGGGGTTGGCCAGCAGCAGGCCAAACAGGCCGATAGTCCAGGGAAGGGAGCCGAGCAGGAAGTCGTGGCGGGTGAGTGGCACCCCGGCGAAGTGCTGCAGCGCCCAGGCTTCACAGCCATAGAGCGCCACGCCCACCAGCAGCAGTTGCCAGCCGGTGTGGGCATCGGGCTGCCACTGACGCTGGCGCAGCAGGGCACCAAGCGCCACAAACAGCAGGGAGAAGAAGGGGCCGTTACGGGTGAGCAGTGGCCACTCGGCACCCAGCAGCGGCTTGGCATAGGAGCCCCCCAGCAGCGCCAGCAGGTAGAGGCCAAGACCCAGCCAGAGGGCGAGCGCTGGTCTGCCAAGCCGGTAGCAGAGTGCCAGCAGGGTCACCGCCATGATCAGGGCTGGCAGGAACCAGAGGTGGATCATGCCGCCCACCAGCCAGCCATTGAGGGGGTCGCCGAGCTGGAATTGCCACTGCCCGCGCAGGGAGGCCAGATAGCCTTGCTGCACGGCATCCAGCGGATTGAACGGCACCAGCAGGTAGACCAGACTCCATACCAGCCAGAGCAGCAGCAAGGGGCGGCAGTAGCTCCAGGTAACGGTCAGCGGCGCCTCGCGACTCAGTCTCGGCTGCAGAAAGTAACCGGCACAGAGGAAAAACAGCGGCACGGCAAAGCGGCATAACTGGTTGATGGTGCCGCTCAGCCAGAGCCAGGATCCGCTTCCCCACAGGGTGGGATTGAAGGGGTTGGCGAAGGGGGATACGTGAATGGTCATCACGGCCAGAATGGCCAGTACCCGCCCGCACTCGATACTGGAAATACGCATGGTGGCTCGTCGTTACAGGGGTTGTGATGGCACGCTAAAATTCTTACTGCTAGGTTACAACCAATTGATTCTATTAGTGTGAATCACACTGTTGAGTAGTTACGTTTTGTAACGGGATGGCGGAAGGTGTTACCTGTAGCGGGAACTGGATCCCATTTTTTGGGCGCGCTCATGCAGATAAAAAAGCGAGGCAGGTGCCTCGCTTGGTTGGGGATCTCGAGCTTACTGGTGAGTCAGCATGCTGCTCTGGTTGGCTGCAAGGGTGGTTCTGCCCGAGCTCTCCAGCCAGGTTTTGATCCGCTTGGCATCGGCGACCCGATCGTTGGTGGTTTCGGCATTGAGTAGCACCATGATCACCGGCTCACGATTGACCTTGGTACCCAGCACCAGACAGCGGCCCGCTTCGCGGATATAGCCGGTCTTGGAGAGGGTGAACTCCCATTGCCCTTCGCGGATCAGCCGGTTGGAGTTGAGGTAGTGCAGCTGACGCTTGTTGGTACGCACATAGCTCTGCTCGTCGGTGGAATATTGGCGGATCAGCGGATAGGAGGCCGCTGCGGCGGCGAGTTTGGCGAGATCCTGCGCGGTGGAGACATTGCGCGGGTTGAGCCCTGTGCTGTCGGCGTAGCGGGTATTCCACATCCCCAGCATGCGGGCTTTGGCGTTCATCGCCTCGACGAAGGCACGCTGGCCGCCAGGATAGTGGCGGGCCAGCGCCGAGGCGGCGCGGTTTTCAGAGGACATCAGGGCGATATGGAGCATTTCGGCGCGGCTGAGCCTGGAGCCGATGGCCAGTCGTGAACCGGTTCCCTTGATGCGGTCGATGTCGGCATTGGTCACGGTGAGCATTTCGTTGAGGCGCAGGTTGGCATCCAGCACTACCAACGCCGTCATCAGCTTGGTGAGGGAGGCGATGGGCATCACCCGGTTGCCGTTGCGCTCGGAGATCACCTCGCCGGTTCTGTGGTTGGCCACCACGAAGGCAGCCGAGCTGAGGTTGGGCACATCCCGTCGCTCGAGAAAGCCGCTGCTGCTTTTGCTGCTGGCGGAAAAGGGGTTGGCATGGGCATTGTCCATAGTGGCCGGCAGCATTACTGCGCCAAGCAACAGGGGAAGGAGGGAACGCATCATCATGATCAGCTCTACCGGACGAAATACAGGGATATCTCGCTAAGTTATATGTCGTGAACTGGCGCTTCACAATCATTCTCACCTTGATATTGATAATTTACGGCGTTGAGCGTGCTCTGACGGCGAGGAGAGCGTAAAAAAGGTCTCCATAGAGACCTTTTTTGCATTGAAACTATGGACTGGCCGTGATGGCGAGCGGAAGCCAGCGCTAAAAAAATCGGGACCAGAACGGTCCCGATAGGCATGGAGCATTGCTTGCCGTTTAGTGGGCATCTTCCTGCTTGATCTTGAAGCGCATGGCGATCACCACGAACAGCAGCGGGCCAATGATGGTCCAGACGCCGGTGGAGATATCGCCGGAGATAAAGGGGGCGACCACGGTAAAGACGTTGCCGAAGGCGACCAGGATCAGGCTGATGATGGTGGCAAGCAGTACCGAGCCTGCGCTCTTGAAGAAGATCAGGTCCTTGCCCAGCGCCGGGTTGTTGCGATAGCGATACCAGGCGTAGATGAGGAACATGTAGGGCAGGGTCATGCCGACGTTGGTCATGGTGATGATCAGCTCATAGAGGGCGGCGGCCCCTTCCGGGTTGATCAGGGTAAAGATGGACTTGGCGGCAATGAACAGACAGACCACCCAGGCTTGCACCTTGAGGGCTTCAATCCGCACGCCATTCTCGTTCTCGCGCTGGAAACGCTCCGGCCAGAAGTAACTCGGGGTGCCGGTGATGAACTGGCGCAGTGGCGCGTAGGAGAGGGCGATAAAGGCACCCAGATAGCTCAGGAACATGCCAAGGCCAGCAAAGCGCATGAATACCTGTCCCAGCCACTCGCCACCGAGATGGCGCCCCAGCTCCAGCATGATGATGAAGAGGGCGGAGAGAGAGGTGATCCCCTCGGCCGGGAAGTCGCTCCAGCGCATGATGGAGCCGACCGCCAGAAAGCCGATGATGTAGCAGAGCACGATGAAGGCGCCGGAGAGGAAGATGCCGCGCTTGAGGTCGCGCTCCGGATCTTCCAGTTCGTCAGCCACCCCGGCCATCGCCTCGACCCCGCCGTAGGCGAAGATGGCGAACACCATAAAGCCGAGGAAGGGGATGATGTCGTTGAAAGCGGCATTGGGAGAGGCCGTCAGCGATGCCTGGGTGAAGGGCTCCTGCAGAGTCATGCCGCTCACCGCGAAGGTGAAGACGCCACCGACCAGCAGCAACACGTTGAGTGCCACCACGGAGAGACCGCCGATGGCCGCCACTTTGGCGAAGCGGGCGCTACCCAGGGTGATGAGCTTGGTGACGGTGGCAACCAGCGCGATGGCGACCACGCCCAGAATAAAGGGGCCGAAGTCGATGCCGGTGCCCAGGGTGACCGGGATGACGGTGATGTCGCGGCCAAACAGCATGAAGGAGAGGGGCACCCACATAGAGAGCGCCTTGCCAAACATCCAGATGACGTAGGAGGCGAACCACATGGTCAGACCGATAAAGGCGAATCGGGTCGAGACCGAGTGGCGCATCCAGGTAAAGATACCGCCCGCCTCTTTGCGAAAGCCGGTGCCGAATTCGATCATCATCAAAATGAACGGGATGAAGAAAAACAGACCGCCAATCACGAACATCGGAATGGCGGCATATCCCATTCGGTAAAAACCGATCCCGATATTAGTGACGCCAAATACCGATGTTAATATCATCAATATAAAAGCGCCCAACTTCAGCTTTTTTGCTGACATATTAAAAACTCCCTGATGGTGCTGGATTTAAAATAATCAAAAATTAAACAGACGAAACTGGGCCCATTAATAACGCGGTAGCGCCATGCCATCCTGCTGTGACGGGCGCGATCGGGTCATCTCTGACCGGGCTGGCTTACCCGTCAGGCGGTCAATGAATGTATGGGCGGAGCTGCATGGTCTGTGCCATGCGCGGTATTGGTCAGCGTTGCCGAAAAATAACTGTGAACGATTTTATCATTAATGCTGCTGGGCAGGTAAGTTTCCCGAATGAAGCTGTGGTTGAAATAAACAGACCTGCCAGTTAATTGATACGTTGCGGATGTAAACATTTACGCCCGGGCCGACACTTATTTCCATTATTGGTATTCGGCATATTTGGCGGAGTGAATTACGCCATCCTGCCTGATAAATACGCACCAATGGCGACAGCGCTTATCCTCCCAGCCGGGTCAGCAGCACGCCGCCGGTAATAATGGCCGCCGCCGTCAGCCGCATGCGCCCGAGCGGCTCTTTCAGCAGCCAGACAGAGAGCAGCATGGCAAACAGCACACTGCTTTCGCGCAGAGCCGCGACCACGCCAATGGGGGCTTGGGTCATGGCCCAGATAACAATCCCGTAGGCGAGCAGTGACATGGCACCTCCTGCAATTCCCGCCATCGTATGGCGACGGATCTGGCGCCATGCGTTGCGTTTCTGGTGGACGAGCAACACCAGCAGCATCGCCAACCCGGTACAGGCAAAGAGCCAGAGGGTGTAGCGTACCGGTTCACCCCCTGCGCGGGCGCCGGCTCCATCCGAGAGGGTATAGGTCGCCGTGAACATGGCCGTGATCAGTGCTGCCCGAACCGCTTTGCTGTCAAGGCGCTGCTGCCCGCCTCGCCAGGCCATCAGCAAGACCCCCATGATCAGCACGCAGGCGCCGATGATGCCGCCGTAACCGGGGTAGTCCCCCAGCAGCAGGGCACTTAACGCCATGGCGAGCAGTGGGGCACTGCCACGGGCCAGCGGATAGATCTGGCCAAAATCGCCCTGATTGTAGGCATGGCTGAGAAACAGGCAGTAACCGATATGGAGCAGGACTGAGAGGCCGAGCCAGGGCAGCTCGGCAGCAGAGGGAAGCCCCATGGGCAGCAGCGCCACGGCGGCGATAAGCCCTGAGAAGATCGCCACCAGTGACACCCCCACCAGCCGCTCTTCGCCAATTTTGACTAGCGCATTCCAGCTGGCGTGAAGCAGGGCTGCCAGCAGAACGGCAAAAAAGACGGTGGTGCTCATGGGAAAGGACTCTCGGGCGATGGGGGTCAACAGCATACCCGCCCGGAGCCTGATTGGCCGAGATCTTTATCAAGGCTTCGGCTTTGCGGGGCTCGCCTCCTGCGTGGTGGCGTTACCCAGCTGCCCCAGCACCAGTTTGGGATGGGGGTCGGTCTGCAGCGGAATATCCTGCAACTCTGTTCCCTGCTGATGGCGATGGATGATCCCGGCGGCCATCTTGCCCAGCGCCTCGTAGCTGCTGATGGTGCCAACGCTGCAGCCGTGCTCGACGAACAGCTCGGCACTGCAGATGGTAGGGATGGCAGCTGCGTTGAGCGCATTCAGCAGGCGGGGGGCGATGGAGAGCAGATAGCTGTCTGCGGCCAGAAAGACGATGTCGTTTTTGGCATCCTGTTGCAGCCGCTTCAGTTCGTTGTCCAGCCGCCGTGGGTCAGGGGCCATTCGCCAGGTGACCATCTGCCACTGATAGCGTTTTGCTTCATTGAGCAGCATGTCGGCCACCAGCAGGGTGTTCTGCTCACGGGGGTTGAAGGGCAGCAGCAGCCGCTTGCCGGTGGCCAGATGCTCGCTGGCGTTGGCCAGTTGCAGCGCCATCGGCACCATGTTGCTTACCCCGGCCACCATGCTGTTCTGGGCTTTGTCTTCCGAGAGAATGTCAGCCCCGACCGGATCGGAGACCACATTGAAAATCAGAGGCTTGCGGTTGGCCACCAGGCTCTTGGTCATGGTGGTGGCGGTGGTGCCAAAGGTGTAGATGTAGTCGTATTCGGCCAGTTTCGGCAGCATCTGCTGGCGCAGCATGGTTGCCAGCGCCGTACGATCCTGATCGGCGTTATAGATGGTGATGGTGGCCTGATAGCCAAGGCGGGTCAGCTCTGCCCGAAAGCCCGCCTCGGCTGCGGTTTCACCGCGCCACAGCACCATGGCGATAGAGAGGGCGTGAGCGGGAAGAGCCAGCAGCAACAGCAGGAAGAAAGGCAGCCTGACCATAATCATCTCTCCGGCGATACATCTACTGTTGAGCCTAGGCTACTTTATCCGGTCGTGAACGACGCCCAGCAAAAAGCGCGATGGCAAGCCATCGCGCTTTGGGGATCCGCAAAACCTCGATTAAAAGTCGTAGCGGGCAGCCAGCTGGAAGTCATCCTTGTTGGCAGTCGCTTTGCCGGCAACGCTGTCCAGATTGTTGATGCGGTACTCGCCAATCACCCGCAGGTTCTTGTTGAATTTGTACTGGGCACCCAGGGTGTAGTAGTCAATGGCATCGGTTTTCTTGCCGCCACTGACTTCCTGCTCCTGTTTGTTCCACAGAGCCATCAGACCGAAGCCGTTCTCGAAGTTGTAGCCCAGCGCGGCTTCCCAGCCGGTATGGTCGGTGCCACTTTGGACAAAGTCAGAGCCATCGGCATAGCTCAGAGCCGCATAGGCCGCCTTGTTGTCGAACTTGGCAGAGATCAGCCACAGTTTGGCGTCTTCGGTATTCTTTTCCTGACGTTGGCCAACGTTGTAGGCGGTACCCAAAGACAGATTGAACGGGAAGGTGTAAGCCATGGCTGCACCATAGGCTGGGTCAGCTGCGGAGGTCTTGTTGCTGCTCTTGTCTTCTTCTTGGCCGCCATCAAATTTGTAGCTGGCATCAAACTGGAAGCCATTGAACAGGCCGGAATATTTCAACACGGAACCGGCGCGGTTGGTGGCGAAGGTGTCAGTCTTGGCGCCCAGCGCGTCGTTGCCGTAGCCGTCGGAGAGGGAGACATCTGTCCAGTCGGCCAGGAAGCCCGGGGCCCCTTTCTGGCGACCGAAAGTCACAGTACCCCAGTCAGCGCCGACACCGGCAAAGGCCAGACGGGTGCGCAGGTTGTCTGTGCTTCCATCTTTACCCAAGGTCTTTTCGCTGTCGTTGATGTACATCTGCACTTCGTACTGGGCCAGCGCCTTCAGGCCGCTCTGGATCTGGGTCTCGGCCTTGGCACCGAAACGGACAAACTGGTTTGCCCCTTGCTTAGCGCTGTAATCCTTGGTGCCATTCGGATTGGCAGTATCGACGTTTTCTTTCTTGTCGCCGAAGAATTGGCCAGCGTAGATACGGCCATAGAGATCCAGCATGGAGGTGTCATTTTTGTACACTTCAACGGCTTGAGCCTGGAAGGCTGCGGTGAGAGCCAGTGCCACTACAGTCAGCTTTTTCATCTTAATCCCTTGTGGTGTTGCAAGCTTTTGTTTTGAAAACGGGGTCATGCTAGGCAGCGGGGATGACAGCGGGGTGACAGTTGGATGAAGAGTCGATGGCAGTTGGGTTGCAATTGGATGAATTGGCTACATTCTTGCTCGCAGCGGCTACTTTTGTGCGCAAAGGTTTGCCCTTGTGGTAGAATGCCGCCCGTTTTCGAGCTCCATAGGTTGGATATGCGATGAGACGTGAACTGGCAATCGAGTTTTCCCGAGTGACGGAAGCGGCTGCACTGGCTGGCTACAAGTGGCTCGGACGTGGTGACAAGAATATCGCTGATGGGGCGGCTGTAGCGGCCATGCGCCACATTCTCAACCAGATCGAGATCGATGGTGAGATTGTGATCGGCGAAGGTGAAATTGATGAAGCGCCGATGCTCTATATTGGCGAGAAGGTTGGTACCGGACACGGCGACGCGGTGGATATCGCGGTCGATCCCATCGAGGGTACCCGCATGACTGCCATGGGTCAGGCCAACGCACTGGCCGTGCTGGCGGTGGGCGACAAGGGTTCTTTCCTGAAAGCGCCTGACATGTACATGGAAAAGCTGATCGTCGGGCCCAAGGCCAAAGGCGCCATCGACCTGGATCAGGCTCTCGAGCTGAACCTGAAGTCCGTGGCCAAGGCGCTGGGCAAGCCGCTCTCCCGTCTGACCGTCATTACCCTGGCCAAGCCGCGTCATGACAAGGCAATCAAGGAGATGCAGGGTCTGGGTGTGCGGGTGTTCGCCATTCCTGATGGTGACGTTGCCGCCTCCATCCTCACCTGTCTGCCGGACAGCGAAGTCGACATGCTGTATGGCATCGGCGGCGCACCGGAAGGGGTGATTTCCGCGGCGGTGATCCGCGCGCTGGATGGTGACATGCAGGCCCGTCTGGTGCCGCGTCATCGCGTCAAGGGCGACAGCCCGGAAGTGCGTGCGCTGGGCGAGCAGGAAATTGCCCGCTGCGAAGCGCTGGGCATCGATGTGAACAAGGTGCTCAAGCTGGAAGACATGGCGAAGAATGACAACGTCATCTTCTCCGCCACCGGCATCACCAAGGGTGATCTGCTGGATGGCATCACCAGCGATGGCGTGATGGCGACCACCGAGACTCTGTTGATCCGTGGTAAATCCCGCACCATTCGTCGTATCAAGTCGATCCATTATCTTGAGCGTAAAGACAGCGTGGTTCGCGATATCATCCTGTGATGATGGCTCGCTGAACCGGCTGTGTCTGAAGCCCGATCGCCCGTGCGGTCGGGCTTTTTGTTATGCGCCAGCTACGTTTGTGCCGCCGCTTCGGCTATGGTGGCTCAGACCGTCCCAAAGGAGTGGAGTCTATGGAGTGTCGTAGCGGCTGCGCTGCCTGTTGCATCGTCCCCAGTATCAGCAGTGCCATTCCCGGTATGCCAGATGGCAAACCGGCTGGCGTCCCCTGTATCCAGCTCGATAGCGCCCTTGGCTGCAAGATCTTCGGTCAACCGGAGCGGCCAGCGGTGTGCGGCGGTTTCCGCCCCATGATGGATGTGTGCGGCAGCCACCGTGCCGAGGCCATCTGGCTGATCGGCGAGCTGGAGCGGCTCACTACCTGACGAGGGCAGGGCGAAGAGATAAAAAAAGAGGCCGCATCATGCGGCCTCTCGCGTTTCTGTTCGCCGGGAATCAGATCCCCGCCAGTTCCAGTGCCTGACGATAGTACTCGTTGGCCTTGTTGGTAAGGCGGCGTTTGTCCATCAGCTGGCCGAGGGCGTGGTAGGCGGCGGCGCTCGGCGCCCGCTCCACCTCCTGCTCCAGCAGCTTCTGGGCGTCGTCCAGCTGACCTGCCAGCAGATAGAGCTGGGCCAGTGCGGTGTCCACCTCCGGTTGCCCCTGCTGCTTTTGCAGCAGCGTCAGCAGCGGCTGGTAGCTGTCGAGTTTCAGCTTGGGCAGGCGAGTCAGCAGCTGTGGCATCGGCTGTTTGCGCAGCGCCTCCTGCCACAGGGTGGCGGCCTCGCCATCGGCGCCCAGCTGGCGCAGCAGATCGCCGTAGCATGCTAGCAGTTCTGGCTCGAGGCGCAGCTTGCGCGGCAGATCCTGCCATACCGCTTTGAGGGTCTCGAGGCTGCCGGCAGCCTGTTGCAGGCGGCCACACCAGGCCTGTTGCAGCAGATCTTCTTCCTGTTTCGGGGTCAGCTTGCCGACCTTGTGCAGTGTCGGGATCAGGTCGCATAGGGCGCTCCAGTCCTGACGGGCCAAATGCACCTGGCGCAGCTGATCCAGCACCATGGGGTGGCGCGGGTTGAGGGCGTAGACCGACTCCAGCATCGCCAGCGCGGTATCGTACTGGCCCTGCTCGATCTGCAACTGGGTCTGGGTCAGGGTGAGCGCCAGCTCGGCTTTGGGATTCTCCTCCTGCGCTTTTTGCAGGTATTGATCCCGGCGGGCGTCGTCACCACGGGCCTGTGCCGCCTTGGCGGCGCTCAGGTAGTTGAGCAGCGGGGTGTCGCTGTTGCTGGCCCCCTTGATCATCAGCTTTTCAGCCTGACTGTAGTGCCCTTCGGCCATTGCCAGGGTGGCGGCGACGGTCTGTTGATTGGCCTTGCGGCGGCGGCGCGAGCCGTACCAGCCGAGGGTCTTGCGGCGCAGGCCGAATACCCGACCCAGCAGCCACTCGACGATCAGCAGGGCGCCGTAGAACAGCACGGCCAGGATCACCGCGCTGGTGACGGAGGATTCGATGGTGTAATTGCCAAGAGCAATCAGCACATAGCCCTTGTTACCGGAGGCTTGCGGGCCAAAGATCAGCCCTGCGACCATCACGGCAACCAGAATGATTATACGGATCATGGTGCCCTCCTCAGCTGCTGGCCAGAATGCGTTGCAGGCGTTCGGTCAGCACCTGCTCCAGCATGGCCTGGGTCTTGAACTGGGCCGGATAGTCGATCTGGATCTGCTCACCCTTTAGCTTGTCGATCTCGCCCTGCATGTAGCGGGTGGCGCTATTGTCGGTGTCGAAATATTGGGTCAGCCAGCGCTGGGCCTTGTCCAGGCTGTCTTCGTAGAGCGCCTGCTGCTCGCGATAGACGGAGAGCTGGGCCTGCAACAGCTTGGTCTTGAGGTTTTCACGCAGGAAGATCTCCTGCTGCGGCGAGAGCAGTGCCTCGACCGCGCCATCGCGGCGACGGATGGTGACGAAGTTCTCGGTGAACTTGACCCAGTTTTTCTTCAGGTTGCTCTCCCACTCGTCGGGATTGGTGCTGACCGCTTGATCCGGCTCGGCCTTGGCTTCCGGCATGCTGACGGTGGAGAGGGGCAGCAGCTCGATCTGGTCGGACAGGGCAGCCAGCTTGAGGGTCAGCCCCTCGCGGTCGATGCGCGGCATCCCCTTGAGCTTGGCGATATCCTCGGCCAGCGCCTTGCGGATCGGCATCAGGCTGGGGTCGTTGAGGGCGGCGATGCGCTCGTCAGCGTTGCCGAGCAGGGTGATGGCGGAGACGAGGTCATGCTCCAGCCACAGTTTGCGGCCCGCCATCCGAACCAGATACTCGGATTCGGCCAGCATCCAGTCGTTGGGGCGCTTGTCATTCAGGTCCAGTACCCGGTTTTGCAGACCCTGCATCTCTCCCTGCAGCCGCTGCTGGGTCTGGCCCAGCGCGGCCAGCTGCTCGGCATCCTTGCTGCTGGTCTGGTCGATCTTGCTCAGGGCGCTCGCCAGCTGTTGCTTGAGCTGGGCCAGTTCGGCCTGCTGGGCCACGGCGTTCTTGTGACCGTGCAGATAGAGACCACCGGTCAGGCCAAGGGCCAGCAGGATGGCGACCCCTCCCAGTACGGCACCGGAGCGGCTCTTGCTGCCATTGAGCACAGCGGTCGGCTGGGGTTTGACCTGGGATTCTTGTTGTTCTGTCATTCTATCTTCCTCAGTTCCAGTGCGGCCGTCAGGGCCTGGTTGGATGCACCTTGGGCAATCGTGATATGGATAAAGCCCGCTGCGCTGGCCATCTCGGCCACGCGCGGGCTGGGGACCACCAGCAGGCGGTCAAAAAGCCAAGGCCGCTGGTGGTCGGGAACCAGCTCCAGCAGCCGTTGCAGCAGTTCACCACTGGTAATGAGCAGGCTGTCCAGCCCCGCTGCCTGCCAGTGGCGGGTCAATCTGTCCCCGTCAAGCTCGGGGTAGTGGCGCTCATAGGCCGCACAATAGTGCACCAGAGCACCGCGTGAGGCCAGTGTGCTGGCGATGAGATCCCGCCCGCCATTGCCGCGCAGGATCAGTACCCGTTTGCCTGCTATCTGCTGCAGGGCGGGCAGGGCCAGCAGCCCTTCGCTGCGCGGGTCATTCGGGCAACTTGCCGTGATGCCTATGGCTGCAAACGCATCTGCGCTGGCCTGACCCACCGCAAAGTACTCAATATGTGGCCAGGTCTGACCAGTTTGCAACAGAAAATCGTGTGCAAAATGAACGGCATGGATGCTGACGGCGATAACCACGTCAGCACTGCGCAACAGGTCGGGCAGGAGAGGGAGTTCGCTGCCCGCCACGGTTTCCAGCAGCGGGCAGCAGAGTGGTGCATGGCCGTGCTGGCGCAGCAACTGCACCAGCTCGGCGGCCTGGGCGGCCGGACGCACCACCAGCGGGGTCATGCGCGGTAGACCTCGGCCAGGATCTCGTCGGCACCGGCGGCCAGCAGGCGCTGGGCCAGTTGCTCGCCGAGGGCCTCACCATCGGCCAGCGGACCGCGGATCTCGTCACGAATCACCTGGCTGCCATCCGGGCTGCCCACCAGACCGCGCAGCCAGATCTGCTCGCCTTCGACCAGTGCGTAGGCACCGATAGGCACCTGACATCCCCCTTGCAAGGCGCGATTCATGGCTCGCTCGGTCAACACCCGGGCGCGGGTCTCGGCGTGCTCCAGCGGCGCCAGCAGAGCGTGCAGCTCAGTATCGTCGAGGCGGCATTCGATGCCGACCGCACCCTGGCCGTTGGCAGGCAGACTCTGCTCCGGCTCGATAAAGGCGGTGATGCGGTGCGCCATCTCCAGTCGTTTCAGACCGGCGGCGGCGAGGATGATGGCGTCGTACTCACCCGCATCCAGCTTGGCAAGGCGAGTGTTGACGTTGCCACGCAGGTCGCGGATCACCAGATCCGGGCGGGCTGCGCGCAGCTGGCACTGGCGGCGCAGGCTGGAGGTGCCGACCACGGCCCCTTGCGGCAGTTCGGCAATGGCCTTGAAACGATTGGAGACGAAGGCATCGCGGGGATCTTCCCGCTCGCAGATGGTGTGCAGGCCGAGCCCCTCGGGGAACTCCACCGGCACATCTTTCATGGAGTGAACGGCGATATCGGCCCGCCCTTCCAGCATGGCGGTCTCCAGCTCCTTGACGAACAATCCCTTGCCGCCCACTTTGGCCAGCGGGGTATCGAGGATCTTGTCACCCTGAGTGCTCATGGGCACCAGTTCGACCTGCAACTGCGGGTGCAGGGCTTCGAGCCGGTCTTTGACAAAGTTGGCCTGCCACAGGGCCAGCGGGCTCTTGCGAGTGGCAATTTTCAGGGTTCGGGCTGCCATATCAATCAGTTGTTTCATTTTTAGAAGGAAATCGATATTACCACCCTTTGCCCGGGCTTTCATGGCGGAGCCGGCAAAAGCGGGGCCAAGCTCAAAAATGCATGCTGAAAATGATTTTCATTAAGCAAGGGGTGTTGATTAATTCATTGAATTTATTGTGATTTAATGATTTCCCCTGATACTTGATGTGGTCATACCAGAAATAATCTGACGTTTAGCTGAAGGCTTGTTTACCACCGCTGTTTGCATTGTTAACATGATCACACTTTTTTGACGTATCCCCCTTTTGGTGCGTCATTTTCACTTAGGTGATAGGCAGGGCATTGCAGGAACACATCGATACGCTGGTTGCGCGTTATGACGACATTACCCGTCTCAAGACGCAACGGGCGTTAGGCCTCATGAGTCGCTATGGGCAGCAGGTATTCCAACTGCTGCCTGTCATGCTGCACTTCAATCATCCCCTGCTGCCCGGTTATGTCTCCGGTGATGTCCCTCATGGTATCTGGAGCTTCAGCGCCACCGCCGAGCAGCAAGCCTTTATCGATGACCTCTGCCGCAACGCCAACTGTCAGAGCGGCCTTGCCACCCATGATCGGGCCATTCAGGGGCTCTACTCCATGGGCAGCACCTCCTCCATCGGTCAATGCTGTCACTCCGATCTTGATATCTGGGTCTGCCACGTGGCCGGTTTGTCGCAGGAGCGGCTCGATCTGCTGGAGCTGAAATGCCAACAACTCTCCAAGTGGGCCGAACAGCGCGGGGTCGATCTCAACTTCTTCCTGATCCCGGAAGACAAGTTCCGCCAGACCAACGATGCCCAGATGCAGGGGGAGAGCTGCGGCAGTGCCCAACACCTGCTGCTGCTCGACGAGTTCTACCGCAGTGCCATGCGTATCGCGGGCAAACGCTTGATTTGGTATCTGGTGCCCACCGAGTGTGATGATCACTACGATGCGTATGTGAACGAGCTGTTCGAGAGCGGCAAGCTCAAGCAGGACGACTGGCTCGATCTAGGCAGTTTTGACCGTATTCCGGCCGAAGAGTATTTCGGTTCCGCCCTGTGGCAGCTCTACAAGGGGATCGACTCCCCCTACAAGGCGGTGCTCAAGTCGGTGCTGATGGAAGCCTACTCGCACGAGTATCCCAATACCCGCCTGCTGTCGATGATTGGTCGCGACTGGTTCCAGCACAACGAGGGGATGCACTACCGGCTCGACAACTACTGTCTGATGCTGGACAAGGTGACCAACTACCTCAAGTCCATCGGCGACATGGCGCGGCTTGATCTGGTGCGCCGCTGCTTCTACCTCAAGGTGTGCGACGGTCTCAGCCATCCCAAGGATGATCACTCCCCCGAGTGGCGCCGCGAGCAGATGAGCCAGCTGGTCTCCTACTGGGGCTGGGGTCAGGACAAACTCTATCAGCTCGATCATCGCCACGAGTGGAAGATCGAAGAGGTGAAGATCGCTCACGCCGAGCTGCTGGAAGCCCTGATGCAGAGCTACCGCAACCTGATCCAGTTCGCTCGCCGCAACAACATCAGCGAGTCGATCAACCCGGAAGATATCGGCATTCTGTCGCGCAAACTCTACGCCGCGTTCGAGAGCCTGCCGGGCAAGGTGCAGCGCATCAACCTCAAGATCGCGCCGGATCTCAGCGAGCCGGATCTCAGCTTCGTGCAGGTGCCCCACGGTCGCCTCAACCGCGCCGGCTGGTATCTCTACAAACATTCGCTGGAGCCGGTGGACATCATTGGCCGTGCGCCGCTGGAGTTCAACGGCTACATCAGCAAGCTGGTCTCCTGGGCCTACTTCAACGATCTGTTGACGCCCCAGTCGCGGGTGCATCTGTTCAATCAGGGCTCGGATCTGCACATCGACAATCTGCACCAGTTCTGCCGTGATCTCTCCGGCTGCTTCCCCGAGAAGTACCCGCTGGCCACCAACCTGGCCCTCAGTCGGCCGTGCGAGATCCGCCAGCTCTCCATCTTCCTCAATCTGGAGATGGACCCGACCAGTCACTGGGTAGGTCAGGTGATCGAATTTGACGCCAACACCGTGGATGTCTTCTCGTTCGGCCGCAATCAGGAGTGTCTGGTCGGCTCGGTGGATCTGGTCTACCGCAACTCCTGGAGCGAGATCCGCACCCTGCACTTCCAGGGGGATGAAGCCGTGGTCGATGCCCTCACCACCATCCTCGGCAAGATGCATCAGGATGCCGCCGCCCCCGAGATGATCGAGGTGTTCTGCTACAGCCAGCACTTCCGCTCTCTGGTGCGCTCCCGCTTCCAGACCCTGGTGGCGGAGTGTATCGACCTGCGCCTTGCCCGCGACAAGCAGCAGCTGGTCAAGACCATGGCCCTTGGCCGCGAGAAGTACGGCATCTTCTTCGAGCGGCGCGGTGTGTCGGTGAAGAAGCTGGAAAACGCCATCGATTTTTACCGTCACATCTCCCACAACAAGCTGGATCACCTGCCGCTGCGGCTCGACAAGACCCACAGCCAGCATCTGCCGAGCATCGTCGATGCCTACGCCAGCGAAGGATTGGTGCAGTTCTTCTTCGATACCCGGGATGCGGGCACCAACATCTATATCCTCGATGAGGCGAACCGGGTGGAGATCTACCAGCACTTTGCCGGCAACAAGGATGAGCTGGTGGCGGGGGTCAACCGCTTCTACACCTCCAATCACGAGCGGTTCAGCGATGATGGGCAGTTCATCAACTTCAACCTGCCCCAGTACTACGAGATAGTACAAGTGAATGGCGAGCTGGATGTGATCCCCTATCGCAGTCAGGGCACTCTGCGCGAACAGGTACCGCCCGCTCGAGAAGTGGGCTGACCCGTCAGTTGGAATCGCCATAAAAAACGGCCTGCAGATGCAGGCCGTTTGCTTTGCCGGAAGGGCTCACGCGCCGAGGCGAGCCAGCAGCCAGCTGCGAATGTCGCCGAGCTGCGGACGGCAGATCTCGTGGCGCATCGGGTACTCGTGCCACTCGGGGGCGAGCCCGGCAGCTTCAAGCCGGTTCTTGGCATCCCAACCGAGCGACAGGCTCACCACATCGTCGTAGATGCCGTGCATGTAGCAGATGGGCAGGGTGCGAGCAGCCTCGCTCATCTCGCCGAGCAATTTGTCGGGGGCGGCCAGATAGGTGGACATGCAGAGCAGGCCCGCCAGCTGTGCCTTATAGCGCAGCGCGGTGAAGGAGGCAATTACTCCGCCCTGTGAGAAACCTGCCAGCACGATCTGCTCGGGGGCAAACCCGTTGGCCACCAGCTGATCGAGCAGGGCGGCAATCTGGTCGGCCGATTCACGGACATGGGACTCCACGGCCCGCTCGGCGGGATCCTCGAAGCTCTTGATGTCGTACCAGCCGCGCATCTTGTAGCCCATATTGATGGTGATGGGGCGCTCGGGGGCATCCGGCAGCAGGTGACGCACCGGTAGCTCGGCGGGCAGATCCAGCGCGTCCACCAGCGGGGCGAGACCGGCGCCGGAATCACCCAGCCCGTGTAGCCAGATCACCGCATGACGGGCGCCCTGCGGGTGCAGGTCGATCATGGGAACACCACCTCTTCGCCCGCCTGGGCGGTGCAGGATTGGCTCAGCAGCGCCTTGAGCTCGTGGCCGAAGCGGTTGTCGATCCAGGTGTCACCCTGCAGTTCGAAGTGGAAGCCGTTCTCGCGGGTGGCGACCCAAATCTGGTGCAGTGGCTCCTGCTTGTTGATGATGACCTTGGTCTTGTTCTCGAAAGAGAGGGTCAATACGCCGCCGTTGCGTTCGCAGTCGATATCCGGATACCCCTCGTCGAGCGTGTCTTCCACATATTGGAAAAAGGCATCGGTCAGGGCGTGATACTCGTGATCCTTCATCGGTTTATCCTGTTGCTTTTAACAATGTGAGTGCGATTATAGAGGGCCAAAAATTTTTTCGCAGCGAACCATTATGATCACTCAGTTCACCAAGTGTCTGCTTGCCACTCTTCTGTCCCTCGGGTTGGCCGCGTGCGGTCTGAAGGGGCCGCTCTATATGCCGCCCCCCGAGCAGCCACAGAGCCAGAGTACACCGCAAGCAGCACCGCCTGCGACCTCCGAGGCTGCCACCGAGGCCGCGCCGCACTAATGCCGCACCCATTCTAGGAAGGAACCGCCCCCTTGGATCACTTTAACTACGACGCCGACGGCCAGCTTCAGGCCGAGCAAACCTCGCTGCAACAGCTTGCCGAGCAGTACGGTACCCCGCTTTACGTCTACTCCCGTGCGACCCTCGAGCGCCACTGGCACGCCTTCGACAAGGCCGCTGGCGATATTCCCCATCTGATCTGCTATGCGGTGAAGGCCAACTCCAATCTGGCGCTGCTCAACCTGCTGGCACGACTGGGCTCGGGGTTTGACATCGTCTCCGGTGGCGAGCTGTCGCGGGTACTGGCGGCGGGCGGTGATCCGGCCAAGGTGGTCTTCTCCGGGGTGGCCAAGAGCGAGGCCGAGATGCGCCTTGCGCTGGATAAAGAGATCCTCTGTTTCAATCTGGAGTCGGAAGCCGAGCTGGAGCGCCTCAATCGGGTGGCAGGCAGCATGGGCAAGAAGGCTCGCGTCTCGGTGCGGGTCAATCCGGATATCGATGCCGGTACTCACCCCTATATCTCCACTGGCCTCAAGCAGAACAAGTTCGGCATTCCCATCGAGCTGGCGCCAGCCATCTATCGCAAGGCGGCCGCGATGGCGAACATCGAGATCGTCGGGGTGGATTGCCATATCGGCTCGCAACTCACTGAATTGAATCCCTTTATGGAGGCGGCTGACAAGTTGCTGCGGCTGATCGACGGTCTGGCTGCAGAAGGGATTCATATCCATCATCTGGATGTGGGGGGCGGCCTTGGGGTCAACTATGGTTCCGAGCAGCCACCCCATCCCACCGAATATGCCGAAGCGCTGAAGCAGAAGCTGGCGGGCCGGGATCTGACCCTGCTGTTCGAGCCGGGCCGCGCCATCGTCGCCAATGCCGGTGTGCTGCTGACCCGGGTCGAGTACCTGAAGCCGGGCGAGACCCGCAACTTTGCGCTGATCGATGCCGGCATGAACGACATGCTGCGCCCTTCGCTCTACGGCGCCTGGATGAACATCATCGAGGTGGATAGCCGTGCCGGCCATGCTCCCGCGGTCTATGACGTGGTGGGCCCGGTGTGCGAGACCGGCGACTTCCTCGGCAAGGAGCGCACCCTGGCCATTGCCGAGGGCTCCCTGCTGGCAGTGCGTTCGGCCGGAGCCTACGGCTTTACCATGTCATCCAACTACAACACCCGTCCGCGCGCAGCCGAAGTGCTGGTGGATGGTGCCGAAGCACACCTGATCCGCGAGCGTGAGCAGTTGGCCGATCTCTGGCGCGGTGAGCACCTGCTGCCCTGATGGCGCAGGCTGGGACAATGATTTCATAACGGTTGACGGTGAGTTTTTACAGCCCTGACAGCACAGGAATGCACGATGTGGATAGATTGTTCCAGGATGCATGGGGCTTTGGACAACGACTTCATGGCGCTTGGCGACCCTTGGTTCGGTGAATTTTTACAGCCCTAACAGCACAGGAATGCACGATGTTGATAGATTTTTCCAAGATGCATGGCTTGGGCAACGACTTCATGGTGGTGGATGGCGTCACCCAGAAGGTATTTTTCAGCAATGACGTCATCAAGAAGCTGGCAGATCGCCACTTCGGGATCGGCTTTGACCAGCTGCTGCTGGTGGAGCCGCCCTATGACCCTGAACTCGACTTTCACTATCGCATTTTCAATGCCGATGGCAGCGAGGTGGAGCAGTGTGGCAACGGTGCCCGCTGTTTTGCCCGTTTCGTGCGTCTCAAGGGGCTGATCAACCGGGATCGCATCGCGGTCAGTACCGCCCGGGGTCGCATCGTGTTGCAGCTGGAGGGGGAGAATCAGGTCACGGTCAACATGGGTGTTCCCCAGTTTGAGCCGGGCAAGATCCCGTTCCGGGCCCAGAAGGCAGAGAAAACCTATCTGCTGCGGGCGCAGGAGCATACCGTGATGTGTGGCGTGGTCTCCATGGGCAATCCCCACTGCGTCATCGAGGTGCCTTCGGTCGCCGATGCACCGGTCGAGACGCTCGGTGCCATCATGGAGCGCCACGAGCGTTTTCCCGAGCGGGTCAACGTCGGTTTCATGGAGATGGTCAACGCCACCGAGATCAAGCTGCGTGTATTCGAAAGGGGCTGTGGCGAGACTCTGGCCTGCGGCACCGGTGCCTGTGCGGCGGCGGTGATTGGCATCAGTCAGGGCAAGCTCAAGGAGCGGGTCACCGTCAGTCTGCCGGGCGGCAAGCTGACCATCGCCTGGAAGGGGCCGGGCCAGCCGGTCTATATGACAGGCCCCGCCGAGCATGTGTTTGACGGCCAGATAGAGGTTTAGCCGATAAAGGTTCAGGTACGGGGGGCGTTGGCCCCCTTTGCCCATGATGTCGGGGCAGCGAGCCCCATTTCTCTGATGGATCAACCAATTTATGAGCGAACTCAAACGGCAGGAGCAATCGGTGGATGAAGCCACTGTGCTGGAGTACCTGGCCCGTTATCCCGAGTTTTTCCAACGCCATGCCGCCGTGCTGGACCGGATCCGCATTCCCCATGAACGCAAAGGGTCGGTCTCGCTGGTCGAGCGCCAGCTGGAGCGTCAGCGCGAGCGGATCGAACAGCTGGAGCAGGAGATCACCGAATTGATGGGGATCGCCAGCGAGAACGAACGGATCTTCCGGGTCTATGCCGATCTCTACGGCGAGCTGTACGGTTGCCAGACCCTGTTCGAAGTGAGTGCCGTGATGGGCAAGGCCTTTGTCCAGCGGCTGCGCCTGACCGGGTTGCGGCTCTGGCTCAATCCCAAGAAGTTTACCCTGAGCGGGCCCGAGCAGCGCTTTCTGGCACAGGGCAAGCAGCTCGAATCCCTGCTGGGTCAGCGTCTGCCGGGGCAGGATTACTACTTTGGCCGCCTGAGCCAGAGCGAGAAGCAGGCGCTGTTTGGCCACGATGTGCTGGTCAACTCGGTGGCCCTGATGCGGCTCGGCGATCTCGGTGTGCTGGCCTTCGCCAGCTCGGATCCCGGCCATTTTACTCCCCACAACGACACCCTGCTGCTGGGCCAACTGGGGCGCCTGCTGCAACTGCGTCTGCCCGAGTTGACTCATGGCTAGAACACCGGCCAGGGCGCCCGCCAAAGCTCCCGTCGTCGCACCGCCACTGCCTGCGGCACTGGCGGACGAACTGGCGGCCTTTATCGAATACCTGAGGGTCGAGCGTCAGCTCAGCCCTCATACCCGCAATAACTATCAAGCCCATCTGGAGGCGATGACCGCCGAGCTGGTGGCCCTGGGGCTCACTGACTGGGGTCGGCTCGAGGCGAGCCAGGTGCGCACTCTGGTGACCCGGATGCACAAGGGGGGACTTGCTCCTCGTTCCCTTTCCACCAAGGTCTCGGCCCTGCGCAGCTTTTGCGATTGGCAGGTGCGGCAGGGGCGGCTGACCGCCAATCCGGCTCGCGGTATCGTCACCCCCAAACAGGGGCGGCCGCTGCCGAAAAACCTCGATGTGGACGAGATGCACCAGCTGCTCAACATCACCGACGAGCAGGATCCGCTGGCGGTGCGGGATCGCGCCATCATGGAGCTGATGTACTCTTCAGGGCTGCGTCTGGCTGAGCTGGTGGGGATCAATCTGGTGGATCTGAAGCTCGACGACCGTCAGCTCAAGGTGACTGGCAAGGGCTCGCGGGAGCGGGTGCTGCCCATCGGCCGGATGGCGGTCGAGTGGTTGCAGAAGTGGCTCAAGGTGCGCCCGCTGCTGGCCGGGGACGAGAGCGAGGCGCTGTTTGTCTCCAGCCGCAAGCAGCGGCTGTCGGCCCGTTCGGTGCAAGCCCGCCTCGATGGCTGGGGCAACAAGCAGGCGCTCAACGCCCACGTCCATCCCCACAAGCTGCGCCACAGCTTCGCCACCCATATGCTGGAGTCCTCCGGCGATCTGCGGGCGGTACAGGAGCTGCTGGGACATGCCGACCTCTCTACCACCCAGATCTATACCCACCTCGACTTCCAGCATCTGGCCAAGGTTTACGACAGCGCCCACCCCAGGGCCAAGCGTGACCCGGATGCGCAGGACGATGAATAACGGGCCATGAGCCCCCGTTGCAGAGGAGAGTCCATGCACTTCTATCGCCGCTGGCAGCCGGTTGCTGCCATCTCGTTTGACCTCGATGACACCCTCTATGACAACGGCCCCGCCATCGTGCGCGCCGAGCAGTGGATGCTGAGCCATCTGCGCAGCGAATATCTGGCGACAGCCATGCTCGACAAGCCACGCTGGCTGGAGCTAAAACGCGCTGTGTTGCTGGCCAACCCCGGGCTGCGCCACGATGTCAGTCTGGCGCGCCAGCAGACCATCCGTACCGCCATGGTCGAGGGGGGGATGGCCGACCAGCAGGCCAGCCGCGAGGCGGAGCAGGTGTTTGCTGCGTTTCTGGTAGAGCGCTCGAAGATCGAGGTGAGCGAGTCCACTCATCAGCTGCTGGCCAGATTGGCCGAACGCTACCCGCTGGTGGTCATCACCAACGGTAATCTGGATCTGGTTCAGGCAGGACTGGATCGCTACTTCACGCTGGTCTGCAAGGCGGGGGCGGGCGCCAGAATGAAACCGGCGCCGGATATGTTTGAGCAGACCCGCAGTGCCCTCAAGCTGCCAGCGGGGCGGATCCTCCATGTGGGGGATCATCCCGAGACGGATGTGCTGGGGGCCCGTTTGCACGGCTTTCGCGCCGCCTGGCTCAACGAACGGCAGCAACCGTGGCAACAGCTGCAACTGTTGCCGGACGTGGAGCTGACGGCACTGGAGGAGCTGGCCGAGCTGCTGCTCTGATGGCGCTGGCGGGTGGCCCGGCTCAGGCGGTAATGGCTGTCAGCGAATAGCGATGTATGGCAAGGGGTCACGACCGCTATTTGCGGCAAATCAGCCCGAGCAGGGTGTAGCGATCGCGCTGGTTGATGCGGCAGTAACTGATGCCGACGGGTAGCGGCTGCTGCAGGGTGATGGCGCTGTTCTGATAGCGGCAGACCAGATAGAGCGGGCGCAGGCTGCTATCGAGCTGGCTCCAGTAGTGGATCTCGTCGCTGTCGCCATTATCCGGTTTGAGTTGGGCCAGTTCGGCAGGATCTCCGTCGAACAGGGCCAGATTATCGAGCCGGTGGCTGAGGGTTTCGTCCGGTTTGCCATCGTCATTGCGAGTGAACGCCTGCCAGCCCTGCTGCGGGGTCAGCAGCTGCTGGCGACTCTCGATGGTGGCGGGACAATCAAATTGCAGGCTGGCGGCAAGGGCCAGGGTAGTCAGTAACATGGCTGCGGTTCTCTCTTCACGTCCTCAATACGATGCCATGCTACGTCATCTTCCGCCGAACAGCTTCATCAGTTTATCAAGCAGATCAAGCTGTTGTGGTGGTTGCTTCATGGCTTCCGCCTCCCGCTCCAGCAGGGCCCGCTGCTCCTGCTGGCGGTCGCTCAGCACCCGGTAGAGGGGCTCGACCAGCGACTCGCGCTGCATCACCAACTCCTGAAACATTGCCTGATTGATGCGATAGGTTTCGACGGTGGCCACCGCCCGCACCGTGAAGGAGCTGGGCTCGCCGGTGAGCAGGCTCAGTTCGCCAAAAAAGTCTCCCGCGTTGAGCGTACCGAGTTTCAGCTCTCGCCCTTCGACATTGACCACCATCTCGGCCTCCCCTTTGACCAGCACGAACAGCCAGCTGGAGACATCCCCCTGCTCCAGCATGATGTCGCCGCTGACGAAGGGGGCGAACTTCACCTGATCGGCCAGCTGGAGCAGCTCGTTCTCCTGCAACATGGCAAACAGCGGCAGCTTGCGCAGGGTATCGGTTCGTTCGGCTGTGTGGCGCTTGTGGCGGGCATCCAGATGCTGCTTCTCCTTGGCCATAAAGACGTTGAAGATCGGCGGGGTGAGGCGGCGATCGTTGCGGCGCAGGGCGGCATCGATAAGGCTGCGCACCATGGAGTCGGTCGGATCGTCGCGAGCCAGGTCAGTGAGCCAGTAGCGCACTGCATAGCGAGCGATGCCACCTTCGACGTTCATCAGCAGGCAGTCCGGTTGCGGATGCTTGGCGACGCAGGGGAGCTTGGTCTCCCGCAGGGATTTCTCGATCAGCGCGATGATCTGGGTCGGCAGGGTATCCAGGGTCAGATCGAACCAGACCCAGCGCCGCCACTGCAGCGGTTCGCCGCGACGGCGCCCGAGCACGGTGAAGCGCTGTTTGAGCAGATGGCTGTTGGGGATGACGACTGTCTCCCAGTTGCGGGTCTCGATGGTGGTGGCACGCCAGTTGATCTCCACCACCCAGCCCTGGGTGGTATCCACTTGCAGCCAGTCACCGATGGCGATGGAGTTGTCGAGCTGAATGGAGACCCCGGCCAGCAGGTTGCCAAGGGTGTCCTGCATGGCGAAGGCGATGACCGCGGTGATTACCGCGGAGGTGGTGACTATCTCCCCGAGCGCCATGCCGGAGGCGTAGAGGCGAAACAGACCCCAGCCGATATAGCCGATGGTGATGACGATATCGGCGATGATCCGCGGGATCCGCACATGGCAGAGGGGGAGCAGAAACTCGAATAGCAGGATCCCCCATATCTTGACCAGTATCAGGCCAGCCAGCAGGGTGGAGATCTCGATCAGCAATTGATGGGGCAGCGGCAGTTTGAACCAGCCCCCTTCCAGCTGGATCAGCAGGATCACCACCGCGCTAATCATCACGAAACTGAGCTCGGAGAGCAGCTCCCGTCGCTGTCCCGGACGGCGCCAGAAGTGGAGCAGCATCAGGGAGAGGGTGAGCAGGGTCCAGAACGGGTGTTCGCCAATCCAGATCAGTGTCGGTAGCGCGGTGAGGTTTTCGCCAGCCATAGCAGCACCTTATTGTGGTTTTATTTCCAGCATAGCTGCTGCGGCGCGGGGAAATGGTGCGTTGGGGCGGCAATTTATTTATCCTGTGCAGAACCGGGCAAAGGAGTGCGATTGAGTGAAATTTTCAAAGAAAATCATCTGTTTGATGGCCCTGTTTCCATTGGCTGGCTGCGACCTGCTGGCCGAGAAGTATCGGGTCGAATTCCGGGATGGCTCCTGGCGTGAAATAGCCATTACCCCCTTCTCCAGCGAGGCGCGCTGGCGTGAGGGGTGTGCCACCGGCGAGGTGCTGAGCGACATGAAGGTGCCCATCAAGCGGGGTGACACGGTCAATGGCCGCGAGCAGTTGCTGATTGGCGGCGAGAAGTTCGAGCTGGATGACAACAACCTCTACCGCAGCAACGGCATGGTGTTTGGTCATTCGCCTGACCATATCCAGCGCGGGCTCAAGGGGATGGATATCTGCCGCACCTTGCGCCCCGAGCGGGGCGGACTGCCCAAGCTCAAGGCGCGCGGGTTTGGCGACTGAATCGATGAGGGGTTAACTCGCTGCCATCAGTGCACAGCGCTGGCGGCAGGCATCGCCAAAGGCTTGAAAGATCTTGATGGAGTGGGGGTTTTCATTGGCCTTCCACTCCGGATGCCACTGCACTGCCAGCAAAAAGGGTGACAGAGCGGGAGCATGAAGTGCCTCGATCAGCCCATCTTCGGCGTGGGCCAACGGCTCCAGACCCTTCCCCAACCGGTTGATGCCCTGCCCATGCAGGGAGTTGACCGGAATCTGTTCTTCCCCTATCAGTTCGGCAAACCAGCTGCCGGGCAGCAGTTTGATCTGATGGCTCGGCCCATACTGCTCGTCGACCGGATCGTCGGCATCCTCCCGGTGATCGTCATAACCCGGCTCGTTATAGACCTTCTGATGGATGTCTCCCCCCAGCGCCACGTTGATCTCCTGCATTCCGCGGCAGATACCGAGGATCGGCAAGCCACGGGCGAGCGCCCCCTTGATGAGGGGCAGATCGAACAGGTCGCGATCCCTGTCTTGCTGTTTTTCTGGCGTGAGGTTCTCCTGACCGTAGAGGGCCGGATCGATGTTGGAGCCGGCGCCGCTCAGATAGACCCCATCGGCGAGATCCAGATACTGCTCCAGATCGGTGGTGCCGCAGCAGGTGGGCACCAGCAGCGGGACGCAGCCGCTTATCTCCACCATCGGCATGATGTATTTGTGGGTCATCACCTGATAGGCGTGGCCGTTGCGGGGCTGGGCGCCCATGGTCATCAGCACGACAGGTTTACGGGGAGCGGGAGGCTGGGGATTTGGCATAGGGCACCTTGATTATCCTTGGCGTTGAAGTCTCATCCTTCGCCTTGGGCAGGCCCTTGCAAACCGCTAGGGCAAGGGCATGCCTCAAGGCATGGTCATGGGATCCCGCGTCGGGCCGAGTGACAGAATCGTTGGTCAGCCTGGACAGCGACGGCATGGATCCTCTCTTCAGTCTGCCAAGGCCGTTCAATATGTCAAACAAAATGATGCGAAGTTGTTAACGGATTTATCTTGAACTGCTCTGAAGCTGCGATTTAACGGGGCTGTTGAGATGAGCCGTTATGGCTGGGGTAGCAAAATGGTGGATATATTAAACGCGCAGGGATGGCAGGGGATGTGGAGAGAAAAAGGCATCAATAGAAACACGCCTCCCCGAGGGGAGGCGTGTTTCGGGGATCACAGCAGGTCTTCGATCTCGCCGCGCAGATACTGGTACATCTCGCGGTAGGCGACCGGCGGCTTGTTCAGCTCCCGCTCCTTGTTGGCGGAGCGGATCAGCTGGCGCAGTTTCTGGCGATCCAGCTCGTGGAACTGGGACATCAGCTCGTTGAGGGCGCTGTCACCTTCGGTGATCAGGCGCTCTCGCCACTGCTCCAGCCGATGCAGACGTGCATTCACGGTGGAGTGACGGTTCTTGATGATGGAAAGCGCTTCGGCAATCGGCTCGATATCGCGGCTGCGCATCAGGCGGCCGATGAACTGCAGATGGCGACGGAAGGACTCATCCTTCTTCGGCTTGAGTTTGCGACCCAGCTCGACAGCTTCTGCAAGCTCTTCATCCAACGGGATTTTTTCCAGCTCGCTGTGGCTGAGGGAGACGATCTCTTCCCCCATTTTCTGCAATGCTTCGGCATCGCGCTTGAGCTGGCTCTTGCTGGGGCCCCAGTCTTCGAACTCGTTGTCGTCTTGATATTGACTCATCGGTCTCTTGATTCCTGTCATTCACGTTTGGCGGATATGTTACCAGCTTCTCCCGCTGGGCGCAGGGGTCTGATATGCTTACCCCCCTTTCCTTCTTTCATACAGATGTGAGTTATGGATCAGCAAGACCAAATCCGCCAGGATCAAGCCCATCTCGAGGCCGTGGTTGCCGAAGCCCTGGAGATAGCCAAGGGACTGGGCGCCTCGCTGGCCGAAGTCTCCATCAGCAAGCAGACCGGGTTGTCGGTGAACACCCGGGGTTGTGAACTGGAAAGCATTGAATTCAATAAGGATGGCGCCCTCGGCATTGCCGTCTATCGCGATGGTTGCAAAGGATCCTCCTCGACCACCGATCTGAGCAAACCCGCCATTCGTGCCGCCGTTGAAGCGGCCATCGAGATTGCCCGTCACACCTCGGCCGATGATTGCGCCGGTCTGGCGGACGCCGAGCTGCTGGCCTGGGATGCCCCCGATCTGCAACTGTGTCACCAAATCGAGCTGGATCCCCAGCGCGGGATCGAACTGGCCATCGAGTGCGAACGACTCGCTCTGGGTCGCGATGCCCGTATCAAGCACTCCGACGGCGCCGGTTTCTCCAGCCATCTTGGCATCAAGGTCTATGGCAACAGCCACGGCTTCGTCAAAGGCTACGCGGCGTCGCGCAACTCTCTGAGCTGCGTGCTGATCGGCGAGCAGGATGGCGACATGCAACGGGATTACGGCTACTCCTCCAGCCGTACCCTCGACGGGCTCTGGAGCCCGCAGCGCATTGCCGACGAAGCCGTTGAGCGTACCGTCTCCCGCCTCGGCGCCCGCAAGATCTCTACCCGTCATGCGCCTGTGCTGTTCCACCCTGACACAGCCTCCGGCCTGTGGGGCCATCTGGTGATGGCTATCAGCGGTGGCAACCTCTATCGCAAGTCGAGCTTCCTGCTCGACAAGTTGGGCAAGCAGATCCTGCCCGAGTGGCTCACTATTCAGGAGTTCCCCCACCTGCTGGGCGGGCTCGCCAGTACCCCGTTCGATGGGGAAGGGGTGCGTACCCGCGATATGGATATCATCCGTAACGGCGAGCTGATGAGTTGGCTGCTTACCTCCTACTCCGCTCGCAAGCTGGGGTTGACCACCACGGGTCATGCCGGTGGCATCCACAACTGGCAGGTTTCCAATACCGGCCAGGATTTTCAGGGCATGCTGAAAGAGATGGGCACCGGCCTGTTGGTGACCGAGCTGATGGGGCAGGGGGTCAATATCGTCAATGGCGACTACTCCCGCGGCGCCGCCGGTTTCTGGGTCGAGAATGGCGAAATAGCCTATCCGGTCGAGGAGATCACCATCGCCGGCAATCTGGCCGAGATGTTCAGCCACATCGTGGCGGTGGGCCGTGACGAGGATGAGCGATCCAGTCTCAAGACCGGCTCGGTGCTGGTAGAGAATATGAAGCTGGCGGGTCACTGATCCCGGTTTCAACAGAGAACCGAAACCATGAAAAAGGCCCCCTCGCCAACGCGAGGGGGCCTTTTTATCGGCCTGCGATCAGTGGGCTATCAGCCCTTGATGCGCTCGATGCGGCCACCCAGACCCTGCAGCTTCTGCTCGATGTCTTCGTAGCCACGGTCGATGTGATAGATACGGTCGACGATGGTGGAGCCTTCGGCCACGAAGCCGGCCAGTACCAGACTGGCGGAGGCGCGCAGATCGGTCGCCATTACCTGGGCACCCTTGAGTTGCTCGGTGTCACGGCAGATGGCTACGTTGCCCTGCAGTTCGATGTCTGCGCCCATCCGTACCAGTTCGGGAACGTGCATGAAGCGGTTCTCGAAGATGGTCTCGGTGACCATGCCGGTGCCTTTGGCGACGGCGTTCAGCACGGTGAACTGTGCCTGCATGTCGGTCGGGAAGGCCGGGTAGGGGGCGGTCTTGATGGTGACCGGCTTGAGGGTGCGGCCAGTCATGTCGAGGGTGATCCAGTCTTCACCCTTCTCAATCAGGGCGCCAGCCTCTTCCAGCTTGACCAGTACCGCTTCCAGCAGGGTCGGGTCGGTCTTGCGGCAGGTGATCTTGCCGCCGGTGACCGCTGCGCCCACCAGGAAGGTTCCGGTTTCGATGCGGTCAGGCTGCACACTGTAGTTGCCGCCGTGCAGACGCTCGACACCGTCGATGGTCAGGGTGTCGGTGCCCGCACCCTGAATCTTGGCGCCCAGAGTATTGAGGAAGTTGGCCAGATCGACCACTTCCGGCTCGCGTGCGGCGTTTTCGATCACGGTGCGGCCATCAGCCAGGGTCGCGGCCATCATCAGGTTTTCGGTACCGGTCACGGAGACCATATCCATCAGGATGTGGGCGCCTTTCAGGCGACCATCGACACGGGCCTTGATGTAACCATCTTCGATGGTGATCTTGGCGCCCATCAGCTCCAGGCCGTGGACGTGCAGGTTGACCGGACGGGCACCGATGGCGCAGCCGCCGGGCAGGGAGACGTCAGCCGCGCCGAAACGGGCGGCCAGCGGGCCCAGCGCCAGAATGGAGGCGCGCATGGTCTTCACCAGCTCGTAGGGGGCAACGTGGTTGTTCACGGCACCGGTCAGCACGGTCACATTGCCGTTGACCTTGGTGGTGGCGCCCAGCATTTCCAGCAGCTTGATGGTGGTGCCCACATCTTTCAGGCGCGGCACGTTGGAGAGGTGAACCTCTTCATCACAGAGCAGGGTTGCGAACAGGATCGGCAGCGCGGCGTTTTTGGCGCCGGAGATGGTCACTTCGCCGTTGAGAGTACAACGACCATCGATTTTGAATTTGTCCATTTTTACTTCGTTACCAAATCAGGAGGGCAATAGGAATTTACGTTCGCGTTTCCACTCGGCGTCGGTGAACGCCTTGATGGAGAGGGCGTGAATGGCGTTGCTGGCGATCTTGTCCATCAGCGGGGCATAGATGGCCTGCTGCTTCTTGACCCGGCTCATGCCGTCAAACATGTCACCGACGGCGATCACTTGGTAGTGACTACCGTCCCCTTTGACATGGACTTCGGACAATGGCAGAGCCTCAAGGAGTATCGCTTCAATTTCAGAGACTTGCATTATGCGTCCTCAGTTGTGAGCGGGGTTGACTGAAACAGCCCGGCCACCCCGTAGAGGTTGGCCAGGGTATAGAAATCACTGGAGGCGCCCACCAGTTGCGGTGTGGCGCCTCGCGCTAATACGGCTTTGGCCCATTTGACCAGCAGGGCCAGTCCGGCGGAGTCGAGGGTGGTGACGCCGCCGAGCTCGAGCTGGTCGTCCTGCCACCATTCGGCGCGGCGTTGCCACAGGTCATTGACCTGTGGCGCCTGCAGCTCACCGTTGAGGGTCATGGTTTGAGTACCAGCGGCTTGGCGTTGTGCTCGCGCAACTGGGCGATCACTGCATCGATGCCATTCTGGCGAATGAGGCCGCCCAGCTCGCTCTGCTTGGCGGAGAGCAGGCTGATCCCCTCTGCCACCATGTCGAAGGCTTTCCATTCGCCGGTCTTGTTGTTCTTGCGCAGCTTGAACTCGAGGAAGATGTCCGGCTTGCCGGCCTCTTTCACGCTGACATTGACGGCGGTGATGTTGCCGCTGGGAGCTTTGCCCGGCTCGACCTTGACGGTCTGCTTGTCAAAATGGGCCAGCGCATCGGCGTAGGAGCTCACCATGTACTCGGTGAACACCTCGACGAAGGCATTGCGCTGCGCTTCGGTGGTCTCTTTAATCTGGTTGCCAAGCACCTTGTAGGCGGCGAAGCGGTTGTCCACATAGGGCAGCAGCTCTTCGCGGATGATCACCCGCAGGTGATCCGGATTGCTTTTCACCTGGGCCTGATCGGCCTTCAGGCGGGCAAAGGTCTGCTTGGCAGCCTGATCCACCAACGCGTTGGGGTCGGTGGCATCGACTGCGGCCGGGGCAGACAGGGAAAAGAGCATGCTGGTCATCAGGCCCAGCAGCAGGGCGATTTTCTTGAACATGATTACTCCTTCTTGCTGTCTGATTTGCTGTCGGAGGATTGGCTGTAGAGGAACTTGCCAATCAGATCTTCCAGTACGATGGCGGATTTGGTGTCTTCAATCAGGTCGCCATCCTTGAGCATCTCGGTGCCCATCTCCTCATCGCTGAAGCCGGGGGCCAGACCGATGTACTGCTCGCCGAGCAGACCGGAGGTGAGGATGGAGAGGGAACTGGTATCGGCGAACTCGCCAGCGCTCTTTTGCATCATCAGGGTCACTTCGGGCACCTGGGTTTTCGGGTCCAGTACGATGTCGCTGACCCGACCGACCACCACGCCGCCGACCTTGACCGGCGAACGCACTTTCAGGCCGCCGATATTATCGAAATGCGCGCGCAGGGTATAGGTTTCTCCTTCCGGTTTGAAGCTCAAACCGGCCACTTGCAGGGCCAGTGCCAGAATGGCACCGATGCCAGCCAGCATGAAGGTGCCGACCAGGAATTCTACTTTGCTGAACTTCATCTTTACCTTATCCAAACATGACTGCAGTGAGTATAAAATCCAGGCCGAGCACGGCGAGGGATGAGTGGACCACAGTTCGGGTCGTGGCCTGACTGATCCCGGCCGAGGTCGGCTTGGCATCATAGCCGTTAAAGAGCGCAATCCAGGTGACCACCAGGGCGAAAATCAGGCTCTTGATGGCGCCCTGCATGATGTCTTCATGCCAGTCGACGGAGGCCTGCATGGCAGACCAGAAGCCCCCTTCGTCCACGCCGAGCCAGTCCACGCCGACCAGCTTGCCGCCGAAGATGCCGATCAGGCTGAACATAAAGGCCAGCAGCGGCATGCTGATGACGCCAGCCCAGAAGCGGGGGGCGACCACCCGGCGCAGCGGGTCGACCGCCATCATCTCGAGGCTTGAAAGTTGCTCGGTGGCCTTCATCAGGCCAATTTCAGCGGTCAGGGCCGAACCAGCACGGCCGGCAAACAGCAGCGCCGTGACCACAGGACCCAGCTCCCGCAGCAGGGAGAGGGAGACCAGCGGACCCAGGCTCTGCTCGGCGCCGAAATCCTTCAATACGTTGTAACCCTGCAGCGAGAGCACCATGCCGATGAACAGGCCGGAGACCAGAATGATGGCCACCGACTGTACGCCCACCACATACAACTGCTGGATCAGCAGCGGGAAGTGCTTGCGCGGTTCGGGTTTGCCCGCCAGCGCATGGAACAACATGATGGTGGCGCGACCGACGGAGCTGATAAACCGCACTCCGACCCGCCCCAGCTTGCTTATTTGACTTATCAACATCAGAGATCCTGTAGCAGATCGCCTGCCGGAAAATGAAACGGAACAGGACCATCGGGCAATCCTTTGAGGAACTGCTCGACTTCGGGATTGTGCTCCTCGCGCAGCTGATCCGGCGTACCGTGCGCCACCACCTTGCGATTGGCAATGATGTAGGCGTAATCGGCGATGCTCAGCACCTCTTTCACGTCGTGGGTGACGATGACGGAGGTGATACCGAGGGCATCGTTCAGCTCCTTGATCAGTTTGACCAGTACCGCCATGGTGATGGGGTCCTGCCCGACAAACGGCTCGTCATACATGATGAGGTCGGGGTCAAGGGCGATGGCCCGAGCCAGCGCTGCCCGGCGCGCCATGCCGCCGGAGAGCTCGGAGGGCATCAGTTTCGCTGCGCCGCGCAAGCCCACCGCCTGCAGTTTCATCATGACGATGGTGTGGATCAGCTCCTCCGGCAGGCCGGAGTGCTCCCGCAGCGGGAAGGCCACGTTGTCGTAGACCGTCATGCCGGTAAACAGGGCGCCGCTCTGGAACAGCATGCTCATCCGTTTGCGCACTTCATAGAGGCGCGAACGGGAGAGGGTGGGGATATCTTCCCCGTCAAACAGAATGTGACCGGACTCCGGCTTGAGCTGGCCACCGATCAGCCGCAGCAGGGTGGTTTTACCGATGCCGCTCGGGCCCATGACGGCGGTTACCTTGCCACGAGGAATGGTCAGGTTGATCCCGTCATACAACAGCCGATCTCCGTGACTGAAGGTCAGATCGGAGATGGTGATCAGGTCATTGTTCAAACAATTGTCCATCCGGTGTAAATGAGGTGCGAATTTTATGGGGTAGTCTAGGTCTAAGCAACAGCAAGGAACAACTATTGAACAGGCTGCAAGCCCATTTGCACGACAGTTTTCTGTAACAAAGTGCGTCATTGAGAGCGGGACTTGCCATCCGATTCGCTTATCCGGGCAGACTTTTTTATAATCCCGCAGCTAATTTCGGCCCGGAGCTGTGTCTTTATGTCTGTAAAGCCTGAGAAAGTGTCTGAACTGTTCGATTTTCGTCGCAGTGCCCGCGCGGTGCTGGACACAGAAAAGCAAGCCATTGATGGACTCTATCAGTATCTGAACGACGCCTTCGACAAGGCGTGCGAAATGGTGCTGCGCTGCGGTGGCAAGATAGTGGTCACCGGCATGGGCAAATCGGGCCATATCGGCAGCAAGATCGCCGCCACCCTCGCCAGCACCGGCACACCGGCCTTCTTCCTTCACCCGGGAGAAGCGAGTCATGGCGATCTGGGGATGATCTCCAGCGGCGATCTTATCATCGCCATCTCCAACTCCGGTGAGAGCGACGAAATTCTGGCTCTGCTGCCGGTACTCAAGCGCCGCGGCATTCCGCTCATCTGCATGACCGGCAATCCCGCCTCCACCATGGCCAAAGAGGCCAACGTGCACCTGTGCATCAAGGTGGAGAAAGAGGCCTGCCCGCTGGGTCTGGCACCCACTTCCAGCACCACGGCAACTCTGGTGATGGGCGATGCCCTGGCGGTCGCCCTGCTGGAAGCACGCGGTTTTACCGCCGATGACTTCGCCCTCTCTCACCCGGGCGGTTCCCTGGGCAAGCGTCTGTTGCTGCGGGTCGGCGACCTGATGCACAGTGGCGATCTGTTGCCCCGGGTAGGGATAGATGCCACCATCAGCCAGGCGCTGCTGGAAGTGAGCCGCAAGGGACTCGGTATGACGGCAGTGGTCGATGGCAATGGCCTGCTGGCCGGGCTCTTTACCGATGGCGACCTGCGCCGCATTCTTGACCAGCAGATCGATATCCATCACACCCCCATCAGCCGCGTGATGACGGCCAACTGTGTTACCGTAGGTCCAGAGATGATGGCTGCGGAAGCCGTCAAGCTGATGGAAACGAGAAAAATCAACGGATTACTGGTCGTGGATGAAGAGAAACGCCCGCTCGGCGCCTTCAACATGCACGACCTGCTGAAAGCCGGAGTAATTTGATGCAAAACGTACCGACCCTCTATGGTCCGGTGACGCGCAGCCAGTTTGAGAAGGCGGCGCAAATCCGCCTGCTGGTGTGCGATGTGGACGGGGTGCTCTCCAACGGCCTCATCTACATGGGAAACAACGGCGAAGAGCTGAAAACCTTCTGCACCCGTGATGGTGCGGGCATGCGAGCACTGCTCAATGCCGGGATCGAGATCGCCATCATCACTGGGCGCAACTCCCGTATCGTCAGCGATCGGATGAAAAGCCTGGGGGTGGCTCATGTGGTGCAGGGGGCTGATAAAAAGCTGCCTCACTTCGAAGCGCTGCTGGCCAAGCTGGGGCTGACTGCTGAACAGGCCGCCTATATGGGCGATGACACCATCGATCTGCCGGTGATGGCCGCCTGCGGCCTGGGTATCGCGGTGGCCGATGCCCATCCGCTGGTGCTGAGTCGTGCCGATATGGTGACCCGGCTTGGCGGTGGCATGGGCGCGGTGCGTGAGGTGTGTGACCTCATTTTGCAGGCGCAGGGCCACGACGATTATCAGCCCGAGGCCTCGGTATGAGCAGACAGACCCTGTTGTTTGCCCTGTTGTTTCTGGTCGCGCTGGTTGCCTGGCAGTTGGGCAAGGTTGAGCTGGTGCCTGAGAGCGCCGTCAAAATCGAAAACTATCAGCCGGATTTTGTCGCCAAAGATCTGGTGACCACCCGTTTTGATATCAACGGCAAGCGCACCGAGCGGCTGGAGTCGACCTACGCCGAGTATTATCAAATCCTCGAGCAGGCCACCTTCGACAAGCCGGTGGTCTACATGTATGACGATCAGGGGGCTGCCGAGTGGAAGGTGACCGCCGAAACCGGCGTGCTCAACACCGGCGACAACGTCATCCTGCGGGACAAGGTGCATCTGGATGGTCTGCTGCCTACTTCCTTTATCTCCACACTGGATACCCCCTATCTGGAGCTGGATCTGGTGACACAGGATGTGCGCAGCAACCGGGAAGTGAACATTCTGGGTCGGGATTTCCAGACCCAAGGGGTTGGCCTCAAGGGCCATCTGGACCGCAAATATTTTGAGTTACTGGATCAAGGCCATGCCATCTATTTCAATGAAAAACGCTAATCTGGCCCTCGCAGCCCTATTGTTGTGTGGTGCGGTGACCGCCAAAGAGTCCGACTTTGCCGAGAAGGTTTACGTCGATGCCGTCAAACAGGTGGCCGAGATGCAGGACAACCGCATCACCTTCGAAGAGGATGTGACCATCAATCAGGGCACCATCCGGATCAAGGCTGACAAGGTGGTAGTGACCCGCTCCGGCGAGAAAGGGGCCGAGGTGATGACTGCCTACGGCAAGCCCGCCACCTTCTTCCAGATCCTGGATAACGGCAAGCCGGTCAATGCCCACGGCAATACCATCCGCTACGAGCTGAAGAACCGGCTGGTGACCATCACCGGCAACGGTCAGCTCAAGCAGGAAGATAGCCAGGTCAATGGCGATCTAATCCGCTACGACATCGTCAAACAGAAGATGATTGCCGAGAGCAAGAGCCCGAGCCAGCGGGTCAAAACCGTGTTCCTGCCGGATCAGGTAGAGAATTTCGACAAGCCCGCCGACCAGAAGAAGCAGGGAAAATAAGCCATGGCAGTGTTAAAAGCAGTGGGCCTGCAGAAGAGCTATAAGCGCCGCATGGTGGTGAGTGACGTCAGCCTTGAAGTGGGCACTGGCCAGATTGTCGGCCTGCTCGGCCCCAACGGGGCGGGCAAGACCACCTCCTTCTACATGATTGTGGGGCTGGTGCAGCGCGATGCCGGTCTCATCACCATCGACGATCAGGACATCAGCCTGCAGCCCATGCATGCGCGCGCGCGCAATGGCATCGGTTACCTGCCGCAGGAGGCCTCAATCTTCCGTCGCCTGTCGGTGTTCGACAACCTGATGGGCGTGATGCAGACCCGCAAGGGGTTGAGTCGCGAGGAGCGTGAGGACAAAGTTCAGCAACTGCTGGAAGAGTTCAATATCACCCACATTCGCGACAACCTGGGTCAGAGCCTCTCCGGCGGTGAACGCCGTCGGGTCGAGATCGCCCGTGCGCTGGCGGCCGAGCCGCGTTTTATTCTGCTGGATGAACCCTTTGCAGGGGTTGACCCGATTTCTGTGATAGACATCAAGAAGATCATTCAGCATCTGAAAGATAGAGGTCTTGGCGTCTTGATTACCGACCACAACGTCAGAGAGACTCTGGACGTATGTGAGAAGGCCTATATCGTCAGCCACGGCAAGATGATTGCCGAAGGTGCACCGGCTGACATCCTTGCCGATGAGCAGGTCAAGCGCGTCTATTTGGGCGATCAATTCAGTCTATAGTAAGGGGGCATGCCTTCATTTCCTTTGACGAGTGCCTCGCTGAACATAAGGATATCCCGACGTAGATGAAGCCGACATTACAGTTGCGTCTCGGTCAGTCCCTGACCATGACGCCGCAATTACAACAAGCGATTCGTCTGCTCCAGCTCTCCACTCTGGAACTTCAGCAGGAAATTCAGCAAGCGCTCGAAAACAACCCTCTGCTGGAGCAGGAAGAGAGCGAGGCGCAAGAGACCAGTCCGGAAGCGCCGGTCGATGCCAGCCAGCTGGATTCCAGCGATGCCATGGCTCAGGAGCAGATGCCGGACGAGTTACCGGTGGATACCACCTGGGACGAGGTTTACTCTGCCGGCACTGCCCAAAGTGCGGGCCCCATCCACGATGGGGAAGATAGCGTCTATCAGGGTGAAACTACCGAAAACCTGCAGGATTATCTGCTGTGGCAGATGCGGCTCACACCTTTCAGCGATGTGGATGCCGCCATCGCGCTCGCCATCATCGATGCCATCGACGAATCCGGTTATCTGACCGTTGCGCTGGAGGATATTCAGGCTGCCGTCACCAGCGATGACGTAGAGGTGGAACTCGATGAGGTCGAGGCGGTACTCAAGCGGGTGCAGCACTTCGATCCGGTCGGCATTGCTGCACGTTCTGTGCAGGAGTGTTTGCTGATCCAGCTGGATCAGTATGACCCGCAGACCCCCTGGCTCAACGAGGCCAAGGAGGTGATCCTCGAGCACATGGAGCTGCTCGGCAACCGGGATTACCGCACCCTCGCCCGCAAGACAAAACTCAAAGAGAGCGACCTCAAGGAGGTGCTGGATCTGATCCAGCTGCTGGAGCCGCGTCCCGGTAACGGCATCATCCAGAGCGACTCCCAGTACGTGATCCCCGACGTCTCCGTGGTCAAGAAGGGCAGCAAGTGGGTGGTCGAGCTCAATCCCGACTCCGCCCCCCGCATCCGGGTCAACGAGACCTATGCCGCCATGGCACGTAACGCCCGCAGCAGCACCGACACCCAGTTTATTCGCTCCCATTTGCAGGAAGCCAAGTGGTTCATCAAGAGCCTGGAAAGTCGCAATGACACCCTGCTGAAAGTGGCCAGTTGCATTGTCGAGCAGCAACAGGGCTTTTTCGAGTATGGTGAAGAGGCGATGAAGCCGATGGTGCTCAATGACATCGCCGAAGCGGTAGAGATGCATGAGTCGACCATCTCCCGGGTGACGACCCAGAAGTACATGCATACCCCCCGTGGTATCTTCGAATTGAAGTTTTTTTTCTCCAGCCATGTGAACACCGAAGGAGGAGGAGAGTGCTCATCGACCGCAATTCGCGCGCTCATCAAGAAGCTGGTCACGGCAGAGAATCCTGCCAAGCCGTTAAGTGATAGCAAGATCGCGGATTTGCTGGCCGAACAGGGTATTATGGTGGCGAGACGCACGATCGCTAAGTATCGCGAATCCTTGTTTATCCCACCTTCCAATCAGCGCAAACGCCTGGTTTAGGCAAACAAAAGGATGATGTTATGCAAATTAACCTGACCGGACACCATGTCGAGATCACCGAAGCTCTGCGTGATTATGTGAATAACAAATTTGCCAAACTCGAGCGTCACTTCGACCACATCAACAATGTTCATGTGGTGCTTAGCGTGGAAAAACTGAACCAGATAGCGGAAGCCAAATTGCACGTCAGCGGTGGCGAAGTGTTTGCCAACTCTGAACATGCCGATATGTATGCTGCGATAGACACCTTGCTCGACAAGCTGGACAGGCAGATCATCAAGCACAAAGATAAGTTAAATAAAAAATAACCATGCAACTTGAACACATACTGAGTCGGGACTGCACCAAGAGTGCAGTCCCTTGTACCAGCAAGAAACGCGCCCTCGAAATCATCAGCGAGCTGGCCGCCGAACGCCTTGGCACCTCCCGTCAGGCGCTGTTTGAATGCTTGCTGGCCCGTGAAAAAATGGGTAGTACCGGGATCGGTGCCGGTATTGCGATCCCCCACGGTCGCATTGACGATGAGTTCCCGCCAACCGCGATCCTGATGACCTTTGCCGACCCTATTCCTTTCGACTCCATCGACAATCAACCGGTTGACCTGCTGTTTGCCTTGCTGGTGCCGGAAAGCGAGTGCAAGCAGCATCTCAAGACCCTTTCTCTGATGGCTTCCAAGCTGGGTGACAAGGCGGTTTGCCGCCAGTTGCGTCAGGCAACCAGCGACGAAGAGCTCTATCAGATCATGACCTCGGCCTGACAGCAGGCCAAGGATGAGACACCCGTTTTGGCGTGAGGGAACAAGATGCAGTTAATCGTGGTAAGTGGACGTTCGGGCTCCGGTAAAACGGTAGCCCTGCGAGTGCTGGAAGATCTGGGTTACTACTGTGTGGATAACCTGCCCGTCAATTTGCTGCCCCAGCTGATTGTCTCGGTGGAGAGCCAGTACGACAAGCTGGCGGTCAGCATCGATGTGCGCAACCTGCCGAGCGATCCGGAGAAACTGGAAAATCTGCTGGCTCAGGTGCGCAATGAGGGGCGGGTAGAGTTCTCCAGCTTCTTCTTCGACGCCGACAACGGCACCCTGCTCAAGCGCTATGGCGAGAGCCGCCGTTTGCACCCCCTCTCACGCAACAAGCTGTCGCTGGATGAGGCGATTCGGGAGGAGACCCACCTGCTGGCGCCACTCTCCTCGACTGCTGACCTGCGTATCGACACCACCACCCTCAGCATTCACGACCTGAGCGAGCTCATCAAAACCCGGGTACTCGGCAAGAAAGAGAACGAGCTGGTGCTGGTGTTCGAGTCGTTCGGTTTCAAATATGGCATCCCCAAGGATGCCGACTTCGTGTTTGATGCCCGCTTCCTGCCCAACCCGCACTGGATCCCCGAGCTCAAGCCCTTCACCGGCAAGGATGAGCCGGTCGCCAACTACCTCTCGGCGCAGGCTGACGTGATGCTGTTTACTCAGCAGATCGAAAACATGCTGGCGACCTGGTTGCCCCATCTGGAGCGCAACAATCGCAGCTACCTCACGGTCGGCATCGGTTGCACCGGCGGTCAGCACCGCTCGGTCTTTATTGCAGAGCGGCTGGCCAGTGCATTCCGTTTGCTTGGCAAGAACGTGCAGATCCGCCACCGCACTCTCGACAAGAGTGCCCCCCAATCCTGACGGACCAATAGGACGACCCGATGACTGTTTCCGCCTCGGTTGAAGTGAAAAACAAGCTGGGTATTCATGCCAGACCTGCCATGATGCTGTTCGAGCTGGTGCAGGGTTTCGATGCCCACGTGCTGCTGCGCAATGAAGATGGTGTGGAGGCCGATGCTGACAGCATCATCGGCCTGCTGATGCTGGATTCGGCGCAAGGGCGGCAGGTGGAAGTACAGGTTGAGGGTCCCGAAGAGGTCGAGGCTCTGGCCGCCGTGGTGGAGCTGTTCACCTCCGGCTTCAATGAGGAGTAGTCACTCCTCGTTATATGTTATGAACCGGTACGCGCCAGCGCTTTGAAGCTGGCAAAATCCCGACAAGCCAGCAGGTTCCTGCTGGCTTTTTCGTTCATCAGTGCCAGAAACAGGTCGTAGAGACCCATCGCCTCCTCATAATCGGCCTTGCTGATGGCCAGCACGAAGATGAGCGTCGCGATTTCCCCGTTGCCCCAGTCGATCCCCTGCGGTGCCAGTACGGTGTACACCAGAGTGCAGCGCGCCAGCAGACCGAGAGAGTGGGGCAGGGCGATCCCTTCTCCCAGCATGGTGGAGACGATCCGCTCCCGCTCCTGTAGTGAGGCTCTGAAGCCGCTTTCCACCAGATCTTCCGCCTCCAGCTGATCACAGATACGGGCAAACAGTTCGTCCTGGGTGAGGGGTTCTTTGACCACCATGAAGTGGTCGGCATCGAAATATTTGTCGAGCATGTAGGGGCGGGTGCGGTCGATCAGCACCAGCTTGCCAAGCTGCTCCAGCTGGTATTGGGTCGGGAAGGGGGCAACGAGTACCACGGGGGCGTTTTTTTCGTTCACCTTGACGGTACTGATGACAAAGTCCTGCGCGATCTGCGCCAGACCTTCGTAATCCCGCACCGACTCCAGCGTGGTCAGCTGCAACTGGGGATACTCCCGCTTGATGCGTGCTTCCAGTACCCGGAAGGTGGCGTTGCCCGCATCGCAAAGCAATAGCGCCTGCGGGCGGCGGGTATAGCCTATGTCGTAATGGCGCTCCAGCCCGACCCCGATATGGATCACCAGATAACCGATCTCGTGATGGGTCAGTCGGTAGGGGGTCTGCTTGATCCACTCCGAAATGGCCGCCAGCGTGATGTCGTAGGCGAGGGGGTAGTACTGCTTGATGTGATCGGCCAGCGGGTTGTGGTTGCCTATCTGGTATTTGACCCGTAGCAGCATGGCGCTGATATGGGTTTGCAGGTCGGCCCGCAGCTGTTGGTCGCCTCGCAGGTCGTAAGGGTAGTGTTGATGAATGTAGGTCAGCAGATGTTCCACCAGCTGTTCGCTCTCTGCGGCCATGGCAGGGCTGAGCTGGGGAGTATCGGCAATCAGGCGCGCCTGGATCTGGATGGCGAGACCGGCGATCTCATCCTCTACGGGGGGCGTCAGGGTTGGCAATACCGCATATATATCGCGAGATACTGCCAGCAGCGGCAGAGTCAGATCTTCGCTGGCGAAGTGGCGCAACTCGTGACCGGATGCCTGACGCAGCAGGGCAACGGCGCAGTAGATGGCGAGCTGCTGCAAGCTCTCGTCAGCGAGACGCAGCTGATGTCGGGCAAGCTGGGCATGGATGTGATTGCCCACTACCTCCATCGTCTTGCTGGGGCAGAGGTTGGGTAGCAGGGTTTGCAACTGGTTGTTGTGCAGCAACTCCTGATAGAGCAGTTGGGTCAAACAGGCACGGATCGCCGTCTCCTCCCCCTGAATGCGCATCCCCAGGCGGGGTTTGCTCTCGACGCTGAGCCTGAAGTGGCTGAGTTGCTCACGGACTTCCGCCATATCCCCTTGCAGTGCCGCCCGGCTCAGATACCAGGTATCAGCCAGCTCATCGAGCTTGATCCCCTGCTCTGCCGTCAATAGCAGGATCTGCAGGTGCAGCACCCGCTCCCGGCTGGTGCGTGGCAGGCCGCTATCCTGACCCTGGGCCGCCAGCAGGGCGTCGAACAGTCCCTGATTGTAGATCTTGAGCTGGTAGCCGCTGCCACGCTGGTGGATCAGGTGAGCGCCGTGCGTTGCAATCAGTTCGTTGAGGGTCGCCACATCGGTGCGCACCGTGCGGGTGGAGACATTAAGGCGGCGAGCCAGCTCCTCCTGCGGCAGTGGTTCGGCGTGGAGCTGGATCAGCAGTTGATGGAGCCTGGGGTGTGGCAGCTTGATCATAGGGGGTATGCAAGACTCCTGTTGCGAGATAAAGGGTCGATGTTAACAAGTGGGTCATCAACAAGCCAGGCACCGGTCAGTGATTGAACCGGTGCCGTGACTGCCATCAGGCCAACAGTCGTTTCACTATGGCCAGCAGAGTCCGCACATCCTCGGGGCGAGTGTGCCCGCTCGCGCTGTCGATGATGGAGCTGTAGACGTGCGGGATCACCTTCTCGACTCCGGCATCCAGCGCAATCCGCACTATCTCCTCGAAGTTCTCCAGATCGATGCCGCCAGTCGGCTCCAGCCAGAAGTTGTTGCGGGCACAAGCCTCGGCCACTGCCTGATACTCGTCGCGGCAGGCCAGCCCGCCCATGGGGAAGAACTTGACCGAGCTGCCGCCCATGTCCTTGAGCAGGGCGATGGCGGTATCGAGGGGCACTATGCCATCCGGCTGCCCGGCGCTGAGTGGACCGGTGGAGATCTTCACCATGCCCGGCATGCCGGTAGGGGAGATCAACCCATTCACCAGCGTTTGTGACTGGCCGAGCAGCGCCCGGCTGGCGCCGACACCGGTGAACACCTGATTGACGTGCTGGGGCTGCAGTTGGCAGGCCAGTTCGGCCACCATGGCGGATTGGCGCGGATCGCCGGCGCCCAGCCCGATGGAGAGGGCGTTGTCGATAAGCTTGGCGTACTCCTTCATATCGGCAACTGCGGAGGGAATATCCGGGTAGTTTTTGGAGAGCACACCGACCAGCACGTGGCCTTCGGCTGCGTCATATACCTCGACGGCATTCTCTTTGGAACCTGCCAGCACGTTGAGACAGACCCGATCACGGTAGTAGTTGGGGGTAAGGGACATCAGCGATTCTCCTGAACGAGGTTGGCAATGGCGGAGTGGATTTGGTCGAGCTGGGGCACGGAGACGCTGCGCACATCGATCTCGATGTGCCCCTCGTTGGCCTTGTAGCCGCGGCAGTAGATGGCAGGCGTGCCCTGTTGCAGACGGGTGACGACCTGCACTGTGGTCATGCCGATCTGCTGGTGGTCAAACGCGATATCGGTGCGGGCAATGTCGCGTCCTGCGCTGTCCCACACCACTTTGGCGGTGACGCCGGGCAGCTGGTTGAGACGCTCGATGAAGGGGCTCATCTTGGCGACCATGGCGGCGCCGCTCTCTTTCTCTTTGGCCAGATAGCGCTCGATAGCGTGGGTCAGGCCGAGGATCCCCTCCTTGCCCACCTTCATGGCGCGACCGATGCCATTGGCCTGCTGTTTGACCCACTCCACGTACTGACGCTTGCCGAGCACCAGCCCGCTGGTGGGCCCTTCAATGGCTTTGGCACCGCTGTAGATGACCAGATCCGCTCCCTGGTTGTAGTAGAGGCGCAGATCCTCTTCGGCAGCCGCATCGACAATGAGCGGGAGCCCGTGGGCCTTGGCGACCTCGGCGGCCTCGGCCACCGACAGAATGCTCTTCTGCACGCAGTGGTGGGACTTGATATAGAGGATCGCAGCGGTGTTGGCATTGATGGCAGCGGCCAGTTGGGCGGGGGAGCACTCGTTGGCGTAACCGGCTTCCACTACCTTGCCGCCACCCAGATTGACCATGGTACCGACGGGGGCGCCAAAGTTGACGTTGTGCCCCTTGGGCAGCACGATTTCGCTCGGCACGTCATGAGGGTGGGCATGCAGTTGCTCGAGGCGGTAGGGATCGCCGCGCACTATCATGGCGGCGACTGACTGGGCGATGCCGGCGCTGGCACAGGAGACCACCACCGCATCTTCCACATCCAGTAAACCAGCCAGATAGGCGCCGGTCTTGTTGACCAGATCCTTGACCTCGAAGTAGTGGCCCAGGCCAAAATTGACCGCATCGACCACCTCCTGCTCGGGGGTGGAGACGCCGAGTATGGTCATGCGCCCGGAGGCGTTGATCACCGGTTTGAGCTGATATTTCTCATAAACAGAAGGCATGGTGTGATTTCCCATAGTGAGTCAGAACCAGTTCGCCACCGACCAGGGCGGCGAGAGGCTGCAGTTGTTGGTCACCGCTGCGGGACTGGGCTTCGGTATCCATAAACAGGGTCGGGCCGCTGGCGACCTCGAACAGGGTCAGATCGGCATCGGCGCCTACCTCAAGCCGCCCCTTGCCGGAAAGGCGCAGGGCATCGGCGGCCTGATGGGTGACGCAGGCGAGCACCTGCTCCAGCGTCATGCCGATGGCGAGAAACTTCGACATCACGTGAGCCAGACTGTAGACCGGCCCCTTGATGCGGTTCTTGCAGTAGATGTCGGAGCTGATGGTGCGGGGCAGGATCCCCTGCCGGATAGCCAGCTCCGCCACCTCGAAGCTGAAGCTGGCGCCGCCGTGGCCAATGTCGAGCAAGAGGCCCCGTTTCATTGCCTCGCGCACCGCCTGACGCAGCTCGCCAGCCGGGGTCAGAATGCGGTTCGGTTTGCCATTGAAGCAGTGGGTCAGCAGATCGCCATCCCCCAGCAGGGCAACTATCTCGTCCAGATCCGGCGGCGTGTTGCCCACGTGCACCATCAGCGGTAGCTGGCCGTGGGTCTGTTGCAGCGCCTTGGCCATGCGCAGCGGTTGTAGACCTTTTTCTCCGACCACGCTGCCGCTCATCCGCGCCTTGATGCCGACAATAAAGTCGGGGTGGCGGCGAATGGCTGCCGAGGCAAGATCCATATCGAGGTCCCGGCTATCAGCCAGTTCGTTCTGGCGTAGCAGACCGATGCGGGAGATGTTGAGCAGGGCATGCACCCGGGTCTTGCAGCCCGCAGCGATCTGCTGGAAGTCATCCACATCGTCGGCTCCGGTGCTGCCGGCGTCGATGACGGTGGTGACGCCGGACTCTACGCCCACCTTGTCCGGCTCATCGTGATAGATGGGGGAGGTGGGGTAGCAGTGGGTGTGGCCATCGATCCAGCCAGCGCTCACATGCACCCGGCCGCCGAGATCCAGGATCTGCCGCGCCGTTGCCGTCTCCGGCAGGGAGCCGATGGCGGCGATTTTGCCCTCCCTGATGGCGATATCGACGAGCTGGCCATCTCCCAGCCGCCCCGCTTTGATGATGATGTCGTACATGCTGATAACCTCTGGCGAGCCGCCCCGCAGGGCGGCTGGTACTTACACAAGGGCGACCGGGAAGAAGGTACCCAGCAGCATGGCTCCCAGGATGGCACCGCCGGTGATGGGTTTGCCCCACACGTAGAACAGCAGCGCACCCAGCAGGGAACCGATACCGATGGGGATGGAAGCGCCCATGGCGGAGAGGATGATGAGGGGGCCGAGGAAGCGGCCAGAGCTGTTGCCAGCCCCCATCATCACGTCAGCACCGTAAGTGGAGTTGCTCTGGTTGATGGTGAACTTGCGCGCCAGAATGATGACGTAGCCGATGGCCAGACCAATCCCCATGCCGGTTGCCAGCGAGGCGCCGAAGTTCTCCACCGGATAGACGATGCCGGCCCCCAGCAGAAGTGCTGGCACGCCGAGGCCAACCCCGGTCTGGATGGCTCCGCCGATATCCAGGATCCCCACCAGGGATCCCTCGATGATGCGGGCGAACAGGAAGCTGGCACCGAACGCGGCTACCGCGCCGTAGGCACCCGTGTCCATGCCGGCTTTCAGCATGGCGACGAAGGCTACCTCGTTGAAGGCACCGACCCCGTACAGATAGAACATATGGGTACCGGCAAAGACCCCGGCCGAGAGCAGGCCGACGAAGATGGGGAATGACCAGTCGGCGTACCAGAAGTTGTTTTTCAGTTTCTCATCCATGGTGTGACCCCTTATTTGCCGCTCAGCAGGTTATGGACACTTTCCAGCCACAGGGGAACACCCATATGGAAGGATTCAATCAGTTTCATGTCGAAGCCACGGAAGAAGCCGCTCAGCACGAACAGCAGGACGATGGCTGCCATCATCACCTTGGTGACGTGGTTCCAACCGCTCTCTTCCACGCCTTTGCCGATCAGGATGCCGAGCACCAGACCCGGTACCGCGTTGCCCATGATGAGCTGGGCCAGACCGCCGAAGATGGTGGCCCAGAAACCGGATTTCTTGCCCGCTTCGATGGCGGCCAGCCAGAAGATCACCGGCATGACGGTGTTGACCAGCAGGTTGGCGGCCGGTACCAGCACCTTGACCGCAGTGACCTGCAGGGCGGCCGGGACGGCAGCCGCCGTGCTGTTGAGGAAGGCAACCACGATGGCGCCTATGATGCCGCCGGCGATGGCCATCTTTTTCGGGTCGTGCAGGGTGGTGGCGAGATCCCGATTTTTGAACAGCAGTGCCGCCGTGGCCCAGTGCGGGATGATGCGGTGATCCACATCCTGGGTGAAGGCGCCTGCCGCCACAGTCGAGGCCCAGGCGTTGAAGAAGAAGCCCAGACCAAACGAGAAGTGAGAAGCGGGATCCCCCTCGCAGGAGTTAAGTTCGCCCAGGGTGCGGAAGGCTCCCATGCCCTGTACGGTCGGGGCGTGGAACATCCGCGCCGCGCCGGCCCCCACCCCGACGCCAACCAGGCCGCCAATGATGAGTGACTTGATAAAAATGATTAGAAACATCCAACGTATCCTTCTTGTGGGGTTGTGCCTGCGCAGGCATCACACCTGGGTGAATGTCACCTTGGCGACATCCAGACTGGTGACCTGAACCTTGATCTCCAGCTGGACGCGGTATTCGCGGCGCTGGCGCGGCAGGAAGAAGAACAGGAACTTCTCCACTCGGACCGACTCCTCGGCTTTGAGCACCTGTACATCGACCGGCTCAATGCGCAGCAGTACCTGCTGGTTGTCCTTGAGCAGTGTGGGTTGCACCTGGCTGAGGGCGGAGGCAAACGCCTGCTGGCGTGTCGTCCCCTTGCCGTTGACGATGACCTGGGTGGTGAAGTTCTCTTTCATCAGGCGCGTCCGTGCTTCTTGGCGAAGGCTTCGACCAGCTTCTGGCCCAGCTCTTCCTTGTCCATGAAACCGAAGCCCAGCACTACACATCCTTCGTTGATGGCGGTGACGCCCTCTTCAACAGAGCGCATGCCGTAGCGGCACTTGTAGCCGTATTTGGTCTGGGCGGTGATCGCCCCGGCGCCGCCGCTGCCGCAGAAGGAGATGCCGAGATCCGCCTGCTCCTTGTTCATCACATCGCCGAGCTTCATGTCGGCGGCCATGCCGGGGATGATGGTCACGTTGGCCCCGGCAGCTTCCGCGCCTGCACCCACTTTCTGACCCTTGCCGAGACGGTCTCCAATCACGAGTTTGATGGCTGTCATATCGATTTCTCCTTGAGTTAGTGGTTCTGCACCGAGCTGAGTTCGTTTTCTTTGGCGACTTCAAAATGGACGGACAAGAGGTGTGCCTCCTCATGAGCAAGCTGATCCAGCCAGCTGACGACCTGTTCGGCGAGACGCAGTGAGAGGGGGGAGATCTCTTCAAACAGGCTGAGGTCAACTTCTGGCAGGGGCTCGCCGCTGTGGGAGCGCCACACCATGGCTTTGACATGGGAGGCCAGCATCTGCCGTTGCACCTCGTTGGGGATGATGCCCTGTTCGGCCAGCAGGGGATAAATGCGCGCGAGGATATGATCGGTCTGGCGCAGCAACTCCGGGCTGTTCGGGGTCAGGGTCTGGTCGTGAGTCTCTGTTTGCAATGTCTGCTCTCCAAGGCTGGCAGAAGGTATGGCGTTACCCTAAGCCTGCGCGTCGATGTGGAGGAGGCAGTGTTTTTCCGATTCGAAGCGGAAATTCCTGAGGAAATGGCCCCAAAGTGAGCGTTTGGATACTGAAAAGACAAAAAGAGTGTTTATTGGGACCGGTTTTGTGTGATCGGTAGCGCACTAATCGGGGGGCGGGGGCAGGGCAAGCGTTGCGGGAAACTGTGAGTCATCTCACGGTAAGAGACGTTGCCGAGAGGGCAGATATGGAAAAGGGCGGTTTCCCGCCCTTCTCATAAAAAGGAGTGACGCTAGCTGGCCGATGTTGCGCTCGAGCTGGCGGTTCTCTGCTGATAGCGCAGATCTTCCTCTATGGTGACCACCACTTCCAGCGGCTTGCCGGAGCGGAATACCGAGATGGTCAGCTTGGTGCCGGGGCGGCTTTCGACAATCTTGTCCATGGCGCTGCGTACGCCACTGATGGCCTCTCCGTTGATCTTGAGCAGCACATCCCCTCGCTGCAGGCCGCCTTTGGCCGCCGGGCCGTTGGGATCCAGACTCTCCACCACCAGACCACGCAGGTCGCCGAGGTTCATCATCCGCGCGACTATGGGGTTGATCTCGACACTGGAGATCCCGAGGTAGCCGCGGATCACCCGGCCGTTGGCGATCAGCTCATCCATGATCCGTTTTGCCAGCCGGTAGGGGATGGCGAAGCTGATGCCGTAGCTCTCCTGATTGCCGTTGAGGTGATAGGTGGCGGTGTTGATACCCACCAGATCGCCACGGCCGTTGACCAGCGCGCCACCCGAGTTGCCCTCGTTGATGGCGGCATCGGTCTGCAGCAGATCCTGACGGCCATTGCTGTCGGGTCCCATGCTGGAGAGGCCGGTACGGCCGGTCGCACTGATGATGCCCTGAGTGATGGTCTGGCCGACGTTGTAGGGGTTGCCGATGGCGAGCACCACATCCCCCACTTCTGGTAGCCGCTCGGGATCCTGCGGGATCACCGGCAGGTTGTCTGACTCGATATAGAGCACGGCGAGGTCGGTGAGCTGATCGGTGCCGACCAGCTCGGCACTGAAGACCCGACCATCCTGCAACGCGACGATGATCTGGTCGGCATCGGCGATGACGTGGTAGTTGGTCAGTACATAGCCGCGCTGATTCATGATGACGCCAGAACCCAGCCCTTGCGGGCGCAGTTCCCCCTGATTGCCCTGATTGGGGGCAAAGCTGCGGGTGTAGATGTTGACGACGGCAGGGCCTGCCCGATGGGCGGCATAGGAGAAACTCAGTTCACGGGCATTGGTGATGATGCCGGGCAGTTGGGCACCACCGCGAAAATGGGGAAACAGCAGCAACAGCAGCGCTGCGACGGTCAATCCAAAACCGACAGACTTGCCCAAGTAACTGACTAAAGGGGGGATTTTCATGTCATTCTCATCCGTACAGGCTGCGCGCAGAGAATAACACTATCGATGGATAAAAATCACCCGCGGTGAAGGCCGCGGGTGATAGAGAGAGTAGCGAACAACTTGAGCGTTAGCGGATCACCAGATAGAGCGAGGAGTCGCCGCGCTGGATGTTGAGCGCCAGCACGTCAGGCTTGTTCTTGAGCGCCTTGGTCAGCTCGCCCAGGGTGTTGATGCGCAAGCGGTTGACCCCGATGATGATATCACCCTTCTGCAGGCCGGAAGCGGCTGCCGGAGAGCGCGGATCAATATCGGCCACCGCGACGCCGGAGACCGGGTCGGTAGTGGTGCTCAGCTTGGCCCCTTCCAGTGCCGGATGCAGCGCACTGGCGCGTACTTCGCTGTCATCAGCCTGCTTCAGGGTCACCTTGGCCGTTTGTGACTTGCCATCGCGGATCAGTCCCAGCTCGACCTGCTTGCCAGCGCCCATGGTGGCGATCTTGGCGCGTAGCTCACCGAAGGAGCGAACCGGTTTGCCATCGATGCTGACAATGATATCGCCAGCCTTGATGCCCGCCTTGTCGGCCGCCGAATCAGGCATGACCTGATTGACGAAAGCACCATCCTTCTTGTTGTAGCCGAAGGTTTTGGCGATGTCGGAGGTGAGCTCGGTGCCGGTAATACCCAGCTGGCCACGACGCACTTCACCGTACTTGACGATCTGCTCGGTCAGATCCCGCACCATGTTGGAGGGGATGGCAAAGCCGATGCCAATGTTGCCGCCGTTCGGGCCCAGAATCGCGGTGTTGATACCGATCAGCTCGCCACGCAGGTTGAGCAGAGCGCCGCCGGAGTTACCGGAGTTGATGGCCGCATCGGTCTGGATGAAGTTCTCCAGATTCTCGATGTTGAGGCCGCTGCGACCCAGCGCACTGACAATACCGGAGGTGACGGTCTGGCCCAGACCAAACGGGTTGCCGATGGCCAGCGCATAGTCACCTACCCGCAGCTCGTCGGAGTCGGCGAACTTGATCTGCACCAGATCCTCGGCCTTGATTTGCAGCAGGGCGATGTCGGACTGCTTGTCTTCACCGATCTTCTTGGCCGCGTACTCACGACCATCCTTCAGATTGACCTTGATCTCGTCCGCCTCGTGCACCACGTGGGCGTTGGTGATCACGTAACCCTTCTTGGCATCGACGATGACACCGGAGCCGAGCGCCTGGAATGGCTGCTCGCTCACCTGTTCATCGGGCATGTTGGGGCCGAAGAAGAACTTGAACTGTTCCGGCAGACGCTGACGGGTAATTTTTTTGCCAGAAACCGAGATATTGACCACCGCCGGGGTGACCTGTTCGAGAACAGGCGCCAGGCTTGGCATCTCCTGATTTGAACCTAACAGGGAAGGCAGTGCAGCCTGAGCAGGGGCCGCAGACATGGCGATACCGACACTGAGGGCTAGCACACTGAGCATGGAAAGAGGTTTACGCATATGAAAAACAGCTCCCAGAAAAAGTTGCATTGCAATCGTCAAGGTCAGACCACGGGACTGGCCAATTAGTTCCGCGAGGAACTAGTTTGGTTGCTTGAGCAGTCCGGAAGAGGCGCCAGCATAGTCGCGAGGCGGAATGCCCGGCTCTTCTGCCACATTGGCAGGGGCTTCTTCTACCAATGATTCGCGGAACAGCGGTTCCTGCGCCTTGGCCAGGAATTTGCTCTGCTCGGCCATGTGGCGATAGAGGGTCTGATACTGCTCGGCCAGTTGCTCCATCAGGGCGGCACTGTCGGCGAAGTGGGTGTTGATCTGGCCCTGATAACTCTCGAGCTCCTTGTGGGCCTTCTTCAGTTCCTGTTCGAGACGGCCAGCATCGCGGCTACGCACCGAAAAACGGCCGAGAACGATACCGATAATCAAGGCCGCGACAGCCAGCAGGATCCCAGTTAACAGACTCATAGATGCTCCTTGTTACAGCTAAAACAGAGTGGGTTTATGCGGTCGTCATAACCGCCATGCCTTGATGGCACTATACCGTGCGTCCTGAGGCCGTGATACCATTTTGTCCTCGATTCAGGGACTTGGAGAGGCGCTCAAGGATGACACCGCAGCAAAAATACCAGCAGGATCTGCTGCGCCCCGGCTTTGTGGCCGACCCCGCGCAGGGGATGGCCATTAGCAGGCTGGAGCGACTGTATCAGGATTTGCTACGGCGCCCGACTCCGACCAGATCTCGAGGGCTGCTGGGTTGGCTGCAAAAGCCCAAGCCGCCGGAGCCCGTCCTCGGTATCTATATGTGGGGCGGAGTGGGCCGAGGCAAGACCTGGCTGATGGATACTTTTTTCGACAGCCTGCCTGGGACGCGCAAGATGCGCAGCCATTTCCACCGTTTCATGCACCGCATTCACGATGAACTGCAGGGGCTGAGCGGGCAATCCGACCCCCTCAAGCTGGTGGCCAGCAAGCTTGCCAGTGAAACAGACATCATCTGTTTCGACGAATTTTTTGTCTCCGACATCACCGATGCCATGTTGCTGGGCACGCTGTTTCAGGAGCTGTTTGGTCACGGTGTCGTGCTGGTCGCCACTTCAAATATTCCGCCGCAGGATCTTTATCGCAACGGGCTGCAGCGAGCCCGTTTTCTGCCTGCTATCGAGCTTATCGAGCGCCATTGTGAGGTACTTAACGTGGATGGTGGTATCGACTATCGCCTGCGTACGCTGGAACAAGCCGAGATTTATCACTGCCCGCTGGATTTGCAGGCAAAAGCCAATCTTGACCACTATTTTCAGCAATTAACCGGCGGACACACGGCTTGCGAGGGGACGTTCGAGGTCAATCATCGTCAGCTGAGGTCGCTCGGGATGGGGGAAGGGGTGCTCTATATGGAGTTTGAGCAACTTTGCTGTACTCCCCGCTCCCAGAACGACTATATCGAGCTGGCCAGACTGTTCCATACCGTTCTGCTGGCCAATGTGCAGCCAATGGGCACAGGCACGGATGACGCGGCTCGTCGCTTCATTGCCATGGTCGATGAGTTCTACGAACGGCACGTCAAACTCATCATGTCGGCGGCTGTTCCCATGACAGAACTCTACGGCGAAGGGCTGCTGAATTTCGAATTCCAACGCTGTCTTTCACGGCTTCAGGAAATGCAATCGCACGAATACCTTGCCAGAGTGCACCTTCCTTAGTCACAATACCGCGCCTGCCAGTCGGATGGGCATCTGCGGCAGGTAGGGCCGGGCGACATTTGCTGGTTTCATGGCAGTGAAATTAGCAGGTGATATTTAAGGCAACTTCACTTATAATCGCCCGGCCCACGTTACAGCTGTCGATAAGACAGCAACACTTTAAGCTTTACTTGTATTCGAAGGGGTACAGGTAGGCCATCGTTTGTTGTTTGTGGGAGAGCCCCCATAAGCAATTGGGTCTGTAACAGGTAATTGGGTTTAACTTAATGAAAACTTTCGTTGCCAAGCCAGAAACCGTAAAACGTGACTGGTACATTGTGGACGCAGAAGGTAAAACTCTGGGTCGTATCGCAACCGAGATCGCTGCTCGTCTGCGTGGTAAGCACAAAGCTGAGTACACTCCGCACGTTGACACCGGTGATTACATCATCGTTGTAAACGCTGAGAAGGTACACGTAACCGGTAAGAAATTTACCGACAAAATGTACCACGCTCACTCCGGTTTCCCGGGTGGTATCAAGTCAATCAGCTTCGACAAGCTGATTCAGCGTAAACCGGAAATGGTAATCGAAGCAGCCGTCAAAGGCATGCTGCCGAAAGGTCCTCTGGGCCGTGCCATGTTCCGTAAACTGAAAGTTTACGCAGGCGCCGAGCATGCTCATGCTGCTCAGCAACCTCAAGTACTGGATATCTAATCGGGAACTGGCAACATGGCAGAAAATCAATACTACGGTACCGGCCGTCGCAAAAGCTCCACTGCTCGCGTATTTATCAAAGCGGGTAGCGGCAAGATCGTAATCAACCAGCGCTCCCTGGAGCAGTACTTCGGCCGTCCGACTGCCCGCATGGTAGTTCGTCAGCCGCTGGAACTGGTTGAGATGACCGAGAAACTGGACCTGTACATCACCGTTAACGGTGGTGGCATCTCCGGTCAAGCTGGTGCGATCCGCCACGGTATCACTCGTGCTCTGATGCAGTACGACGAAACCCTGCGTTCCGAACTGCGTAAAGCTGGCTTTGTTACTCGTGATGCCCGTAAGGTTGAGCGTAAGAAAGTTGGTCTGCACAAAGCTCGTAAGCGTCCGCAGTACTCCAAGCGTTAATTCGCTTTTGGTACTCACTCTTTCGAGTGTCAAAAAAGCCTGGCGGTTGCCAGGCTTTTTTTATTGGTAATATTACCGACATCAATGCTAACCACGCGTCACAAAAGACAAAAAATTGTTTCTTTATTGTTTTCATTGCTCACCGCTCTTTCTTGTCAAGTTGTTATCTTTTCTTTAAAATTTCCCCTGTTTTCTGTGGCAATTGTAAATCCAGCTTCCGCCGCTGTTGTCACGGGAAAAATGGGGAACAGGGACACTATAAGAATGTGCGGAGTCCACATGGGAGAGTTTTTGGATGAGCAATGCGCCAGTTGATACCGGTCGCCGCAGATTTCTTACCTGGTCAACGGTTGCCGTTGGTGGGGTAGGAGCTGCGTTTACCGCAGTGCCGTTTATAAAGTCATGGAATCCGAGCGCCAAGGCCAAAGCAGCCGGTGCGCCGGTTGAAGTCGATATCAGCAAGTTGGAACCGGGTCAGCTCATCCGTGTCGAGTGGCGAGGCAAGCCTGTCTGGGTGGTGAAACGCACCAAACAGACGCTGGATGCCTTGGCCGCGCATGATGACAAGCTGCGGGATCCCTCATCTGAAGAGCCGCAGCAGCCTGACTATGCCCATAACGGGTACAGATCGATCAAGCCCGAAATTTTTGTCGCGGTCGGTATTTGCACCCACTTGGGGTGTTCACCTTCCTATCTGCCTGACAGCTTTGGCGAGCAGGTGCAGGGCGTTACGTCCGGCTTCTTCTGCCCGTGCCATGGCTCCAAGTTCGACATGGCCGGCCGTGTGTTCCAGGGGGTGCCTGCACCGCTGAACCTGGTCATTCCGCCCTATCAATTCATTAATGACACCACCATCCTGGTCGGTGCCGATGGCAAGGAGGCCTGACCATGTTGAGTAAACTGATGGGCTGGATCGATTATCGATTCCCGCTCACGGCCATGTACAACGACCACATGGCCAAGTATCCGGCACCGAAGAACCTGAACTTCTGGTACTTCTTCGGCTCGCTGGCCATGCTGGTGCTGGTCAACCAGATCATCACCGGTATCTGGCTGACCATGAACTACAACCCCTCTGCGGAAGGTGCGTTTGCCTCCGTGGAGTACATCATGCGCGATGTGGAGTACGGCTGGCTGCTGCGTTACATGCACTCAACCGGTGCGTCTGCATTCTTCATCGTGGTCTACATGCACATGTTCCGCGGCATGATCTATGGCTCTTATCAGAAGCCTCGTGAACTGTTGTGGATCTTCGGCATGCTGATCTTCCTGGTGCTGATGGCAGAGGCCTTTATGGGCTACTTGCTGCCCTGGGGCCAGATGTCATTCTGGGGGGCTCAGGTCATCATCTCGCTGTTTGGCGCCATTCCGGTCATCGGTGACGATCTGACCCTGTGGATCCGCGGTGACTACGTGATCTCCGGTGCGACCCTGAACCGCTTCTTCGCGCTGCACGTCATCGCGTTGCCGCTGGTGCTGGTGATGCTGGTTGCCATGCACATTCTGGCGTTGCACGAAGTGGGCTCCAACAACCCGGATGGTATCGACATCAAGAAGCACAAGGACGAAAACGGCTGGCCGCTGGATGCGGTGGCATTCCACCCTTATTTCACCGTCAAGGACATGATCGGTGTGGCGGGCTTCCTGTTCTTCTTCTGCGCCATCATTTTCTTCAAGCCGGATATGTGGGGTTACTTCCTCGAGAAGCCGAACTTTGAAGTGGCCAACGGCCTGAAGACTCCTGCTCACATCGCGCCTGTGTGGTACTTCACTCCCTTCTACGCGATTTTGCGTGCCGTACCCGACAAGCTTCTGGGCGTCATCATGATGGGCCTCTCTATTGTGGTGTTGTTCCTGCTGCCTTGGCTGGATCGCTGCAAGGTGCGTTCTGTTCGCTATCGCAGCAAGCTGCACAAGCTTAACATCGCCCAGTTCGTGGTCTGCTTTATCATCCTGGGGGTGCTGGGGGTGCTGCCGTCGACGCCGACCCTGACGCTGGTTGCCCAGATTTGTACCTTGGGTTATTTCGGTTTCTTCGTGCTGTTGTTCTTCTACAGCAAAAACGAACGCACCAAGCCGCTGCCGGAGAGGGTTACATTTAAATGAAAAAAATAATATTTGCAGTGCTGACCCTGCTGCCATCTCTGGTATTTGCAAGTGGCGGAGCTGTTCATCTGGACAAAGCCAATTACGATCTGAGTGACAAGGCATCGCTGCAACGCGGCGCGGCCACCTTCATGAACTATTGCGCCGGATGCCACTCTACCCAGTATCAGCGTTATAACCGGGTCGCAGAAGATCTCGGGATCCCCGAAGATTTGATGAAAGAGAACCTGATTTTCACCGGCGCAAAGGTCGGTGACCTGATGAAGAGCGCCATGTCAGAGAAGGATGCCGCCAAGTGGTTTGGTGCGCCGCCCCCCGATCTGACTCTGGTTGCCCGGGTACGTGGTGCGGACTGGATTTACACCTATCTGCGCTCTTTTTACGTGGATGAGACCCGTCCGTTCGGGGTGAATAATGTGGTGTTCCCGTCTGTGGGTATGCCTCATGTGTTGGAACCGTTGCAGGGAACCCCCCGTGCCGAGTTCGTCACTCACACGGTCGATGGAGTCGAGACCCAGCAGGTTGTCAGCATCAAATCTGACGGTAATGGTGAAATGGATGACGAAGAGTATGATCAGACGGTACTGGATCTGGTAAACTTCTTGGTCTACTCGGCTGAACCGGTACAACAGGAGCGTGAACGCATGGGCTTCTGGGTGCTTGGTTTCATCGTGATCTTCTTCATCTTCACTGTGCTGTTGAAGAAGGAATTCTGGCGCGACGTTCACTAAGCGACCAGATACGGGTAATATAATGCACGGCAATGAAGACCAAGATGCTTCATTGCCGTTTCTGCTTTTTAATGACGGGAGGGTTCAATGGCTGTAGCTGCCAATAAGCGTTCGGTAATGACGCTGTTTTCCGGTGCCAACGATATGTTCAGCCATCAGGTGCGTATTGTCCTGGCGGAGAAGGGTGTTAGCGTGGATATCTGCCAGGTTGATCCAGCCAATCTGCCGGATGAGCTGGCCGAGCTGAACCCGTACAACTCTGTACCGACCCTGGTTGATCGTGAGCTGGCACTCTACACCTCGCGCATCATCATGGAGTATCTGGACGAGCGCTTCCCGCATCCGCCCCTGATGCCTGTTTACCCGGTTGCCCGCGGTAACAGCCGTCTGATGATGCACCGCATCGAGCTGGACTGGTACTCACTGGCTGACAAGATCATGGCCGGTACCGATGCTGAAGCGGCACGCAACGAACTGCGTGACAACCTGCTGGCCATCGCGCCGATCTTCGGTGAAATGCCCTATTTCATGAGCGAAGAGTTCGGTCTGGTGGATTGCTACATGGCACCGCTGCTGTGGCGTCTGCCGAGCCTTGGCATCGACCTGACCGGTCGTGGCGCCAAAGAGCTGAAGGCCTACATGGTTCGTCTGTTCGAGCGTGAGTCCTTCCAGGCTTCCCTGACCGAAGCCGAACGCGAGATCCGTGCTGGCGTATGAGCATGGAACCGACAATGACACCGAGCCGCCCGTACTTGTTACGGGCGTTCTTTGACTGGTTGCTGGACAACGATCTGACCCCTCATCTGGTGGTCAACGTCAACATTCCCCATGTGATGGTGCCGATGCAGTTTGCTCAGGACGGGCAAATTGTACTGAACATCGCGCCCCGAGCCGTGATGCAATTTCACATGGATAACGAGGCTATCAGCTTCAGTGCCCGTTTTGGCGGGGTCTCCCAGCAGGTTTATCTCCCGATGGCGGCAGTGTTGGCTATCCATGCCCGGGAGAACGGTGTGGGCACCATGTTCCCGCCCGAGCCGGGTTACGATATCTGGCTTGAGCAGGCTGAAGCGCCGGTGGAGCCTGAGCCGGAACCGCCGCGTCCAAGCGGTCGTCCGACCCTGAAGGTAATCAAATAAAAAACGCAGCCGATTGGCTGCGTTTTTTTATGTGCGGTCGGGCTTAGTTCTGGGCGAACTCGAAGGCTTTGATCACGCGCTTCACGCCGGTTACATGGCGGGCGATGTTGACTGCCTGCTCTCCCTCCTGGCGAGTCACCAGACCAATCAGGAACACCTCGCCGTTCTCGGTGACCACCTTGACCTTGGTGCTGTCGAAGTTCTTGGTGCCGAACATATCGGCTTTCACCTTGGAGGTGATCCAGGAGTCATTGCTGCGAGTGGTGAAACTGGCAGGTTGGCCGATGCGCAATTCGTTGTAGACGTGGCGCACCCCTTCGATGCGACTGACAATTTTGCCCGCCTCAATCTTGTAAACGTCAGAAGGTGTCTGGCCGACCAGCAGGACGCGGCCATTGTTGCTGTAGACGCTGATCTTGCTGGCTGCGCTGAGTGGTTTGTTGTCGGCCAGCAGATTGGCCGCTTTCAGCTCGATGGTCTGGTCATCCCACTGCGCGCCCAGCGTCCGGCGATCGCCAGAGGCCTTGGCAGTCCCTGCGGCGCCGCCAACAACCAGGGCTGCGCAGCCTTGCAGCAGCAGGGTGCTAACCAGCAGACCGAGCAGGATAGTGTGCTTTTTCATGGTTTCAATCTTCCTGTTGCGGGAAAAGTGTCTGGTCGATGAGATCACACAGGCAGTGCAGGGTCAACAGGTTCACTTCCAGAATGCGAGGGCGACGGGCGGAGGGAACACGGATCTCCACATCGTTCGGGCCGAGCAGACCTGCCATTTCGCCACCGTCACCCCCACTCAGCACCACTATGGTCATGTCGCGGGAGAGGGCGGCCTCGGTGGCCTTGATCAGGCTGCGGCTGTGGCCGGAGGTGGTGATGACCACCAGAATGTCGCCAGGCTGGCCCAGCGCGCGGATCTGCTTGGCGTAGACCTCTTCAAAACCGTGGTCGGTGGCGATGGCGCTGATGGTCGCCATGTCCGGGGTCAGGGCCATACCGGGCAGGGAGGGGCGCTGGGTCTCGTAGCAGTTGACCAGCTCGGAGATGAACAGTTGCGCCAGTGCGGCAGAAGGACCGTTACCGCATGCCAGCACCTTGTGGCCATTGAGCAGGCAGATGGTGATCATCTGGGCTGCAGTATGGATGGCATCCGGCAGCGCCTCGGCGGCGGCTATCTTGGTCTGGATGCTTTCGGTGTAGTTCTCTTTGATGCGGTCAGTCATAGGGTCCTCTTAAAATGCGTTCTGGATCCAGGCTGGCTGGTCGCCCTCGAACGCAATCACATCGAATCGGCAGGCCTGATTGGCCTCGTTGATGGCATGTTGCTTCAAATAGTGGCGCGCTGCCAGCATGATCTTGTGCTGTTTGCTGCGGGTGACCGAGCTGGCGGCCCCGCCATGGCTGCCGGTGGCCCGGTAGCGCACCTCAACAAACACCAGGGTCTGGCCCTGGTGCATGATGAGATCTATTTCACCGCCACGACAGCGGTAGTTGCGAGCTACCGGTTGCAGGCCCCGGGCCTGCAACCAGCGTTCAGCGACTTGTTCAAAGTGCTGTCCCTTGCTCGTTGGTGAGGGGAACAGGCTCGGCAACTGCTGGCGCATCCGTTTCCATAGTTCCTTCATTGGAGGGCTCCTCCAGTTGCTGAACGGCGTTCTCGTCGACCAGTTTGCCGTTCTGGTAAGTACCCCAGCTCAGCATCCGCACGATATTGCCCTGGGCATCCACGCTCAGCTGACCGCTCATGCCAGCCTGCTGCATGCCGCCCACCTTGCGCATCTGCTGCAGGTTCTCAGCCAGACTGACGGCATCGTAGCCCATGGCAAACAGACGCAGCAGGTCACCCTGAGTCTGTGGCCAGAGCAGGGCGATCTGCTCGCGCTGTTTCTCGTAGCCGCCCAGCAGCAGCGGCATATCGGCGATATGCATGCCGTTGAGCTCGGAGGCGACCTCGGTGGCGGCGCTGTCGTAGCCACGGGAGCTGGTGTAGATGGGCAGGCTGCCCATCGGATTGACCGAGACATCCACGTAGGGCTTGATCATCCGGGTTTCCAGGCTGTTGGCCACCACATAAACGGCATCGATGCTGCGCGGTGCGGCATCAGAGAGTTGCACTACCTCGCCAGCACGGGCGGTAGATCGGCCGCTCAGGGCATTCTTGACCATTCCCTGTACTTCGTTGCGGGCACCGAAGGTGGCAACGACCGGCTTATCCTGGCTCAGGGTGGCCCAGCTCTGCTCGAACGCCTTGATACTGCTGTAACCGATCCGCCCCTGAGCGGCGATCAGCAGCGGTTTGCGGTAGCCCTGGGTGTAGAGGTATTGGGCTGCCTGCGCGGCATCTGCGGCGGCAGAGAGGGAGAAGTAGTAGGTGGTGTCGTTGACGACCGGCTTGTCCAGCTCGTTGAGCGCCAGTACCGGCACGGTCGGATTGGCTTTGAGCAGCTCCTCGACCCGGTCTTTCAGCAGCGGACCGATGATCATGTCTGCCCCTTCCTGAATCGCCTGCTTATACAGGTCGCCGGTCGACTTGCTCTGGGTGTCGTAGAAGTTCAGGGTGAATTGCCCCTGATTTTCCTTATAAGACATCAGCATACCGTTGCGGATGGCGGCGCCCTGCGGCTCCAGATTGCCGGAGAGGGGCAGCAGCACAGCGATCTGTTGCACCGAGGTGCTGGCAGTGGCCGCCAGATCGCCCAATCCTGCCGGCATATCCTTCTGGGCTGGATGGTTAGGGAAGTCACGCTTCCAGCCTGCCAGCTGGCGGGCCAGCAGGTTCGGCTGGGCGCCAAACTCGTTGACCAGTGCCGCCAGTCGCAACCAGCCGGTGGTCACATCAGGGGCCGGAGCCTCTTCCAGCGCCTGCAGGGTGGAGGGGGTCATGCTTTTCAGCAACGACCAGATCTGCTGATGGTTGGTCGCCTGCTCGCTCTGATTGAGGTAGGGTTCCAGTGCAATCAACGACTTGGCAGCGCCAAACTTGTTGTTGATGTCGAGCTGCAGCACCACGCGCTGGCGATACCAGTCCTTCTGGGTATCGGCATCCAGCACCACCTCGGGTTTGCCTTCCAGCAGGATCAGCGCCTGATTGGCGTGGCCTTGCGCCAGCAACAGATGGGCTTGCAGCAGTTGCAACTGCGCCTTCTGAACGGGATCTTTGGCCTGCTTCTGCAATTGCTGGAACAGCGCCGAGGCCGGTTTGGCCTGGCCCAGCGCCAGATAGCTGCGTGCCGCCAGCATCTGCCAGGTAAAGGCCTCGGCCGGCTTGGCGTGGTCCACCTGCTCAAGATACCACTGGGCATTCTTGGTCAGATTGGAGAACGCAGAGGGCATGCCTGACTGCCCTGACGGTTGATTGGGCTCCGACGCACAGGCGGCGAGCAGTACTGCCGCGAGTATGATGCCGAAGAGTCGTGATACACTTAGCTGCTTTGTAACCCGGTTCAAGTTCATTCCCCGACCAGTGTTGAAGTTCCCCATAGTGTAAACGGGCCAATATGGCGACACAATTGTCGGGGCACTCGGAGATCCCATGAGTGACATCCCAACCCTGTATATAGTCCCCACTCCGATCGGCAATCTGGCGGACATCACCCAGCGTGCATTGGACATTTTACGCAGTGTCGATCTGGTGGCAGCTGAAGATACCCGTCATACCGGTATCCTGCTCAGCCACTACCAAATCTCGGTGCCGACCTTCGCCCTGCACGATCACAACGAGCAGCAGAAAGCCGATGTGCTGATCGGCCGGATCAAAGAGGGCAAGAGTGTTGCGCTGGTCTCCGATGCCGGCACTCCGCTTATCAGCGACCCCGGTTATCACTTGGTCACCCGCTGTCGTGAAGCCGGGGTCAAGGTGGTGCCGCTGCCCGGTCCCTGTGCTGCCATCACCGCGCTAAGCGCGGCCGGTCTGCCCACCGATCGCTTTGCCTTTGAAGGCTTCTTGCCCGCCAAGAGCAAGGGACGCGACGATCGCCTGCAAGCCGTTATCGAAGACACCCGCTCGCTGGTGTTTTACGAATCTCCGCGCCGTGTGCAGGATACAGTGGAGGCGATTGCTCGCATTCTCGGTGAGCGTCAGGTGGTGGTGTGCCGCGAGCTGACCAAGACCTTTGAGTCGATCCACGGTCTGCCAGCCTCTGAAATGCTGACCTGGCTTGGCGAGGATGACAACCGCTGCCGCGGCGAGATCGTGCTGGTCGTGGCTGGCGCCTCCAAAGAAGAAGAGGATCTGCCTGCCGAGGCGATCCGCACTTTGGGACTGCTGGTGGCAGAGCTGCCACTGAAAAAAGCGGCCGCCCTGACCGCCGAGATCCACGGCGTGAAGAAGAATGCTCTCTATAAATATGGTCTCGAGCACTATTGAGTCGGTGGAATGGGCCGCCAGATTATTTTATGACCATCACGCTCCTCTATATCTGCGAGCATTCACCCTGTAAACGGGGATCAAAGCGCGATAAATGGCTGTAAACGGGAATTGCCGGTTTACCCCGTGCGTATCGCAAGGCTATAATCCGCGCCTCGGAGTTGGCTGGGCAATCGCTGCTTCGTCGTTGTGTCCCTCGGGACAGACGGGCGGAGGGGAGGAAAGTCCGGGCTTCACAGGGCAGGGTGCCAGGTAACGCCTGGGGGGCGTGAGCCTACGACCAGTGCAACAGAGAGCAGACCGCCGATGGCCCGCAAGGGATCAGGTAAGGGTGAAAGGGTGCGGTAAGAGCGCACCGCGCGACTGGCAACAGTTCGTGGCACGGTAAACTCCACCCGAAGCAAGACCAAATAGGCCCCTATTGGCGCGGCCCGCGTTGGGGGCGGGTAGGTTGCTTGAGCCAGCGAGCGATTGCTGGCCTAGAGGAATGATTGCTACCCGGGGCAACCCGGTACAGAACCCGGCTTACAGGCCGACTCCGACCTCATTCCGAAGAGCCCTGCGATTTATCGCGGGGCTCTTTTTTATGCATGAGAAAATATGGCTTCGTTGGCAGGATATTTTCGACCTTGTCATTTTGAATGAAAATATATGTTTTAAATCAATCGAATAGTTTTGTATTTGGCGCGATGGCAGCGATAGATGGTGATAGAACCCAGGATGGTTGTTCGCACCTACATATTGTGTGTGTTCTCAGTTCATTCACTTATTTCAATTAATCACCAGAGTTTAACGCCAAATAACTTGTGGAAAATCAACCCACTCAATCCGCAACATGCAATTGCTGCGTCAATATGTTCCCTCTGTCCCATCTCCTTGCTTGAAAAGCCCCCTGCACGTCCTTAAACTTCAAGGTGGGGAAAAGTGGATCAAAGTGGTTTTTAGAGGGGCAATCTGCCTGCTCACTCACCTTCAGGGACTGCAATTTGTTGCGTGGCGCTCATGCCATCAGCCTGGACAGTAAAGGGCGGCTGGCAATTCCGACCAAATTCCGTGATTGGCTGCGCGACGAAAGTGACGGCCAGCTGGTCTGCACCATCGATATTGCCCATCCCTGTCTGCTGCTTTATCCCCTGAATGAATGGGAAGAGGTCGAGCGCAAGCTCAAGACTCTCTCCAGCATGAATCCGCAAGAGCGCCGTTTGCAGCGACTGCTGCTGGGACATGCAACTGAATGCGAGCTGGATGGCAATGGCCGTCTGCTGCTCAGTCAGCCACTGCGCAACCATGCGGGGCTGGACAAGAAAATCATGCTGGTGGGCCAGCTCAACAAGTTTGAGCTGTGGGATGAAGCCCGCTGGCAACAACAGGTCAATGACGACATCTTGGGTCTGCCCGGGGACGATTGGGCAAGCTCACCACGACTACAGGATTTCTCTTTATAAATGACCCAAGCCGCTGAACACATCACAGTGCTGCTGCACGAAGCCGTTGAAGGTCTGGCCATCAAGCCGGACGGTGTCTACGTCGACGGTACTTTTGGCCGTGGTGGTCATTCTCGTCTGATCCTGCAGCACCTTGGCCCCAATGGCCGCCTGATCGCCATCGACCGCGATCCCCAGGCGATCGCCGAAGCAGCCAAGATCCAGGATCCCCGTTTCGAAATCGTGCACGGCCCCTTCTCCGGCATCGCCTCCTATCTGGATGAGCGCGGTTTGCTGGGCAAGGTGGATGGCTTCCTGCTGGATCTGGGGGTCTCTTCACCCCAGCTGGATGATGCCGAGCGCGGCTTCAGCTTTATGAAAGATGGTCCGCTCGATATGCGGATGGACCCCACTTCCGGTCAGAGCGCTGCCGAGTGGCTGGCCAAGGCCGATGTGGATGACATCGCCTGGGTGCTGAAGACCTTCGGTGAGGAGCGTTTTGCCAAGAAGATCGCCCGTGCCATCGTGCACGACCGCGTGACCGAACCTTATGTGCGTACCCGTCAACTGGCGGAGATGATTGCCCGGGTCAATCCGAGCAAGGAGAAGGGCAAGCATGCGGCAACCCGCAGCTTCCAGGCCATTCGCATCTATATCAACAGCGAGCTGGACGAGATCGAAACCGCGCTCAACGGTGCACTGGAAGTGCTGGCACCACATGGCCGTTTGTCGGTGATCAGCTTCCATTCGCTGGAAGACCGATTGGTAAAGCATTTCATCCGCAAGCACGAGAAGGGGCCGGAAGTGCCTTACGGCATTCCGTTGACCGAGGCCCAGCTGGCTGGCGGTCGCAAATTGAAGTCGGTCGGCAAGGCGCTCAAGCCTTCTGATCATGAAGTATCTGAAAACAGCCGGTCACGCAGCTCGGTGCTGCGGGTTGCCGAACGGCTGGCGGAGTAAGCGATGAGCGAAGTGCGTGTTCATCTTGCCAAGGAGATCGTTGCCGATCTCTGGCGGCACAAGCTGCAGATTTTTCTGTCGGTCGCCGTGCTGGTGACCGCGTTTGCCGTGATCCTGGTGACCAACATGACCCGCGGTCTGACGGCCAAGCAGAACGATCTGATGGCAGAAGAGGATCGCCTCAATATCGAATGGCGCCACCTGCTGCTGGAGCAGGGCACCCTGGCTGAACACTCCCGGGTGGCGAGTCTGGCGATGGACAAGTTGCAGATGGGTCGTCCGCTGGTGACCACCGAGAAGGTAATTACCCAACCATGAAACGCAAGGCTACAGCCAAAGCTGCCAAAGCGAATGTCAAAGCGCCATCTATCTATCCATGGCGCTTTCGCACGCTTGCGGTGTTTATCGGCATCGCGTTTGTGGGTCTGATCCTGCGTCTTGCCTGGATCCAGGTGATCAATCCGGATCGTCTGCGTCAGGAAGGGGACATGCGTTCCCTGCGTACCACCTCTACCCAGGCGGTGCGCGGCATGATCACCGATCGCAACGGCGAGCAGCTGGCGGTTTCTGTGCCGGTCGAAGCTGTCTGGGCCGATCCCAAGACAGTGCATGAATCCGGTGCCATCAATAACGAGCGAGCCTGGCTGGCACTTTCTGCCGTGCTCAAGCTCGACATCAATACCCTCAAACACCGCATCGCCAACCCCAGCAAGCGCTTCGTCTATCTGCAGCGTCAGGTTACTCCTGCGGTGGCGGAATATATCAAGGGGCTCAAGCTGGGTGGCGTCTACCTGCGCCCCGAAGCGCGCCGCTTCTATCCGACTGGCGAAATCAGTGCCCATCTGGTGGGGGTGACCAACATCGATGGCAGCGGTATTGAAGGGATTGAGCGCAGCTACAACGAGTGGCTGACGGCGACACCCGGCGAAATGCGGGTGCGCAAGGATCGTCAGGGGCGCGTCATCGAGCGGCTTGGCATCGTCAAAGAGGGCAAGAACGCCAACGATCTGCAGCTCAGTATCGATCAGCGGGTGCAGGCTCTGGCCTACCGAGCCCTCAAGCGGGCAACCGACGAGAACAAGGCGACCTCCGGCTCCATGGTGATGCTGGATATCAAGACCGGTGAAGTGCTCGCCATGGTCAACACCCCCTCCTATAACCCGAACAACCGAGGCCAGTATCAGAGCTTCCGGGTACGCAACCGGGTGGTGACTGATACCTACGAGCCAGGTTCGACCGTCAAGCCATTGATTTTGCTCAGTGCCTTGCAGGCAGGTGTCACCAGCTGGAAGGATTTCATTCCCGGTGGTCCGCTCTTTATCGGTGCCAAGCAGATCAAGGACGTCAGTATCCACAAGGCGACCAACCTCTACGATATCCTGCGTTACTCCTCCAACATCGGTATGTCGCGCATCGCGTTGCGGATGCCGGCGCAGGAGATGATCAACACCCTCAGCATGTTCGGTTTCGGCATGGATACTGGCAGCGGGCTGATGGGCGAGAGCAGCGGCATGCTGCCCCAGCGTCGCCGCTGGTCCGATATCGAGCGGGCAACCCTCTCGTTCGGTTATGGTCTGCGAGTCACCCCGCTGCAGCTGGCTTCCGCCTACGCCACCCTGGCCAACAAGGGCAAGCGGGTGCCGCTCTCCATCGTCAAGGTGACTACGCCGCCCAAGGGTGAGCAGGTTATCGATCACAACAACGCCGCTGCCATGTTGCAGGCGCTGGAGTATGTGGTCGACAACGCCATTCCAAAAGCCAAGATCCCGGGCTATCGGGTTGGCGGCAAGAGTGGTACTGCCAAGGTCGCCGTCGCCGGTGGCTATGGCAAGGATTACATGGCCTGGTTTGCCGGTTTCGCACCCGCCAGTGATCCCCGTTTCGTCATGGTGGTGGTGATCAACGAGCCAAAAGGCAGCGCCTATTATGGCGGCGCCGTGGCGACCCCACCGTTTGCAGAGGCCATGGGCGGGGTGCTGCAGCTCTTCAATATTCGTCCCGATGCGGTGCCGCCAGCGGTGCCCACCAAACTTGCCCGTACGGAGGCTTCTCTTGTCCCGCGCACTTGATGCATTACTGCGCTCCTTCGGTATCCAGGCGCCGGCGCTCACCCTGACCGATATCCAGCTGGATAGTCGGCGGGTTGGCCCCGGCTCGCTCTTCGTGGCCATTCGCGGTCATCAAGTGGATGGCAGACGGTTTATCGAACAGGCGGTGGCTCAGGGAGCGACCGCTGTTGTGTTTGAGGAGGATGGTGAATTTATCCCACCATCGACTCCGGTTCCCTGTATCGGGATGCGGGAGCTGCCCGCTCACCTCTCTGCTCTTGCGGGCTATTTCTACGATCAGCCAGCCCAAAAATTGGATCTGGTCGGGATCACCGGCACCAACGGCAAGAGCACTACGGCACTGCTGGTCGCCAACTGGCGCACCCTGCTGGGTGGCAAAGCGGGTGTGATGGGCACCATCGGCAACGGCCTGTTTGGCAACCTGATCGAAGCGGAAAACACCACCGGCAGCGCCGTGCAGGTGCAAGCCAATCTGGCTGCGCTGCAAGCGCAGGGGGCGGATCTGGTGGCGATGGAGGTCTCCAGCCACGGTCTGGTGCAGCACCGCGTCGCCGCGCTGCCCTTTGCCGCCGCGGTTTTCACCAACCTGAGCCGGGATCACCTCGACTATCACGGCACCATGGAGGCCTATGGTGCCGCCAAAGAGCAACTGCTGCAGCTGGTCGATGAGTCGAATGCGGTGATCAACCGTGATGATGAGTTGGGGGCCAAGTGGCTCGAAAAGTACCCGGCAGCGGTGGCGTTCAGCGTTAATGGCCCGATTGAACACCATTCTGGCCGTCAATTAACGGCGCAGCAGCTCGATTTTCACCAGCAAGGTTTTCGCGCGCAGATTAACTCCAGCTGGGGGAATGGTGTATTATCCGCCCCCTTGCTCGGGCGCTTCAACGTCAGCAATGTGCTGGCCGCGATGGGCGTGATGCTGGTGCTCGGTTACGACTTCCACGAGCTGCTGGCAACAGCGCCTCAGTTGCAGCCGGTAACCGGTCGCATGGAGTGCTTTGGCGGTGGTGATACGCCGCTGGCGGTGGTCGATTACGCCCACACCCCGGACGCTCTGGAGAAGGCATTGCAGGCCCTGCGGGTGCACTGCACAGGGCAGCTCTGGTGTCTGGTCGGTTGTGGTGGCGACCGCGATCGCGGCAAGCGCCCCATGATGGCCGCCATGGCCGAGCAGTATGCGGATCGCGTGATCCTGACCGACGACAATCCCCGTACCGAGGAGCCGGCCCGGATCATGGCCGACATGGTGGCGGGTCTTCGCGATCCTGCTGCGGTGCAGGTGGAGCATGACCGGGTCAAGGCGATTGCGCTGGCCATCGGTCAGGCGAGCAAACAGGACATCATCCTGGTGGCCGGTAAGGGTCACGAGGATTATCAGATCATTGGAACCGACAAGCGGCACTACAGCGACCGGGAAACCGTCGCGGCCGCCTTGCACACATTATTGGAGTCATTCAAATGATGACCCTCAGGCTTGCCGAGCTGGCTCAGGTACTCGATGCCCGTCTGATTGGTGACGACGGCGAGATCACCGTCGTCAGTACAGACACTCGCACTCTGGGCGCGGGTGCCCTGTTCGTTGCTCTGCGCGGCGAGCGCTTCGATGCCCACGATTTTTGCGAACAGGCCGTTCAGGCAGGGGCCTCTGCCCTGCTGGTCGAGCGTGAGCTGCCGCTGGCCATCCCCCAGCTGGTGGTGACCGACAGTCTGAAGGGGCTGGGCCGTCTCGGCAAACTGGTGCGTGAGCGCATCAACCCGAAAGTGCTGGCCATTACCGGCAGCTGCGGCAAGACCACGGTGAAGGAGATGGCAACCGCCATCCTGCGTCATGAAGGAGAGGTGCTGGCCACCGCTGGCAACTTCAACAACGAGGTGGGCGTGCCGCTCACCCTGCTGCGCCTCGAGCCTCAGCACAAGTTTGCGGTGATGGAGCTGGGTGCCAACCATCCGGGCGAGATCGCCTGGACTACCTCGCTGGCCAAACCCGATGCCGCCATCATCAACAACGTGGCGGCGGCCCATCTGGAGGGCTTCGGCTCGCTGGAAGGGGTGTTCCACGCCAAGAGCGAAATCTTTGAGGGGCTGAGCGAGGGTGGCACAGCCATCGTCAATGCCGACAACGAATTCTGGCCGAAGTGGCGGGAACGCGGCATTCAGTGCGCCTTCTCCATCGACGATCAGAGCCAGCCGTTCCATGCGCGCAACCTTGTGCTCAACGAGCGAGGCTGCGCCGAGTTCGTGATGGTAACCCCGCAAGGCGAGCTGAGCCTGACTCTGGCGATCCCGGGTCGCCACAACGTGGCCAATGCGTTGGCTGCCGCCGCGGGCTGTCTGGCCCTCGGCGCATCCCTCGCCTGTGTCAAGGCGGGGCTGGAACAGATGGCACCGGTCAAGGGGCGTTTCTGCGTGCAGCGCTGGGGCGGTCTGACCTTGGTGGATGATACCTACAATGCCAGCGTGGAATCCGTGCTGGCGGGCATCGATGCCCTGACCGCCATGGGCGGCTTCAAGGTGCTGGTGTTTGGTGATATGCGGGAACTGGGTGAGGAGTCTGCCGAGCAACACGCCCGGGTTGGCCGTCATGCCCGCGAGCGCGGTCTGGATGCCGTGCTGACAGTGGGGGAAGATAGTCGCCACACCGCAGATGCCGCGGTTGGCCGACATTTCGATAACAAGGCGTCGTTGTTTGAAGTGCTTGCGCAAATGATAAATACACATCAGGAAATTTCGATTCTGGTCAAGGGGGCCCGTGGCTCCCGCATGGAAGATATCGTCGAGATGGTCAAAGGCCATCAGGAGTCAGCCACATGCTAGTCTGGCTGGCCGAACTGCTCACCCCGCACTTCACCTTCTTCAACGTCTTCTCCTACCTGACGTTTCGCGCCATCCTGTCGATCATCACCGGACTGGGGGTTGCCCTCTGGATGGGGCCACGCCTGATACGTCGCCTGCAGATCCTGAAGTTTGGTCAGGTGATCCGCAACGACGGTCCCGAGTCCCACCTCAGCAAGCGGGGCACCCCGACCATGGGTGGCCTGATGATCATTGCTGCGATTTTCACGTCTGTGCTGCTCTGGTGCCGCCTCGACAACCCCTATGTCTGGCTGGTGCTGTTTGTGCTGGGTGCCTATGGCGCCATCGGCTTTGCCGACGACTACCTCAAGGTGGTGCGCAAGAATACCGACGGCCTGATCGCGCGCTGGAAGTATTTCTGGCAATCCGCGGTAGCGCTGGCGGTGGCGGTGTTCCTCTATGCGACCGCAACCCATGAGGGCCAAACCCAGCTGGTGGTGCCTTTCCTCAAGGATGTGATGCCGCAGCTTGGCTTGATGTTTATCGTACTGACCTACTTTGTCATCGTCGGCACCTCCAACGCGGTCAACCTGACCGACGGTCTCGACGGCCTGGCCATCATGCCGACCGTGATGGTGGCGGGGGGCTTTGCCCTGATCGCCTGGGCCACCGGTAACGTCAACTTTGCCAACTACCTGCACATTCCCTACGTGCCCTATACCTCCGAGCTGGTGATCGTCTGTACCGCCATTGTCGGGGCGGGTCTGGGTTTCCTCTGGTTCAACACCTATCCGGCGCAGGTCTTCATGGGGGACGTTGGTTCCCTGGCACTGGGCGGCGCGCTCGGCACCATCGCCGTGCTGGTCCGTCAGGAGTTCCTGCTGGTGATCATGGGCGGCGTCTTCGTGATGGAGACTGTCTCGGTGATCCTGCAGGTGGGTTCATACAAGCTGCGCGGCGTGCGGATCTTCCGCATGGCGCCGATCCATCACCACTACGAGAAGAAGGGCTGGCCGGAGCCGCGCGTCATCGTGCGCTTCTGGATCATCACCCTCGTGCTGGTGCTGCTGGGTCTTGCCACTCTGAAGGTGAGGTAAGGCCATGGTCATCATCATCGGATTGGGCAAAACCGGACTTTCCTGCTTCGACTACTTCCTCGGCCGTGGCGTGACGCCACTGGTGATGGATACCCGTGCCAACCCGCCCGGCAAGGATCAACTGCCGCCTGAGGTAGAGCTCATTCACGGTCTCGACGAGGCGCAGCTCAAGCAGGCGCACATGATCGTCGCGAGCCCGGGTATCGCGCTGGCGACCCCCGAACTGAAAGCAGCTGCCGAGTGTGGCGTGCAGATCGTCGGTGATATCGAGCTGTTTGTGCGCGAGACCCAGACCCCGGTGATCGCCATCACCGGCTCGAACGGCAAGAGCACCGTTACCACCTTGGTGGGCGAGATGATTGCCGAAGCCGGTCTCAATGTCGGCGTGGGCGGCAATATCGGCACGCCTGCGCTGGAGCTGCTCAAGCAGCCGATGGATCTCTGCGTGCTGGAGCTCTCCAGCTTCCAGTTGGAAACTACTCACAGTTTGCGTGCTGCTGCATCCGTGGTGCTGAACCTCTCAGAAGATCACATGGATCGCTATCAGGGCATGGCCGACTATCGCGCCGCCAAGATGGAGATCCATCAGCACTCCAAACACATTCTGGTCAATCGTGACGATGCCCAGACCCTGCCCGATGTGGGTCAGGTGTGGCAGAGCTTTGGTCTCGATTGCAATGGCTATGGCCGTTGTCTGCTGGATGGCCGCCACTGGTTGACCCTGCACGGCGAACCGCTGTTGGCAGTGGACGAGATGAAGATCGTCGGTGCCCACAATCAGGCCAACGCCCTTGCGGCCATGGCGCTGTGCGATGCGGTCGGTATTCCCCGTGCGGCTCAGCTTACCGTGCTGCGTCGTTTCGAGGGCTTGCCCCATCGTGCCCGCTTCGTGCGCGAGGTGAACGGGGTGCGCTGGATCAACGACTCCAAAGCCACCAACGTGGGGGCCACGCTGGCTGCCGTTGCCGGTGTGCGCGAGTCGGTCAAGGGGCGCCTGCTGCTGCTGGCCGGTGGTCAGGGCAAGGGGCAGGATTTTGGCCCGATACAGGCGCTGCTGGGTAACCAGATCGATCACATGTACTGCTTCGGTCAGGATGCCGAGGTGCTGCTGGCACTGGGCGAGCAGACCGAACGGGTGGCCGACTTGGCCGCTGCGGTTGCCAAAGCAGCGGCCGATGCGAAGCCCGGTGACTGGGTGCTGCTGGCGCCGGCCTGTGCCAGCCTCGATCAGTTCAAGTCGTTCGAGGTGCGCGGCGATCGCTTCACCGAGATGGTGCTGGCGCTATGAACGCCCTTCGCGCAGCAGCAGGTCTGTTCCAACGCTGGCTGTTACCGGCGCGTCCTGCCGGTCTCTACGATCGGCAGCTGGTACTGCTGGCGCTCTCCCTGATGGCGGTCGGGGTGGTCATCGTGGCCTCGGCGTCGATCCCCGAAGGGATTGCGCTGGGGGATGACCCCTTCATGTTTGTGAAGCGTCACGCCCTGTTTCTGGTGATGGCGCTCGGTATCTCCTGGTTTGTGTTGCAGGTGCCGATGGCGCGCTGGCAACAGCACAACGGCCCCATGCTGCTGCTGGCGATCTTGATGCTGGTGCTGGTGCTGCTGGTGGGCCGAAACGTTAACGGTGCGGTGCGCTGGTTGCCGCTCGGCCCCTTCAACCTGCAGCCTGCCGAGTTTGGCAAGCTGGCGCTGTTTGTCTATCTGGCCGGTTATCTGGTGCGGCGCCAGAGCGAAGTGCGTGAAGCCTGGATCGGCTTCCTGAAACCGCTGGCGGTGTTCGGGGTGCTGGCGGTCTTGCTGCTGTTGCAGCCGGACCTGGGTTCCACCGTGGTGATGTTCGTTACCTCGTTTGGCATGCTGTTTCTGGCCGGAGCCCGACTGGGACAGTTTTTGACCCTGATCGGCGCGGGTCTCGGCTCGGTGGTGATGCTGATCATCGTCGAGCCCTACCGGATGCGGCGGGTGACCTCCTTTATGGATCCCTGGGCCGACCCGTTCGGCAGCGGCTACCAGTTGACCCAGTCGCTGATGGCGTTTGGTCGTGGCAGCTGGTTTGGCGAAGGGCTTGGCAACTCTATCCAAAAGATGGAGTACCTGCCGGAAGCGCACACTGACTTCGTGTTTGCGATCCTCGGTGAAGAGCTGGGTTACGTCGGGGTGCTGGGCGCCCTGTTCCTGATTTTTGCGCTGGCGGTCAAGGCGCTCAAGCTGGGGCATCGCGCGCTGGTGGCAGAGCGGCTCTATGACGGTTATCTGGCCATCGGCATCGGCATCTGGTTCAGCTTCCAGACCTTCGTTAACGTCGGCGCGGCCAGCGGCATGATGCCAACCAAGGGCTTGACCCTGCCGCTGGTGAGTTACGGTGGTTCCAGTCTCATCATCATGTCGGTGGCGGTGAGCATGTTGATTCGAATCGATTTTGAGTTGCGTCAGGCGACAGCCCAGGCGCGCGTGCGGGAGGTTTAGTGAGCAAGACTCTGTTGGTGATGGCGGGTGGTACCGGTGGGCATGTGTTCCCCGGTCTGGCCGTGGCCGATCGCCTGAAGGCCCAGGGCTGGACTGTCCACTGGCTCGGCACTGCCGACCGGATGGAGGCGGAGCTGGTGCCCGCCCACGGTTATCCCATCTCCTTCATCGATATTCAGGGGGTGCGTGGCAACGGCATCAAACGACTGCTGGTGGCGCCCTATCGCATCGTCAAATCGATCCTGCAGGCGCGTCAGGTGCTCAAGACCGTTCGCCCTGATGTGGTGCTCGGCATGGGCGGTTTTGCTTCCGGCCCGGGTGGCGTGGCGGCCTGGTTCTCCGGCATCCCGCTGCTGCTCCATGAGCAGAATGCCGCTGCCGGCATGACCAACAAGTTGCTGGCCCGTATCGCCAGGCGGGTGTTGATGGCATTTCCGGGCGCCTTCGCGCCGAGCCGTCGCACCGCCGTGGTCGGTAATCCGGTGCGTCCCGAAGTGGTCGCCCTGCCGGATCCGCAACTGCGCAGCGGGGATGAGCCACTGCATCTGCTGATCGTCGGCGGCAGTCTGGGCGCTCGGGTGCTCAACGAGCAGGTACCTGCTGCGGTGGCGGCATCCGGCGTGCCTATTGAAGTGCGTCACCAGTGTGGCAAGGGCAATGCCGAGACTGTCTCTGCTGCCTATGCCCAGCACGGCATCAATGCCGAGGTGAGTGAATTTATCAAGGATATGGCCAGCGCCTACGCCTGGGCCGACCTGGTGGTTTGCCGTGCCGGTGCCCTGACTGTTTCCGAAGTGGCTGCCGCCGGTGTGGCCGCCATTTTCGTGCCGCTGCCCCATGCGGTGGATGATCACCAGACCCGAAACGCTTTGACCCTGGTCGACGGTGGTGCAGCCGAGTTTCTGCCCCAGTCCGAGCTGAATACCGCATCGCTGGCGGCGCGTCTGACCTGGCTGGCTGGTCGCAGGGAGACCCTGTTTAACATGGCGAAAGCGGCTCGCCGCGTCGCCATCACCGATGCGGCCGAGCGGGTTGCAGATGAGTGCAAACAGCTCGCAACCGGGCAGCGTGGTAAAGATTGATGAGCAAGGTTGCAGCGGTGACACCGTGCAGCCTTGTACCTGTATGTATTGATGCCGCCGTGCAACTGCGCTTTGACGGCACATGGCCTGCGGCAGACTAAAGAGACGATTATGACCAAGGTTGAACTGGCAAAACTGCGTACTGTGATCCCCGAAATGCGCCGCGTGCGTCGCATCCACTTTATCGGCATCGGTGGTGCCGGTATGGGCGGGATCGCCGAAGTGCTTGCCAACGAAGGGTATCAGGTAACGGGTTCTGATCTGGCTCGCAACGCCGTAACCGAGCGGTTGGCCGGACTGGGTGCTCACATCTTTGTCGGCCACAGTGCTGAACACGTTGAGGGTGCCAGCGTGGTGGTGGTCTCTACCGCCATCAAGCAGGACAACCCGGAGCTGCTGGCTGCCCGCGAACTGCGGATCCCGGTGGTGCGCCGCGCCGAGATGCTGGCCGAGCTGATGCGTTTCCGCCACGGTATCGCCATTGCCGGTACCCACGGCAAGACCACCACCACCAGTCTGGTGGCGAGCATCTATGCCGAAGCCGACCGCGACCCGACCTTCGTCATCGGTGGCCTGCTCAACAGTGCCGGCACCAATGCCCGACTGGGCAGCAGCCGCTACCTGATCGCCGAGGCGGACGAGAGTGACGCCTCTTTCCTGCATCTGCAGCCGATGGTCTCTATCGTGACCAACATCGAAGCGGATCACATGGATACCTACGGCGGTGATTTCTCCAAGCTGAAGGCCACCTTCATCGAGTTTCTGCACAACCTGCCCTTCTACGGACTGGCGGTGGTCTGCATCGATGATCCGGTGATCCGTGGCATGTTGCCCGAGATTGCCCGTCCGACCTTGACCTACGGTCTCTCTGACGATGCCGATGTGCAGGTGCTGGATTTTGTCCAGACCACCAACCACAGCTGCTTCCGTGTTCGCCGCAAAGAGGCGGGTGAGCTGCAGGTGACCCTCAATTTGCCGGGTATTCACAACGCATTGAACGCCGCAGCGGCGATAGCTGTCGCGACAGAGGACGGTGTTAGCGATGAGGCCATCATCTCTGCACTGGCCAAATTTGAAGGGGTCGGTCGTCGCTTCCAGCAGTATGGCGAGTTTGAAACCGGTCGCGGCAAGGCGATGCTGGTGGACGATTACGGTCACCACCCGAGCGAAGTGAAGGTCACGATCAATGCTGCCCGTGCCGGTTGGCCCGAGAAGCGTCTGGTGATGGTGTTCCAGCCGCACCGTTATACCCGCACCCGCGACCTCTACGAGGACTTCGCCGATGTGCTCTCCAAGGTAGACGTGCTGGTGATGCTGGAGGTTTATGCTGCCGGTGAGGAGCCGATCCCGGGCGCTGATGGACGGGCACTGTGCCGCTCCATTCGCTCGCGCGGCAACCTGGAACCCATCTTCGTCGCCACGCCAGATGACGTGCCAGCCGTGCTGGCCGACCTGATCGGCGAGGGGGATTTGGTGCTGACTCAAGGCGCCGGGAACGTCGGGGCTCTGGCCCGTCGTCTCGGAGAGATGAAATTGAGCATAGATAGCATGAAATCTGGCGCCTGAGGGCCCAATGAGTATTTTGACCGCCAAGCCGGGGCCTATATAATGGCGAACCGGTCTGTCAAAGGCCGGTTTAGCGCGTTACACGGGGATCGATCGGGTGGAGGCAAGGGCACAGGGGCGCACCAAGGGTGGCTTCATCGCAGGGGTAGCATTTTTCCTGCTGGTGATATGGGGCTGCTACCGGACGGCGCTGGATGTTAAAGGTTGGCTGACAGATGCCAACCGGTTGCCCATGAGCGAGCTGTTGCTGCAGGGGCAACACCAGTATTTGCAAACCGAAGAGCTGCGGATGGCCGTGCTGGATGGCGCCGAGCTGCGCAACTTCTTCGAATTGGACGTCAACGAATTGCAGGCAAGGCTCAATGCCTTGCCATGGGTGGCCTCGGTCTCGGTACGAAAGAAGTGGCCGAACAAGATCAAGATCTACCTCACGGAACAAGATGTGGCGGCGCGCTGGAATGGCAACCGCTTCGTCAACACCAAGGGCAAGGTATTCAGTGCCCCGGATCGGGTCAAGACGCCGCTGTTGCAGCTGTCAGGGCCGGATGACCAGGCCGCCCGGGTGTTGAAAGAGAGTCGGCAGTACGAGTCGCAACTGGCTGCCAAGGGATACAAGTTGCTGGGGGTGAATCTGACCCCCCGCCATGCCTGGGAACTGACCCTGGATGGCAATATCAAGCTGTTCCTGGGACGCAATGACATTGCGCTCCGGTTGCAGCGGTTTATCGATGCCTTCCCGGTTATCGAACCCCGTGCGCAAGTCGCCTACGTGGATCTTCGATACGACACCGGAATGGCAGTTGGCTGGAAGAAGAGCGAAGAGAAAGTGCATGACCAACACCGCAGATAGGAATTTGATTGTCGGACTGGATATCGGCACAACCAAGGTGGCGGTTCTGGTCGGGGAAGTATTGCCGGACGGTGAACTGAACGTCATCGGTATGGGCAGTCACGCTTCTCGCGGAATGGAGAAGGGCGGGGTCAATGACCTCGACTCCGTGGTCAAGTCACTGCGCCGCGCGGTGGAAGAGGCCGAGATGATGGCAGATTGCCAGATCAGCTCGGTCTATCTGGGGTTGTCCGGCAAGCATATCGATTGCCGAAACGAGACCGGTATGGTGCCCATCTCCGATGAAGAGGTGACCCAGGAGGATGTGGACAACGTGATCCACACCGCCAAGTCGGTTCGCCTCTCCGACGAGCTGCGGGTGCTGCATGTGCTGCCTCAGGAGTTTGCCATCGATTATCAGGAAGGGATCAAGAATCCGGTCGGCCTCTCCGGTGTGCGGATGGCGGCCAAGGTTCACCTGATCACCTGCCATAACGACATGGCTCGCAACATTGAGAAGTGTGTGGAGAAGGTCGGTTTGCGCGTGGATCAACTGATCTTCTCCGCGCTGGCCTCCAGCTATGCCGTGTTGACCGAAGACGAGAAAGAGCTGGGTGTCTGCGTGGTGGACATCGGTGGCGGCACCATGGACATGTCGCTGTTTACCGGCGGTGCCCTGCGCCACACCAAGGTGATCCCGTACGCTGGCAGCACTGTGACCAGCGACATCGCCTACGCCTTCGGCACGCCGCCGCTCGACGCGGAAGCGATCAAGGTGCGCTACGGTTGCGCCCTCGGCCGTCTGGTCAGCAAGGAAGACAATATTGAAGTACCCAGTGTCGGCGGTCGCCCGGCGCGCAGCCTGCAACGGCAGACACTGGCAGAAGTGATTGAGCCCCGTTACACCGAGTTGCTCTCCATGGTGAATGATGAGCTGGTGCGGGTACAAAGCGAGTTGAAAGCGCAGGGGGTCAAGCATCAGCTGGCAGCCGGTGTGGTCTTGACCGGCGGCGCTGCCCAGATTGAAGGCATTGTGGAGTGTGCAGAGCAGATCTTCCAGAGCCAGGTCCGGGTGGGAGAGCCCATGAACATACGTGGTTTGAGTGATTACGTGCAGGCACCGGTGTACTCGACTGCGGTCGGGTTGCTGCAATATGGCCGCACCCATCAAGCCACAGGTAGCAACAAAGAATATGCCGCCAAGGCAAGCGTCGGTGGCCTGGTCAAACGGGTGAGCAACTGGCTGCGTGGCGAGTTCTAAGAATTTTGCTGAGTCAGGCAAATAAAGCGGAGAGACAACATGTTTGAATTTATGGATAGCCACACTGACGAAGCCGTCATTAAAGTGATCGGTGTAGGTGGCGGCGGCGGTAACGCTGTCGAACACATGGTTCGTCAAAATATTGAGGGTGTTGAGTTTATTACCGTCAACACCGATGCCCAGGCACTGCGTAACTCCAGCGCCAACACTACCCTGCAGATCGGCGGTGGCATCACCAAGGGTCTGGGTGCCGGTGCCAATCCGGAAGTGGGTCGTGATGCAGCCATGGAAGATCGCGAAGCACTGCGTGAGCTGCTGACCGGTTCCGACATGGTGTTCATCGCCGCCGGTATGGGCGGTGGTACCGGTACCGGTGCTGCGCCGATCGTGGCCGAGGTGGCACGCGAGATGGGCATCCTGACCGTTGCTGTAGTGACCAAGCCGTTCTCCTTCGAAGGGAAGAAGCGGATGGGCTTCGCCGCGCACGGTATCGAAGAGCTCTCCAAGAACGTCGACTCCCTGATCACCATCCCCAACGACAAGTTGCTGAAGGTGCTGGGTCGCGGTATCTCCCTGCTGGATGCCTTCAAGGCGGCCAACGATGTACTGCTTGGCGCGGTACAGGGCATTGCCGAGCTGATCACCCGCCCGGGCTTGATCAACGTCGACTTCGCGGACGTACGTACCGTAATGCGTGAAATGGGTACTGCCATGATGGGTACCGGTTCCGCCTCCGGTGATGACCGTGCTGAAGAAGCGGCCGAGAAAGCCATCTCCAGCCCGCTGCTGGAAGACGTGGATCTGGCTGGTGCCCGTGGCATCCTGGTCAACATCACCGCCGGTATGGACATGACCATCGAAGAGTTCGAAACCGTGGGTAACGCGGTCAAGGCCTTCGCTTCCGAGAACGCCACTGTAGTTGTGGGTACCGTAATCGATCCGGAAATGCACGACGAACTGCGTGTGACCGTGGTTGCTACCGGTATCGGTGCCGAGCGCAAGCCCGACATCACGCTAGTCAAGAGCAGCCAGGTGCAAGAGCGTCCGGTACGTCAGCCGCTGGTTAGCGACATGATGCAAGGCCGCGTGATGGACGAAGCCCCGGCCAAGGTGGTCAACGCCGAGCCGCAAGCTCGTCGTGAACCGGATTACCTGGATATTCCGGCGTTCCTGCGCAAGCAAGCTGACTAAGCCTCCTATGGCTCTCGTTTGTTTGTTGTTCAAGGAATGTGCTAAGATGGCCTGCCAACGACCATCTGGTCCGGATTTTAAGCTGTTTAGGGTACACCCATGATTAGACAAAGAACCTTGAAAACGAGTGTACAGGCGACCGGTGTCGGCCTGCATTCGGGCCGGAAAGTCACCATGACGTTCCGTCCGGCGCCTGTGAACACAGGAATCGTTTACTTGCGTACCGACCTGAATCCTGTGGTGGAGCTGCCAGCCAATGCCGATCAGGTGCGCGATACCGTGCTCTGTACCGCTCTGGTCAACGAAGCCGGTGTCCGTGTCTCTACCATTGAGCACCTCTCCGCCGCGCTGGCCGGGATAGGGATCGACAACCTCTATGTCGAGGTTGACGCGCCCGAGATCCCGGTGATGGACGGCAGTGCACATCCCTTTATCTACCTGCTGCAGGAAGTCGGGATCCGTGAGCAGAATGCTGCCAAGCAGTTTGTGCGGATCAAGAAGAGCATCCGGGTTGAAGATGGCGACAAGTGGGCGGAATTCCACCCCTATCGCAACGGCTTCAAGATGGATCTCGAGATCGATTTCCAGCATCCGGTCTTTGAAGGGCGTAATCAGCGTTGCGTGCTGGACTTCTCCGGTGCCTCCTTCGTGAAAGAGATCAGCCGTGCCCGTACCTTCGGGTTCATGCGCGATATCGAGTACCTGCGTTCCCAGAACCTGGCGCTGGGCGGAAGCCTGGAAAACGCCGTGGTACTGGACGACTATCGGGTGCTGAACGAAGACGGTTTGCGTTATGAGGACGAGTTCGTCAAGCACAAGATGCTGGACGCGATTGGTGACCTCTATATGTGTAACCGCAGCATCATCGGTGAGTTCCGTGCCTACAAGACCGGACATGCCCTGAACAACAAGCTGCTGCGCGCCTTGCTGGCCGAGCAGGAGGCTTGGGAACTGGTGACTTTCGAGGGTGAGGGCGACAAAGCGCCTATCGCTTACTACGATAACGGTCTGGTTCTGGCCTGATAGCAGTGCAACGGAACGTCGGTCCTCTCTCCGCACCGACGTTCCGTCATTTGTTTACTCCATCCTTTAATACCGATTATCTCCCGGTTTTATTTCCCGTGCAGGCTCCTGGCCGCACCTGACCGAGCAGACTGATTTCTATGAGCATTACCCTGATCCTCCACGGCAAGCAGCGACGCAAGTTGCACCTGCCCAAACAACGTCTGGCTTGGGTCGGCGGTATTCTCTTATCCCTGTTGGCCCTTGGTGGTGGTTGGCTCTGGCAGAGCTGGCACCAGAAAATGGAGGCGCTGGAAGTGGCGCTTGCCGTTGCCGAGCAACAGTCCGTCGACCAGAGTGGCGACGAAGCCCGTGAACAGTTGGCAATGCTGGCTGCTCAGGTAGGCACCATGCAGGGCCAGCTTGGCCGTCTCAATGCCCTCGGCGAACGATTGACCGAGCAGGCCGATCTCGATCCCGACGAGTTCAATTTCAAAGAGCTGCCCCCCATGGGCGGCCCTTCTTATGATGAAGAGCTGGAAGTGAGCCTCAACGAGCTGCAAGCCTCGATGAAACACCTCAGCCAGCAGCTCAGCAGCCGTGAAGAGCAGCTGTCGGTACTTGAATCTTTCATCATGAATCACCATATCACCGATGCCGGTTTTATTTCCGGCACGCCAGTCAAACAGGAGCGAGTTTGGGTCTCGTCCGGGTTTGGTGGACGGGTCGATCCGTTCAACGGGCGTGCCAAGATGCACAAAGGGGTCGATTTCCGTGGCAAACCCGGAACCCCGATTCTGGCCACCGGGCCCGGCATTGTCAGCTGGGCGGGCCGTCATCCGGAATTTGGCAATATGGTGGAGATTAATCACGGCAATGGCCTGGTCACCCGCTATGCCCACAACTCCAAGTTGCTGGTCGAGGTGGGCACCCTGGTTGATCAGGGTCAGAAGATTGCCTTGATGGGACGCACCGGTCGCGCGACCGGGGTCCATCTGCATTACGAAGTGTTGAAAGATGGTCGTCAGGTCAACCCCGCACGCTTTCTCAGTGCCAGACGGGGTTAGGTTTTTTTCTTCAGGTTCCAGTGACGGAACGCTTTTATAACCAGAAATAGTTGGTACCCATGATTAGCACACTGCTTACCAAGATTATCGGCAGCCGGAACGACAGAACGCTCAAGGCTTTGCGCAAAATTGTAAAACAGATCAATGCCATGGAGCCGCAATTCGAGGCTCTTTCTGATGCCGAGTTGCAGGCCAAAACGGCTGAATATCGTCAGCGTATCGAGCAGGGTGAGACCCTGGAGCAGTTGCTGCCGGAAGCGTTCGCGACCGTGCGTGAAGCCTCCAAGCGGGTGTTTGGCATGCGCCACTTCGACGTGCAGCTGATCGGCGGCATGGTGCTGAACTCCAACCGCATCGCGGAAATGAAAACCGGTGAAGGTAAGACTCTTACTGCGACTCTGCCAGCTTACCTGAACGCCCTGAGTGGCCGTGGTGTGCACGTGGTGACGGTGAACGACTATCTGGCCAAACGTGACGCTGAGGCAAACCGCCCGCTGTTTGCCTTCCTCGGCATGACCGTCGACTGCAACGTGCCCGGTATGGATGCGTCCCAGAAGCGTGACGCCTATGCCGCAGACATCACCTACGGTACCAACAACGAATTCGGTTTCGACTACCTGCGCGACAACATGGCGTTCTCGCCGGAGCAGCGCGTACAGCGTCCGCTCAACTACGCGCTGGTGGATGAGGTGGACTCGGTGCTTATCGATGAAGCCCGGACTCCGCTGATCATCTCCGGTCCGGCCGAAGATAGCTCCGAGCTCTATATCCGCGTCAACAAACTGATCCCGCTGCTGGTCAAGCAGGACAAGGAAGACACCGAAGAGTACACCGGCGACGGTCACTACACAGTAGACGAGAAGAACCGTCAGGCCCTGCTGACCGAAAACGGTCAGATCTTCGTGGAAGAGCTGCTCAAGAAAGAGGGGCTGCTGGACGAGAACGACTCCCTGTTCTCCGCCTCCAACATCAGCCTGCTGCACCACGTCAATGCGGGTCTGCGCGCTCACACCTTGTTCGAACGAAACGTGGACTATATCGTCCAGAAAGACGAGATCGTCATCGTCGACGAGCACACCGGTCGTACCATGCCGGGTCGTCGCTGGTCAGATGGTCTGCATCAGGCCGTTGAAGCGAAGGAAGGGGTGAAGATCCAGAACGAGAACCAGACACTGGCATCCATCACCTTCCAGAACTACTTCCGTCTCTACAACAAGCTGGCGGGGATGACAGGTACTGCAGATACCGAAGCCTTTGAATTCCAGCAGATTTATGGCCTGGATACCGTGGTTATCCCGACCAACAAGCCGATGGTGCGCAAGGACATGGGCGATCTGGTCTACCTGACCGCCAATGAGAAGTATGCCGCCATCATCGAAGATATCCGTCAGTGTGTGGCCAAGGGCCAGCCTGTACTGGTTGGTACCGTCTCTATCGAGAACTCCGAGCTGCTCTCCGGCATCCTGACCAAGGAGAAGATCCCGCACAAGGTGCTGAACGCCAAGTTCCACGCCATGGAAGCGGAGATCGTCGCCCAGGCCGGTCAGACTGGCGCTGTCACCATCGCCACCAACATGGCCGGTCGTGGTACCGACATCGTGTTGGGCGGCAACTGGCAGGCAGAGATTGCCAAGCTGGAGAACCCGACCAGCGAGCAGATTGCCGAGCTGAAAGCCGCCTGGCAGGTGCGTCACGATGCGGTGCTGGCCGCTGGTGGTCTGCACATTATCGGCACCGAGCGTCACGAATCCCGTCGTATCGACAACCAGCTGCGCGGCCGTTCCGGTCGTCAGGGTGACCCGGGCTCCTCCCGTTTCTACCTCTCCATGGAAGATACCCTGATGCGGATCTTCGCCTCCGATCGCGTGACCGGCATGATGAAGAAGCTGGGCATGGAAGAGGGCGAAGCCATCGAGCACCCGTGGGTCACCAAGGCGATCGAAAACGCCCAGCGCAAGGTGGAAGGTCGCAACTTCGACATCCGCAAGAGCTTGCTGGAGTTTGATGACGTGGCCAACGACCAGCGCAAGGTGGTCTACGAGCAGCGCAATGAGCTGCTGGATACCAACGACATTTCCGAGACCATCCACGTTATCCGTGACGACGTCTACGGCGCGGTGATCGACGAGTACATCCCGCCCCAGTCTCTGGAAGAGATGTGGGATGTGCCGGGTCTGGAAGCACGCCTGAAGGCGGACTTCGCGCTGGATCTGCCGCTGCAGCAGTGGCTGGCGGAAGATGACAAGCTGTATGAAGAGAAGCTGCGCGAGCGCATTCTGGACGAAGCCACCAAACTCTATGCCCACAAGGAAGAGCTGGTCGGCAAAGAGGTGCTGCGCAACTTCGAGAAAGCGGTGATGCTGCAAACTCTGGATGGTCTGTGGAAAGAGCATCTGGCGGCCATGGATCACCTGCGTCAGGGCATCCATCTGCGCGGTTACGCCCAGAAGAACCCCAAGCAGGAGTACAAGCGCGAATCCTTCGATCTGTTCACCCAGATGCTGGAAACCCTCAAGCGCGACGTGGTCAGCATCCTGAGCCGTGTTCAGGTGCAGGAGCGCGATGTGGAAGCGATGGAAGAGCAGCAGCGCCAGCAGGCGGAAGCCGCTCCCCGTACCTATACCCACGCCGCTGCCGAGAGCCAGCTGGCCGATGAGCAGGCCGCAGGCGAAGAGGGCCACACCACCTTCGTGCGCGACGAGCAGAAGGTCGGTCGCAACGATCCCTGCCCGTGTGGTTCCGGCAAGAAGTACAAGCACTGCCACGGTCAGTTGACCTGATCGACGCTATGCCATAACAGGCGGGCCAAGTGCCCGCCTTGTTTTTGTCAGAAGGTGGCGAAGTCACTGTAGTGGCGCCACTTTGCAAAGGATTATCGGATATCAGGCATTATCGGTCGTTCACCCAGCCAGAGGTTGGGCGCATCGAACGGCCCGGTCATGTATCGCGTGTAAAGGTACCAAGATGGAACAGAAAAAACGGATCTGGGTGGCGGTTGGCGTCATCGAGAATGAACGGGGCGATATCTTCATCGCCAGACGCTCCTCCGATCGCCATCAGGGGGATCGCTGGGAGTTTCCCGGTGGCAAGGTCGAGTCGGGCGAGGATCTGCTCACCGCACTGGATCGGGAGCTGTGGGAAGAGATCGGCATCCGGGTATTGGATTGTGCCCCCTTTATGGAGCTGCAGCACGACTACCCCGAGAAGCAGGTATTGCTGGATATCTGGAAGGTGACCCGTTTCAGCGGTGAGCCGTTCGGCAAAGAGGGGCAGGAGTGTCTGTGGGTGCCGGTGGCAGAGCTGCATAACTACCACTTCCCCGATGCCAATGGCCCGATTGTAGCGCGGCTACAGGGTCTGCTGGCGTGAGCCGGTAGCAATCAACAAGCATCAAAAAAGGGCCAATCGGCCCTTTTTCATATTGCAGAGGTGAGTGACCGGAGGCTTATAGCCACTGGTCACCCTCTTCCGGCTCCGGCAGCAGATCCGGGTTGATCTCCCCCGGGATCCTCTTCTCTTCATCGGCCCACTCGCCGAGATCGATCAGCTGGCAGCGCTTGCTGCAGAAGGGGCGGAACGGACTCTGCGGGCCCCACTCCACTTCGCTCTGACAGGTCGGACACTTTACCTTGGTGACCATAAGCCCTCCTTAGCAGCAGGCGAGCTGGAATGGCACGTCGCCAATCGGCTGTTCTGCGGTAGGCAGAAAGCGCAGCGCGAAGCGGTTCTTGTGGCCGCTCAGGGTCGGGTAGCAGAACAGATTGCCCGGCAGCTTGATGCGGATCAGCTCGGCGCTCTCGGCGGTGTCCTGGAAGAAACCGTTGCTGGCAACCTGCTCGCTGAAGCTGCCTGATTCACGCCACAGGCGCAGCAGCAGAGTGATGGCATTCATCAGCAGGTTAATATCGCTCAGCCAGCCCTGCATCTGCTGGTGACGGGTGATGGCCGGGGTTCCGAGCCAGTGGTGCAGCTGCGGTACGTCGAAGGCACACAGGCCACCCGGAATGGAGAAGCGCTGGCGGATGGAGCCGAGCAGACGATCCTCTTTCAGGCGGGCACCCGGGCGTGGCGAATTGAGCAGGTTGCGGGAGAGCTGGCTGCTCTCTTGCTGCATCAGTTTGATCTGCTCCAGATCGACATCGGGCAGGCTGGCCCAGTGGCTCAGACGCTGGCCGAGACGCTCCAGATCCTTGATGAGGTCGGCGCGCAGGTCACCACGCTCAAGCAACTCCTGCAGATCGAACAGCCCCTTGAAGAAGGCGATATGTGCCCAGGATTGTTCACTCTCCAGATTGTCGCGGATCTGGGAAAACAGGGACTCCAGACGAAGATAGGTCCGGCTTTTTTCATTGAGGGGGAAATCGTAAATCATGCCTAATCCTGGCCAGCCATAAACCGGCCTAGTGTACTCACACTTGGCGGCCTTGTTGAGAGGCAATTGCCAGATATGTCTCGTGCAGCGCCAAAATCCGCGTTTTAATCGCCATTTCACTGCCATTGTGGTTTTCGATGACATCATCCGCCGCAGCGAGGCGTTCCACCCGACTCGCTTGGGCGGCGATGATGGCCCGGGCCTGCTCGGCCGATACCCCATCACGGCGACAGGTGCGCTCAATCTGGGTGGCTTCATCCACATCGACCACCAACACACGGTTGGCGAGGCCAGTGAGTTTGTTCTCCACCAGCAGCGGCACCACCAGCAGGCAGTAAGGAGAACTGGCCGCGGCACACTGGCGCAGCATTTCGCTGCGAATCAGCGGGTGGAGCAGGGCATTGAGCCACCCCTTGGCCTGCGGGTCGCTGAAGACCCGCTCGCGCAGGGCGCGACGGTCGAGTTGACCGCTCGGATCAATCACATTCGGGCCAAAATGGTCGGCGATGGCGGCAAGGGCCGGGGTACCCGGCTCTACCACTTCGCGGGCGATCACATCGGCATCCACCACCTCGATACCTAGCGCGGCAAACTGATTGGCGATAGTGGTCTTGCCGCTGCCGATACCACCTGTGATAGCAACTACATACATGGGGGCCTCTTGCTCAAAGCAGGGTAGAGAGATACCAGCGGGTGATGGTATCGCCCCATAGCAGCGCAATCCAGCCCGCGACGGCGAGGTAGGGGCCGAAGGGGATGGGCTTGCCCTGATGATGTTTTTGCAAGGCGATCAGGCTGATGCCGATCACGGCGCCGACCAGAGATGAGAGCAGCAGAATTATGGGCAGCGCCTGCCAACCGAGCCAGGCGCCCAGCGCCGCTAGCAGCTTGAAGTCGCCATAGCCCATCCCCTCCTTGCCAGTGAGCAGCTTGAAGGCCCAGTAGAGGCTCCAGAGCACCAGATAGCCCGCCATGGCGCCGATCACGGCATCCGCCAGCGGTACGAAGCCACTTGCCAGGTTGAACAGCAGCCCGCCCCACAGCAGTGGCAGGGTGAGCTGGTCGGGCAGCAACATCTTGTCGAGATCGATGAAGGTGAGGGCGACCAGAACCCAGGTCAGCAACAGGGCGGCCAGTGTGCCCCAGCCCGGTGTTATGACCATGGCTACGGCCACCGAGAGCAGGGCGGTCAGCAGCTCTACCAGCGGATAGCGGGCCGAAATAGGGGCTTGGCACTCACCACAGCGCCCCTTGAGCCAGAGCCAGCTCAACAGCGGGATATTTTCCAGTGCTGTGATGGCATGGCCGCAATGGGGGCATGCCGAGCGCGGCACCATCAGGTTGTAGCGCTCTGGCGCAGTGGCCTCCTCATCAGGGGCGAAGTAGCTGTGATACTCGGCCTGCCACTCCCGCTCCAGCATGATGGGCAAGCGGTGGATCACTACGTTAAGGAAGCTGCCGATCATCAGGGAGAAGAGAAAAACCAGCGAGAAGTAGAGCCAGGGCAAGCTGTGAGCCAGCTCGAGAAGAAGTGTCATAACCAACCGTCAGTTATTGAATTGGGGGGAGGGCATGATTGTGGTGCCATGCCCTGATAAATCAGCCTACCACGTCGCCAAGCTTGAAGATGGGCAGGTACATGGCAATAACCATGCCGCCGACCAGCACCCCGAGCACCACCATGATGAGGGGTTCCAGCAGGCTGGTGAGGCCATCGACCAGATCATCCACCTCCTGTTCGAAGATGGTGGCGACCTTGGAGAGCATATCATCGATGGCACCGGACTCTTCACCGATCATCACCATCTGGATCACCATGTCGGGGAAGAGATCGACGGTGCGCATTGCCACGTTGATCTGCATACCGGCCACCACCTCGTTGCGGATCGCCATGACCGCGGTGCGATAGACATAGTTACCCGAGGCCCCAGCCGCCGAAATCAGCGCATCTACCAGCGGGATACCGGCGGAGAAGGTGGTCGACAGGGTGCGGGCAAAGCGGGCCATCGCCGCCTTGTGCAGGATCATCCCGACCACCGGAATGGTGAGGACGAACTTGTCGGTATTGTCTTTCACCTTCTGGGAGGCCCGCCAGGCCCGCACGTAAAGGAAGATGCCAAGGGCCGTGCCACCAAAGAAGACATACCACCAGTTCTGCATAAAGCGCGAGATGCCGATAACAAACTGGGTGAACACCGGCAACTCGGCACCAAAGCTCTTGAAGATATCCTCGAACTGCGGAATGACGAACAGCAGCAGGATGGAGGTGACCACGATGGCGACCAGAATGACCATGGTGGGGTAGAACATCGCCTTCTTGATCTTCGATTTGAGCGCTTCCGACTTTTCCCGATAGGTGGCGATACGGTCGTAGATGGTCTCCAGCGCACCGGATTGCTCACCGGCTTCCACAAGATCGCAATAGAGATCATCAAAGTAGAGGGGATGGCGGCGCAGCGCCTCCGACATGGGGGTGCCAGTCTCCACATCGGCGGCAATCTGCCCCATCAGCTCGCGCATCGAGGCTTTCTCGTGGCTGCGGGCGATGATCTGCAGGCTCTGCACCAGCGGTACACCGGCGGAGAGCATGGTAGTTATTTGGCGTGAGACGATGGCGATATCCATCGGTTTGATCTTGGCACCGCCCTTGGAGAAGAGCCCCTGGGATTTCTTGGCTACCTTGGTGACGTTGACTCCCTGCTTGCGCAGTTCGGTCTTGACGGTGTTGATGCTATCGGCCTGCAGCTCGCCGGAGACCTTCTGCCCCTTGCGATTAACCCCATGCCAGCGGAAGGCGAAGACTTTCTTGGGGGCATTGTTCTTTTTCGTTAGGGTTGCCATTTTTGCATCCTGCAATGGGGTTGGTTGTCAGAGTCGGACTCCGCACGTCACCAACCTGGTCAAGGTGCCCGACTGGCTTGATGCCTGCGGGGTACTGATAGGGTGGGTGGTACCTTCTTGGCGCCATCCCAGTCACTTTAATGCCTGATTATTCTGTCGCTCGGGTTACCATCCATACCGAGTTTGTGGGCGAATGATGCGTTCTGCCAACCAAACCGGCGGGTCGTTCCGCTACGCGGATCAGTTGGTGGTGACCCGGTTGACCTCGGCCAGACTGGTGACCCCGAGCCGGGCCTTCTCCAGTCCCGAGGTGCGCAGGGTACGCATCCCTTCCTTCTGGGCGATCGCGGCGATTTGCAGGGAGTTGGCCCCTTGCATGATCAATTTGGCGATGTTCTCTGACATCAGCATGATTTCGTAGATGCCGACCCGTCCCTTGTAGCCGCCGGAACACTCCTTGCAACCGACCGGTTTGAACAGTCGCAGCCCGGCTGCCAGCTGCTGCGGCGTAAAGCCCAGTTCCAGCAGTTCGGCTTCCGGCACCACTTCCGGCGCCTTGCAGTGGTCGCACAGTTTACGGGCCAACCGCTGGGCCATGATCAGGGTCACCGAGGAGGCGATGTTGAAGGCGGGCACCCCCATGTTCATCATTCGGGTCAGGGTTTCGGCAGCCGAGTTGGTATGCAGGGTGGAGAGCACCAGGTGGCCGGTTTGTGCTGCCTTGATGGCGATTTCGGCGGTTTCCAGATCGCGAATTTCCCCCACCATCACCACATCCGGGTCTTGCCGCAGGAAGGAGCGCAGGGCGCTGGCGAAGGTTAGCCCCGCCTTGGGGTTGACCTGCACCTGGTTGACGCCGGGCAGGTTGATCTCCACCGGGTCTTCGGCGGTGGAGATGTTTACCTCGGTGGTGTTGAGAATATTGAGGCCGGTATAGAGCGAGACCGTTTTGCCCGAGCCGGTGGGGCCGGTCACCAGGATCATCCCCTGTGGTTTGGAGAGGGCGCGCAGGTACTGCGCCTTCTGCCGGTCATCAAAGCCTAGTTGTTCGATATTGAGGCGTGCCGCCGAGGAGTCGAGCAGACGGATAACGATCTTCTCCCCCCACATGGTGGGCAGGGTGTTGACCCGCATATCCATCGACTTGTTGCGCGACAGCTTCAGCTTGATGCGGCCATCCTGTGGCAGCCGCCGTTCGGCAATATCGAGTCGTGCCATGACCTTGAGGCGGGCGGAGAAGCGGTTGGAGAGGTTAACCGGCGGGGTAGCAATTTCATGCAGAATGCCATCGATGCGAAAGCGAACCCGATACTTGAACTCGTAAGGCTCGAAATGCAGGTCGGAGGCACCGCGCTTGATGGCATCCATCAGGATCTTGTTGATGTACTTGACGATGGGAGCATCGTCATCGGCGGTATTGACGCTTTCGTCCAGCCGACTGTTCTCGTCGGAGACTTCGAGATCCGAAATCTCGGCCTCGTCGATATCCTCCATGCCGAGGGCGTCGTTTTCGCTCTCCAGCAGCTTGCTGATGGCGGCGGTGAGCTTGTTCTCCTCCACCAGCAGCGCCTCGGTATGGAGCCCGAAGCTGAAGCCAAAGTCCTCCAACGCCGAGACATTGGTCGGATCCGACATGGCGATATAGAGGGTGTGGCCCTGGGTGTAGATGGGCAGCACGTGGTGCTTCTCAATCAGCTTCTGATTGAGGTACTTCTGCGGGATCTCGGCCAAATCGAAGGCGGCAAGATCCAGCAGAGGTACCCCATACTCCAGCTCGCAAAAATCGGCGAGAGCCTTGCTGTCGAGGATCTCGTTCTCTATCAGAAATGTCACAAAGGGTTTGCGCTGGGCCTTGGCCTGGCTCAGATAGCGCTGGGAGTCCTCTTCACTAATCAGTGAAGAGGCGGCCAGGCTTAACGCCAGGCCGCTATTAGGGCTAGAGGTCATTTGTTATCAGCAAATGCCGTCAGCAACACAACTACCAACGGCACCACTTGGGTTGGCTTCCCATTTGACTCGCCCATTTTCTTCTGTGCCCTTCAAGATATAATCTTTATTAACAGGATCTTTACCGGTTGCTTTGATTTCATACGTAGCAACACCTTGGTTCCCGCTAGTTGAGATCTCAACCTTATCAACGATAGCGGTTCCAACCGTGCCACTGACAGCAGTTTCGGCGGCGGTTTTACATGCTGATGGAGCACTACCAGATTGACTGCAAATTTCTATAGCGGTTTTAGCTGCACCAGTCGCAGTGATAACCTCTGTAAATTTCGCTTTTTTGGTATAAGTCTGATAAGCCGGCAGTGCTACCGCCGCCAGAATGGCCACGATCGCGACCACGATCATCAGTTCAATAAGGGTAAAACCCGATTGTTTCTTCATTTGAAATATCCTTTTATCCTTGGTTCCTGGGAAGTGTCGGTAGAAAACCATCCGAACGTCAGTATCTTATCCGAGCTGTCAGGGGTGGCAACAGAGATTGCTGCCTTTGTTAACCACTTTCATGTCATTTACCAAAAACTTGATGCGAGTCATAAAATAAGTGGCTTCTTATGACTCTTTGTTACGGGTGAAAGCGGGTCCGTCATTACACTCCTTTGCTGAGGGATCCTGCATAAAGAAAAGGCGCCTATGGCGCCTTTTGCAAGTTGTTTATCCGCTTAGGTCGAGTATTTTCTCAGGCCTGAGGGGGAATCTCACTGCTGGATAAAGCGCATGGAGAGATCGAGCGCCCGCACATGCTTGGTGAGCGCCCCGACCGAGATAAAATCGACGCCAGTGGCCGCAAACTCGGCCAGAGTGTCGAGGGTCACATTGCCGGAGACTTCCAGCTTGGCGCGGCCCTGATTGATGGCGACCGCTTCCCGCATCATGGTCACGTCGAAGTTGTCCAGCATCACGATATCGGCCTTTGCCGCCAGCGCCTGTTCCAGCTCTGCCAGTGATTCCACTTCCACCTCCACCGGTTTACCCGGATTGAGATGACGAGCCTCATTAATCGCCTCGGCAATACCGCCACAGGCGAGGATGTGGTTCTCCTTGATGAGGTAGGCGTCGTAGAGGCCGATGCGGTGATTCTTGCCGCCGCCACAGGTGACCGCGTACTTCTGGGCGGTGCGCAGCCCAGGAATGGTCTTGCGGGTGTCGAGCAGACGGCAGTCGGTGCCCTCCAGCTCTGCCACATAGCGGGCGGTGAGGGTGGCGACGCCGGATAGGGTCTGGACAAAGTTCAGGGCATTGCGCTCGCCGGTCAGCAGCAGGCGGGCTGGGCCGTGGAGGCGGAATAGCTCCTGATTGGGGGAGAGTACTTCCCCATCCTGCACCTTCCACTCCACCTTCACCTCGCCACCGAGCTGGGCCTTCAGTTGCAGGAAGACTTCATCCACCCAGGGTTGGCCGCAGAATACTCCGGCTTCACGGGTGATGACCCGGGCGCTGGCCATCCGATCTGCCGGGATCAGCTGGGCGGTGATATCGGCGCTGGCGTCCGGTTGGTCAAGTGTGGTGAGGGCATCGCCCAGATCTTCGAGTAGTGCGGCGCGCACGGCGCGGCTGACATCCTGTTGAAACATGCCTTATTCCTGCAAGGGTCTGAGCAGCAGTTGCCGCTCTTTTTGAACCAGCTCCAGCCGACCGAGGGCGTTCATGCCAACCAGCACTTCGTCACCGTCTGCCGCCGGATTGATAAAGATGGCCAGATCGTACAAGGTCAATGGCCCCATCGCCAGCGTTTCGATGGTGCCGTTGCCGACCCGGATCTGCCCCGCGGCGGTATTGACCTGGCTGCTGCCATAAGCGGTCAGGCCGAGCCGCTCGGCAACCTGCTGCGGGATGGTGATACGGGTGGCGCCGGTATCGAGCAGCAGTTGCACCGGCTGGCCGTTGATGGCACCCTCCAGACGATAGTGGCCGCTCTGGTCGGCTCGCAGCAACAGCTCGCCGCTGGCGGTGACGCTTGGTTGGTTGCGGGAGTGAAAATAGAGGGTCAGCAGGCCCATCAAAGAGAGCCAGGCCAGTAACCACATCCAGCGTGCCGTGTGCTGCATACCCCATCCATATCGAGCGGAAGATGACTCAGCCTAACATACCATTTCCCATTGATTCAGTGAGTTGGTGCTGGGTTGCCTATCGCGTATCTTCGTTTTTTCGCCATTTATCAGCCAACTCGAGTAGCCGATGACTCAACTCGCTTCGCAACCTTGTTTCTCTATCGATGCCGCTGGCTGGTGCCAGCAGGCGCGCCCGGTGCCTTCTCCCCATCACAACGAACGGGCTGCCCCGGATGATATCTCCCTGCTGGTGGTGCATGGCATCAGCCTGCCGCCGGGGGAGTTTGGTGGCCCCTTTATCGACGATCTCTTTATGGGGCGACTCGACCCCGATGCTCACCCCTATTTTGCCGGTATCCATCAGCTGCGGGTTTCGGCTCATTGCCTGATCCGCCGTGATGGCGAGTTGGTGCAGTATGTGCCGTTCGGCGCGCGCGCTTGGCACGCTGGTGTCTCGAGCTGGCAGGGGAGGGAGGCATGCAATGACTTCTCCATTGGCATCGAGCTGGAAGGGACTGACGAAACCCCCTATACCGAGGCTCAATACCGGGCGCTGGCGGGGCTCACCCGAGCTATCTCGGAGCGCTATCCGGCGATTACCCACGAAAAAATTGTCGGCCATTGCGATATCGCGCCAGGGCGCAAGACGGATCCTGGAGCCAGTTTTCAGTGGGATTACTACCGGCAATTACTAAACAGCTAAAGTAAATATTCAAATTTAGTTTGGATTTTAAAATCAATGGCTTGCCTATCTGGCAGGCCATTTTTGTTTCTGGTTGCGCAAATGTTATTTGTGAGCGAGGTCAAGAATATTGGTCAGACCATTTTCTATGAGCTAAATCATGTTTCCCCTGCTTTACCTCTTAAGTGGTGGGGCTGATTCTTGACTCAGATCATCTTTTGAGTGGACTTTTCAAAAGGCCTCTGCTAATTTTCGCCCCATCCATAAAATTGGTAATACCAATTTAACAAAGTAGCCTCATGCCCTATCGCAAGATTACGCAACCCAAGTTGGCCGACTCCATTGTCGCCGAGCTGGAACAGATGATTCTGGAGGGCAGCCTGCAGCCGGGGCAGAAATTGCCTCCCGAGCGGGAACTCGCCATCCAGTTTCAGGTATCGCGCCCCTCCTTGCGCGAAGCCATCCAGCGACTGGAAGCGCGTGGATTGCTTTATCGCCGTCAGGGCGGCGGCACTTATGTGCAGAATGCCCTGAGCAAGGGGATCGCCGATCCTCTGTTCGAACTGCTCAGTACCCACCCGGAAGCCCAGTATGATCTGCTGGAGTTTCGCCACGCGCTGGAAGGCATCTGTGCCTACTATGCGGCCTTGCGGGGAACCGGGTCTGATTTCGAGCGTATTCGTCAGGTGCAAACCACCATCGAAGAGGCGGGCCAGCTGGGCTCGCTGGTGGCCGAATCGGCAGCCGTGACCCAGTTCTATCTGGCGGTGGCCGAGGCGTCCCACAACGTGGTGCTGCTGCACCTGCTGCGGGCCATGAGCCCGATGCTCGAACAGAACATTCTGCAGAATAACGAGATTTTGAATCGCCGCCCGGGAGTGGTAGCCAAGATACGTCGCCATCGCGCGAATCTGATCGAGGCTATTCTTTCGGGGGCTCCGGAGCGGGCCAGAACAGCTTGTCATGAGCATCTGGCCTTTATCGAGGACACCTTGTTGGATATGCAGAGGGAAGACAGCCGGATCCAGCGATCCATGCGTCGGATCCGTCAGCAGGAAAACTAATCCCACAAGGCTCTATTGTCGAATGCTTGCGCCCTTCGCCGTGCAATGCCGTGCAATCACAACAACATAGGAACCAGCCATGTCTGATATCCTGAAGAACGATGTGGACCCGATAGAAACGCTGGAGTGGCTTGCCTCTCTGGAATCCCTGCTGCGTGAAGAGGGTCCGCAACGCGCTCAGTTCATCCTTGAACAGTTGGCCGAGAAAGCCCGCGTAAGCGGTGTGGACGTGGCTGCCAAGGCAAATCGCGATTACATCAACACCATCCCGTCCAGCGATGAGCCGGACTACCCGGGTGACCTGGAGATGGAACGCCGCATTCGCGCCATCATCCGCTGGAACGCCATGATGATCGTGCTGCGCGCGTCCAAGAAAGACCTGGACCTGGGTGGTCACATGTCTTCCTTCGCTTCTTCTGCGACCATCTATGATGTCTGCTTCAACCACTTCTTCCGTGCTCGCAACGAGAAGGATGGTGGCGATCTGGTTTACTTCCAGGGTCACATCTCCCCGGGCATCTACGCCCGTGCGTTTGCTGAAGGTCGTCTGACCGAAGAGCAGCTGGACAACTTCCGTCAGGAAGTGGACGGCAAGGGTATCCCTTCCTATCCGCACCCGAAACTGATGCCGGACTTCTGGCAGTTCCCGACCGTCTCCATGGGTCTGGGCCCCATCGCCGCCATCTATCAGGCTCGCTTCCTGAAGTACCTGACCGACCGTGGCATCAAGGATTGCTCCGAGCAGACCGTTTACGCCTTCCTGGGTGACGGCGAGATGGACGAGCCGGAAGCCAAGGGTGCCCTGACCGTTGCCGTGCGTGAAAAGCTCGACAACCTGGTATTCGTGGTCAACTGCAACCTGCAGCGTCTGGATGGCCCAGTTGTCGGTAACGGCAAGGTCATCAATGAGCTGGAAGGCCTGTTCGCTGGCGCCGGTTGGGATGTCACCAAGGTTATCTGGGGTCGCAAGTGGGATGAGCTGCTGAAGAAAGACACTTCCGGCAAGCTGATCCAGCTGATGAACGAGACCGTGGACGGTGACTACCAGACCATGAAGTCCCGCGACGGTGGCTACATCCGCGAGCACTTCTTCAACCGTTATCCGGAAACTGCCGCGCTGGTCAAAGACATGACCGACGAGGAGATCTTCGCCCTGAACCGCGGTGGTCACGATCCTCGCAAACTGTTCGCTGCATTCAACAAGGCGACCCAGACCAAGGGCAAGCCGACCGTTATTCTGGCCAAGACCATCAAGGGTTACGGCATGGGTGAAGCGGCTGAAGGCAAGAACATCGCTCACCAGGTCAAGAAGATGGAGCTGGACTCCGTGCGTCACCTGCGTGACCGCTTCAACCTGCCGGTGGCCGACGAGCAGCTGGCCGATCTGCCTTACCTGAAGATCGAAGCCGGTTCTGCCGAGCACAAATACCTGCACGACCGTCGCACTGCCCTGAAAGGCTATGTGCCGACCCGTCTGCGCGAAAGCACCACCAAGCTGGAAATCCCGGCACTGGATGCCTTTGGCCCGCTGCTGGGTGAGCAGGCGCGCGAAATCTCCACCACCATGGCGTTCGTGCGTTCCCTGAACGTGATGCTGAAAGACAAGTCCATCGGCAAGCGCATCGTTCCGATCCTCGCTGACGAAGCCCGTACCTTCGGTATGGAAGGTCTGTTCCGCCAGATCGGTATCTACAGCCCGCACGGTCAGCAGTACACCCCGCAAGACCGTGACATCGTCTCCTACTACAAGGAAGACAAGCAGGGTCAGGTTCTGCAAGACGGTATCAACGAGCTGGGCGCCATGTCCTCCTGGCTGGCTGCTGCGACCTCTTACAGCACCAACGATTGCCCGATGATCCCGTTCTACATCTACTACTCCATGTTCGGCTTCCAGCGGATCGGCGACATGGCGTGGGCAGCCGGTGACCAGCAAGCCCGTGGCTTCCTGCTGGGTGCGACCTCCGGTCGTACTACCCTGAACGGCGAAGGTCTGCAGCACGAAGATGGTCACAGCCACATCCTGGCGAACACCATCCCGAACTGCATCTCCTACGACCCGTCCTACGCCTATGAAGTGGCGGTGATCGTACAGGACGGCCTGCGCCGCATGTACGGTGAGAACCCGGAGAACGTGTTCTACTACATCACCACCCTGAACGAGAACTATGCCATGCCGGCCATGCCGGCAGGCGCCGAGGAAGGCATCCGCAAGGGTATCTACAAGCTGGAATCCGTCGCCGGCGCCAAGGCGAAAGTTCAGCTGCTGGGTTGTGGTTCCATCCTGGGTCACGTGCGCAAGGCTGCCCAGATCCTGGCCAGCGAGTACGGCATCGGTTCCGATGTGTTCAGCGTCACCTCCTTCAACGAGCTGGCCCGTGACGGTCAGGACGCGGATCGCTGGAACATGCTGCACCCGACAGCCGAAGCTCGCGTACCGTACATCGCTCAGGTACTGGGTTCCGAAGCCACCATCGCTGCGACCGACTACATGAAGTCCTTCGCCGATCAGGTTCGCGCCTTCGTTCCGACCGAGAACTACCGCGTGCTGGGTACCGACGGTTACGGCCGTTCCGACAGCCGTGCCAACCTGCGTCGTCACTTCGAAGTGAACGAGTTCTACGTGGTGGTTGCTGCTCTGACCGAACTGGCCAAGCGCGGCGAGGTAGACAAGCAGGTTGTGGCCGACGCCATCGCCAAGTACGGCATCGATGCCGACAAGGTCAACCCGCTGTACGCGTAAGTGGATCAAGGGTCGCGCCGTCATGCGGCGCGAC
>NZ_JBFODL010000024.1:2500-118438 GCF_040908295.1 Aeromonas sp. R4-2 | reverse complement strand
TGCGGCGCGACCCTGCCAGGATTTAAAACGGTTAATGCGAGATGTGCGTGGCGGCATCAGCCAGTCACGCGGATCGACGCAAGAGGATAAAGCACAATGTCCAAACAGATTATGGTGCCGGATATCGGCGCCGATGAAGTTGAAGTCACCGAGATCATGGTGGCCGTGGGTGACAAGGTCGAGCTGGACCAGTCCATCATCGCGGTAGAAGGCGACAAGGCCTCCATGGAAGTTCCGGCCCCGTCCGCCGGTATCGTCAAAGAGATCCTGATCAAGGTGGGCGACAAGGTTGCCACCGGTTCCCAGATCATGATCTTCGAAGCCGAAGGCGCTGCCGCCCCTGCTGAAGTGGCTGCACCGGTTGCTGCTCCGGCCGCCGCACCTGCCGCTGCCGTGCGCAAAGATGTGCACGTGCCGGACATCGGTGATGACGAAGTGGACGTGACTGAAATCATGGTTGCCGTGGGCGACATGGTTGAAGCCGACCAATCCATCATCGCCGTGGAAGGTGACAAGGCCTCCATGGAAGTGCCGGCTCCGTTCGCAGGTCGCGTGGTCGAGATCAAGGTTGCCGCTGGCGCCAAGGTCTCTACCGGTTCTCTGGTGATGGTATTTGAAGTGGCTGGCGCTGCTCCTGCTGCCGTTGCTGCTCCGGCTCAAGCTGCCGCGCCCGTGGCTGCTGCCCCGGTTGCCGCCGCTGCCAAAGAGGTCAACGTACCGGATATCGGTGGCGACGAAGTGGAAGTCACCGAGATCATGGTTGCGGTGGGTGACAAGGTTGAAGCCGACCAGTCCCTGATCGCCGTGGAAGGTGACAAGGCCTCCATGGAAGTGCCTGCGCCGTTCGCCGGTGTGGTCAAAGAGATCAAGGTGAAGGCGGGTGACAAGGTCTCCACCGGTTCCCTGATCATGGTATTCGAAGTGGCTGGCGCTGCCCCTGCCGCCGCGCCGGTTGCTCAAGCTGCCGCTCCGGTCGCTGCAGCCCCTGTTGCCGCTGCTCCGGCTCCGGTTGCCCAGGCTGCTGCCGCTGCGACCGATTTTGTTGCCAACGACGCCTACGTGCACGCCTCTCCGGCGGTACGCCGTCTGGCGCGCGAGTTTGGCGTCAACCTGGCCAAGGTGAAAGCCTCCGGTCGCAAGGGCCGCATCGTCAAAGAAGACGTGCAAGCCTACGTGAAGGATGCCATCAAGCGTGCCGAGTCCGCTCCTGCCTCTGCCGGCGTAGCCGGTGGTAACGGTCTGGGCGTTCTGCCGTGGCCGAAAGTAGACTTCAGCAAGTTCGGTGATGTGGAAGAGGTCGAGCTGACCCGCATCCAGAAGATCTCCGGTCCGAACCTGCACCGCAACTGGGTCATGATCCCTCATGTCACCCAGTTCGACGAAGCCGATACCACCGAGCTGGAAGCGTTCCGCAAAGAGCAGAACGCGATGCTCGAGAAGCAGAAGGCCGACGTGAAGATCACCCCGCTGGTGTTCATCCTGAAAGCCGCTGCCAAGGCGCTGGAAGCCCACCCGCGCTTCTGCAGCTCCCTGTCCGAAGATGGCAGCAAGCTGATCATGAAGAAGTACATCCACATCGGTGTGGCGGTAGATACCCCCAACGGTCTGGTTGTGCCCGTGGTGCGCGATGTGAACAAGAAGGGCATCATGGAGCTGTCTCGCGATCTGGCCGAGATCTCCAAGAAGGCCCGTGCCGGCAAGCTGACCGCTGCCGACATGCAGGGCGGTTGCTTCACCATCTCCAGCCTGGGTGGCATCGGCGGTACCAGCTTTACCCCGATCGTCAACGCGCCGGAAGTGGCCATCCTGGGCGTATCCAAGTCCGAGATGAAGCCGAAGTGGAACGGCAAAGAGTTTGCGCCGCGCCTGATGCTGCCGCTGGCTCTGAGCTACGACCACCGCGTGATCGATGGTGCCGATGGGGCTCGCTTCATCACCACCATGAACGGCGTGCTGTCCGACATTCGTCGACTGGTCCTGTAAGTGAGAGGGCGGGCCCAGAGCCTGCCCTTTTTACTTCTCATTTCATTAACATGATCGTAAACTTGCCCCGTTTTTTTCACGGCTGCAGCCACCCGTTTCGGTATAAGACTGCGCTGTCCGGGGATATAAGAACGACAAAGAGGTCATGATGAGTAAAGAAATCAAAACCCAGGTCGTAGTACTGGGTGCTGGCCCTGCCGGTTATTCCGCTGCTTTCCGTGCAGCCGATCTGGGTCTGGATACTATTATCGTCGAGCGTTACTCCACCCTGGGTGGCGTCTGCCTGAACGTGGGCTGCATCCCCTCCAAGGCGCTGCTGCACGTTGCCAAAGTGATTGAAGAAGCCAAGGCGCTGGCCGAGCACGGCATCGTCTTCGGTGCACCGCAGACCGACATCGACAAGATCCGTCTGTGGAAAGAGAAGGTTATCAACCAGCTGACCGGCGGTCTGGCTGGCATGGCCAAGATGCGTAAAGTTCAGGTTGTTAACGGCTTGGGTAAATTTACCGGCCCGAACACCCTGGAAGTGGAAGGTGCCGACGGCAAGACTACCGTGACCTTCGACAACGCCATTATCGCGGCCGGTTCCCGTCCGGTGAAGCTGCCGTTCATCCCCCACGATGACCCGCGCGTATGGGACTCTACCGATGCGCTGGAGCTGAAAACCGTTCCCGGCAAACTGCTGGTTATCGGTGGCGGCATCATCGGTCTGGAGATGGGTACCGTTTACTCCTCTCTGGGTTCCGAGATCGACGTGGTGGAATTTGCCGACCAGCTGGTTCCGGCTGCCGACAAAGACATCGTCAAGATCTACACCAAGCGCGTCGCCAAGAAATTCAACATCATGCTGGAGACCAAGGTCACCGCAGTTGAAGCGCGCGAAGACGGTCTGTACGTCTCCTACGAAGGCAAGCACGCTCCGGCCGAGCCGGTTCGTTACGACAACGTGCTGGTTGCCGTAGGTCGTGTGCCGAACGGCAAGATGCTGGATGCCGAGAAGGCAGGCGTTGCCGTGACCGAGCGTGGTTTCATCGAGGTGGACAAGCAGCTGCGTACCAACGTGGCGCACATCCACGCCATCGGTGACATCGTTGGCCAGCCGATGCTGGCACACAAAGGTGTTCACGAAGGTCACGTTGCCGCCGAAGTGATCGCCGGCAAGAAGCACTACTTCGACCCGAAAGTGATCCCGTCCATCGCCTACACCGAGCCGGAGATGGCATGGGTTGGTCTGACCGAGAAGGAAGCCAAGCAACAGGGCCTGAACTTCGAAGTCGCCACCTTCCCGTGGGCTGCTTCCGGTCGCGCAATTGCGTCCGACTGCTCCGACGGTATGACCAAGCTGATCTTCGACAAGGAGAGCGGCCGCGTCATCGGTGGTGCCATTGTCGGTACCAACGGTGGTGAACTGCTGGGTGAAATCGGTCTGGCCATAGAGATGGGTGCCGACGCCGAAGACATCGCGCTGACCATCCACGCTCACCCGACTCTGCACGAGTCCGTGGGTCTGGCTGCCGAAGTGTTCGAAGGCTCCATCACCGACCTGCCGAACGCCAAGGCCAAGAAGAAAAAGTAATTTTCTTCCCCGCTTGTCTAAAAAGCCGCTCGAATGAGCGGCTTTTTGTTTTCTCCGTGCAGCCCCGACTTCGACAAAGCCCAATATGCTAAAGATAGGTTTTGGCACTGACGAGAGAGGCACGATGCTAGAAGCACCCATTCCACCCGATGAGGCATTGCGGTTGGAGACCTTGCGGCGGCTCTCTTTGCTGGATTCCGAGGCCGAGGAGCGGTTTGATCGGCTGACCCGCATGGCCCGACGGGTGTTCAATGTCCCCATCGCGCTGGTGAGTCTGGTGGATGAAGATCGCCAGTGGTTCAAATCCTGTATTGGACTGGAGGTCCGTGAGACCGCGCGGGACATTTCGTTCTGTGGCCACGCCATCATGGGCAATGAGACCTTTATCGTGCCGGATGCTTCGCAGGATCCCCGCTTTGCCGACAATCCGCTGGTGGTAGGCGGGCCCGGCATCCGCTTCTATGCCGGACAGCCACTGCGGATCGCCAACGGCTGCAAACTGGGGACACTCTGCATCATCGATACGGTGCCGCGGGAATTGAGTGAGGAGGATGTGGTGCTGCTCAAGGATCTGGCGGCGATGGTGGTGCGGGAGCTCGAAGCGGTGCAGCTGGCCACCATTGATGAGTTGACCCTGATCTCCAATCGGCGCGGGTTCGTGATGCTGGCGGAGAAGAGCCTCTCGCTGGCCAGTCGCTTGCAGATGCCGCTGGCGCTGCTCTATCTGGATCTCAATGGCTTCAAGGGGATCAACGATCGGTGGGGGCATGCAGAAGGGGATCGGGCTCTGATCGCCTTTGCCACTCTGCTCAAGCAGGCTTTTCGGGGCGCAGACGTGTTTGCCCGCATGGGCGGCGATGAGTTCGCCGTCCTGTTGCCCAATGTGCTAGAGGCGCAGGCACAACTGGCCTATGAGCGTTTCAATGCCATGTTGGCCGAGCACAATCAGCACAGTGGTTGCGGCTATGCGCTGACCTGCAGCACCGGGATTGTCTGCTATGACGGGCACGGCTGTGTCTCCCTGGCCGAGCTGCTCACCCGCGCGGATGAGCTGATGTATCAGCGCAAACGGGATGGCAAGGGCTGACTGCTATGCCGGATTAGCCGCCACCAAAACAACAGAGAGCGCCACGGCGCTCTCTGTTGTTGATGACTCAGGTCAAGGTCGGGGTCAGAGCCGGAAGTTGCCGACCAGCTTGTCCAGCTGACCGGAGAGCTGCTGCAGGCTGCGGCTGGACTCGGTCAGCTGGTGGGCGATATCGGCGGTCTCCATTGTGAGCTGGTTGATATCTTCCACGTTGCGGTTGATCTCGCCGACCACGCTCGACTGCTCCTCGGTGGCGGTGGCGACCTGGATATTCATGTCGTTGATCTGGGTGATGTGGGCGGTGATCTGGCCGAGGGCGGCGTTGGCCTCATCGGCCTGGCTCACCACCTCCAGACTCTGGTTGCGCCCCTGTGCCATGGCGCTGACCGCGCGGGCACTCTGCTCCTGCAAGCGGTTGATCATCCCCTGGATCTCGGCAGTCGAGGCGGCGGAGCGGTTGGCCAGATTGCGCACCTCATCTGCCACCACGGCGAAACCGCGACCCTGTTCACCGGCGCGAGCGGCCTCGATAGCGGCGTTCAATGCCAGCAGGTTGGTCTGCTCCGAGATGCTGCGGATGGTTTCGAGGATGCTACCGATGGAGTCGGTCTGGCTCGCCAACGACTCGATAACCCCTGCCACCTGCTCAATCTCGCCTGAGAGGTCGACGATGCCGTGGCGCGCCTGCGCCACCACTACCGCACCTGCATCGGCCTGATCGTTGGCCTGTCTGGCTACTTCGGCTGCCAGCGAAGCGTTACCGGCGATCTCGCTCACCGTGGCCCCCATTTCGTGGATGGCGGTGGCCACCTGCACGGTGCGGTCACGCTGGGCAGTACAGTTGTGCTGGGTCAGCTGCGCCTTGTTGGCCACCTCGTTGGCGGTGGCCGCGAGCTGGCGGGAGTTTTCCGCTACCTGCTCGATGGAGCCGTGGATCTTGGCGACGAAGTTGTTGAAACCGGTGGCGACCTGACTCAGCTCGTCACGTCCTTCCACTTTCAGGCGCTGGGTAAGATCCCCATCGCCGCTGCCCAGCTCCTTGAACAGGCGGGCCAGCTCGTTGAGCGGGCGGCTGACCGAGCCTGCCAGCAGCATCCCTATCAGCCCCATGGCGAGCGCAATCACCAGCGAGATCATCAGGATCTCGTTGCGGGTCTGATCCAGCTCGGCATAGATCTCGGCTTCTGGCACCTGGGCCACCAGATACCAGTCGAGCAGCGGGATATAGCTGCTGGCCAGTACCATGGGCTCGCCATTGACTTCGGCGTTGATGACGGCAAAGGGGCGTTTGGCCAGCAGGCTGCCGGTATCACCGCTGGCAATGTTGCCAAGTGTGTCACGCTCGATGCGATTAGCCTCGGGGTGCAGCTTCACCTTGCCGCTGCCATCGACCATAAAGACGATGCCGCTCTCTTCCAGCCGGAAGTTGGAGACCATGGTCACCATGGTGTCGAGGGATTTGGCAAAGCCGGCCAGCCCGCGCCCGTTGAGCTGCTGGAAGTTTACGAATAGCTTCACCTCGCCGTTGCTCTCGCGGAAGATGCTGAGGGTCATCTCCTTCTGGCTCTTGGTGTAGTCATAGAACCAGGCATCTTGTGTGGGGGTCAGGTTGCGCAGAAAGCCATCCTGGTTGTAGTAGGCAGCGGTCTGGCGATCGGCGAAGGAGGCGGTCACCAGACCATACTGGTTGGCCACATCCTTGAGCTGGTTGATGAGGATTGGCTCCTGCTCTTTGGGCATGCCCCGATCCACCCAGTCGAGGATAAAGCGGTCGGTGGCCAGTTGGCGGGCGGCCTGGGCGATGCCGTGGAGATCCTGTTCAATCTCCTTGCTGATCCGCTGGGTCAGGTTGGGGAGTTCCTGCTCGAACATCCGGTTTTCGATCAGTTGCTGGGCCGAGCGTTGACTGAAGTAGCCTACCAGCAGGCAGGAGACGACCACGGCCAGGGTGACCGTGGCCAGTATTTTCTGTTTAAGAGTGAGGGTTGCCAGCATAAAGGTGCTCAAAAGGTTGAGATTGACGACGCTCATATTAGCGGCAGCGCGGCGCTACCCATGAGGCTTGCAGCCCTTTATTTGCGGATTACGTTTGCGCTCACAGGGGCGGCGGCGTGTCCCTTCGCCATGCAGCACAGGCGGGATGCGGATTGACGGTTGCGCTAACTGCCGGGCCCCTTATAGTAGAGGCCATCCTTGGTGACTGACCCTCTGAATAATATGGAAAATATGATGCGCAGCTTAGGTGCGGGATGGACCCGTCTGCTTTTGGTGATGCTGGCGGCCTGCCCGCTGCTGGCTGTGGCGGCACAGGGAGATCGCCCGAAAATTGCGGTGGTGCTCAGCGGCGGCGGTGCCAAGGGGTCGGCCCATATCGGCATCCTCAAGGTGCTGGAGCAGAAACGGATTCCGGTCGACATCATAGTCGGTACCAGCATGGGCTCTTATGTGGCGGGGATGTATGCCATGGGGCTCAGTGCCGAAGAGGTGGAGCGCACCACCTTGGCCATCGACTGGAACAAGGGCTATCAGGACAAGGTGGGTCGCGACGAATTGTCGCTGCGCAAAAAGCAGCAGAACGAGCAGTATCAGCTGCGCACCGACATAGGGGTGAATGGTGACACCACCCAGTTGCCGGACGGTTTCTTCCAGGGCCAATCCATGGCCAGCCTGCTGCGGGGGGCCACCTCCAACCTGCCGGTGCAGGAGAGCTTCGATGATCTCCCCATTCCCTACCGCGCCATGGCGACTGACATGGAGACGGTCACCCCCTTTGTGCTGGATCACGGCAGCCTGGCCAAGGCGATGCAGGCCTCAATGTCCATTCCCGGCGCCCTCAAGCCGGTGGAGTGGGAGGGGCACATCCTGGCGGACGGCGGCAGCGTCAACAACATGCCGGTGGATGTCGCCAAGGCGATGGGGGCCGACGTGGTGATCGCGGTGGATATCGGTGCCAAGCTGCGTACCCGGGAGTCCCTCAAGTCAGGGTTGGCGATGATCGACCAGCTCACCACCTACATGACCCAGGTGGGTACCGACAAGCAGAAGGCGCTGATGGGACCGAAGGATATTCTGATCGCCCCCGAGTTTGGCGATATGGGGATCGCCGACTTTGCCCGCATGCCGGAGGGGATCAAGATCGGTGAGGCGGCGGCTGACAAGGTGTCGCTGCAACTCGATAAGCTGTCGCTCACCAAGGCGCAGTACCACGCCTATCGCAACCAGAAGCTGAGCCGCCGTGCCGAGCGTAGCGGTCAGCCCGCCTACTTCATCGACAAGGTGGAGATCATCAACAAGTCGCGCCTCTCCGACGAGACGGTGCGCGCCATGCTGAAAGTGCGGCCGGACAAGGTACAGACCAATGAGAGTCTGGAAGCGGGCATTCGCCGCCTCTATGCCCTTGAGTCGTTCGATCGCATCACCTACGAGGTGGAGGAGCGTGATGGTGAGAACGTGCTGCTGGTGGATGCCAGCGAGAAGAACTGGGGGCCGGGCTACCTCAACTTCCAGTTCGGTTTCACCGATGACTTCGAGAACACCTCCAACTACAACGTCGGCATGTCCTACACCCTCACCAACGTCAACGAGTGGGGGGCCGAGTGGTTGACCGAGGCATCACTGGGCACGGCCAAACATATCAAGACCGACTTCTATACCCCGCTCGAACCCTCCCAGACCTTCTATGGTGAGGCGAGTCTGGCCTATGACCAGACCCTGCGCCGCCTGTTTTTCCCCAATCCGGATCCCGAGGCGGTTTCGATAAGCTATCTCGACTCCGAATACTCCTTCTTCAGCGGTGATCTGGCGGTGGGCTGGAACCGCCAGCCCTGGAGCCGCCTGTCTATGGGGCTGGAAGGGCAGACGGGTAGTATCGAGATCAAAAACTTCAAAGAGCTGCAAGGGGATGCCACGGCGTGGGGCCCCTATGTCCGCTTTGAACACGACAATCTGGATAGCCGCTATTTCCCCTATCAGGGGGTGAAGTGGGATATGAAACTGGGCCACTCCCACGTCAGTGTGGATGGACTCGAGTCGGCAGATGGTCGCAGTGAAGGCTGGAATTATCAGCTCTCGATGATCAAGCCCTGGTCATGGGACAGGCACAGCCTCAACCTGATCCTCGAAGGGGGTGGCTCGGGCAGTGAAGAGGTGGTGCCGCTGCATATTCAGGATCTGGGCGGGCTGTTCCGCCTCTCCGGTTTCCAGCGCTACCAGCTGAGCGGTCGCTACAGCCTGTTTGGTGGCCTGCGCTACATCTATCGGGTGGCGGACAATGACTTTGGTGCCCTCAAGATGCCTCTCTATCTGGGTGGCTCTCTGGAGCAGGGCGGGGTCTGGAACAAGGGTGAGGATATCAGTCTGGAGAGCTCGTTTACCGCCGGTTCGGTTTATGTCGGGGTGGAGAGCTTCCTCGGCCCTGTGTTCCTCGGCTACGGCATGGCGGAGGGGGGCAATGACGTCTTCTATCTGCAATTGGGCAGTACGTTCGAATAATGCCTAAATGATGCCAATTTGTTAACTTTAGTTGAGGGCGTTCAATTAATTTTCAAAAAATACCAGTCTGTTTAATTGGTTACGATTTTGTGGTGAATAAGTAAACAGGGTTTGGATTTTAATTAGTCGTTAAAACTTATATAGTGGGGAGCACCCTACGGGGTGTCCCGCAAGGACGATCGCCGCGAGCGTGGGCGAACCCCAAAAAAAGACCAAAGAGGAATTAGTCGTGCTTGAAACATACCGTAAACACGTCGCAGAACGTGCCGCCGAGGGCGTGGTTGCCAAACCTCTGGATGCAGAGCAGGTCGCCGCCTTGGTTGAGCTGCTCAAGAACCCGCCCGCTGGCGAAGAAGACTTTCTGAAAGAGCTGTTGTCCTCCCGTATTCCCCCCGGTGTTGATGAAGCGGCCTATGTCAAAGCCGGTTTCCTCACCGCCGTCGCCAAGGGCGAAGCCCACTCTCCCATCCTGACTGCCGCCGAAGCTGTCGAGCTGCTGGGCACCATGCAGGGTGGTTACAACATTCAGCCGCTGATCGACCTGCTGGATCACGCCACCCTGGCGCCGCTTGCCGCCAAGGGGCTCTCCCATACCCTGCTGATGTTTGACTCCTTCCACGACGTGGAAGAGAAGGCCAAGGCGGGCAATGTCCACGCCAAACAGGTGATGCAATCCTGGGCTGATGCCGAGTGGTTCCTCTCCCGCTCGGAGCTGGCCGATAAGATCACCGTCACCGTGTTCAAGGTGACCGGCGAAACCAACACCGACGACCTCTCTCCGGCACCGGACGCCTGGTCCCGCCCGGACATTCCGCTGCACGCGCTGGCGATGCTGAAAAACGCCCGTCCCGGCATTACCCCCGACAAGGATGGCGCCGTCGGCCCCATCAAGACCATCGATGCCCTGAAAGAGAAAGGCTTCCCGCTGGCCTATGTGGGTGACGTGGTCGGTACCGGCTCTTCCCGTAAATCCGCCACCAACTCGGTGCTCTGGTTTATGGGCGACGACATTCCGTTCGTGCCGAACAAGCGCGCTGGCGGTGTCTGTCTGGGTGGCAAGATTGCCCCGATCTTCTTCAACACCATGGAAGATGCCGGCGCACTGCCTATCGAAGTGGACGTCTCCAAGCTGGAAATGGGCGATGTGATCGACATCTACCCCTATGCCGGCAAGATCTGCAAACACGGCACCGAACAGGTGCTGGCGCAGTTTGAACTGAAAACCGACGTGCTGATCGACGAAGTGCGCGCCGGTGGCCGTATCCCGCTGATCATCGGCCGCGGCCTCACTGACAAGGCCCGCGAAGCGCTGGGTCTGCCGTTCTCCACCGTATTCCGTCGCCCGCAGCCGGTGGCCGATACCGGTAAAGGCTTCACCCTGGCCCAGAAGATGGTGGGCAAGGCGTGCGGCGTGAAGGGCATTCGCCCGGGCACTTACTGCGAGCCCAAGATGACCACGGTCGGCTCTCAGGACACCACGGGCCCGATGACCCGCGACGAGCTCAAAGATCTGGCCTGCCTCGGCTTCTCTGCCGACCTGACCATGCAGTCCTTCTGCCACACCGCGGCCTATCCGAAGCCCATCGACGTACAGACCCACCACACCCTGCCGGACTTCATCATGAACCGCGGCGGTGTGAGCTTGCGTCCGGGTGACGGGGTCATCCACTCCTGGCTGAACCGCATGCTGCTGCCGGATACCGTGGGTACCGGTGGTGACTCCCACACCCGTTTCCCCATCGGCATCTCCTTCCCGGCGGGCTCCGGTCTGGTGGCCTTCGCCGCCGCCACCGGCGTGATGCCGCTGGACATGCCGGAGTCCGTGCTGGTGCGCTTCAAGGGCGAGCTGCAACCGGGCATCACTTTGCGTGATCTGGTCCATGCCATCCCCTACGCCGCCATCCAGAAAGGGCTGCTGACCGTCGAGAAAGCGGGCAAGAAGAACATCTTCTCCGGCCGTATCCTCGAGATCGAAGGCCTGCCGACCCTGAAAGTGGAACAAGCCTTCGAACTGGCTGACGCCAGCGCCGAGCGTTCCGCTGCCGGTTGCACCATCAAGTTGGATAAAGAGCCGATCATCGAGTACCTGAAGTCCAACATCGTGATGCTGAAATGGATGCTCTCCGAAGGTTACGGTGACCCGCGCACCATCACCCGTCGCATCAAGGGGATGGAAGAGTGGCTGGCCAACCCGACCCTGATGGAAGCGGACAAGGATGCCGAGTATGCCGAGATCATCGAGATCGATCTGGCCACCATCAAGGAGCCGATCCTGTGTGCGCCGAACGATCCGGACGATGCCCGTCTGCTGAGCGACGTGGCTGGCGACAAGATCGACGAAGTGTTCATCGGTTCCTGCATGACCAACATCGGTCACTTCCGTGCAGCCGGCAAACTGCTCGAGAAGTATCAGGGCGAGCTGCCTACCCGCATGTGGATTGCGCCGCCCACCAAGATGGACAAGGATCAGCTGACCGAAGAGGGCTACTACGGCATCTTCGGCCGGGTCGGTGCCCGCATCGAGATCCCGGGCTGCTCTCTGTGCATGGGCAACCAGGCGCGGGTAGCGGAAGGGGCCTCGGTGGTCTCCACCTCCACCCGTAACTTCCCAAACCGTCTGGGTAAAGGTGCCAACGTCTATCTGGCCTCTGCGGAGCTGGCAGCCGTTGCCGCCATCCTCGGCAAGATCCCGACCGTGGCGGAGTACCTGCAATACGCCAAGGCGCTGGATGCCACTGCGGCAGACACTTACCGCTACCTCAACTTCAACGAGATCGCCTCCTACACCAAGAAGGCTGATGCGGTGATCCTGCAGCAAGCCGTTTAACGGAGTTCTTGCGCGATTTGCGCGATAAGAAGCCAATAATGCCGCGTATTTACGCGGCATTATTTATTTGTGTGTTATTCACCGTCTTTTTTGAAGATTGTTTGCACGATCCTTGCTAGAGAGATCCAACCACCTGTTTGGTGGTTCGTTTTATAAACGCTTTGGGTTATGTTGTTCGGTTATGTGCGGTAATGATGAGGCATCGTTATCGAGGGAAAGTGGATATCTGTTCACTGGGTGCTTGCGTTGGCAGGCCTGACGAATTGCGGCGTGGTTCTTTATGTTTCTGTTCAGGATCGATCTCTCCCGAACCGGGTTACGCTTCGGCGGTGCCTTGCTGGTCTTTACCCTGCCGCTGCTGGTGGGAGCTTGGCTCATCCACAGCAATTATGTGCAGGAGCTGAAAGCGGAATCCAGTGCTTCGGCCCACAAGGCCAGAACCCTGATGGAGTCGATGCTGGATCATGCGGAGCAGGCCAATCGCTCTGTGCTGCCTCTGGTGAATGCTCCCTGTCGCGACAACCTGCTGGTGCTGCGCAAGAAGGTCGCCATCGAGCCCTTCCTGCGTTCGGTCAATCTGGTGCGAAACGGCATCATCAATTGCACTTCGCTGTTTGGTGAGGCCAATGATGCCGATGACGGCTCCATCTACACCGGCCGCAAGCTGCTGCTGATGAGTGGCAACCGGGTGCGGCAAAATCACCCGCTGCTGGTGGTGCGCACCGAGCAGGGAAAGGATGCCGCCTTGAGCGCCATCGACAGTACCCAGCTTAGCTTCATGCTCTCCATGAGCGGAAAATCCAGTGCGCTCTATCTGCAGGTGGGATCGGCCTGGCTCAATGAGTCTGGCCGCTATCTGAGCGAGGCGCCCACCCTCCATCGCGGGATCAGCCAGGCCCTCACCTCATCCCATTATCCTTTCACCATCCATGCCGGTTATGCCATGCCGGTCTACTGGAAGTCGCTGTGGGCCGCGCGGCATGTGGCGTTGTCGTGGCTGGCGGTTTCCTCGCTTTTGCTGGCCTGGCTGGTGTGGTGGGTGCTGGGGCGTCCCGGCTCGCCAACAGATGAGTTGCGACGTGCCCTGCGGGCCAGGGAGTTTGTACCTTATCTGCAGCCGCTGATTGCCAGCCACGATGGCAAGATGATGGGCGCCGAGGTGCTGATGCGCTGGGAACATGTCAATGAAGGGGTGATCCGGCCCGATCTCTTTATCCCGCAAGCGGAGGAGTCGGGACTGATCGTTCCCATGACCACCCATATCATGAAGCAGGTGGCGACAAGGTTGAACCGCTCTCAGGAGCAGTTGCCCGATGGGTTTCATATCAGCTTCAACATCAGCGCCGCTCATTGCCACGATTTTGCCCTGCTGGCCGAGTGTCGCGCCTTTCTCGGTCACTTCCTCCCCGGCAAGGTGGTACTGGTGCTGGAGCTGACCGAGCGGGAGCTGCTGATGTCCGATCCCCAGACTCTCTCCCTGTTCCGCCAGCTGGACGAGATGGGGGTCAAACTCGCCATCGACGACTTTGGCACCGGCCACTCCAGCCTGGCTTACCTGCAGCAGTTTCATGTGGATTACCTCAAGATCGACAAATCCTTTATCGCCCGCATCGGTACCGAGTCGCTCTCGGAACATATCGTGGATAACGTGATCGATCTGGCGACCCGGCTCGGTCTGGCGCTGGTGGCGGAAGGGGTGGAGAGCGAGCGTCAGGCTGACTACCTCAGGGCCAAAGGGGTCGATTATCTGCAGGGATACCTGTTTGCCCGCCCCATGCCGCTGCGCCAGTTCTGCGAGGAGCTGCTGCCGGAAGAGGCACAAACCCGCCAGCCAGATGGGGTGCGAGGCATCCCGAATGCGACCTGATTTATCGGTGACAGACGGGCGGACAAGCTCCCGTCTGGCAGGGTAGGGGAGTGCTCTCTCCCTATCCCCCCTCGAGTGCAGGGGCTTGTTTTCCATGCCTTGTGGCTCGCTTTTCGGTAGAATCGGCGCTCATTTTGACGTCAGTAAAAGATGAGGCGCGGTATGACGGTTCAGTTCCAGGCATTTCACAGCATCAAGGCGATCGGTAATCGGGAGGTGCTGTTCAACTGGTCGAGAACCAATCCCCTCGGGGCGCTGGATCAGGTGTGGCGCCCGAAAACCCGCGACGAGTTGCAGGCGCTGCTGCGGGAACACCCCGAGCGCAAGCTGCGCCTTATCGGCTCCGGCCTATCCTTCGAACCCATCCACAGCGTCTATGCCGAGGGCAGTCAGGCACTGCTGGTGGACTTGCACCACCTGCGCGGCCAGCTGGCGAAAACGGCCGATACCGTGACCTATCAGGCGGGTACGCCCCTCGATACCGTTTATGCCGAGCTGATCGCCATGGAGCGGATGCTGCCCGCATCCCCGGGCGTTATCGGCATCCAGACTCTGGGCGGCGCCCTCAGCACCGGCACCCACGGTCAGGGGCTGCACCAGTCTGCCCTGTGCGATGCGGTGGAGGCGATGACGGTGATGCTGGCCAATGGCGACATCATCCGGGTGGATCGCACCGATCCGCGCTTCGGTGCCTTCGTGATGGGGATGGGGATGCTCGGCATCCTGCTCGACGTCACCCTGCGCACCGTACCGAACCGCATTATGCGCTGCACCAAGTTCACCACCGACTACCCCTTCCTGCTGGAGCACAACGAACGGCTCAACCGCGAGCACGGCTTTGTGAAGAGCTGGTGGTTTGCCTGGACCGGTGAGAGCCACATCTGGCTGGTGGATCCCGCCTCTGATGAGGAGGTTGCCCGCTATCGCGCCGGTGGCAGCGAGCCGCTGCTGCTGGATGGCGATATCGACGCCCGCATGAACGCTGCTCTTAATGCCACTATCGACGCCACCATGCAGAAGATGGCCAAAGACACCAAGGATGAGGCGCTGGCTGGCGAGCACTTCGAGACGGTGCGTCGTTTCAAGGATGCCTCCGATCTGGTGGGCAACGTCTACCAGATCCTCTGCAAGGGGATCCCGGCCCCCCAGATCAACTGCGAGGTGGCGGTACCGCTGCATCGGATGAACGAGGCACTGGAGACCCTGCAAGCGTGGCAGCAGGCCAACCCCGGCGTGCTGCACTACCCCTTTATTCTGCGCTGCACCGGCCCCTCTGAGGCCTGGCTCAGCGCCGCTTATGGCCAGTCGGTCTGCTGGATCGGTTTTCTGGTCTATCTGGCGTCGGACGGCACCTTCGTCAACGGCTCCATGGAGCAGATGCGCGAGCTGCAGCAACTGCTGGCGCCGCTTGGCGGCATTCCCCACTTCGGCAAGCATCTGGCGATGGATCTCTACGACTTCCCGGCCCTGCTGCCGCGCTGGAACGACTTCGTAGCGTTAAAAGCCGAGCTCGACCCCCACGGCCGCTTTGAAAACCGCTGGCTCAGCGATCTGTTTGCCAACCGGTAAGGACCTGACATGACCGATATGCAAGATACCCGTATCCCAGTGACCCTGCTGACCGGCTTTCTCGGCAGCGGCAAGACAACTCTGCTCAACCACTGGGTCAAGCAGCCGGAGCTTGGCGAGTGCGCCGTGCTGATCAACGAGTTCGGCTCGGTGGGGCTGGATCACCATCTGGTGCAACAGGTGGATGAGCAGGTGATGCTGCTCGACTCTGGCTGCATCTGCTGCTCGGTGCAGGGCTCTTTGGTGGAGGCGCTGCAGGGGCTGTTTATGAAGGCCATCCAGCGCAAGATCAAACCGTTCAAGCGGCTGATTATCGAGACCACTGGTCTGGCAGATCCGGCCCCCGTGCTATTTACCCTGCGCGAAGAGGGCTTTATCGCCCAGCGCTACCGCTTCGATGGCACTGTCACCGTGGTGGATGCCGGCCATATCGAGCAGCAGCTGGCGGCTCAATATGAAGCGGTGAAACAGGTGGCGCTGGCGGATCTGCTGGTGGTGAGCAAGGGGGATCTGGTGGAGGACGAACAGCTGGCGCGGGTCGAAGCCCAGCTGGCTGCACTCAACCCGGCGGCCCCGATCCAGCAGGTGACCAATGGCGAACTGTCGCCAGCAGTGCTGGAGAAGCTCGGCGCCTACAACGAAGCGGCGGGGCGCGATGTGCGCCAGCTGCTTGCCTGGCTGCGCACCGAATCCCCCAAGCAGGGGCTGGCGTCACCGATGCAGCCGAAGATGCAACCGTTCGCCGCCAAGGTGGGCACAGCTGCGCCCACCCACTTCGAGCACGGCAACATCGAGAGTTTCTCTTTGCGTATCGGCGAGCCGCTCAAGCCCTCTCGTCTGCTGGCCGCCATCGATGCGGTGCAGGCGCAGTATGGCGATGCCCTGCTGCGTCTCAAGGGGATTTTGCAGCTGGAAGGGGAGAGCCAGCCGGTGGTGATCCACGGCGTCCACGGCCAGCTCTATCCGCTGCAGGCGCTGGGCGACTGGCCGGAGGGCAAGGCTCAGTCCCGACTGGTGTTTATCGTGAAAAGTCAGGACAAGGCCGGTATCGAGCATCTCTTTATGGCGACCCTCAAGGCCCCCGAGCCCACTCTGGAAGAGCGGCTCAAAGCCATGCTGGGTCAGCCCGACAACTGATCTTGCGCGTTGCAGCTCTCCTGTACCGGGTCAGGACGGCGGCGGTTGAACAACACAAACGCCACCGGCACAAAGTAGAACGAGAGCAGGGTCGCCAGCGCTGTGCCACCGGCGATGGCGATGGCAAAGGGGGGCCAGAAGCCGCCGCCCCCCAGCAATAGCGGGATGAAGCCGCCCACCGTGGTAATGGTGGTCGAGACGATGTGGCGGCTGCAACCGGCCACCAGATCGCGGATCTGCGGCAGATTGCCCTGTTGTGCCAGCGGGTCTGCCTTCAGCTCGGCCAGAATGACGATGGCGGCGTTGATGGCCAGCCCCATCAGTCCCAGCAGGGCGATGATCACCGTAAACCCGAAGGGGTACCCCAGCAGCCAGACCCACAGCAGCCCGAGCCCAGCCGACTGGATCGCCACCAGGGTGACGATGCCTGCCAGCCGGAACGAGTTGAAGCTGAGCACCAGCACGGCCACCAGCAGCACGGCGACCAGGCTGACGTGAGCCATCAGATTACCCACCGATTCATCCCGCTTGGCGGCTTCCCCGCCAAACTCCAGTCGATAGCCCGGCGGCAACGCCAGCGCCTTGGCGGCCAGCCGCTCTTTGACCTGCTCCAGCACGGTTTGCGGCAGTACGCCGACCGCCAGATAGGCCTCCAGCACATTGACCCGCTCACCATCCCGACGGCTGATCTCCCCCCAGCTTGGCAGCAGTTCGGGAGTGGCCAGCGCCCGCAAGGTGAGATTGGCAGCCCCTTGCTGGCCGGTGCCGGTGAGCGACAGCGGCACATTGAGCAGCGCATCCGGATCCTGACGCAAGGGCTCGGCCAGTCGCACCCGTACCGGGATTGACTCGGTGCCTTCCAGCACAGTGCCGCCCAACCTGCCATCCAGTGCGCCAGCCAGCCGGGAGGCAACATCGGTCAGGCTCATGCCTGCCAGTCGGGCGGCCTCCTCATCGACCTGCAACCAGAGTTTGGGGGCCCCGGCCTGCAAGGTGGCGCGGGTCTGCACCACGGCCGGGGTATTGGCGAGCAGACTGCGAAGCTCCTCTCCCAGACGGTGCAGTTGTTCAAGGTCGGGGCCAAACAGCCGCAGCTCGACCGGGGCATTGAAAGGCGGCCCCTGTTCCAGCTTGCGCACCAGGATCTGCGCTTCGGGAAATTTTGCATCGAGCCGCTGCTGAAGTTGTGGAATGAGCCGCTCGGCGGCATCGGCATCCTGCAGGGTGATCATCCCCTGGGCGTAATCGGCCCGCCCCTGTTTTCTGGGCACCAGGTTGTAGTAGAAGCTGGGGGCGTTGTCGCCCACCACCCAATCCTGGCGAACCAGCTCGGGGAGACTGGCCAGCTCGGCAGAGATCCCCAGTGCCAGCTCGCGGGTGCGCGCCAGGCTCGCCTGTGGGGAGAGGCTGGCCTCGATGTGGATCATGTCCCGGTCGGCAGGGGGAAAAAACTGTTCGGTGAGGCGGCCCGCCACCCAAAAACCGAGCAGGGGCAGCAGACTGACCAGCAGCAGGGTGCGCCAGGGATGAGCCAGCGCCATGGCGATGCTCTGCTGGAAATGGGCGCTCACCCGGGGCAGGTGCAAGCCATCCTGATACCAGCGTCCCCCCTGGTCACTGCCAATCCAGCGGGCTGCGAGGCCAGCCACCAGGGTGTGGGCGATGAGGTAGGATCCCAGCAGCGAACAGATCACCGCCCAGGCGATGCCGCCGACAAACTCGCCCGCCGGGCCCGGCATCAGAATGATCGGCATAAAGGCGAGCATGGTGGTGAGGGTGGAGCCCAGCAGTGGCAGCCAGAGGTGGCCGATGGCTTCCAGTGCGGCGGCACTCATGGCCATGCCGTGGCGGCGCTGATACTGCACCCGATCCGCCATGACGATGGCGTTGTCCACCATGATCCCGAGCGCCACCACCAGACCGGTGACCGACATCTGGTGAATGGGCAGATTGATCAGGTTCATGCAGGCGAATGAGAACGCCACGGTAAGCGGCAGCGACAGGGCCACGATAATGGCGGCCTTGACCCCCAAGGTCACCAGCAGCACCGCCACTATGATGAGGAAGCCCTGCACAATGTTGATGAGCAGGGTGTCGAGCCGCTGATCGGTATAACGCTGCTGATCGAAGCTGGTGACGAGGCCGATATTATCCGGCAAGTCCTGTTGCAGCTGGGCCAGCATGGTATCGACCCGTGCCGACCAGAGGTCGATGCGGTGATCCTGTGCCATGCGCAGGCCGACCACCACGGCCCGCTCACCATTGGCAAAGGCCAGCTGGCTCTCCGGCTGGTGCAGGGTACGTCTTACCTCGGCCAGATCGCCAAGGCGCAGGGTCTGGCCCTGCTCGCCGGTGCGCAGCGGGATCTGGCGGATCCGCTCCAGGGTATCGAGGGCACCGCGGATCTCTACCTGAAAGCGATTGTGGCTGCCCTGCAACTCCCCAGCGGCCACTTTGGCATCGGCACCACTCAGCGCCTGGGCAAGCTGTTCGCCACTCATGCCGCTGGCACTGAGGGCGAGGGGATCGAATCGCACCTCGATCTCCTCCTGCGGTGCCCCGACCCGCTCGACGTATTCGGTGCCCGGCAACTGGCGAGCCCGGCGTTCCAGCTCGGCGCTGTAGCGGGCGAGGCGATCCAGTTGTGGCTGGCCCGGCCCGCGCCAGACCACATTGACCAGCCGGGTGAAGGGGTAGCCCTTCTCGTCATCCAGCTTGGGGGCACTGGCGCCGGCTGGCAGTCCGGCGGCAAGATCTGCCAGCCGATCACGGACTCTGGACCAGACGGGCTCGACATCGCTGACCTCATCCTTGAGCTCCAGATTGATGATGGAGAGGCCGGGGCGAGAGCTCGACTCGATCAGCTTGATCTCGCTCTGGGCCCGCAGCCGGTTCTCGATGGGCTCGCTCACCAGCGCTTCCACCCGTTCGGCGCTGGCCCCGGGGAAGTGGGTAACCACGCTGGCAAAACGGCTGGTGAGCTGGGGATCTTCGGTTCTGGGCAGGATCTGCAATGCCGCAAGGGCGGCCGTCAGCAGCAGCGCGACCGTCAACAGCAGCAGGCGGCCATTCTCGATAAACGGGCGGATCATGACTGTGGCTCCGGATGGCCTGCCTGATGATCCATGCTGGTTGTCAGGGTGACCTGCTGGCCCGGCACCAGTTTATGCAGGCCATCGGTCACCAGCTGTTCTTGTCCATTCAGGGCTCCACTGATCCAGGCTCGTTCGCCATCTTGCTGCAGCAGGGTGACGTCCCGACTGACCACCCGGGGTGGTGTTTCATCGTTGAGCAGATAGAGGGTCCAGCTGCCGCGCAATCCCTGGGTCAGCGCGGTGAGCGGCACTTCGTAGGCGCGGGTAGGCTCGCGGGTCTGATGCAGCAGGGTGATCAGTTGCCCCTCTGCCAGTTGTTCGCCGCCCCTGGTCAGCTGGAAGCGGGCGGTGCGGGTGTGGGTCTGCCCGTCCACTTGTACTCCCAGATTAAGCAGGCGCCCCTCCAGTGATTGCGCACCGCTTTGCAAGGGGTAGTGTTGGTCGACGATCAGGGTCTCGGCCTGTTTCACCGGCACGCCGATATCGGCCTCCCACTGGCCGCTGCGGGTCAGGGAGAAGAGAGGCTGGCCTGCGGCCACCACAGCCCCCAATGCCTGCTCGCGGCTGACTACGATTCCGTTGAAGGGCGCGCGCAGCTGTGATTTCTCCTGTTTGACCCGGTTGGCTTCGAGGGCGGCGGCCAGCTGGTTGGCGCTTGCCTCCAGCATGCGGACTTTGCCTTGCTGTTCATCCAGCGCCTGACGGGAGCTGAACTGCTGCTGGCGCAAGGCGGTGAGCCGGTCGAGCGTCTGCCGGGCAAGGGTCAGCTCGGCCTCGTTCTGGGCGGCCCGGGCGGCCAGCTCTTTGGCTTCCACTGCCAGCAGCCGGGTATCCAGTGTGGCCAGCAGTTCGCCAGCCGCGACCGGCTCTCCGCGTCCCTTGTGCAGGGTGGCGATCCGCCCTGCCAGCTCGAAACCTATCTGGCTGTGCTCAGGGGCGATCACCCGGCCATTGAAGCGGTGCAGCACCGGGTAGTGATCGCTGGCTTGCAGCGGCTGGGCGATCACCCGGGTCAGGGCGGGTGTTTCTTCTGACTCTGTGACCGGGCTGCAGCCACTCAGTAACAGCGCCAGCAGGATTAAGCAAAGTGTCATGACATCATCCTCTGGTTGACATAACATCAAATCACACCGGTGAGTCTAGTTTTTCGAAACTAGACTGTCCAGTTTGATTGTGGAGGAAAAATGAACATTTCACCCCGTAGTCAGCAGAAGCGGGCTGCGATCCTCGATGCTGCCGGGCGGCTCTTCTGTCAGCACGGTCTGCATCTGGTCAGCATGGACATGGTGGCCAGTGAAGCGGGCGTCTCCAAGCAGACGGTCTACAGCCATTTTGCCAACAAGGAGTCGCTGTTTGCCGAAGCGGTGGGCAGCAAGTGCGTCAGCAGTGAGCTGATGCCGGAGGTATTGTTGCGTGGCAACAATGTGCGGGAGAGTCTGATTGCCTTTGGTCGCAGCTTTCGCAAGTTGATCCTGAGCGATGATGCCATCAATATCTTTCGCACCTGCATCAGCTGCAACGATGCCCAGCTGGCCACCCTTTTTTTCGAGGCGGGCCCGCTCTATGTGACCAATATGCTGTCCAACTGGCTGGAGCAGCAGAAGCAGCAAGGCCTGCTGTGCCATCAAGACAGCGAACAGGCCGCCTTGCAGCTGTTGCTGATGTGGCAGGGCAAGGAGCGCATGCTCCGTGAGCTGGGTCTGCCGTTGCCCCAGAGCGCTGCCGAGCAGGATGCCTGGACCCTGAGTTGTGTCGATCTCTTCCTGACCGCCGCCGCTCCCCCGCAAAAATAATGGAGGTGGCAATGAGCCACACAGTGACAGATGCCCAGCGCAAGTGGCTGCCCCTGCTGGCGGCGGTCGGTTTCTTTATGCAGGCGCTGGATGGCACCATTCTCAACACCGCCCTGCCCAGTATGGCCGAGACCTTGGGAGAGAGCCCGCTGCAGATGCAGTCGGTGATCATTGCCTATATGTTGACGGTGGCGTTGCTGATCCCTGCCTCTGGCTGGCTGGCAGACAGATTCGGCACCCGCCGCATCTATCTGACCGCCATCTCGCTCTTCACGCTCGGCTCGCTCGCCTGTGCCGCCTCCAATTCGCTCTCCATGCTGGTGGCCGCCCGGGTGTTGCAGGGGATTGGCGGTGCGCTGCTGATGCCGGTGGGACGGTTGGCGGTGCTGCGGGTCTATGACAAGCACGAGCTGCTGCGGGTGATGTCGTTTGTCACCATTCCGGGGCTGCTCGGCCCGCTGATGGGGCCGGCGCTCGGTGGCTGGCTGGTCGAGGTGGCGAGCTGGCACTGGGTATTTCTCATCAACCTGCCGGTGGGGCTGCTCGGCTTTATCGCCAGCTGGCACTTTATGCCGGAGCTGCGGCAGCAGACCGCCCGGTTCGACTGGCAGGGCTTTGTGATGTTCAGCGTCGGCATGGTGCTGGTGTCGGTCGGCTTGCAGGGACTGGGGGAGCACAGCATCTCCACCGGTTGGGCGCTGTTTGCACTGATCTTCGGCTTGGCGGCGATGGCGAGCTACTGGCTCTATGCCGCCAATGCACCGCAGCCGCTCTTTAGCCTGAGCCTGTTCAAGACCGCCACCTTTGCCATCGGCATCTGGGGCAACCTGTTTGCCCGCCTTGGCAGCGGCGCCATGCCTTTCCTCACCCCGCTGTTTCTGCAACTGGGGCTCGGCTTCTCCCCGAGCAAGGCGGGGATGACCATGATCCCCACCGTGATTGGCGCCATGCTGACCAAGACGCTGGTGAACAAGCTTATTCCGAAGGTGGGCTATCGCCGCATCCTGATCGGCAACACCCTGCTACTGGGGGCGATGATCGCCAGCTTCTATTTCATCGACAACCAGCTCCCCTACGGGGTCTTGCTGGGCTGGCTGGCGATCTTCGGCGCCATCAACTCGCTGCAGTTCTCCGCCATGAACACTCTCACGCTGCAAGATCTCAGCCCGACCCTGGCCAGCAGTGGCAACGGTCTGCTCTCGGTAGTGATGCAACTCTCCATGAGTTTGGGGGTGGCGATTGCCGCCAGCCTGCTTGGGCTCTTCTCGGCGGGCACCTTAGTGGCCGAGGGTCAGTGGCTGGCAGGGTTCCATCTTACCTACCTCTGTGTCGGGTTGCTCTCCATGCTGGCGGCGCTGATCTTCGCCCAGCTGGCGCGCGATGGGGCTACGCCGTCGGCGAGGGCAGATAGCTGACCTCGCAGGGGAGCTGCGCCAGCACTTCGGCCAGATGCTCGGTCGCCAGCAGAAAGGTCTGCTCCGGGTGGCCCGGAGTCCAGGTGAAGGCGGTGTGGTTGAGCAGTTGCGGATCCACCAGTAGCGGAATATCGGCGCGGGGCAGGAAGGGGCAGACCGCCCCCGGCAGGCAGCCGATCTCCGCCTGCATCTCTTCGGCGGTGCAGATGGAGGGTTTGGTGCCGAGCGCGGCCTTGACCGCCTTGTTGTCGAGCCGCCCGTCCCTGTGGGTCAGCAGCAGGGCGAAGCGGCCATCCTTGAACTTGAGAAACAGGGTCTTGCTGAACTCAGCCTGCCAGCCGAGGCGGGCCTTGACCTTTTCATCGGTGGCGTAGTCGAGGATGGGTTCATGCTCATAGCGCTGGTGGGGCAGTTCGGCCAGCAGCTGGCAGTTAAAGTGGTGAATGGTATCGAGTGGCATGGGGTTCTCCTGTAGTGGGCGCTATCCTGCCAGCCTCGCAGGGTCAGGCCCAATGACACTTTCTTATCCGTGATAAGCAACCCTGTCCGTGAAAACAACAAGGGCGCCGTGAGGCGCCCTTGCGGATCAGTGATGCTGCAATTCGCACGCTTCCCAGTGAAAGGGAATGGGGCACAGCTGCTGGGAGGCCTTGTCATAGGCTTGCCACAGCTCGCCCATGGTGCGGCCATCGACGGGGTGGCGCAGTTTGGGGGCCAGCTCGGCCAGCGGCCACAGCACGAAGGCGTTGGTGAGCACTTCACCGCGCGGCAGCACCAGCGGGGTGTCGCAGACCAGATCGCCATAGAGCAGCAGGTCGAGATCCAGGGTGCGCGGGGCGAACTTCTTGGCATCCGGCTCGCGGCCGTGGGCGAACTCCATGGCCCGCAGTCGCTGGCAGACGGTGGTCAGCGGCAGATTGGTCTCGGCAGCCGCCACCAGGTTGTAGAAGGGGCGGCCGTTGAAGCCGACCGCCTCGCTCTCGAATACCCGGGAGACCCGCAGCTCGCCAAATTCGGCGTGCAGGGCATCGAGCCCGGCGCGAATATGGCGATCCCGCTCGATGTTGGAGCCGAGGCTGATATAGATGGTGGTCATCAGTTGCTGCTCGCGGCCGGGGTGCGATGGCGCAGGATCTCGACGCCGACCCCGGCGGCATTGGGCACGGCGCCCGGCTTGGTGAGGGTCACCTTGACCCACTGTACCCGCTCGTCGGTCAGCACCAGCATGGCGACCTGCTCGGCCATGGTCTCGACCAGCTCGACCACCTTGCCGCTGACATGCTCGCAAATCTTGTTGGAGAGGTCGGCATAATCCAGTGCCAGATTGATGTCGTCGGTTGCTGCCGCGGGGCGGTTGTCGAACCCCATCTCGAGGTCAAAACGGAGCTTTTGGCGAATGCCCTTCTCCCACTCATATACACCTATGGTGGTCAAAACTTCGAGTCCGCGAATAAACACCTTGTCCATGACTGTACTTCTTCTTTACTCTTGATGGGCTGTGATGACAGCGCAGGGATGCTGGCCGGGCAACAGGCTTGCCGAGGCGCTCTGGGTGGGCATGGGCCCATGCCAGCGTATGTGGCCCGCATCATACCCCATTCATATCGTGGTAAAAACGACCAAGATGACGGCCCTGACGATTTTGATGATTATTCTGGCCTACCTGGGTGGTTCACTATCCAGTGCTGTGCTGGTCTCCCGTTGCTCCGGTCTGCCCGACCCGCGGGATCATGGCTCCCACAATCCGGGGGCAACCAATGTGCTGCGCCTCGGTGGCCGGATGGCGGCGCTGGTGGTGCTGCTGCTCGATGTGCTCAAGGGCACTGTGCCTGTCTATCTCGCCTGGTATCTGCAGATCAAACCCGTCTACCTCGGCTTTATCGGGGTCGCCGCCTGCCTCGGCCATATGTATCCCATCTTCTTTCATTTTCGTGGTGGTAAAGGGGTCGCCACGGCACTGGGGACCATGATGCCCATCGGTTTTACCATGGGGGGCGCCGTGATTGGCACCTGGCTGCTGGTGCTGCTGGTGAGCGGCTACTCCTCGCTGGCCTCCATCATTACCGTGCTGCTGACGCCGCTCTTTACCTATCTGCTCAAACCCGAATATACCCTGCCAGTCTCCCTGCTCTCCTGCCTCATCCTGATCCGCCATCACGAGAACATCTCCCGCCTGCTCAAGGGGGAGGAACCCAGAGTCTGGGGGCGAAAAGGAGTAAAGCAGAAAGAGGAGTCGTAGCGACTCTGCAGGCAACCCCTTGGGGGAGTGCAGCGTTAATCATGACCCGCCGTGATGGTCAGCTATGGGCCAGTTCGGCCAGTACGCAGGCGACTGCTAGCAAGTCGGCACTCCCGCCAGGGCTCAGGTGCTTGGCGATCAGCGCTCTGTCCATATCTTGCAGTCTGGTCAAGTCCCAGCCATTGTTCAGCAGGTTTTGCGCGTAGCTTTGAACGTAGCGCAGGCCAGCAATACCGCCTCGGGAGACCAGGTTACTGTCGTTATTGGTCGCCATCAGCCTTAACAAGGCATGGTGCAACTGTCGCTCCCCTTGCTCGGCATGCCAATGTGGCAGGACGAAGCGCCTTATCGTAGCAAAACCGCTTTCCACTTCACCTCGCGCTCCCGTCAGGGCAAATTGCTGAAATTGACGCTCACCTGCCGTGCTGGGATGGTGTGTGTGGTGCAACTCTCGACTGACCAGTCCCTGACAGATTTCACTGACCGTCCGGCAAACATTGTCGCAGGTCACGGGCTTGTTTTGTCCCTGCAGACGACCGGCGGCAAAGCAGAGCAGACCCAGTGAAAAGATCCCGCCTTTATGGGTATTCACCCCGCCCGTTGCGTTGAGCATATCCTGTTCGCAGGCCATCCCAGCCGGGCGTACCAGCGCCAACTGTCCATCCTGGGTTTGCTGGGCATTTGCTCTGCCCATCTCTTCAAAGATGGTCAACCAGGGGGTGATTGCGGCAATGCTGCGTAAAAACAGTGGGTAATCCATATCGGAGTGCGAGCCCGAGTTTGCTTGATCCACCAAACCCGGTTTGGGGGTCAAATCCAGCTCCTGAAGCAGTGCACGGGCCGCGATAGCTGGGACATCGATGGCATGGCGTTTAAGGGCGAGTAGTGAAGCAGTCATCGATTAACTCCTCGATTCGTCTGACTAGCTCTGGGAGCTGGTGGCGGCGGGAGCGGGCACAACCGTGCGCCGGTTCATCACATATCAGGCACTGACGGAGAGGTTCGCCCAGGGCGCGTCGTCCGATCTGGCCGGACTGATGACAAATGACATCGAGATCCCACAGTCTGCCAAGGGGGTGAGTTCGCTCCAGCGCGACACAGGCGGTTTTAATGTCGGTGGCGGCGTGGGCAATGGACCATAGTCCTTCCGGGCCTGTGGGTAGCCACAGAACCTGGTGGTCCAAGACTTGCCATTGCTGTGCTTGCAGTAGTTGTTGGCACTGTGTGATCGCGGTTTGCATGCATTGGCGGTAACGGGGGCTATCTTTTATGGCCCCTGGCGTGACCAGGGTGAGTGAAATGATGGGGTTCTGGTAACGAGTCAGCCACTCTTGCTGGCGTGCTGCGCGGCACTCCTTTGCCGCCAGCAGTTGCTCCAGGCTGACCCCCGCCAGAGCGGGGGACTCTTTATCACTGATCAACTCTCTTTCACCTCTTGTACTGTATCGATAACACTCCCGTCGCGATAGCGGATCACGCCGACAATCTTGTCGGTAAATTCGATCGCTTTCGGTTTACCCGTCAGCGAGATGGCTTTCTCATAAAGTGCCTCGATATCGACCAGTTTCAGCCCCGCAGCGGCCAGTCGCGCACGAATTTCCGGACGTGCCGGATTCACCGCGATCCCGTGATCGGTGACCAGTACATCGATGCTTTCGCCCGGTGTCAGTCGAGTGGTGACCTGCTTCACTACGGTCGGGATGCGGCTGCGCAGCAAGGGCGCTACCACAATGGTGAGATTGGCGGCCGCGGCGACATCGCAGTGACCGCCGGATGCACCACGCATCACCCCGTCCGAGCCGGTGATCACGTTGACGTTAAAATCGACGTCAATCTCCAGTGCGCTCAGAATGACGATGTCCAGTTGGTCGCAGCAGGTCGCCTTGCTACCCGGGTTGGCATAGACGTTGGTGGAGATCTCAATGTGATTGGGGTTGCGAGCCAGAGATGCTGCTGCTTGGCCATCAAAGCATTGGGTATCAAGCAGCTTTTCAATCAACCCTTTTTCATGAAGATCGACCAGACTGCCGGTGATACCGCCCAGGGCAAAACGGGCTTTGACGCCATTGCGCTCCATTTTTTCTGCCATGAAGCGGGTACAGGCTGTTGATGCCGCGCCGGAGCCGGTCTGCATCGAGAAGCCATTCTTGAAGTAACCCGAGTGTTCAATCACATCGGCGGCAAAGCGGGCAATCAGTAGTTCGCGCGGGTTGCTGGTGACGCGGGCTGCGCCCACGCTGATTTTTGCCGGATCCCCAACGCTCTCCACTTTGACGATGTAATCGACCTGATCCTGGACCAGGCTGGCAGGCATATTGGGGAAGGGCACCAGCTCTTCGGTCATCAGCACCACATGACGGGCGAAGTGGGCATCGACCATCGCATAGCCGAGCGAACCACAGCAGGATTTGCCGTGGGTGCCATTGGCATTGCCAAACTCGTCGCTGCAGGGGACGCCAAGAAACGCTACGTCGATCTTCAGTTCGCCATCTTGCAGCAGTTTGACTCGTCCGCCATGGGAGTGGATCTGGACCGGTTCATCCATCAGACCATGGGAGATGGCGTCGGCCAGCTTGCCGCGCATGCCGGAGGTGTAAATCCGGGTGATCACCCCGTTTTTGATGTGCTCAATCAGCGCATCATTACAGGTCATCAGGGAGCTGGAGGCCAGGGTCAGATTTTTGAAGCCCAGTTTGGCCAGCGTGGCTACGACCTGATTGATCACCTTGTCCCCTTCGCGAAAAGCGTGGTGGAACGAGATGGTCATGCCATCTTGCAGGCCGCAACGTGCAACCGCCTGCTCCAGGGATTCACACAGTTTGCGATTGTGCTTGGCAGCCTGATCTCCCAGCCAGGGGGTTGCGTTGTAGGCTCCGGCGAACGGGATCAGTGCCCGCAGGTGAGGAAAGTTGAGATGGAGTCGTTCAGTCTGTTTCATGGTTGAATCCTTAACGGCGCACGCCGGAGGCCGCGGCGCGCTCCAGCACTACTTGGGCGTGATTGATAATGGGGGCATCCACCATTTTCCCGTTGAGGGAGACCACCCCCAATCCGTTGCGCTCACCCTCTTTGGCGGCCTCAATGATCCGCTGCGCGTGTTCGACTTCCTGTTGCGTCGGGGCATAAGCGTTATGCAATAGGTCGATTTGGCGCGGGTTGATCAGGGATTTGCCGTTAAAGCCCATGCGGCGGATCAGCTCGACTTCCCGTAAAAAGCCGGCCTCGTCATTCACATCCGACCATACGACGTCAAAGGCATCGATACCTGCGGCACGCGCTGCATGCAACACGGCGCAGCGGGCGTAAAACAGTTCGGTGCCATCTCCCCGCTCAGTTTGCATGTCCATGACATAGTCAAAGGCCGCGAGGGCGATCCCGATCAGGCGCGGTGAGCTGCGGGCGATGGCGACCGCATTGATCACGCCAACCGCGGATTCGATGGCGGCCATCACTTTGGTCGAGCCAACCTCCCGGCCACATTCCAGCTCAATTCGTTCCAGATGGCCTTCCAGCTCATAGATATCATCGGGGGTATCGGTTTTCGGCAGGCGGATCACGTCCACACCACCCCGGACTGCCGCTTCCAGATCGAGTAGGCCAAAGGGGGTGTTCAGTGGATTGATACGCACTACGGTTTCGATATCCCGATACATGGGGTGCTGCAAGGCGTGGAAGACCAGCAATCGGGCCGAGTCTTTCTCCCGCAGTGCGACGGCATCCTCCAGATCAAACATGATGGAGTCGGGATTGTAGATAAAGGCGGTCGAGAGCATGGCGGCATTGGCCCCCGGCAGGAACAGCATGCTGCGGCGAAGTTTTTTCATTGCAGTTTCTCCCAAGCAATCTGCTGCACATCGGTGGCACGCAATATTGCGCTTTGCAGGCGGGCACGAATGACGCAGTCCAGCGCCCCTTTGTCCTCGATGATGATCAATCCCCGGGTGATGCCCATGGCATCGAGTGTGCTCTCCACGACCTGGCGGATCTGTTCGCCAAACTGTTTCATCACTTCGCTGTAGATTTCGATCTCCAACCCTTGGTCAGAGGGGGCAATCTTTACCATCAAGTCGCTGGACTCCTGAGTTCCTGCCAGCGCCTCTCTTACTATGTTCATGGTGAATTCCTTAACTGCTATGCGACTTCCGCGCTGTAATGGGTTTCGAGATAGGCAAGGGTGCTCTCGGGGACGATCGTTCTGATCCGGGAAAAGAGCTGCTGCTGAAGTAAGCGACGGACTTCTGACGCTGAAATCGCTTTGTTGGCATCCTTGATACGCGGTATTTCCACTACATCAATCGTGTCAGCCAGCAGGTCATGCAGCGTCTGATTGTATTGCCGGGAAATCTGGCAAAACGGTTCCGTGCCGATGAAGCGATGGGTAATGCCCAGCGCGGGGGCGATATGGTCGCGAAAGGTAATCACGTCTATTTCGCTCCAGGCTTGCAGCACCTTGCCGCTTTCTTTCAGGAAGTAGGTCGGAAATGTGGCGCGGGAGATAATGTATTTTGAACCTTCATGCACGGTCACATTCGCTAGGTTCGCCACACCGGCACGCACCATTTGCAGCCGGGCGTGGAACGGGAAAAAGGAGGCATCTTCCCGTACGACAAACAGATGAACCCAGTCGCACTGTTTGGCCGCTTGGGTGATCAGGTGATAATGACCAAGGGTGAACGGATTGGCATTCATCACAATCGCCCCGACCTCTTTGCCTTCATGCCGGTAAGGAAGGAGCGAACGACAGTAACGGTCAACGCCACCGGGGGTGTTTTCCATCAGAATGGCATCATCGCCACTTTGGGCAATGGGCCAGAATCCACACTGTTCAAAACGCTCCCGGTTGGCTGGTTTGGTACAGAGGAACAGGTGAAAATGGCCCTGTTCCAGGGCCAGATGTTCTACTTCTGCCAGCAGCCGGGTGCTCAGGTTGGCACCGCGCAACTGTTTGTCGACCGCCACGCATTTAATGACGTTGTGTGCCAGACCGGCACATCCCACCAATTTGAAGCCTGACCAGGCCTCGACAAAGAGGGTGATGTCGACATCCAGCCCCAGGCCATTGTTCGCGAGCAGGCCACGAAGCCGCTCAAGGCGCTCCGGCTGTTTGGCAACGTCGGTCAATCTGAAGTCAATTGTGGGTAGTGACTGCATAGTCTTGTCCGGGTTCTCTTAGGCCGCACTTTGCACATCTGCGGGTGATTCGACGATCACATTGCTCAGGCGGCCAACATGTTCAATTTCGACCTCGATGCGATCTCCGGCTTTCATGAACAGTGGCGGGTTGCGTTTTTTGCCAACACCACCGGGTGAGCCGGTGATGATGACATCCCCCGGGCTGAGGCGAGTGAAGGTACTGATGTACTCGATCAGGTCAGCAATTTTGTGGATCATGCTGCTGGTGTTGTCCTCTTGCACCATGATCCCGTTTAGCCAGGTGCGAATGGCCAGTTGATGCGGGTCGGGGATCTCGTCAGCGGTGGTCAGCCACGGGCCGAAGGCACCGGTTTGCCGCCAGTTTTTACCAGCGGTAAACCAGGTGTGCTGCCAGTCCCGGGCCGAACCATCCATATAGCAGCTATACCCGGCGACATGGCTGAGAGCATCCTGTTCGGCGATATGCTCGCCGCCTTTGCCGATAATGACCGCCAGCTCGCCTTCATAATCGAATTCGCTGGAGTGATATGGCTTAATGACGGGGCTGTTGTGGCCAGTCTGGGAATCAGCAAATCGGACAAAAAGCGTGGGCGCCGGATTATGTTGATCAAACTCCTGACGTTTGGCGGCATAATTCATGCCAACGCAAAGAATTTTTCCAGGCTGTTCAATGACCGGTAAAAAGGTAATCTCAGCAATATCCAGATCAACAGGATCATGTTGATAGTTTGCCGCTTCGCTGAGCGCATTGGCATCAAGCAGTGACTTCAGATTGTTATAACGGTGGCCAAGGCGGCGTCCTAAATCGACCACGCCTTGCGCGCGGACAATGCCGTAGCTACTCATACCTTGATACATAAAACTTGCGAGTTTCATCGCGTGTTCCTTATTACTTCTATTCAATCAAATGAGGAAATTGCCCAATACCAGCAGCGCAATGGAGACATTGATTGCACCGCCAATACGGGTTGCAATCTGGGCAAAAGGCATCAAGCTCATGCGGTTGCCGGCAGTCAGAATGGCCACGTCACCCGTTCCGCCCTGGCCGCTTTGGCAGCATGAGACAATGGCGACATCAATAGGGTGCATACCGATTTTTTTACCCACGAAGAAGCCGGTCACAACCAGTGCTGATACCGTGCTAATAATCACCAGCAGGTTGGTCAGAGTGAAGGCATTCACCAGTTCTTGCCATGGGGTGATGGCGACACCAACCGCAAACAGCACGGGGTAGGTCACGGATGTTTGAAAGAATTTATAAACAACCTGAGAACCTTCCAGAATTCGCGGTGAGACACCATGGGTCAGTTTCACCAGTACGGCGATAAACAGCATGCCGACCGGTGCAGGCAGGCCAATCAGTTCATGACCAAGCATGCCGAGCATATAAAGCAGGACTGCCAGCAATACCCCTGAAGCTAAGGTTGTCACATCGGTCTTGCCAGTAAATGCGCCGGACAAATTGGCGATTTTGTCATCGCGGCTATTGCTGTTGGGTATTAACTGGCCTTCGCCGGTCAAATGTGGGTAGCGTTTGCCAAGTTGGTTCAGGCAACCTGCAATAATAATTGCGGTCAAACTGCCCAGCATTACCATTGGCAGAATACGGCCAAGGGCAACCCCCTGATCCATGTGGAGGAGCGTGGCATAGCCGATAGATAGTGGAATTGCGCCTTCTCCTACCCCCCCTGCCATGATTGGCAAGATAATGAAGAAGAAGATCTGGAATGGTTCAAGACCTAATGCCAGGCCAACACCCATGCCAACGATCATGCCAACGATTTCGCCACACAGCATCGGGAAGAAGATACGCAAGAAGCCCTGGATTAGTACCTGGCGATTCATGCTCATAATGCTGCCAACAATAATGCAGCAGATATAGAGATAAAGAATGTTGGTGGATTTGTAGAATTTTATTGTTGATTCGACGACTGAGTCAGGTAGCAGACCATAATAGACCAGCGCAGACGGAATAAAGGTCGCACAAATCGCGGCTGCACCAAGTTTACCAACAATAGGGAGTCGTTTGCCAAATTCACCACAGGCAAAACCGAAAAATGCCAGTGTGGCAACCATAACAACTATATCACTGGGTAATTTGCCACCCAGACAATCAATAGCAATCAGTACTCCAGCCAATATAAAAAGAGGCAGTGGAATAATGCCTACCTTCCAGGTGTCCATGATGTACCACCACCGCTCCTTGAGAGAGAGCGATTTGGTATTCAGTGCTCCTGGTGCATCCAAGTTGTCTATTGCACTCATAGTCAAGCCATCCTTTCAGTTATTTGTCATCGCCAAGATATAGACATCCCTGATTGCTTTGTGTGAGTGACCGCATGATAAAGTCATGATTTTAATGGTGGCTATGGATTTTATGGTTTCTTTTTATCCTGCGTGATCGATGTCATTTTTTATAGTATGGATTTTATGGTTTCTTTTCAATCACGGCCGATTTTGTAACAGAGAGCACTAACTTTATTAATTGTCCCGTGCATTGTCGCCTTAGGGCTGCAGGTATGTTGTGGAATAGCTCACAACATTTTTATTGTGAGCCACCACATTGCATAAAAGCTGATAAGCTAAATGCTGGTTTTTATTGTTGCATAATGTTATGAAAATGTCGTTCCAAATCAGATTGTTTGTCTCGTTGGCGTTGTTTTCTCTGGTACTCTCTCTGGTATTGGGGGGCATGTATTACACAAGTTTTAGTCGCCAGTTGTATGAGCATATGGGTGAACGGGCAAAAATACAGGCAGAAGAGATTGCCTTGATTCCGACATTACGCTTTGATGTGCTGAAGAATGACACTGAAGCGATTAAATTATTAATGGAGAAACTGGCTGCACGAAGCGATGCCAGTTTTATCGTCATCGGTGATACGCAAGGGCGTCATTTGTACCATTCGGTGTTTGATGATCGGGTGGGGACCGCTCTGATAGGCGGTGATAATGCGGAAGTGTTGGCTGGAAAAAGCATAGTGACCCTGCGTCGTGGGGGCTTGGGCGTGTCCCTGCGTAGCAAGGTGCCAATTAGAGATGATGCCGGGCGCGTTGTCGGGATTGTCTCGGTGGGGTATCTGACGAGTTATCTTGATAACATCACTATCAGCAAGGTAGTTAATATATTGATGGTTGCGATCTCTTTCCTTGCTGCGCTATTTGTATTTTCATGGTATTTCACTCGAAGTATCAAAAAACAGATGTTTGCGTTGGAGCCACGAGAAATTGGCTTGCTGGTGCGGCAACAAAAAGCACTGATGGAGTCGATATTTGAAGGGGTGATCGCTATTGATAGCCAATTACATATTGAGGTTATTAACCATGCTGCACGGACATTGCTTGATTTTCCTCAATCTGCCCACTCTTTACGTGGTCAGCCGATTGGTAATGTGATAAGCCCAGTGCCATTTTTTGATAAAAATATTATGCTGGCAAATGATACGCATGATGAAATTTGTACTTTTAATAATTTAACGGTGATCGCCAGTAGAGTCAGAATTATGCTGGGAGATGATTTGCAGGGGTGGGTGATAACATTCAGAGATCGTAAAGAAATCGATTCATTGAGTGCCCAATTAAGCCAAGTGAAACGATATGTTGATAATCTTAGGATTATGCGGCATGAACAACTGAATCGGATGGCTGCCTTGTCAGGCATGCTTCATATGGGGCGATATGATGAAGCAATTCGTTATATCCAGGCTCACTCTGAATATGCGCAAGAGTTGCTTGATTTTATCTCGTTGAATTTCAGTTCACCGACAGTATGCGGTTTGCTACTGGGCAAGGTTTCACGCGCCACCGAGAAAGGAGTGGTGTTACAATTTGACCCAGCTTGCTCGATGACGAATGAGTTTGGCACGCTTGCGGAATCTGAACTGATATCGATTATTGGCAACCTGCTGGATAATGCCATTGAGGCAACCCAACGTGCGCCATTACCTCATGCCCCGGTAGAGATATTGATTAAACTGACACAGCGAGAATTGATTGTTGAGGTGGCTGATCAAGGGATTGGAATTAATAATAACATTAGAGAGCATATTTTCCAACGAGGGGTGACAACCAAGGTTAGTGGTGACCATGGTATAGGTCTGTATTTGGTCAATAGTTATGTGACGCAGGTGGGCGGCTCCATCGAGGTGACGAATAACATCCCCCGTGGAACAATATTTTCCATCTTTATACCCGTAGCTGAACATATTAATAATTCAGGACTGGAAAAACATAATCATGCGATATGAACCGATAGACGTCCTTATTGTTGAAGATGAGAATGAGCTGGCACAGTTGCATTCGGAGTCGATCCAGAAGCATCCCTGTTTACGGCTGGTGGGTATCGCGTCATCACTGGCTGATGCACAGGCACAGATCGCCAGCAAGCAGCCACAGCTGATTTTGCTGGATAACTATTTACCCGATGGGAAAGGCATCACGCTCATCAATCACCCGGATCTGCTGGCCAATACCTCGGTCATTTTTATTACCGCTGCCAGCGATATGAATACGTGCAGTCAGGCGATCCGTAACGGGGCCTTTGACTACATCTTGAAGCCCGTATCATGGCGGCGCCTTGACCAGTCTCTTGAGCGTTTTGTTCAATTTATCGAGCAACAGCGGCTTTGGAAGATTGTTGACCAGAAGAGTGTCGATTCACTTTATCTGTTGCAGGCCAAAAATTATCGTCTGGATAACAGTGCCAAGGGGATCGAAGAGAGTACGCTGACCTTGGTACAAAAGCTGTTCAACGATGCAGATTGCCAATTCTTTTCAGTGGATGATGTAGTCAGTGCAACAGGCCTAAGCAAAACCACCACCCGTCGTTATCTCGAACACTGTGTCGAGAGCGGTTTTCTGCGGGTTGATATGCTGTATGGCAAGATTGGTCATCCGAGGCGGATCTATTGTCGCGTGGTGGATGGTGGTGATACTTCCCAAGCTGGCTGACTCAGTGTGGCTAGGAGGGAATAAGTCCCATAGCCGATACAGGAGTGTCAGGGCAGTCCAACCCCGTGACCACTCATAATGGGGCGGCCCTCTTTCTGCTATGAGAGGTGATGGCTAGCTGACTCACAATTGGGCTGCTGGCGGAGCTTGGTCCTGCGTCAAACACTCAGCCATGACGACAGCCAATAAGGGGGAGGCTCTCTGCCTGTAGCCAGCCGTTCTGACGACCTCTCTTATTGATCTCTGGCTGCCCCACACTCGGGAAAATGCCGAAAAGTGCTCATAGTTGTGCAATTTGCGCAAAAAAGAGACGAACGAGACAAAAAGTGAAATTTCCCGTTGACCATCCGCCTTAAAATCCGTTTAATAGCGCCCACGCCCAGATAGCTCAGTCGGTAGAGCAGGGGATTGAAAATCCCCGTGTCGGCGGTTCGATTCCGTCTCTGGGCACCAATTTTGGTGCCATGAAATAAAAAATTTGTTCATGCACAATGGTTTAAAGTGTGCCGGCTTAGCTCAGTAGGTAGAGCAACTGACTTGTAATCAGTAGGTCACCAGTTCGATTCCGGTAGCCGGCACCATTTGCCCAGATAGCTCAGTCGGTAGAGCAGGGGATTGAAAATCCCCGTGTCGGCGGTTCGATTCCGTCTCTGGGCACCAATTACAATTCCTCCTTAGTTCAGTCGGTAGAACGGCGGACTGTTAATCCGTATGTCACTGGTTCAAGTCCAGTAGGAGGAGCCAATTCAAAAAGCCCTTGTCGCAAGACAAGGGCTTTTTTCTATTTGGCGCAGCCATTTTTTAACCATAAAAACAACCACACACGCACAGATGAACCGCAGGATAGATATGGAAAATCATGTAGTTACAGAGTCAAAGGGGCGACTTGCCGCCATTAGGAACTGGATGGAACCCGTGCTGGTACTGCTTATTCTTGGCAGCCTGTTCGGTTACCTCGGCAGCCAGATGGGCCTCTCTGCCATGGTCAACACCCTGTTCAATACCGCCCACCAGCTGCTGCTCAATACCGTGCTCTTTATCATGGGGATTACGGTGCTCTCCGGTGCCCTGAGCCAGCTCTTGAGCGAGTTCGGGGTGATCCGCCTGCTGGAGGTTCTGCTGGCCCCCCTGATGAAGCCGGTGTTTCGCCTGCCCGGTCGCACCGCGCTGGCGGCCCTGATGACTTTCTTCTCCGACAACCCGGCGGTGATCAGCCTCGCCAAGGACAGCCGCTTTCGCAAGGGCTTCACCCCCTGGCAGCTGGTGTCGCTGACCAACTTCGGAACCGCCTTCGGCATGGGGCTGATCGTGGTCACCTTTATGGCCACCCTGCAGCTGCCGAGCGGTGAATCCACCGCCAGCGCGGCGCTGATCGGGTTGCTGGGTGCTCTGGTGGGCTCGGTGGTCTCTACCAGACTGATGCAGCGGATGATCCGCCCACTGGTGGGGGAAGTCCTGAACGATGACGCTGTATCGTCCGACGGCCGCAAGGTAGGGGTGACCAAAGAGGCGGCTCCCGGCTGGCTGCGGATCCTCAACTCTCTGCTCGATGGCGGCAAATCTGGCGTGGAGCTGGGGATGGCGGTGATCCCTGGCGTGCTGATCATCAGTACCTTCGTGATGCTGCTCACCTTCGGCCCCGGCGACAAGGGCTATACCGGCGAAGCGTTTCAAGGGGTTGCCCTGCTGCCGGTGCTGGCCGCCAAGGTGAGCTGGCTGTTTGACCTGCTGTTCGGCTTCCAGCAGCCGGAGCTGGTCGCTTTCCCGGCCACCTCGCTTGGTGCGGTCGGTGCCGCCATGTCACTGGTGCCCCCCTTTATCGCCAAGGGGTGGATCACCGGTAACGAGGTCGCGGTGTTTACCGCCATGGGGATGTGCTGGAGTGGCTTTCTGAGCACCCACACCGCCATGCTCGATGCCCTCGGTTATCGCCACCTCACCTCCCGCGCCATCGTTGCCCACACCATCGGCGGCCTGTGCGCCGGTGTGGCAGCGCACCAGCTTTATATGCTGCTGGGCTGAGCAGAGTGAAAAGAGAGAGGGGCGCTGCGGCGCCCCTCTCTCTATCCTGCTGACGAAAATCGCCTATTCGTTATGGCCGATCAGGCTCTGTGTGATCACCGCCTCCGGCATCATCTCCCGGAGCCCGGCGATCAGTTTTTCCCCCGCCTCATGCAGCGCAGCCAGCGGCATCTCGGGCAGGCTATCCAGAATGAACCACATCTGGCCCGAATCGACACTCAATCGGGTGCGCACACCCTGCCGCCAGTTCCAGCGCCGACAGGTGACCCCCTTGTCATCCCGCCAGACCACCTCGCCGGGTTCCGGAGATTCGTGGGTGGGTTCGCCCCCTTTCATAGTATCGAACTGCTCGCTGCCATCGGCCACCACCAGTCGCGGCAGCCCATCATAGGCGAGCAGGTTTTCGCCCCCCACCGGAATGGCGTAGCGGATGCTGATGGCGTTGTAGAGATCGACTACGGGATCGATGGCCGGCAGGTTGCCATCGCGGGCGACCCGCTTTCTCAGAGCCTCGGCGGAACAGGGAGTCCGCTGCGGCTTGGCACCGAACTTTCTGAACAGATCGCCCCAGGCGGCGAGATGCGCCTCTGCCCACGGTACATCGGCGGTCAGCATGGCGCTGCAGGCCTCATCAAGGGCTCGCGCCCCCACGTTCGGGTCGACCACGGCGGCGGCCTGCACCGTGATGCTCAAAGCGCGAAAGCCGGGAGCCAACTGGCTGACTTCGGGGGAGATATGGGGGGTGATCAGGGACATAGCGACTCCATAAATGAAAATGGCAGGGAGAAGGCGGCTGCCGGCCAGCATAGCGGTGACGGCAAATTCGGTTTGAGAGCCATCTTGCGCGAACATCTTAGATAAGAAAATTTACATGATCTTAATGGCTATAAGTTTTATGAATTAAAACTGATGTGATCGAGGGGATGGTGGGCATGTACCAGCATATAGCGAAGAGGAGCCCTGCCGTCTCCGGTTTGCTGCGGCAATGCCCCTTTGCCGCCTCGATCTGCAGCGGCAGTCGCTGGCCGCCCGGCTCTCTTGTGATGACCTCAGTTGCAGTGCCCGAACACAAGGCGGCGATTCAAATCACTCGGTGACTCAATGAGTTGATTTCGTCCTGCGCTGTTCACTAAATTCTGGCCCCACTTATGCACTCCTCCTGGCAACACCATCAAGGGTCGTTGTCGCGGAGAGATATCATGATCAGCAGCCTGCTTCCCCTTGCCTCGATCGCCCTCAAGCTGGGCAGCCAGCTGCTTGGCAGCAGTAGCAAACCCCAGCCCGTGCAGCCTGCCGTACAGGAGGAGCACCTTGCCCCGACCGTCCAGGGGTTGTTCCAGCGGCTCGGCATCAAGGATGCCGACAGCGAGCAGAACCGCTCGGCCATCAACCACTTTATGGGGGAGCTGATGCAGACCTTGGGGCAGGAGAATGGTGGCCAATCCCTCCCGGCTGCCATCGACAGCGCCCGCAACCAGCTGGCGAGCGGTACCCAGAGCACCCGCCTCGATGCGCTACAAAGCGAGCTCGATACCCTCAAGGATTCCCTCGGTGCCAGCCATCTCAACCTCGACCAGCTGCTCGGAGCCTTTAAACAGACCTTGCCCAATGGCAAGGGGGAGGGGGTGGGCAAGCTGCTAAATGCCAGCGCGTGAACGGTGGCAGGCAATAAAAAACGGCAACCGAGGTTGCCGTTTCTGTTTGTGGTTTAGCACGTTATGAGCGAGGTGATGGCGGGTTCTCCATGTCGCAGGCTACTTCTACCAGCCCTCTTGCTTGTAAGGCGTGAGCTGCTTCTTGCCGATCCGCTTCATCCTTGTTCTGGCCCAGTTTGAATTTGCCAACCAGCCGCTCTATCTCGATCTCAATGCCGACGACGGCCTGCACCATGGTTTTCATATATTCTCTCGGCGCATCCGCCATTTTCCATGGGATCGGTTCTCCGGCTTCATGATGACGAGTCAGACTTGCCAGCAGGCGACGTACGAAGCGGGCATCATCGCGAATCTGAATGCGACCGTGAGCATGCACCACACTGTAGTTCCAGGTTGGCACCTGCTTGTGATGATCATGCTTGCTTGGATACCAGCTGGGAGAGATGTAGGCATCCGCAGCCTTGAAGATCACCAGCACGTTGTCCCCATCCCGCACCTCTTGCCAGAGAGGATTGTTGCGTGCGACATGGGCTCGCAAGATTCCCTGCCCTCCGGTTTCCTTTGCAAACTCAAATGGCAGATGATTGGCATCCAGCCCCTGTGAGCCATGGGTGATCAGAGCTCCTAGCGGATGTGCCTGCATCAGTTGATACAGAGCTTCGGGATCATCGGTGGTGAAATGAGGTGGCAGATACATGCAGATTCCTTCTATCGAGCGCTGACATCCATTCAACAACTACAGGCATCCAGTCAGCGGGACAAGCCATTTCGGGCGCAAAAAAGAGGGCTGGAGCCCTCTATCTGCGTTAACGGTAACTAGCTGCGCTTGGCCAGCCATGTTTCGGCGGCAGTCAGGGCTGCCTCAACCTGCTCGCGGGCGACGCCGCCTTTGGCGACCCGCTTGGCGAGGGTCGCTTCCAGCTCCAGGTTGGGGTAGACGTCGAACTCGATCACCGGGCTGAAGCGCTGGAACTCGCCGATGGAGAGCTCCTCCAGCGGGCGGCCCACGCTGATGGCAAAGACCACGGTTTCGCCGACGATATGGTGCGCTTCACGGAATGGAATCCCCTTGGCCACCAGATAGTCCGCCAGCTCGGTAGCGTTGGCGTAGCCGCCCTGCGCCGCTGCCATGGTGCGCTCGCCATTGACCTTCAGATCGATCAACACCAGCGCCGCCATGTCGAGGCAGTCGTGCCAGGTGTCGAGGGCATCGAACAGCCCCTCCTTGTCTTCCTGCATGTCCTTGTTGTAGGCCAGCGGCAGCGCCTTCAGGCTCATCAGCATGCCCATCTGGGCGCCGACCACCCGGCCGGTCTTGCCACGAATAAGCTCGAGCGCATCCGGGTTCTTCTTCTGCGGCATCAGCGACGAGCCGGAAGTGACCGCATCGGACAACTCGACAAACCCAGCCTCGCCGGTGTTGTAGAAGATGAGATCTTCGGCAAAGCGCGACAGGTGGGTCATGGAGAGGGACGCCACGTGCATCAGCTCCACCACGTGATCCCGATCGGAGACCGAATCCAGGCTGTTGCGGGTGGCGCCGCTAAAGCCCATGTCGAGCGCCAAGGCTTCGCGGTCGATGGCGTAGGCGGTGCCCGCCAGTGCGCCGCAGCCGAGGGGGCTGGTATCGAGGCGCTTGAGGGCATCCTGCAGCCGGGAGTAGTCCCGCTCCAGCATCTCCACATAGGCCAGCGCCCAGTGAGCGAAGGTGACCGGTTGGGCGCGCTGCAGGTGGGTGTAACCGGGCAGCACCGCGGCCTGATTGGCACGGGCTGAGGCGACCAGTCCCTGCTGCAGGGCGGTGATGGAGCCGAGCAGCAGCTCACCCTGCGCCTTGCACCAGAGTTTCAGGTCGGTGGCGACCTGATCGTTGCGCGAGCGGCCGGTGTGCAGCTTCTTGCCAAGATCGCCGACGGCGGCGATGAGCTGGCTCTCGACCCAGGAGTGGATATCTTCGGCGTCCGAGCTCAGGATCTGCTGGGGATCCTGCTGCACCGAGGCGAGCAGCACCTCCATCGCCCGTTGCAATTTGCCCTGCTCATCGGCAGTCAATACACCCACTTTCACCAGCGCGCGGGCCCAGGCCATGGAGCCCTGAATATCCTGCTCCGCCAGCCGGTAATCAAACCGCAGCGAATCGTTGAACTGCTTGAACCGGCTATCTGCTCCCTGACTGAAGCGTCCACCCCAAAGTGCCATACTGCTCTCCTTGAATGCGTTGTCGGCGGCGCCCTGGCCACCGAGCTTGAAATCGTGCCCTGTTTTTCTGCGAGCCTGTTATCTCACAGAAGTGGCCCGGGCGCTGCCGCTCTTGTCACACCCGCCGATGATGGGTCAGGGGCCATGCCCTCGGCCTATAGAAGAGGGGGCCATGCCCCCTCAACGGAATCAACGGGTTATCTCGCTTGCTTAGCCGTGGGTGTGATCGCCACCGATAGCCTGATGTTGTTCCTTCATGGCGCGGATCCGGCTGGCCAGGGTGTAGAGACGGATAAAGCCTTCGGCATGGCTCTGGTCATACACTTCATCGGCCCCGAAAGTGGCGAAGTCTTCGGAGTAGAGGCTGTTCGGCGACTTCTTCTGCACCGCAGTGACCTGACCCTTGTACATCTTCAGCACCACTTCACCATCCAGATCTTCGGCGATGGCGTTGGCAGAGGCGAGGATCGCCTTGCACAGCGGGGTGAACCAGCGGCCGTCATAGACCAGATGGGAGAACTCGGCACCCAGCTTTTCCCGCCAGGCGCGGGTCGGGCGATCCAGTACCAGCTCTTCCACCGCGCGCAGCGCGGCGACCATCACGGTACCGCCCGGGGTTTCGTAGCAGCCGCGGGACTTCATCCCCACCATCCGGTTTTCGGTGATGTCGATGCGGCCCACGCCGTGCTTGCCGGCACGCTCGTTCAGGGTCATCAGGATCTGGTGCGGGCTGAGCGGCTGGTCGTCAACGGCCACCACTTCACCCTGCGCCACGGTCAGCTTGACGTACTCCGGCTGATCCGGTGCCTGCTCGGCCGGTACGGTCCACTGCCAGACCGCTTCGGAGGGCTCGTTCCAGGTGCTCTCCAGCTCGCCACCCTCGGTGGAGATGTGCCAGGCGTTGGCGTCGCGGCTGTAGATCTTCTTTAGGGTCGCCTTGCAGGGGATGTTGCGGGTCTCCAGATAGGAGAGCAGATCTTCCCGGGAGCGCATGTCCCAGATCCGCCACGGGGCGATCACTTTCAGCTGGGGCGCCAGCGCGGCGACCGCACCTTCGAAACGCACCTGATCGTTACCCTTGCCGGTGCAACCGTGGGAGATGGCATCGGCCCCTTCCGCCAGTGCGGCCTCAACCATCGCCTTGGCGATCACCGGACGGGCCATGGAGGTGCCCAGCAGATAGGTGCCTTCATAGACGGCGCCGGTCTTCAGGGTCGGGTAGACGTACTCTTTGACGAACTCTTCCCGCAGATCCTTGATGATGCACTTGGTGGCGCCGGAGGCGATCGCCTTCTGCTCGATCCCTTCCAGATCGTCGCGCTCCTGACCGACGTCGGCCACGAAAGCGATGATTTCGGCGTCATAGTGCTCCTTCAGCCAGGGAATGATGGCCGAGGTATCCAGTCCACCCGAGTAAGCCAGTACGATCTTGTTGATTCCGCTCATTTTACTTCTCTCCATGATGATTCGATAAAGGGTCGTGATTCAGGTTGAGTGCCGCGTTACTTGCCGCCCGGGCTATTTATATCCAAACAGGGTCAGCAACACGGCGTTCTGGATATGCATCCGGTTTTCGGCCTCGTCCATGATGAGGGAGGCGGGGCCATCCATCACCTGCGAGGTGATCTCCAGCTCCCGATGAGCCGGCTGGCAATGCAGCACGTGCTGGATGCCGGTGCGGTCGAGCAGGGCCTGATTGATCTGGTAAGGCATAAAGAGGTCTTTGACCTGCTCCATCGGGGTGTTGTCGCCCATGGAGACCCAGGTGTCGGTGTAGGCCACGTCGAACCCTTCGATATCCGCCACGTCATCGCTGATGTGGATGGTCGCCCCCGACTTGGCCGCCAGTGCCTGCGCCTGCAGGAAGAGCTGGGTATCCGGGCCGTGGCCTTTCGGGCAGATCAGGGTGACGTCGGTGCCGAGGGTCGCCCCCAGCAGCAGCAGAGAGTGGCTGACGTTGTTGCCATCACCGAGGTAGGCAAGCTTCACCTTCGACAGGTCGTCGTAGTGCTCGGCAATGGTCATAAAGTCGGCCAGCCCCTGACAGGGGTGGTAGAGGTTGCACAGGCTGTTCACTACCGGCACTGTGCCGTGCTCCGCCAGCTCGACCAGGGTCTGGTGATCGAACACCCGAGCGACGATAGCATCACACCAGCGGGACAGGTTGGCGGCGAAATCCTTCACCGACTCCCGCTTGCCCAGCGCGCCGTTCTGCTGATCCAGATAGACGCTGTGGCCGCCCAGTTTGGCGATACCGATGTCGAAGGTGACCCGGGTGCGCAGGGAGGGTTTCTCGAACAGGGTGACCACGCTCTTGCCGGCCAGCGCCTGGCTGTACTTCTTCGGGTCGGCCTTGACCGCTTTGCCCAGCGCAATCAGCGCCTCGATCTGGGCTTTGTTCAGATCACTGTCTTTCAGAAGATGTTGCATCGGATGTTCCTTGTTCCGGTGGAGATCAAATGGCCACTTGGGTGCCGACCGCGCCGCCAGCCAGCAGCTTGAGCAGCTGATCCGGGTAACGCCAGCTGGCGACACAGACCGGCTTGCCGAGGGTCTGGGCGGCGTGCAGGGCCGCTTCTACCTTGACCGCCATGCCATCGCGGATCACCCCTTTCTCCATCAGATCCAGTGCGGTCAGCTTGTCGAGCTGGGGCACCAGCTTGCCCTTGCCATCGAGGATCCCGCTCACATCGGAGAGCATCACCAGATCTGCACCGAGCGCCTCGGCAATGGCGGTGGCCGCCTGATCCGCGTTGACGTTCATCAGCTGCCCGTCGGCGGTGATGCCGATGGAGCTCACCACCGGCAGGAAGCCCTGACCGAGGATGCCTGCCACCAGTGCCGGGTTGCCCGGCTTGCACTCGCCGACCGCGCCGAGATCCGGGTCGAGCTGGGTCACCTGACACAGGCCGCCATCCGCCAGACAGAGACCCACCGCCGGAATGCCGGTGGCGATCGCCTTGGCCATCATCTGTTTGTTGGCAGTGCCCGCCAGCGCCCCGGCAATGAAGGGGATCTGCTCGAACGGGGTCACCCGCAGGCCGTTCTTCTTGGTGGAGGTGAGACCCAGCCCCTTGAGCAGGTCATCCACCAGACAGCCACCGCCGTGTACCAGCACCAGCGGGCGGTGCTGATCGTCGAGAAAGGTTTTGAGGGTGGCGAACAGGGCGGTCAGCGCCTCGTCGTTCTCGATAAGGGCGCCGCCCAGCTTGATTACCAACGTCTGTTTGTCCATGTTCGAGATCCTTCCTAAGTCCTTAAATCAGGCCGGTGGCCGGTTCAAAACCAAATTTGATATTTATGCACTGCATGGCTTGCGAGGCAGCGCCCTTGAGCAGGTTGTCGATGGCCGAGACCACCACCAGCATGTTGCCCTGCTGTTGCCAGGCGATATCGCAGTAAGGGGTGCCCGCTACGCCACGGATGGAGGGCATCTGGCCGGTGAGGCGCACCAGCGGCTTGCCTTCGTAAGCCTTGAGGAAGGCCTGATCCACTTGAGTGGGGGTGGCGCCGTCCGCCAGCTGCACATAGATGGTGGCCAGAATGCCGCGCACATAGTTGCCAAGGTGGGGCTGGAACAGCACCTCCTTGCCGAGGTGATGGCTGATCTCCGGCTGGTGTCTGTGATTGAAGGTGCCGTAGGGATTGAGGCTCACTTCGCAGAAGCTGGTGTTGATGGCTGCCTTGCGCCCGGCGCCGGAAACCCCGGAGACGGCGTTGATGATGGGCTGCCACCCCTTGGCAATCAGGCCATCCTGCTGCAGCGGCTTGAGGGCGCACAGCGATGCGGTCGGGTAGCAACCGGGCACCGCAATCAGCTGGGCGGTTGCGATGGCATCGGCATTCCACTCCGCCAGACCATAGACGGCCTGATCCAGCCACTGCTCGCTCTGGTGGGTGAAGCCGTAGAAGTTGTCGTAAAAGCCCTGATCCTTGACCCGGAAAGCGCCGGAAAGATCGAACACCGGCAGCCCCTTGGCGAGAAACTTGGGGGCCAGCTCGGCGCTCACCTCGTGGGCGGTGGCCAGCAGCACCAGATCGGCCTGGGTCAGGATCCGGGTCATGCCATCCTCGTCCAGTGGCAGCAGCGGCTGATCGAGGGCGCCGACCCACTGGGGATGCAGGGATGAGAAGCGCTTGTGGGCATCCTGACTGCCGGCGGAGACATAGAGGCCGAACAGTTTGAGTTGTGGGTGGTTCTGTACCAGTGCGGCCAGTTCGGCTCCCGCGTAGCCACTGGCACCGACGATAACGGTGTTAAGCATGTTGAATATTCCAAGTCAGAGTTCGAGATTCACAGCATGACGCTGCAGTGCACAAGGGTGTTCGATCGCCCCTTTGCACAAGTGCGGAGGGGCAATTCAGGCGGGTGTGTGTCGTCGGTTATAGATCAGGTGACAGAACATTAACTTTCCCTTACAACTAGAAGCCTTTGTTGATGAGCCAGATATTCAGGTAAAATTACAGAATATTCATGCACTCACTTTGCATTTGTATTTTCTAACAGAAACATTCCGGGGACGCAAGGAGGAGCTGATGGCCAATCTGGATTTTTTTTCACTTTATAAGAATATTATTGCGATTCCCTCTATCAGCAGCACGGATCCCAAGTGGGATCAGAGCAACGAGGCGGTGATCCGGCTGCTGGCCGACTGGTTCGGTCAGCTCGGTTTTCAGTGCGAGGTGACGGCGCTCCCCGATCTGCCGGGCAAGTTCAATCTGGTGGCGACGCTCGGTCAGGGGGAGGGCGGTCTGCTGCTGGCGGGTCACACAGATACGGTACCGTTCGATGAGGGGGGCTGGAGCAAGGATCCCTTCAAGGTGACCGAAGAGGGCAACCGTCTCTATGGCCTCGGCACCATCGATATGAAGGGCTTCTTCGCCTTTATCGTCGAGGCGCTCAAAGAGATCGACCTCACCAAGCTGACCAAGCCGCTGCGTATCCTCGCTACCGCCGACGAAGAGACCACCATGGCGGGGGCCCGCGCCATCGCCGCCGCGGCGGAGCTGAAACCCGACTACGCCGTAATTGGCGAGCCGACCGGGCTGGTGCCTGTGGTGGCCCACAAGGGGCATATGTCGGAGGCGATCCGCATTACCGGCAAGAGCGGTCACAGCTCGGATCCCGCCAACGGCGTCAACGCCATGGAGATCATGCACAAGGCGATGGGGCAGGTGCTGCGCTTGCAGCAGGATCTGAAAGATCGTTACGCCGACCACCGCTTTGCCGTGCCGCAGCCGACCCTGAACCTGGGTTACATTCAGGGGGGCGACAGCCCGAACCGCATCTGCGGCTGCTGCGAGCTGCATATCGACCTGCGACCCACCCCGCAGGTGGGGCCAGACGAGTTGATGGGGATGCTCAAAGAGGCGCTGTCGCCCATCGAGATCCACCAGCCCGGCTGCCTGCATCTGCAACACCTGCACGAGCCGATCCCCGCCTACGCCTGCGCCGATGACTCTGTGCTGGTACGCGAAGCTGAGAAGGCGAGCGGTCGCGCCGCCGAGTCGGTCAACTACTGCACCGAGGCGCCGTTTATCCAGCAGCTTGGCTGCGAGACCATAGTGATGGGCCCCGGTCATATCACCCAGGCGCACCAGCCGGATGAGTATCTCGACCTCTCCTTCGTCAAGCCGACCACCTCGGTGTTGCAGCACCTGATCAGACGTTTTTGCCTGTAGCGGCGGCGGTGAAAGGGGCGTAAAAACTGTAAGTAAGTTACATAACAAGCCGGTTGTGGAGTGGTGATGGAAATACATGTTCTGAATCGGCCTGTTATTTGACCTTGCGCAGACAATCTGGGTAGATTGTCACCCTAAGATGACGGAGCATATGTTGTAATCGCACAACAATAAGTGAGGTCGTCTAGCACCCCGGATGGGTGTCAGGCACCAACAAGATAAGGATGTGGAATGAACGAAAAGTACGCCGCACTACGCGCCAACGTAGGTATGCTGGGTCAGCTGCTGGGTAAATCCATCAAGGATCATCAGGGTCAGGCCTTTCTCGACAAGATCGAAACCATTCGCCAATTGGCCAAGTCCTCCCGCAAGGGCAATGAATCAGACCGGGAACGTCTGCTCGATACCCTGCGCACCCTGAGCGATGATGAACTGCTGCCGGTGGCTCGCGCCTTCAGCCAGTTCCTCAATCTGGCCAACGTGGCGGAACAGTTCCACACCATCTCCCGTCGCTGCGAAGAGCAGGTCTGCACCCCGGACCCGCTGGAGCAGATGTTCGACAAACTGAAAGCGTCCAACCTGTCGCAAGAGGCCATCATTCAGGCCGTGCGCGAGCTGGATATCGATCTGGTGCTGACCGCTCACCCCACCGAGGTGACCCGCCGCACCCTGATCCACAAGCACGTACAGCTCAACGACTGCCTCGAGGCGCTGGAGCTTTCCGACCTGCTGCCCCGCGAGCGGGACAAGATCCTCAATCGCATCGAACAGCTCATCAATCAGGCGTGGCACACCAACGAGATCCGCGAACAGCGCCCGACTCCGGTCGACGAGGCCAAGTGGGGCTTCGCCGTGGTGGAGAACAGCCTGTGGCCCGCCATTCCCGAATTCATGCGCAATCTGGACGAGCGTCTGCAACACCATCTGGGTGTGCGGCTGCCGCTGGATGCCGCGCCGGTCAAGTTCACCTCCTGGATGGGCGGTGACCGCGACGGCAACCCCTTCGTCACCGCCAAGGTGACTGCCGAAGTGCTGGAGCTGGGCCGCTGGATGGCGGTGAGCCTGTTCTACAAAGACATCAAGGAGCTCACCTCCGAGCTCTCCATGTCTGACTGTACCGACGCAGTGCGCGCTCGCGTTGGCGATCACCCCGAGCCTTACCGTGCGCTGGTGCGCGAGCTGCGTGAAGCGCTGCGCGAAACCAAGGAGCACCTCACCGCCAAGGTGCAGGGCCAGGCGAGCGAGAGCCAGGATCTGGTCAAGACCACCGCCCAGCTGCGCGAGCCGCTGGAGCTCTGCTACCACTCATTGCACGCCTGCGGCATGGGCAACATCGCCGATGGCATGCTGCTGGATGTGCTGCGCAAGGTCGCCTGTTTCGGCATCCATCTGGTCAAGCTCGATATCCGTCAGGATGGCGAGCGTCACGGGCTGGTCTTCTCCGAGCTGACCCGCTATCTGGGTCTGGGTGACTACGCCGAGTGGAGCGAAGATGACAAGCAGGCCTTCCTGCTCAACGAACTGAACTCTCGCCGCCCGCTCATTCCCCACGACTGGGAGCCGAGCGCCGAGGTGCGCGAGACGCTGGATACCTGTCAGGTTATCGCCGAGCACGACCCCGATGCGTTCGGTATCTACATCATCTCCATGGCCGGTGCGCCGTCCGATGTGCTGTCGGTGCAACTGCTGCTCAAAGAGGCGGGTTGCAAGTTCCGCATGCCGGTCGCCCCGCTGTTTGAAACCCAGGATGACCTGATGGCAGGCACCGCCGTGATGGAGCGCCTGCTCTCGGTGGACTGGTATCGCGGCTACATTCAGGGCCGTCAGTACGTGATGATCGGCTACTCCGACTCTGCCAAGGATGCGGGCATGATGGCCGCTGGCTGGGCCCAGTACGCCGCCATGGAATCCCTGGTGGGACTTGCCGAAGCCAACAACATCCGCCTCACCCTGTTCCATGGCCGTGGCGGTACCGTCGGTCGTGGTGGTGCGCCAGCCCATCAGGCCATCCTCTCCCAACCGCCGGGATCCCTGCGCGGCGGTCTGCGTACCACCGAACAGGGGGAGATGATCCGCTTCAAGTTCGGCCTGCCGAAAGTGGCGATCAAGAGTCTGGAGCTCTACACCAGCGCCGTGCTGGAAGGGAACCTGCTGCCGCCGCCCAAGCCGAAAGAGTGCTGGCGCGAGGTGATGGAACAGCTGGCCGCCGACTCCTGCGAGCACTACCGCAGCATTGTGCGCGGTCATCCGGACTTCGTCCCTTACTTCCGTGCCGCCACCCCGGAGATGGAGCTCGGCAAGCTGCCGCTCGGCTCCCGTCCCTCCAAGCGCAAGCCCAACGGCGGCGTCGAGAGCCTGCGCGCCATTCCGTGGATCTTCGCCTGGACCCAGAACCGCCTGATGCTGCCGGCCTGGCTCGGTGCCCACAAGGCGCTGCAGCAGGCGATCGACGGCGGCAAGCTGGCGGTGCTGGAAGAGATGAGCGCCCAGTGGCCCTTCTTCCGCACTCGCCTCGAGATGCTGGAGATGGTGTTCCTCAAAGCGGATGTCTGGCTCGCCGAGTACTACGACACCCGTCTGGTGCCGCAGGAGCTGTGGGGCCTTGGCAAACAGCTGCGTCAGGAGCTCGCCGAATCGATCGAGGTGGTGCTGAAACTGAGCCCGCGCGGGGATCTGCTGGAGGATCAGCCCTGGATCAAGGAGTCCATCAAGCTGCGCAACCCCTACACAGACCCGCTCAACGTGCTGCAGGCCGAGCTGCTCAACCGCTCCCGCAACCACCCGGAGACCCTGCACCCCGAGCTGGACAAGGCGCTGATGGTCACCATCGCCGGTATTGCCGCAGGTATGCGTAATACGGGTTGATTACCAGTCCAGGCCAACAGGCTTCAGCGATATCCATCAAGCCAAAGGGCGCCGACAAGGCGCCCTTTGTTGTTTCTACGATCTCGCTTGGTTTACAGGTTGTCTCTATGGGGTTGCCGCTTCCAGCGCGGCTATCTCGCCGCCGCTGATAAGCGGCAGGTTGCGGCTGATCTGCTCCACCGGCCAGTCCCACCAGGCGATGGCGTTGAGACGGGCGATGGTGTCGTCGTCGAAGCGGTAGCGGATCACCTTGGCTGGGTTGCCGCCGACCACGGCGTAGGCGGGCACGTCACCGGTGACCACAGAGCGGGCGGCGATGATGGCACCGTTGCCTACCTTGACCCCCGGCATGATCAGAGCGTCATAGCCAATCCAGACATCGTTGCCGATGACGGTATCGCCCTTGTAGGGGAGGCTGCCCGGGGTGGGTGCGGCATGCTCCCAGCCATTGCCGAAGATAAAGAAGGGGTAGGTGGAGAAGCCGGAGGTCTGGTGGTTGGCGCCGTTCATGATGAACTTCACCCCGCGGGCGATGGCGCAGAACTTGCCGATGATGAGCTTGTCGCCGATGAAGGGGAAGTGGTAGAGGACGTTGCGCTCGAAGCCCGCCGAATCCTCCGGGTCGTCGTAATAGGTGTAGTCACCCACCTCGATATTGGGCCCCTTGATGGTGTTCTTGATAAAGCACACCTGGGGAAAGCCGTTCATGGGGTGGGGATTGGCGGGATCGGGTCCGTGCATCTGGTCTCCTTGGATGGGCCGGGCTAGAGCGCCGGGAAGTAGCAGGCGCTCATGTCGATGGGGTGATCGGGGCAATTGGGCAGATAGAACTGCCAGCCCGCATCGGAGAAAGCGCGCAGTTCGGTTTCGACAAACTTGATGGCGAGGCTCAGGGCCTGCAGGCTGTCGATGCCGTAGATAAAGGTCTTGTCGCTCAGCCCTGCCAGCTTCACCTTGCAGCGCCAGTCACCGCTGGCGGACTTGGGATCCGGCTCGGGGGCCTTGATGGCGATCTTGAGGGTGAGCTGTTCCCCTTCGGTGCTGATAGCGTCGAAGCGGGCGGTAACGATGGCGTTTTTCATCTGGCGATTCCTTTTCCGTGGTACAGCCCCTGCGGTTGCGGGTGGCTGGCTCCCTGATGGCTGATGAGGTGAAAACTGGACTCAGGACGGCCAGCGTAAATGAACTTGTGAGTTGAAACAATGGGATATGCGCGACCGGGTGAGGGGGCTTTCGCCGCCGTGAGCGAGCGTAGTGGCTGGAGTAGCAACGCGCTGGCCACCGGTGGTGGCCGAGAGGCTGGCGGGCTGCTAGATGTAAAGGATTGTTGGCTGTGGCCGCAGATTTTTCTGCGCTGCCGATGAGGGCGCGTGAGTCCTCTTGAGGCAGAATATCTCCCCCCTGTTTGACGTTGAAGTACAGGAGTCTCCGTGGCGCTTTCGGTAACCCAGCTTTATGAAGTGATGGCCCAGCTGCCAGATCCCGTCTTTATCCTCAGTGAAGATGGCTATTACGTGGAATATATCGGCGGCATGGAGCAGCAATCCTATCACGATGGCAATCCGCTGGCGGGCAAGCAGTTGGCCGATGTGCTGCCACCCGAGATGGCCATGTGGGTCAAGGCGCAGGTGGCCGAGTCGCTGGCGAGCGGTCAGGTGCGAGTGGTGGAGTATGAGCTCTCAGCCGCCGAGGTGGGGGGGATTAATGCCGCCGCCGGGCCGCAAGGGATACAGCGTTTTGAGGGCAAGATTGCGCCGCTGCCCTCCCTCTATGACGGCAAGCGGGCGGTGGCCTGGGTGACCCGCAATATCACTCGCCAGTACGAGTTGCAGCAGCGACTGCTGCGCCAGAGTGAAACCGACCAGCTGACTGGCCTCCATAACCGCCGTTTCTTCTTCGAGCACTGCCAGCCGTTGCGGGCAGGGGAGGCCCCCTGTGGTCTTATCATGCTCGACATCGATCACTTCAAGCAGCTCAACGATCGTTACGGCCATCAGCAGGGAGATCGGGCCTTGCAGCGCTTTAGTTGTTGTATCGATGCCCTGTTGCGGGCGGATGACCTCTTTGTGCGCAGCGGTGGCGAGGAGTTTCTGATCCTGCTGCCGCGGATCGATGAAGCCGGTTTGCTGCAGATGGCGGAGCAGATCCGTGCCGCCGTCGAAGCGCTGCCTGCCGATCCGGTCGCCATCACGGTCAGTCTGGGCACAACTCTGGTGCAGCCGGAGGAGGAGATCAATCAGGCGCTGGCCCGGGCCGACGAGTGGCTCTATCGGGCCAAGCGGGCAGGCCGCAACCGGGTGGCGCACTGCCCGGCAGGTTGAAAGTGCCGCCTCGGTCGCTGTCGGAAATAGCCTGCGCTTTTACCCTGAATAAATTGGCTGACATCACTGTCAATTAGTAGAAAAGTTGGCCGTATTATTTAACTCATATTCCACAGCTTAAGGTGTTAATATTATCGGCCTGTTCGCTGGTCTTATTTATGTTGTTGGGCAACAGCATGAGGTTTTATCGGTATGTTATCAAACAGGCGTGAATCGGGTTTTGGGTGACGAATGTGATACATCCCGTTGTCTTTTGAAACATTCCGATTCAAACAGTCATGAATTATTAACCTTGACCCGGATAGCGATTTCAACGATGGTAGCGTGGCAGCTCCGTTTCTCTCCGGTGGCCCTGTTGGCCGCTGGCGGCGTTGTTTTTTCATGTGCATGGCGATATGCAACGACATATCTCCAGCCTGTTATTCGGGCCAATAAAAATAATGATGACAGACTAATAAGGTATATATTGCAATGAGTGTTTCTATTGCTGAAAAGAGTAACCCTGTTTCAAAATTGAAATGGGAGAAAAGCGATTCGGTATGGACCATGGGCCTATATGCCACTGCTGTCGGTGCCGGTACGTTATTTCTCCCTATTACTGTTGGCAGTAATTCCCCAGTTATTTTGCTATTTATTTTATTGCTGGCTTTTCCGCTCTCTTATTATTCCCACCGGGCATTGAGCCGCTTTGTGCTCTCCAGCTCCCACAAGGAGGGGGATATCACCCATGTGGTGGAGGAGCACTTCGGTGCCAAGGCGGGCAAGCTGTTGATGCTGGTCTATCTGATGGCCTTCTACCCCATCATTCTGGTCTACAGCATCTCCATCACCAATGCGATCCAGAGCTTTGTAGTCCACCAGCTGGGGGATGCCGAGCTGCCGCGCGGCTTGCTGGTGCTGGGGGTGATGCTGGGTCTGCATCTGGTGCTGCTGGCCGGCAAACAGATCGTGGTGTCGGCCATCAGCGTGCTGGCACTGCCGATGGTTGCCTTTCTGATTGGCCTCTCCATCTATCTGCTGCCCCAGTGGAGCCTCTCCTATTTCAGCGAGAGTCAAGCGGTGGACTGGCGTGATCCGGCGTTCTGGAAATCCCTCTGGCTGATCGTGCCGGTGATGGTCTTCTCCTTCAGTCATGCGCCCATTATCTCCTCCTTCAGCGCGGCGCAGAAAAAGCGCTGTCAGGAGAGTGCCGACCTGCGTGCCAAGCGGATCATCAAGTGCAGCAGCATGCTGATTTGCGGCAGCGTGCTCTTCTTCGTGGTGAGCTGCGTGATGAGCCTGAGTCAGGCCGAGATGGCGCTGGCCCGCACCGACAATATCTCCGTGCTGTCGGCGCTGGCGAACAAGTTCTCCAATCCGCTGATCGCCTATGTGGGGCCGCTCATCGCCATTCTGGCCATGTCCAAATCTTTCCTCGGCACCTCCATGGGGGTGAGCGAGGGGACGGTGAGCATGGTGAGCGGTGCCTGTCAGGGGCTGGGGCTCTCCCTCAAGGAGTCGACCATCGCCCGGGTGTCATCAGTGATCCTGTTTATGGTGACCGCCGTCATCACCTATCTGAACCCCAACGTGCTCGACATCATCGAGCGCGTCAGTGGCCCGCTGATCGCGGTGATCCTGTTTCTGCTGCCGGCCTGCTCCATCTATCGCTTGCCCGCACTCAAGCGTTATCGCGGGCCGAGTACCCTTTTTGTGTTGGTGATGGGGCTGCTTGCCATCTCGGCCCTTATCTACGATCTGCTTTGACCGGGCGGTATCCCGCACAAATCAAAAAGGGCGACCATCTGGTCGCCCTTTTTCTGTGCGTCGGGGTTAGCCGAGCAGGCCGCTGGCGCTCTGGCCCGCCATCAGCAAGCCGATGGCCAGCACGCTGAACCAGACCAGGGTTGCACTTACCAGCAGATAGCCGCTGGCAATGAACAGACCGTCCCGCTGCAACATGCCGGTGGCCAGCAGCAGGATGGCCCAGGCAGGCATGGCGTTGGTGAACGGGATGGCGCCCAGGGGCAGCATCAGCAGCAGGGCGGCCAGCATGATCAGCAGGCCGTTGCAGCGGTTGATGGTACTGCTGCCGGTCAACAGCAGCAGGCGCGGGCGGATGAAGCGATCGATGCGGGCCAGCAGATCCGCCCCCTTGTGCAGGGTCGGCTTGAGCTGGTCGGCAGCGAAGCGGCGCTCCATCAGCATGGCGGGCAGCCAGGGCACCCGATTGAGGGTGATGCCGATGCCGATAAAGAGGATCAGCAGGCCAAACGGGGTGCTGACCCCGGGAATGGAGACCGGCAGCAGAAAGGGGACGGTGAGCAGCACGCAAAACAGCAGCATGCCCTGTTCGCCCACCAGCTCCAGCATCTGGCGCAGGCTGATGTGGCTCTCGTCGATGGCATGCGCGGTGGCCCGCAGGGTATCCGCGAGGGTGGTTTGGGGGTCGTGAAGTTGCGCGGCAACCATTCCCTGATGTCCTTTTGAGTAGTGATAACGGGCCCCGATGACCCGATTTGGCGCCAGCATACGTGGCAGAGGTTAACCGTCGATGAATGGTGGTAGGGGGGGCTTAGCGGTGCCAGTGAGGAGGCTCGGCGGAGGTTCCGGCGAGAGGGAAATCCCGCGATGAAAGTGATCCGGTACAGCCGCCATTTAGGATGGGCCTAGGACGCCTCTGGTATGCTTTCTGCACAATCACACAGGGAGCAGGGGATGATGATGAAGAGAGCCGGGATAGCGATGATGGGGCTGTTGCTGCCACTGGGGCAGGCCTGGAGTAGCGAGGGCGCGACCACATCCGGTTGGCAGGTGACGCCATTTTTCGGCTACAGCTCAGCCATCGACTTCGAGAAGAGTGACGAGGTGGTGCAGCCGGTGCCGCTTTCTGCATCGTTTGATTCACTGCAGGGACAGGGCTCCGGCAGCTGGGGCCTCTTTATCAGCAAGGAGGTGGATGATCCCGGCATGATCGAGCTGCTCTACAGCCATCAGTCCACCACCCTCTCTCCCGACCAGCCGGATCGCCTGACGGTGGATACTTTGCACTTTGCCGGTGCGCTGACCCTCTCTGACAACCTGATGGCGCCCTACATCGGCGCCGGGATCGGGGTGACCCGCTTTGCCGCCTACGACAGCGAGGTGACCCCTTCCATGTCGCTGGCGCTTGGGGTGCAACCGCGCCTCGCCGAGCATCTGGCGCTGCGGGCCGAGGTGCGCGGTTATGGCTCGCTGGTCAACGACAACAACCAGTTTCTCTGCAACCCGGAGCAGTGCGTGTTCAAGGTGCGCGGGGAGCTGGTAACCCAGTGGCAGGCCAATATCGGTCTTACCTTCCGCTTTTAGGTGAGGGGATTTTCCCTATGAAACTGGGGCCTTTGGGCCCCTGTTTCAGCAGCAATGTTTCGCCGTTATCGGCAATCAACCTGCAGATCTTCATACCTCCTTGTTAGTCGGCATCGCCCATACCGCGCAGTTTCTGCCCGCCTCCTTGGCGCCATAAAGTGCCTGATCCACCCGTTTGAACAGCGAGACGGCCGGCTCCTTGGGCTCGCGGATCCCCACTCCCAGGCTGACCGTCATGGTATGGGCCGGGTCGGGGGCTATGGTGCGGGTCGCAGTGAGCAGGGTGTTGGCCAGTTGCAGCAGCTCGGCTTCGTGGGCGACGGGCAGCAGCAGGGCAAACTCTTCACCCCCGACACGGGCCGCCAGCGCACCGGGCGGGCAGTGCTGTTGCAATAGCTCGCCAAACTGCTGCAACACCCGATCCCCGATATCGTGGCCGTAGTTGTCATTGATCCCCTTGAAGTGATCCAGATCCAGCAGGATGAGGGCGTGGCAAATCCCCTGTTCCAGAAACAGCTGCTGATGAAAGTAGCGCCGGTTTGGCAGCCGGGTCAGATCGTCGAATAGCGCCTGCTGTCTGAGCTGGGTATTGATGTGGAAGAGGTGGTGCATGGTGCTCAGGATACCGATGCTGCTGAGCAGGATGCCGCTGGAGCGGAGCAAATCCTCGGCATAGATGGCGAGCCAGAGTGGCTGCGCCACCAGCTCATCCATGATGTCGGCGGTGGCCCCCATTATCCACAACATCAGACCGCAGGAGAGCATGCGGTAGGTGTGGGTGGGCAGGTGGGCGCACTGCACCACCCAGAACAGGAACAGCATGGTGAGCCAGTTGATCACCTCGAAGCCAAAGCTGACGGCGTAAAAGCGCTCGTAGGGGAAGTGGGGCAGCAGCAACAGATGAAGGGCCATGATGGCCAGCATCACTATCCCCAGCAGCGCGATGTGGGCGCGATGCTCCCGGTCGAGATGACGGTAGTGGGAGAGGCTGATGTCGAGACGATCGAACTGCATGGTGTTCCTCGGATTGGGCCTGCCATCAGGTTGCAAACAAGAGGCTGCGTAATGGCATGCCGTGGTCGGATAACAGGAAACGGCTGGTCTGTCAGTGTAAACGAGCGGGCCCGCAGCGCGCGATATCGATGACGTCAGCTTGTGGGCTGGCTCAGGGTTTGCGCACTTCTGGTGCGTGAAGTATCGCCTGCCCTGTGACAGGGCGACCCTGGGCAGGTTAGCGCAGCTCATGCGCCAAATTGGTGCGTTGATGATGTGTGATCTTTCTAATGCAATGATTTAAAAGGATTTAAATTTATGGCCCGCTTTATGCTTTTTAGATGTCAGACGGTCTCTTGCGGTCATCGGCGGCAGATGCAGTGATGAGGAAGTGGCAAGAGGTATCCCCGTGCCGGGCACGGGTGTGATTCTGGCGGGTTGCAGCAACACCTTGCGGTTCGCCACAGATTCAATCAGGGAAACGGAGCCGGTCTTGTACCGGTACGACAGGGAAGGAGAGTGCTCTATGGTCAAAAAATGGATGATGGCGGGTCTGACGATGTTGCCTGCCTTGCTGGTTACCCCAAGTTGGGCCGAAGAGGTCGCTCAGGTACAGGCGGCGGTGGCACCGGTTGCCGCCATGACAATCAACAAGGGTGACAACACCTGGATGCTGCTCTCGGCGGCGCTGGTGATCCTGATGTCGATCCCCGGTCTGGCCCTCTTCTACGGTGGTCTGGTGCGGGCCAAAAACATGCTGAGCGTGCTGATGCAGGTCTTTACCCTGTTCTGCCTCATCTGCGTGCTCTGGGTGATCTACGGCTATTCGCTGGCCTTTACCGAAGGGGGCAATTTCTACGGCTCCTTCAGCAAGGTGCTGCTCAAGGGTGTAACCCCTGACTCCATCGCCGCCACCTTCAGCAAGGGGGTAGGGATTAGCGAGCTGATCTATGTGGTGTTCCAGGGGGCCTTTGCCGCCATTACCTGCGGCCTTATCGTGGGGGCGTTTGCCGAGCGCATCAAGTTCGCCGCCGTGCTGCTCTTCTCGGTGATCTGGTTCACCTTCGCCTATATCCCGCTGGCTCATATGGTGTGGTACTGGGCGGGTCCGGATGCCTATACCAGCGCCGAGGCTGCGGCCACAGCGACCGCCACTGCCGGTTATCTGTTCCAGCATGGTGCGCTGGATTTTGCAGGCGGCACAGTGGTGCACATCAACGCCGCCGTGGCGGGTCTGGTGGGTGCCTATCTGGTGGGCAAGCGTCTGGGCTACGGTCGTGATCCCATGACCCCCCACAGCCTGACCATGACCATGATCGGTGCCTCCCTGCTCTGGTTCGGCTGGTTCGGTTTCAACGCGGGCTCCGCGCTGGAAGCCAACGGTATCGCCGCACTCGCCTTTATCAACACCTGGGTAGCACCGGCTGCGGCAGCTCTCTCATGGACGCTGGCCGAGTGGGTGATGAAGGGACGTCCCTCCCTGCTGGGTGCGGCATCCGGTGCGGTGTCCGGTCTGGTGGTGATCACCCCGGCAGCCGGTTTCGTCGGTGTGGGCGGTGGTCTGGTGATGGGCCTTATCAGTGGCGTGGCGGGTCTGTGGGGTGTCCACGGTCTCAAGCGCCTGCTGGGGGCCGATGACAGTCTGGATGTGTTTGGCGTGCACGGGGTGTGCGGCATTCTCGGTGCTCTGCTGACCGGCGTTTTTGCCAGCCCGGATCTGGGCGGTACCGGGGTGTGGGACTATGTCACCAATCAGGTTGCCGAGGGTTACTCCATCCTGACTCAGGTGAAGATCCAGGCCATCGGGGTCGGTGTCACCCTGCTCTGGTCTGGTGCCGTGGCGGCGATTGCCTTCAAGGCGGTCGACATGCTGGTGGGTCTGCGGGTGAACGGCGATGCCGAGCGGGAAGGGCTGGATGTCACCTCCCACGGCGAGAAGGCTTACAGCATGTAATCCCGAATGCCAGACAACAAAAAACCGCCGGGATCGGCGGTTTTTTTATGACTCTAAAGCTGCAAAGCCTGAGTTCACACGCTTAGTTCACGACGGCCACGTTGATGCTGCCGTTACCCTGGGTCATGCGCACACGCGCGCCCGGGGTGAAGGTGGGGCTGGCTTTCTGCACCACCACGATGGCTTCGCCGTTCTCTTTCTTGATCTCCAGCTCGACGCCGTCGACCTGATTCATCTTGTTGCCGATGGCGTTACCTGCCGCTGCACCGGCGATGGCGCCGCCTGCGGCTGCGATGTCGCGTCCGGTGCCGCCACCGACTGTGCTGCCCAGCAGGCCGCCGACCACGGCGCCGCCAATGGTGCCAATCAGGGAGTTCTCATCGGCCTGGATCTTCACCGGGCGGGTGGAGATGATGGTGCCGTAGCTGACGGTCTGCACCTGTTTGGCGCGGTCTTTGGTGTAAACATCGCCAGAGTAAACGTCACTGTTGGCGCATCCGGTGATGGTGGTCGCTGCCAGCAGGGCAATAAGGGTCATACGCTTCAACATGGTGGGCCTCCTGGGCTGCACGTAATTTGAACAATCCGGTTGATGAGTGAACTTTACTCCAACCCCGTCACACATGAAATCGGCAAAATGTAACCAATTATGCGTTCTGTAACCGGTTTTGTCCTTGAATCGCAGCTGTACCGGAGAGGGTTTTAACCAGCAGCAGACGGTCTTCTCCGGGGCCGAAATAGTCGGCTACTTCCGCCTGCAATGTGTAACCGAGCCGGTAGTAGAGGCGCTGGGCCGGATTGGCCGGATCGACCGTGAGCCGCAGTTCGCTGATCTGCAGCGCCTGCTGGTTTGCCTCCATCTGGCGCATCATTCGCTCGGCCAGACCGAAACCGCGCGCCTCGGGCAGTACCGCCAGCGAGAGTACCCAGCCTTGCGACCGCTCCTGACCAAATCCTCCCAGCACATAACCCACCATCTGCCCCTCGTATTCGGCCACCAGCAACAACTCGGGCCACAAATCCATCGCCTGACGGAAGAAGAAGGCGGGATAGACATCTTCGCCAAACACCTTGGCATCGATCTGCCAGATGGCGTGCATGTCATTGTGGGTGGCGGTGCGTAGCAGGGGCGGGTTGTGGTGCATCAGGACTCCATCGGCAGCAAACGGATCAGCAACGCCGCTGACCTTGGGGTCAATGGCAGAAAAGGAGCCATAGGGTAGTGGTCATCCCCTGCCGGATGCAAGGGATTGGCGGTTATGGCGGCAGGGGGCGGCTCTGGGGCAGTTTGGGGGCCTTGCGCAAGCCGTCGAGCAGGTGGCGAAGGGTGAGCCAGGGGTGGCGCAGCAACATGCGCGGGCCGCTCCACTTCATCACCTGCTGGATCTGTTTGCGCATCGCCGGGGCGTAGCAGTGGATATTGCAGTTGGCGCAGGTGGGTTTGTGGCCGTGGCCATAACGGCAGCGACGCAGGCGCTGATGGGCGAAATCCCGCAACTGGCGACAGTGGCGGCAATGGGGATCCTGATGATGGTGCTGGCAGTAGAGGCGGATCATGGCGCTGACCGTCTGCTGCTCGCGCATGAGTCTGGGATGGTCACTCGCCTTTTTGCTGACTGCGGCGTGTGAGCCCCGGGCTGGGCTGGCATGATGACTTTTCATGGCCGCCATTCTCCTGACCTGCTCGCTTGGGGTGTTGATACAGGTCAAAAGGGGGGATAAAAAACAGGGCCCGCAGGCCCTGTGTCATCAGATGAGGCTGGTTGCCTGCTCCAGCCAGGCGAGATCCTCGCCCTCGAGCAGCGGGCTCAGGCGGCGGAACACCTCGACATGGTATTCGTTGATCCAGCGGAATTCGGCCGGGCTCAGCAGGCTGCGGTCGATCAGGCGGGTATCGAACGGCACGTAGGTCAGCCGCTCGAAGCCCAGCATCGGCAGCTCGCCAACCTGTTCCTGCTCGGTCACGACTACCAGGTTCTCGCAGCGGATACCGAAGCCATCTTCGCGGTAGTAGCCCGGCTCGTTGGAGAGCACCATGCCCGGTTGCAGGGCGACCAAGCTCCCTTTCGGCGCGATGCGCTGGGGCCCTTCGTGGACGCTCAGGAAGTGGCCGACGCCGTGGCCGGTGCCGTGGTCGTAGTTGTAACCGGCTTGCCACAGCGGCATGCGGGCCAGCACGTCGAGCTGAATTCCGGCGGTGCCGCGCGGGAAGCGGGCCTGATCCAGCGCGATATGACCCTGCAGTACGCGGGTAAACATCGCTTTCTGCTCGTCGCTCACCTCACCCACCTTGATGGTGCGGGTGATGTCGGTGGTGCCATCCATATACTGGGCGCCGGAGTCCAGCAGATAGAGGCTGTCCTGGCCAAACGCGCGCGGGGTGCCATTGGTGTGGTGGTAGTGGCACATGGCGGCGTTGGGGCCGAGCGCGGAGATGGTATCGAAGCTCGGCTCGACGTAGTGCTCCTGCTCGCGGCGGAACGCTTCCACCTGATCTGCCAGAGTGCCTTCATCCACCCCTTCGAACTCGCCGGAGGCGACCAGCCGATCCAGCCAGGCGAGGAAGCGGGTCATGGCCACGCCATCACGCAGGTGAGCGGCACGCATGCCGGTCAGCTCGATCTCGTTTTTGCATGCTTTCGGCAGCATGGTGGGGTCTTGGCCAGCCACCAGAATGGCACCCGCCTCTTCCATGACGAGCTGGGTCCAGGCGTTGGCGCTGTCCGGATCGGCCAGCACCTTCTGCTGATCTTCACCGATGCGCTGCAGCACGTCACCCAGCTTGTCGATGGGGTAGACGGAGACATCCTGCCCTACGTGTTGGGTGAAGGCGAAGCAGTCAATTTTGTCGGTATCGACGAAGAAATCCATGCTGGTGTTGGCGTAGAGCACCGCAAAGCCCAGCACCACCGGCAGCCGGTCGATATCGCGGCCGCGCAGGTTGAGCAGCCAGTTGATGGGCTCGGCCTGGGTCAGCAGCACCGCATCCAGCCCGCGCTTGCGCAGGTCGGCCGCCAGCTGTTCACGTTTGGACTGGCTGGACTGGCCCGCCAGCTCCTCGCTGTAGAGGATGACCGGGCTCTTGGTCGGCTCCGGGCGATCGCTCCAGTTCAGGTCGATGGGGTTCTGCTCGACGCGGATCAGCTCGATACCGCGCTCGGCCAGCACGGCCTTGGCATTCTTGTACCAGGTCAGGCTGTGCAGACGGGCATCGAAGCCAACCCGGGAGCCTGACGGCAGCTGCTCGGCCAGCCACTGCACATGGGGATTTTCAACGAGGTGGAGGAATTCGAACAGTTCGGCGGGAGTTTGCATCCGCGCCTGCACCGTATAGCGACCATCGACAAAGAGGGCTGCTCGCTGGGCCATGATGATGGCGACCCCGGCAGAGCCGTTGAAACCGGTGATCCAGTCAAGCCGCTCGGCATAGGCGGGGATGTACTCGCCGAGGTGCTCATCATCGTGGGGGACGATAAAGGCGTCCAACTCCTGCATGGCCAGCTCGGCCCTGACTTGGGCGACGCGGGTTTCAATTATCTCGAAATTATTCATGTCGTTAGTGCCAGATGGTTGCTATATGAGTGTTCAGTTTTTATGGCCGCTGGCCAGGATCCGCTTGATCGACTGACCCGCTGCTTCGATATGCTGCCTGAGCAGCACCACCGCCTCGTGCTTGCGCCGGGCGCGGCACAGTTCCAGCAATTGGGCGTGTTCACGCTCCGCCTTGTCCACCCCGTCGCTGGCAAACAGCAGCTCGAAGCGGACATAGCGGTCACAGCTCAGATTGATCTGGGCGATCAGTTCAAGTGCCTGGGGGCGACCGGCTGCCTGATAGAGGGTGGCGTGAAAGCTGTGGTTCAACTCGGCCCAATGTTCGATCTGGGTGCCTGACTCCAGGGCGTGATCAAACTGGGCGAGGATCGCCTCCGCTTGCGCGAAGGTGGCTTCCGTCATCTTGTCGACGGCGTGAAACAGGGTATCGGCTTCCAGCAGCGCTCGCAAATAAAAGAGCTCGTCGATGGCCGAGGCGTCCAGCATGGTGACCACGGCGCCGCGATGGGCTTCGAACTTCACCAACCCCTGCGCTTCCAATTGCATCAGGGCTTCGCGTACCGGGATGCGGCTCACGGCCAGCTCCTTGGCGATGGCATCCTGACGCAAGGGGGCGCCAGCGGGGAACTCCCCACGGAGGATCCGGCCACGGAGGTTTTCCATCACCATCTGGGTTCGGGTCTTGTAGGGTGGGGTCATGGTCGGGTCACGATTGGGCGTTACAGAATTGTATATTGTATAAAGTTTGGCTGAATCTAACCTGTCACAATGGGCAAAGGCAAGGTTTTGCCCCCTTTAACGGGGCCGATGGCGGCGTTCGGGGCTCCACAAAAACAAAAATGCCGGTCAGCATGGCTGACCGGCATGGTGTCACTGATACGAAGCGAGCCTGTTACAGCTGCGGGCCTGCCGCAACCAGACGTTTGCCTTCGTCGTTATCGGTGAAGCGCTCGAAGTTCTTGATGAAGCGCCCTGCCAGATCGACGGCCTTGGCATCCCACTCGGCCTTGTCGGCGTAAGTGTCGCGCGGGTCGAGGATCGCCGGGTTCACATCGTGCAGCGCGGTCGGGATCTCCAGATTGAAGATCGGCAGCACCTTGGTCTCGGCCTTCTCGATGGAGCCATCCAAGATGGCGTCGATGATGGCGCGGGTATCCTTGATGGAGATGCGCTTGCCGGTGCCGTTCCAGCCGGTGTTGACCAGATAGGCCTCTGCACCTGCCGCTTCCATCCGTTTCACCAGCTCCTGACCGTACTTGGTCGGGTGCAGGGAGAGGAAGGCTGCGCCGAAGCAGGAGGAGAAGGTTGGAGTCGGCTCTGTGATGCCGCGCTCGGTACCGGCCAGTTTGGCGGTGAAGCCAGAGAGGAAGTGGTACTTGGTCTGCTCCTTGGTCAGCTTGGAGACCGGGGGCAGCACGCCGAAGGCGTCGGCAGTCAGGAAGATCACCTTGGTGGCGTGACCTGCCTTGGAGACCGGCTTGACGATGTTGTCGATGTGATAGATGGGGTAGGAGACGCGGGTGTTCTCGGTCTTGGAGCCATCATCGAAGTCGATGGTGCCATCTGCGGCAACAGTCACGTTCTCCAGCAGCGCATCGCGACGGATAGCGTGGTAGATGTCCGGCTCAGCCTCTTCGGAGAGCTTGATGGTCTTGGCGTAGCAGCCCCCTTCGAAGTTGAACACGCCGTGGTCATCCCAGCCGTGCTCGTCATCGCCGATCAGCTGACGCTTGGGATCGGTGGAGAGGGTGGTCTTGCCGGTGCCGGAGAGGCCGAAGAAGATGGCGACGTCGCCGTCCTGACCCACGTTGGCGGAGCAGTGCATGGAGGCAATGCCGCGCAGGGGCAGGAAGTAGTTCATCATGGAGAACATGCCCTTCTTCATCTCGCCACCGTACCAGGTGCCACCGATGAGCTGCATCTTCTCGCTCATGTTAAAGGCAACAAAGTTCTCGGAGTTGAGACCCTGCTCCTTCCAGTTCGGGTTGGTGCACTTGGCACCGTTCATCACCACGAAGTCAGGCTTGAAGGTTTTCAGCTCTTCATCGCTCGGACGGATGAACATGTTTTTCACGAAGTGTGCCTGCCAGGCCACCTCGGTGATGATGCGCACGGCCAGGCGGGTATCCGGGTTAGCACCGCAGAAACCATCGACCACAAACAGGCGCTTGCCGGAGAGCTGTTTGGTGACCAGCCCTTTCAGATGTGACCACACTTCCGGGGTAATCGCTTTGTTATCGTTTTTACCCTGGTCAGACCACCATACAGTATCCTGGGTAGTGGCATCTTTGACGATATATTTATCTTTCGGGGAGCGACCGGTGAAGATACCGGTGTTTACGTTGACGGCGCCCAGCTCGGTCACCACACCGCGCTCGAACCCTTCCAGGTCAGGGCGTGTCTCTTCCGCGAAAAGCTGCTCGTAAGAGGGGTTGCGAACGATTTCTTGGCTGTTTTTGATGCCGTACTGGTCCAGTCCTAATTGTTGGGCCAGGGTGGGTTCTGCCACGATTGTCATTGTATTCTCCTGGGTTCAGAGGTTGGTAGGGTTCTATCTGACGGTCATCCTATCACTTAGGTGGTAGAGTTTAGCGATCGCCATCAAACTTTATAAAATAGGGTATTTTTTTGTTATTAAAGTTAAAGGCGGGTTTTGCCCGCCTTTAATTAGTGTAACTGGTTTGCATCATTGCCGGGAGCCCTGCTGAACAGGGTTTCGACATCGATCCCATTAAATTGGTACTGGGCGCCGCAATAATCACAGTGCATGTCGATCTTGCCGAGCTCCTGCACCATCTCCATGACCTCTTCCTTTTCTATCTGCAACAGGGCCCCTTCGCAGCGCTCGCGGGAGCAGGTGCAGCGGAACTCGACCGCCTGCGGATCGAACACCCGCACCTTGTCCTGATGGTAGAGACGGTAGAGGATCTCTTCTGCCTGCAGGCCGAACAGCTCTTCATCCTTGATGGTGCTGGTGAGCTGGGTCAAGTGATCGAAGTCGTTGCTGTGATCCTCGCTCTGGGCGGGCAGCTCCTGCAGCATGATGCCGGCAGCGCGCGGCGCACCTTCGTGATAGCCGGTGCGGATCCACAGCTTGGTGGCCAGCTGTTCGGAGCGGGCAAAGTAGTGCTCCAGGCAGCCCGCCAGAGTATCGGCGTCCAGCGCGATGATGCCCTGATAGCGCTCGCCCTGCTCCGGGGTGATGGTGATGATCAGCTGGCCGTTGCCAATCAGGCTCTGCAGCTTGCCATCGCTCGGCAGCTCGCCTTCATAGCGGGCCACGCCGCGCAGCTGCTGGTTGTTGTCACCGTTGATCACGGCCAGACGCACCGGGCCATCGCCCTGCAGCTGCACCGTGATGGAGCCTTCAAACTTGAGGGTGGCGGTCAGCAGGCTGGTGGCGACCAGCAGCTCGCCCAGCAGTTTTTGCACCTGCACCGGGTAGTTCTGGGCTTCCACTACGTGGCGGTAGGTGTGATCCAGCTGGACCAGCTCGCCACGCACTTCGTACTCTTCAAACAGATAGCGATACAGCAGATCTTGGTTGCTCATCATGTATTCCTGGCTTTTCGGTGAGGTAAATCGGGCGGGCTGGGGTTGATGCCAGCCCGGTATCAAATCGGGGTCGGTCAGTACTGTTTGACCTTGAGCAACTGGCGTCGCTCCTGCTTGTCGGGGCGGCGCTCGGGGCTGGGGGCAAACTGGCTGTTGAAGCGGCGCGCCTCGCTGTTCTCGGCCCGTTTTTTCAAGCTCTCGGCGGTCTCTTCATAGAGCTGCTGGGCCAGCGGGGCCGATTTGCGCTGCTCGCTCAAGGCCAGCACCCGCACTTCGCGTTCATCCTGCCCCTGCCAGAAGCGGATCAATGCACCCACTTCCACCTGTTTGCCCGGTTTGCTGCGCTGACCATTGTAGTGCACCTTGCCCCCGTCTATCTGATCCCGCGCAATGGAGCGGGTTTTGTAGAAACGGGCCGCCCACAACCACTTGTCGAGACGAACCTCGAGGGCACTTTCTGCATGATTGGGCATGAACAGGCTCCATAACGGGGAAAAGAGGTGGTCGATTATACCAGAGCACGGGGTCGGGATAGAAACCGGGCAGCCGCCGTGCGGGGCGCAAACCATGTCAAGGTGATGCAACATATGGGCAGTTTGCTGATTCACAAGGGAAAGCGCTGCTTTATCGGGTATCCATGGGGGCTGGGAAGGGCCTTCATACCGCGCATATAACGCTGCCGCCCCGGTTGGGGGCGGCAGCGTTCACATCCATCGACCATATCAGAGTCAGAAGTGATCGTGCTGATCCGGCTTCTTCTGGTCGTGGGGACCTTCGCTGTGGGCGATGGCGGTGCGGATCAGATCAACCCCGGCACGGATAATCAGCACCCCCATGTTGACCAGCTTGACGCAGACCCACATGAAGGTGATGAGCAGGATCAGCTTGAGCACGGTCTGGAAGGCTTCCAGGAAGTTCTGCTCCAGCTGGGCGGTCAGGCCGTTGGCGCTGGTCATCAGCCAGGTGTAGACCTCGCGCACGAACGGGATGCGGCTTGGCATCTCCAGCACATCCAGTGCGGCAGGGAGCGCCTGGAAGATGACGATGCTGCCGAACAGGATCAAAATGACACCGATGGCGATGCCGAGGAAAAAGCCGAACTGTCTCATGGAGGGCTCCAGCGTTTGCTGCATGAAATTGAAGATAGCCGCCAATAGTAGGGAGTGCCCTGCTTCATCGCAATCTTCCGTGCACCGCCAGCGCGGCGGGAACGGCGGCAATCCGGCCGCTACCGTTGCCCAACTATCTGATTTCTGGGAGGCTTGTCGCCATTGTGCATAGGGAAAGCAAATTGATGTCGAGAACCCTCTTTTTACTGTTGCTGGCGCTGTTTGCCACTCTGCCAGCCCTGAGTGCCGAACCGGCGGCTCCCTCGGCGGCGGCCTGCGCCATCCGCCATCAGGATCAACTGCTGCTGGTGCAGGATCGCATCTCCTCCCGCTACAGCCTGAGCGGCGGCTATATCGATGGCGACGAGCGCCCCGAGCAGGCGGCGCTGCGCGAACTCTATGAAGAGACCGGCTTGCAGGGGGAGGTGGTGCAGGAGCTGGGTCGCTGGCAGAAAGCGCAGGTCTTTGCCTGCCGCACTCTGGAGCCTATCGTCGCCCAGCAAGATTCCGATTTTGTCTCGCTGCTGAAGGCCCCCAATCTGGGTGGGGAGATCCTTAACGCCCGCTTGATCGCGGTGGATAAGCTCCCCCGCGCGCAGCGCCGTTTCCCGGATCAGCTCGACTGGCTGCAAGCCAGGCTTGATCAGGTGCCCGAGAGCGAGGTGCGCTGGCAGGCCGATTTTGTGGCGCAGGGCAATGCGCTGCATCAGGCCGAGATCCCGCTGATGATGCGTCTGCAACAGTGGCTGGGGCCCGATGTCTGGTGGCTGTTGGTCAGCAATCTGTTTGGTTCAGGCGGCTTTCAGCTTGCCCTGATACCTTTGCTGCTCCCGCTGCTGGGGTGGCCGCGGCTGCGTCAGCTGCTCTTTGCCATGCTCTGGCTCGGGCTGCTGGTGCAGGCGAGCAAGGAGGGGATCGGCTGGCCGCGTCCCTTCCATCTGCAACCTGAACTGGCGACTCACAGCGCCCAGGGCTTTGGCATGCCGAGCGGCCATACCGCCTCGGCCCTGCTGTTCTGGGGGGCGCTGCTTGGCTGGCTCTGGCCTGCCCGGCGCGGGCTGGCCTATTCGCTGGCGCTGCTGCTGGCCCTCACCACCGGTCTGGCGCGGGTCTGGCTTGGGGTGCACTTTATCTCCGATGTGGCGGTTGGCCTGCTGATTGGCGCCTTGTCGCTGGCCGCTCGCCCCTGCTGGCGTGCCGACAGGCAGTCGGCGGCTTGGCTGCTGCTGATTGCATCTGCGCTGGCGCTCGGGGGGCTGACCCAGTCGGCCCATCTGGCCGGGATCAGCATGGCGGCCCTCGGGCTCTGGGTTGGCGGTTTGCGCTCCCTGACCCGCGGCGGTTATCCCCCCATTGTGATCGGCGCGGTCACCTTGGCGGGGGGCGCGGTGATAGGGGCGGGGCTCTGGGCGCTGCCGCTGCTGACCAGCAGTTCGCTGGCTATCCTGCTTGGTCAGTTTGTGCTCTTTTTCGGGCTGGGGCTCTGGTTGAGCGCTGGCCTCTGGTGGATACTCTCTTTCTTGAAATGCGACACACGACCCAAGGGCAACGGCTCTGACAAGGGAACTCTATGAATGTGAAAAAAGTGGATTTGGCCAAGATAACCCTGGGGGTGCTGTTTCTCAGCATCCTGATTATCTCCTGTTTCTTGGTGTTGCAGCCCTTCCTGCCTGCGCTGGTGTGGGCCACCATGATCACCATCGCCACCTGGCCGCTGATGTTGATGGTGCAGCGCCTGTTGTGGGGCAAGCGCACCCTGGCGGCCCTATTTATGACGCTGGTGCTGCTGCTGATGTTTGTCATCCCGCTCTTTATGACGCTGGCCAATGTGGCGGAGAAGGCACCTATGCTGATCGAGCTGGGTACCCATATCAGCCAGTCACCGCCGCCGGAGCTGCTCTGGCTGCAGCAGATCCCGCTGGTGGGCGACAAGCTCTATGACTTCTGGCAGCAAATTCTGGCGAGCGGTGGTCAGGTGCTGTTTGCCAAGCTGGCCCCCTATTTCGGTCAGACCGCCCGCTGGTTGGCCTCTCAGGCCGGTAATCTGGGGCTGCTGTTCGTCCACTTCCTGCTGACGGTCGGTATCTGCGGGGTGCTCTATCACTCCGGTGAAGTGGTGGCGACCGGCATTCGCCGCTTCGCCCACCGGCTGGCGGGTCAGCGTGGCGACAACGCTACAGTGCTGGCTTCACAGGCGATCCGTGCCGTGGCGATGGGGGTGGTGGTGACCGCACTGGTGCAATCCTCGGTGGCCGGTGTCGGCCTGCTGATTGCCGGTATCCCCTACGCCATGGTGCTGGTGGTGGTGATGTTCCTGTTGATCGTCGCCCAGATCGGCCCCTTCCCGGTGCTGCTGGCCTGTATTGGCTACCTCTACTGGAGCGGCGACACCACCTGGGGCACCTTCCTGCTGGTGTGGTCACTGATTGCGGGCACCATGGACAACTTCCTGCGCCCCTTCCTGATCAAGCGGGGCGCCGACCTGCCGCTCATCCTCATTCTGGTGGGTGTTATCGGCGGCTTGTTGACCATGGGGATCATCGGTCTCTTTATCGGCCCGGTGGTGCTGGCGGTGGGCTACACCCTGCTGGATGCCTGGATCAAGGAAGATGACCAACCGGCGACTGCGGCGGTTGAAGCGCCCAAGGCCGAGTGACGATTCGGTAAAAAGACGATTCAGTCTCCATCTATGATGCAAAGAGCCGCCCGGTGTGAACTGGGCGGCTCTTTTGTTTGTGGTGATCGTGGTTTATGGCGATCGAGTCAGATTGGTTGATCCTTGCCAGCCTCCATATCCCACATATGACCGTCTCATGTAGGTTCGATTAGCGAAGCGTAATCGGACGATCGAGATGCCGCTGTTCCGGTATTTCCTTGAATCAGCGGCACCTGGCAGAGGGGAAATTCGAGTAGCCGTTATAGCGGGGGAATTGATTTACGCGAACGTCCGATTACGCCTTACGGCTAATCGAACCTACAGGCTAATGGAGCGAAGCGGAACGATGCTTGACCACTTTGTTATATTTTCATAGCCCAATGATACTTTCAATATCTTTATCATTTAATAAAAAAATTGGTGCACCTAGAGTTCCCTCGTGGGTTTTCATAACGCATAAGTCAGCATATAGACCTTTAGACAATTGAAAGTTCTCACCAGATTGAGTTTCAAGTTTTTGAACAAAACTGAAGCCAAACTTTTCATAAAACGATATTTTTTCAGCGGGACACAAAAGACAAACATCCGAGCCATCTATAATAGAGGATAATATTTTCGTGCCAATTCCGCTCCTTCTATATTGCTCTTTGACAAATATTTTATGTAGATATTTTGGATATTTTTCCTCTGGATGAACAAACATTAGAGCGTACCCATAAAGCTCCTCATTTTCGTGGGATATCGCTACTTTCAAATGTCCGCAATCGTAACACTCAGCCAAAATAGACTTTATGTATGCTAATGCATTGTTGCGATCTGATTCCTCAAAACCCATAAAGTGAAGAATTAAATTTGGATTAACCGCAAGATCAGCAAGCATACCACCGGCTTCGAGATTATAAATTTCATCAATAAAGCAACTAGGGTCGTACTTCATAGTTCGCCTCAAAATATAACGCCGTGTTAAGGTGGGAATACCGCCTAGATAAACTGTCCGCAGACCGCGCTCACCACCCAAAATCACCTCATACCGAAAATGCCACTCAGTATGAATCCCTCTTAAGCGCCTTGTTATGGCACTGCACACATGAAGATCGGCTGTACTCGACTTAAAAACAACTTCTCAATATCAAACCGCTTAATAAAAGGGTCATTACAACCAAGCTCTCGGTATAGAAAGACCGTTTTGCAAATTAAAAATGCTGTAAGCTTTATAATATCATCATTATGAATAGTGTTAGCACTTTGCTCATAAGCATATCTGCTTTGGGTAAACAAATCTTTGTTTGTAGTAATAACCTCAACGCCAAAGGTATCAAATAAATAACGTTGCACATTCATTGGCAGTGCGTCGTACAGTACAAGTAAGTCATGGGCATTTGAGTTTTTAGGCAGAGACCTTTTCTTATTGAACTCATAAGTTTCATTGAGCTTCCCATGATTACTAGTCACAGTGGCATGGAAACTTTTAAGTATTATCTCAATACTCAATGCACACATTGTTCTTTGGATTTCCATCCGCTGATGGGGCGACTCAGTGCAAATCGTGTAGTAGTCGTATGCATTTTCGAGCATCCACGGCCTAAAATCTACACTATCAATCCCAGCAATACTCGGACAAAATATAACATCACTCAATGAATTGTCCCTCTGCGCCATAACAGTGATTAGATGGAAGGCGGTACTAATCCGTTAATAGAGCCTTCCATATAACTCCGGTTCACCCTGTTTTTCGCTACTGAGCAAAAATACACTTTCGGAGCGGCAATGGAAAGCGCCATCCAACCTCCTTTTCATAAACAAGTCAGTAGTGTGATCGGGGGCTATATATCAAAAAATCGCAGGAGTGCCGCGCCTTCTGCCACTGGCTCGGCCAGCAATTTACCGATGGCGAACCCGACCGGGAGGAGGGCGGGGTTACCACCCTCTGAGGCAGGTCACTGAATCGGGGGCGCTGGCGTGGTTAAATGGTCGGCTTACATCTTGCCGGATATTGCTGTGACCATGCCATCTGACCTTCAGCCGCTTCTTGCTTGGCCTGACTATCTGCAGGCATCCTGGCTGCGCTGCGCCCACCAGACCAGTGCCACCCTCTGGCATCCGCCCCACTGCGCCAAGGGGCAGACCTTGCAGAGCCTGCGTCAGCGCAAGCGCGACCTGCTCACCACCGGCGAGATGGCCCTCGAAGATCTCTACGAATTTATGGAGGGGCGCCCCTGCGCCCTGCTGCTCACCGACGAGAGCGGCTGCCTGCTGGCCCAGACCGGCCATCCCGACACCCTGCGCGAGCTGGCGGCGCTGGGGTTTGGCCCCGGCGCCTTTTTCAGCGAGGGGCGCATCGGCACCAACGCCATCAATCTGGCGGCGCTGGAGGGAGTGCCGCTCTGCGTCAGCGGCCCCCAGCACTTCAATCAGACCCTCCACCCCTGGCACAGCTGCGCCAGCCCGGTCTACAACAGCAATGGCCGTCAGGTCGCCATCATTGCGTTGATCTGCAAGGTGGAGGAGGCGAGCGCCGGCGATCTGGCGCTCACCGTCAGCGCCGGGCGCGAGCTGGCCCATCTGCTGCAGATGGAGACCCTGATGCAGGAGTCCCAGCACCACCTGAGCGAGCTCTACGCCCTGCTCGATGGCATGGATGACGGTGTGCTGGCCTGGGATCCGCAAGGGCGGCTGCGCTACCTCAACGCGCTGGCGGCCAACCGGCTGCGGCTCGATCCGGCGCTCTGTCTCGGCCAACCGCTGGAGCAGCATCTGCTGTTACCGCAGCGGTTGCAGCTGGCCATCAAGGGGCAGACGCCGCTCAGCCATGTGGAGGTGACGCTGGAGCGGCTCGGCGCGCAGGAGGGGGAGTTCATCAATGCGCTGGTGAGCCTCAAGCCGCTACCGGGGCCGGAGGGGGTCAGCTTTATCGCCCTGCTGCACCCGGTCGATCGGCTGCGGGCCATTCACCAGCTGCGCCAGACGGTGCCCGAGCTGTCGGCGCTGGTGGGGGAATCGAGCGCCATGCGCAAGCTGCTGCGCTACGCTCGGCAGGCGGCCCAGAGTCAGGGGCCGATCCTGCTGCGCGGTGAGGAGGAGGTGGGCAAGGCCCAGCTGGCGGAGGCGATCCACTTCGGTAGCGAACGGGCCGCCGGGCCGCTTATTACCCTCAACTGCAAGGCGCTGCCGAGCGAGCGGATGGCGCTGGAGCTGATGGGTTCCGACGAGGCGGGGCAGGAGCGGGCGGGCAAGTTCGAGCTGGCCCACGGCGGTACCCTGGTGCTGGAGCAGGTGGAGTGCCTCTCCGCTCCCATGCAGGCGGCGCTGCTGCAACTGCTCAAGACCGGCCGCATCCAGCGCTTCGATTCGGCCCGCATCCTGCCGCTCAAGGTGCGGATCATCGCCACCAGCAGCGCCCCGCTGGAGCAGCTGGTGCAGGAGGGGCTGTTTGGCCGCCAGCTGCTCTATGCCTTGCAGGCGTGCGAGCTCTGGCTGCCGGGGCTGCGGGAGCGCGCGGCGGATCTGCCGGGCCTGATCAGCCAGCAGCTAGGAGCGATGGGGCGCGAGCCGGTGCGTCAGTTCAGTCCGGCGGCCCTCGATTGTCTGCTCGCCTATCCCTGGCCCGGCAATCTGGGGGAGCTGCGCAGCGCCGTCGAGCATGCGCTGCTTCATGCCGGTCAGGGGCCGATCCCGCCTGAGGCGCTGCCCGCCGCCATTCGCCACGGCTATCAGCGGGTGGCGGACGAGGTAGTGGGGCAACCGCTGCTCACGCTGGCGGAGCTGGAGCGGCAAGCCATCTTGCGCTGCGCTCACGCCTGCAAGGGGCAGGTGAGCCAGATGGCCCAACATTTGGGTATCAGTCGCACCACCCTGTGGCGGCGGCTCAAGTTGCTCGAGATCGATCCCGCCGACTATCACGGCTGACGGTGAGCCGTCGCCAAGAGGCCCGCAGAAAACGAAAAGGCCCCGCAGATGCGGGGCCGATTTATATGGCAAGCTCTGCCGTGGCGCGGTTACAGCCCCAGCTGGTGGGCAGTGACGATGGCCGCCAGCACATCCTCGGCGGTGACCTTGAACGGCATATTGTGGATGGTCTCGCCCTCGGCGGTGGAGGCTTTGGCCACCTCCATCAGGCGCGCCATATCCAGCTCCTTGACCCCCATCATATGCAGGTTGGTCGGGAGACCCACCGAGCGGCAGAAGTCCAGCACTGTCTCGATCTCAGCCATCGGCGCGTTCTCCAGCACCAGCTGTACCAGGGTACCGAACGCCACTTTTTCACCGTGGTAGAGGTGGTGACACTCGGCGAGCTGGGTCAGGCCGTTGTGGATGGCGTGGGCGGCGGCCAGCCCGCTGCTCTCGAAGCCGATACCGCTCAGATAGGTGTTGGCCTCAATGATGTTCTCCACCGCCTTGGTGCAGAGCCCCTGTTCTACCGCCAGCTTGGCTTTGTAGCCATCGGCCAGCAGGGTCTTGTAGCAGAGCTCGGCGATGGCCTGCGCCGCCAGCGTGGAGGCGCCCCCGGCCATGGTCTGGCAACCGGAAACCTTGTTGGCGCGCGCCTCGAAATAGGTGGAGAGCGCATCCCCCATGCCGGAGACCAACAGCCGCACCGGGGCGCGGGAGACCACGCCGGTATCCATGATGACCATGTTGGGGTTGGTCGGGATCATCAGGTATTCGCTGAACTGCCCTTCCGGGGTGTAGATGACCGCCAGCGCGCTGGTGGGGGCATCGGTGGAGGCGATGGTCGGCACTATGACCACCGGCACCTTCTGGTAGAAGGCGACCGACTTGGCGGTATCCAGCGTCTTGCCGCCGCCGATGCCGATGATGACGTCAAACGGGGTCTGCTGGCAGCGGGCCAGCAGGCGGTCGATCTCGGGGCGGGAGCACTCGCCATTGAAGCAGTCGAACTCGGGCTTGATGCCTGCGCCGTGGAAGCTGGTGGCCACGGTATCGCCCACCAGCTTGGTGACGAAGGCGTCAGCCAGGATCAGTGGCTTGCTGCCGAGCGCTTTGACGTAGTTGCCGATATTGGCGAGGGCCCCGTTGCCTTGCACGTATTTGCTGGGGCTGATGATAATGCGGTCCATATTCTATCCCTCTCTCTTTACTAATTAAGAATCGGGGCGAAGGGGCGGCTGTGCCGGGGACTCCTTCGTCTTGAATGAAGCTGCACTGGCTCAGCGAGCGAGTGCAGCCCCTTGAAACAATGGTGTGCGGCGTCAGTCGCCAAAGCGCTCGTCGGCCAGCTGCTGGAAGCAGGCCAGTGCGGCGGTGGCATCCTCGCCGCGCGCCAGCAGGGTGAGCTGGTCGCCCTGACGCACGTTGAGCATGGCGAGCCGGGTCAGGCTGCGGGGGTTGGCTTCTTTGTCCCCCTTTTGCAACTTGAGTTCAGCGGCAAAGGGCTTGAGGGCTGCCACTAGTCGGGCGGCGGGGCGCACATGCAGGCCGTGGGGGTTATCCACCACCACCTCACAGCGCAACCAGCCGTCGTCGGCAACGGGTGCCGTCTCGGTAGCGGTCTGCGCCGCGCTGGCTGGCAGCATCGCCTGTTTCGGGCCCAGCGCGCCGAGCGCTTCGGCGGCTACCTCGTCCAGCGTCAGGCCGGAACCGGCCGCCACCACGGCGGCCAGGGTACCCTCCACCAGCGGGGCGGGGCAGAGCCGCACCCTCGCGCTCAGCTCCGGGGGCAGCAGTTCGAGGGCGGTCTCTGCGCTCAAGAGGGCGCTGCCCAAGTCCATCAGCACCAGCACACCGCTGCCGTCGTCCGCTTCTTCAATCGCACTCATCACCGCGATGGCATCGGTACCGATGGGGTGGTCGGGGTCATCGACCCCGGCCGCCAGCAGCAGGCGGGCCGGGCTGCCGAGCTGGTCGGCCAGCGCTTTCAAACCGGCCGCCAGCATGGCGCAGTGAGAGACAACTACGATTCCGATCATGTCACAACCTCGCTCTGTCACGCAGGGCGGTCAGCAGTAGCAGGGTCGAGGTGGCCCCGGCATCCTGATGGCCGATGCTGCGCTCGCCAAGATAGCTGGCGCGCCCCTTGCGGGCCTGCATCTGGATGGTGGCCTCGGTACCGGCAGCGGCAGCCGTGACTGCCTTGTCCAGCGCGTCGTTGAGGGGCAGATCTTGCTGCTGCGCCTGTTGCAGGGCGGCCAGTGCCGGCCACCAGGCGTCACACATGGTCTTGTCGCCCGGCTCGGCACGGCCGCGAGAAACAATGCCCTCGACCCCGTCACTCAGCATTTTGCACAGCTGACTGAGGCTCAGGCTCTGGCAGGCATCGCTGCTGGCTGCCGCTCGGATAAAGAAGGTGCCGTAGAGCGGGCCGCTGGCACCGCCGACCGAGGAGAGCAATGTCATGCCGGTGGTTTTCAGTACCTGCCCGATATCCTTGTCTGCCACTGCTGGCAGCTTCTCGGCCACCTTGGCGAAGCCGCGCTGCATATTGAGGCCGTGGTCGCCGTCGCCGATGTCGGTATCCAGCGCGGTGAGGTAGTCACGCTGCTCGGTAAAGATGTGTTCGCAGTCGAGCAGCCAGTTGACGATGTGATGCTTGCTTAACATGGGTTCTCCTTAGCAGCCGCGACGCAGGGCGGGGGTGTGAACGGGGGCATCCCACAGGGTCATCAGCTCATCATCCACCTTGAGCAGGGTGATGGAGATGCCGGTCATGTCGAGGGAGGTGCAGTAGGGGCCGATCAGGTTGCGCACCAGATGGATGCCCGCCTCCTCGCACAGGGTGGCAAGGCGACCATAGACGCCATAGAGCTCGGAGATGGGGGTGCCACCGAGGCTGTTGACCAGCGCGATGACTCGATCGCCCGCATTCAGCGGTTCGATAAAGGTGTGCTCCTCCTGCCAACTGCCGCTGGTGCGATCCCAGTGGCGCAGGGTGCGACCATAGGGGGTGTTGTCAGCAAGCTCGCTGAACATGTCATCCACCAGGGTATTGAGGTCGGTGAAGGGGCGGCGCTCGATGCCCGGTTCGCCGTGGATACCAACGCCGAACTCCAGCTCGTTGTCCGCCAGAGTGAAGGAGGGCTTGCCAGCGGCCGGCACTGTGCAGGCATGCATGGCCACGCCTATGGTGCGGCTCTGGTTGTTGATGCGACGGGCCAGCGCCTCGCAACGCGCCAGGTCGTAGCCCGCTTCGGCGGCGGCACCGACCAGCTTCTCGCACAGCACGGTCGTGGCAACCCCACGGCGACCGGCGGTGTAGAGGCTGTCTTTGACCGCCACATCGTCATCGATCAGGGCGAAGCCCACCTTGACCCCGTCACCGTGCAGCAGCTCGACCGCGGTCTCGAAGTTGAGCACGTCGCCGGTGTAGTTCTTCACCAGAAACAGCACGCCCGCGCCGCCATCAACGGCCTGACCGCACTCGTACATCTGATCCGGGGTCGGAGAGGTAAAGATCTCGCCGGGGCAGGCGCCATCCAGCATCCCTTTGCCCACCAGACCACCGTGCATCGGCTCGTGGCCGCTGCCACCGCCGGAGACCAGCGCCACCTTGCCCATCACGGGGGAGTCGGCGCGGGTGATGTAGTGGGGTTCGATACGTACCTTGAGCTCGGGGTGGGCGGCTGCCATCCCCATCAGTTGTTCACGGACCACAGCATCGACGGCATTGATCAGTTTCTTCATGGCTCACTCCTTGGCTTGCCACCGCACGGGTGGGCAAATGGTTGATGGAGCCAGTCTAACGACAGAAAAAGGGATAAAAATGACGGCCTGTTTGGTTCGGATTTGAAACAGCAGAAGGGGTATGGGTGTTTCAATCTGAAACGACGCAGGGCAAACAGGCGGGAAACTGTTAGCTGACTCACAGCCATGAAAAAGGGCCCCGCAGGGCCCTTCGCTATAACCGGAATATGCGGACGGGTTAGATGGCCCAGCCACCGGCATAGAAGATCACCAGCGCCAGGGCGATGATGACGGTGCCGACGTTCAGCTTCTTCCACTCGGCAGCGAAGATGCGGCCAACGACCAGCGCCACGAAGCCCAGCATGATGCCGGTCACGATGTTGCAGGTCAGTACGATGAAGACGGCGCACAGCATGCCGGAGAGCGCATCGACCGAGTCGCTGAAGTCCAGCTTGGTGACGTTGCCCAGCATCAGCAGACCGACGTACATCAGGGCCGGTGCGGTGGCGTAAGCCGGTACCAGATAGCTGAGCGGGGAGAGGAAGATCATCAGCAGGAACAGCACGCCTACCAGCGCGGCGGTCAGACCGGTCTTGCCACCGGCCGCGGTGCCTGCGGCGGATTCGATGTAGACGGCAGCCGGAGCACCACCAACGGCGCCTGCCACCATGCTGCTGACGGAGTCGGCAGTCAGGGCCTTGCCGCCGCTGATGATGTGGCCACGTTCGTTGATTAGGCCCGCCTGTCCGGCCACGGCACGGATGGTGCCGGTGGCGTCAAACACAGCAGTCATCACCAGCGCCAGTACGGTCGGAATCACCACCGGATTGAGGGCGCCCAGCAGATCCATGCTGCCTACCAGCGAGCCCTTCTCACCGGTCAGGCTCGGCATGGCGAAGAAGCCCTGCCAGGTCACTTTCGGGTCGAAGATAAGGCCGAGGATGGAGATGGCGATAATCACCATCAGGATTCCACCCGGCACCTTGCGACGCTCCAGACCGAAGATGGCGGCCAGACCCAGCACCGTCATGATCACCGGGAAGGAGGTTACTTCACCCAGTTGAACCGGCAGACCGGCCCCTTCGTTCTTGATCACCATGCCAACGCCGTTGGTGGCGATCAGCAGCAGGAACAGACCGATACCGATACCGGTGCCGTGGGCGATGCCGGAGGGGAGGTTGTCCAGGATCCACTGGCGCACGCCAGTGACGCTGATCAGGGTAAACAGCACACCCATCAAGAAGATGGCGCCCAGCGCGACCGGAATGCTCAGTCCCTGACCCAGCACCAGACTGAAGGCGGTAAAGGCGGTGAGGGAGATGGCGCAACCGATAGCCATCGGCAGCTTGGCCCACAGGCCCATCAGCAGGGAGCCGAAGGCGGCGATCAAACAGGTGGCCACAAACACCGGGCCCTGCTCAAAGCCGGCAGCGCCCAGCATGTTCGGCACCACTATGATGCTGTAGACCATCGCCAGGAAGGTGGTCAGCCCCGCGACCAGCTCCTGACGCACGCTGCTGCCGCGCGCAGAAATGGAAAAATAAGAGTCCAGAAAGCCGCCTGTCCCTGTTTGGGCGGCCATATCTTGCTTTGCCATAACTAATCCTGAAAGTGTGAAGGAAATCGTTTGCGTTGGTGGCGCGCAAAATAGCAAGAATTCGCGGCAAATACAGCGGATAACCTGACTTTTTCGTCACTATTTTACATTTTGAGTCCATTCGGAGCTCATTCTAAGACTCAAGCGGTGAGAGCATGTAAGGGAGGGAGCAAGCGGTCGGGGGAGGGGAGATCTGTGAGGAAAAAGCGGGGAAAAACAAAAAACCCGCCTAAGCGGGTTTTTTTAAATTCTTGCAGAGCGGTCAGCAGTTGGCATGAGCCATCAGCAGCATGCTCCGGCTTGAATTACAGACCAACTACGTTGGCAGCAGCCGGGCCTTTCTGGCCTTGCTCGATGGTGAACTCAACGCGCTGACCTTCGTCCAGGGTTTTGAAGCTGGTGGACTGGATAGCGGAGAAGTGTACGAACACGTCTTTGCTGCCGTCAGCCGGGGAGATGAAACCAAAACCTTTCTCAGCGTTGAAGAACTTAACGGTACCAGTCATTTTGTTAGACATAATAATTTCCTTAAATAGTGTTGAATGCCACCTAAATGGCAATTTTTGATTTTTCGTCAGCAATACGTATGGGGAGCACTAAAGAAGGAGAATTATTTGATAAGAATTATCCGAGGATAACGCTTATGCTAATCACTGCTTTACTAAAATGACTGCCTAACATAATCAGGTCTGAACTGCCGAACCATCGAGAAAGATTAAAACACGCTCTCATTTTTAAAGCAAACTTTATCTCGATATTAATGTTTTGTAACAGCCAAAAATATCGTTTTTTATAGTAAACATGATGCATTTCAACGGCATAGAAAAATCAGTGCAGACTCATATCACCCTGTGACAAGCCAGATTCGGCTTTTTTGTCCTGACTATGTAGCCAGTTCTGGCAAAAAATATGAGAAAAAATGTAAAGGTGGCGATAGATGGGGATTGTCAGTTGTCGTTCTCTCTAACTCACAATGTAAATCACTTCTTTGCTGCTGCGATTAGCTTCTGAGCGGCAAAACAATGGCAGCGCCAAATCTGGCTCATCGAGCATCGCCCAGACATGCAAACGCCCGCAGGCACAAGTGCCAGCGGGCGTTTTGCAAGAAGGGATCAGCGCTTGCTGCGAAACTTGTTGCTGACCGAATCAATCCAGCTGAAGGTTTCCGGCAGTACCTGGTTCTTGGCGCGCTCTTTGGCTTTCTCGCGAGCCAGCTTGGAGGCTGCCTTGGCTGCTTCGGCGCGGTCGGCCACAATTTTCAGGCGACCCTCTTCGCGGATCTTGTTCCGCTCTCCGTTGGTCAGCTGGTGGTCTGCATTGGCTTGTGCCTTTTGCAATAACAAGGCTATCTCGGCTTTTTCGGCCTCGGTCAGATCTTTCATTTCCAGCTTTTTCACGGCGCGCTCCTGCGGCAGGGTGGTTAGACACCCTAACACAGTTGTGCCGATCACTTCTTATGCAATCGGCTTTCCGGCAGTAAAAATGCGGGTTTGTGCCAACTTTCCGTTATTTCGCTGCCACTTTCCCGCCTGTTTGCCACATTTCAATTTATGGCGAGCGGTGAGGGCATCTCTTGCTCCTCCGGCTCGACGTGGATCAGCACGATGGCGTGGGGCAACTGCGCCATGATGGCGTGTTCGATGCGATCACAGATATCGTGGGCTTCGCCGATGCTCATCTCCGGGGGCAGGGTGAGGTGGAAGTCGATATGGCGACGACGACCGGCACGACGGCTGCGCAGATCGTGAAAACCGCTGGCGGCAGGGCAGCATTCGGTGATGATGCGGCTGGTCATCACCAGCTCTTCCGGGCTCATGCTCTGGTCGATCAGCGGCTGGAAGGCCTCGTTGAGCATGCTGATCGCCTCTCTGACAATAAAGATGGCGACCGCAATGGCGACCAGCGGGTCGAGGATGGCGAGTGAATAGCCGAACAGACCGGCCAGCCAGATCCCGCCAAGACCGACGGCGACCCCGGCGGAGGTGAGCACATCCGCCTTGAGATGGAGCGCATCGGCCGCCAATGCAACTGACTCTTCTTCCCGGGCCACCTTGTAGAGGTAGGTTGAGACGCCGCTGTTGACCAGCGCCGAGATCACCATCACCAGCACGCCCCAGCCAATGCTTTCAATCGGGCTGGGGGTGAGCAGCTTGTCGACGGCTTCGAAGATGATCCAGCCCGCGGCCAGCAAGATAAGCAGTGCTTCGATGACGCCGGAGACATTTTCAATCTTGTCGTGACCATAGGGGTGGCGCTCATCGGGCGGGAGATCGGACTTTTTCACCGCGAACAGGGCGATCAGGGCCGCCACCAGATCCATGGCGGAGTGGATCGCCTCCGAGATGATACTGACCGAGCCGCTGGCGAAACCGGCCACCATTTTCATGATGATCAGACTGATATTGGAGCAGACCGACACCATGGCGGCTCTGGTTTTTCTGTTCATGTACAGCTTCCTGAATAAAAACGGATATTTCGGTGCGGCGCGCATTATATCCGGCTGACCGGAAATAACCTATTCGGTGTTGTAACCTGATGTTTCCGATGATATTGCGAATGCTTATTAAAATGGTGGCCTCTTGAGCGGCAATAAATAATGAGAGGGATTTATATTTATCCGTGAAAATATCTAGGTAACGATGGCTTAATATAAGCGTGACAACATTTAATAATGCGAATTACTCTTTTTTGGTCTTTCCTGTCGAGGTCGTTTGGCCTCCCCGCTCAAGGGGCTGCGCGCGACATCTTTTGGACGAGAATGAGGCTGGATCCGGATGCCACTGGAGGGTATGCTGGGTCTGGTGATGGTCTTGCACCATCCCACCAAGCGTACTGAAGTTGATGATTCGGATGGCATGCTGGCTCCCATGAGGAACCAACTGTCTGGGTAACATTTTTGGAGTTTGATGATGAGTAACAAAGAACATCACAACGGCAAAGATGCCAAGAAAAAACCGCAGATGTCACTGAAAGAGAAACGCGAAGCCAAACGTCAGAAAGCAGAACTGAAAAACGGCAGCGCAATGAAGTAACGCTCCCCTACTGCTGTTCCTTCGGAGCCAGTACAAAGCCAGCCCTTACCGGCTGGCTTTTATGTTTGTGGCTCACGGCGTGGCGCCGTAAGCCGCGAAAATCTGGTGATAACGACCATCCTGACGCATCGCCTCAAGGCGCTTATCAAACAGATTGCGGGCATCGGCCGTTCGGAAGGCAAAGTGATAGACGGTGGGCGGGAAGAGGTCTGCTTGCCTGACCTGATTGCGCTCGTAGTGCTCGCCTGCCTGAGCGGTGGCAATCAGATGATCGAGGTAGTAGTAGAACACCCGCTCCTCCAGTACGACTGCATCCACCCTGCCGCGCATTAGCTGATGTACCTGCACCTGCTGCTTGGCTACCTCCTCATAGTGGGGATTCTGGTTGGCCATGGTGGCGAACGCGCCCCCCAGAATGATCCTTGCCCGTTGAAAAGCGGTGACCCGTTTTGAATGCAGGTCGTCCAGAGTACTGATGTGGGTGCTGCGCAGGGTGAAGATCCGGTTATGGAAGGTGATAACGGGCTGGGTCAGAACGTGAGGATCAACCATACCGGGTCTGACGTTGATGATGGCATCCAGCTTTCCTGACTCGAACAGGCGGAAGGTACGCTCCAGTGGCAGAAATTCAAAGCTGGGCTCATAGCCGCTGCCAGCGAACGCCTCTTTCAGCAGATCCAGCTCGATGCCGCGATTCTCGCCTTCGATGACATAAGGGGGGATGGCAAAGCTGACCCCGACCTTGAGTGGCTTTGCCTGCAACTGGCCGGAGAGCATGCTGGTCAGCATTAGCAATAAAGGGGTGAGCAGTTTCATTGCACTTTTCACAAAGCGTTCCTGTGGAGAATATCCATCACTGTAGGGAAGGCAACCAAAAAGCGTTATATCCCTTTCGGGCTGAGAGGTTAGCCTGAGTGCATAAAAAAAGACCCTGAGTTATCAGGGCCTTTTCAATATTCTGTTCTTAGAACGGTTATGGTTACCTTGAGAAAATGGACAGTCCATTAAGTCATTGTTAAACAACACATAAGAGCCAACCACAATCAAAACTGTAAAGAATTACGTTAAAAAAGTCACGAAAACCAATAAAACTTTACAAAAACACATCAAGCTATCTTGTATGCGATGATATGTATGGAGATGGTATTCACCTGACAGTTGCCCACAAAAGGGAGTGGTCATACGGCTTCAAACCGGATAACAAAACGGTACCCCTACCGTGTTATCCGGAGTCACCGTATGACCACCAACGAGAAAGTAGCACGTCGTAAACTCAGCCTGCTAGAGCTCGCCAAAGAGCTCAATAACGTCAGCAAAGCCTGCAAGCTCATCGGCTACAGCCGCCAGCAGTTCTACGAGATTCGCCGTAACTACCAGACCTATGGCGCCGAGGGCTTGCTCGACAAACTCCCCGGCTGTAAAGGGGCTCATCCCAACCGGGTCGCTCCCGAGATTGAGCAAGCCATCCTCGATTACTCTCTCACCAGACCAACCCATGGCCCGCTGCGGGTCGCGCAAGAACTGGCTCTGCAAGGCATCAACGTCAGTGCGGGCGGTGTGCGTGGCGTGAGGCAACGGCACGACTTGCTCTCCAAACACGACCGCTTGTTGCGCCTCGAGAAAACGCACCGGGAGCAGACCATTGAGCTCAATGACGAGCAAATTCGCCTGTTAGAGCGATTCAGTCCCGAGTTTCGCGAACGCCAGATTGAGGTCCACTACACCGGGGAACTGGTGGCGGTCGACACCTTCTTCGTCGGCGCGCTCAAGGGGGTTGGCAAGGTGTATCTGCAAACCGTGCTGGACTGCTACAGTCGCCACGCCTGGGGACGGCTCTACACCAGCAAGCTTCCGGTGACCTCAGTTCATGTGCTCAATGAAACGGTGCTGCCGTTTTTCGAGGCCCACGAGGCACGGGTCTATACCATCCTGTCGGACAACGGGCGCGAGTTCTGTGGACGACCTGACCATCATCCCTACGAGCTATTCCTGCAACTGGAGGGGATTGAACACCGGACAACCAAAGGTGCGCAGGCCGCAGAGCAACGGCTTTATCGAGCGGCTACATCGAACCTTGCTGGATGAACACTTCCGCATCAAGGGGAGGACGACCTGGTATGAGTCGGTAGAGCAGATGCAGACAGACCTGGATAGCTACCTGGAGCACTACAACACCCAGCGGCCACATCAGGGCAGGATGATGGAAGGACAGACTCCCTACAGCATGTTCAAAAAGGGTCTGAAATTGATACCGAAGGAAGTGCGCACTAAAGTAGCGTAAACAAGACACCGGTTTGAGGCCGGTGTCAGGTGATAACTAGATCTGTACATCTCCTAACGCCAGCCTAAGGGGCTGGCAACGCATACCACTAAACCCAAACACAACAACTGCAACCACCGCGGCTCATTGGCACTGGAAACGCCGAGCGTTTACAGTCCCTTTGAGGCGTTTGTTATGAGAATTTTTCAACTCTGCTGACTGAATAGTTGTGGCTATGAGTTCTTCAAAAAGTTCTAACTGTCCAGCTGGAATTAATTGGTTTTGTATACTCTTTCGTTTGGTCGAGTCAAATAAACGCTCCGCCAGCCAACCAATTAGATATATTAGGGAAAGACAACCTCCGGCAGTGGCTACATTACCTTCGATCACGAGAGGTTGGTCCTGAACGTCTCCTCCCATGCTTTGTAAGACACTCTTCGCATCAGGATTCGTGGTTAAAGGCTTACCTTTTAGTAGGCCAAGCTCGTGAAGAATGAATGACCCAGCACAAATCGAACCAATTAACTGCCTATTTGGGTCAAGATTCAGCGCTGACATAAATCTAGTATCTTTCATAGCGGCTGGAATACCACGTTTGCCACTCGTAATAAGAACTACATCGTGATTCGTAACTTCTGAAATATATCCGTCAGTTTTAACTTTTATACCAAGGTGGGAATGATGTTCAGGTTTAGTTCCCAGTATGTTAACCGTCCAACTATCGGTTGTTCGCCCAAGTAAGTCATACATAAGAAAAAAGTCTACATCTGTAAAATCATCAAATATAACAACGCCAACTTTGTACATAAATTTTAATCCCTTTCACAATTCTTATGAGTCGCATAATGCCCGCCTAAGGAGAAGTGGATCCCGATGGTTGGACACATAAGCTAATTTCTTAAGTGATTGACCCAGCTCATGCTGCGTATCTTTGCCTACCGAAGTAGGCCTCATCAGGAGTGAGGTTATTCAGGCCTTGATAGTTACGTTCTTCATTATAAAACACCATGTAGTGACCGATTTCAAGCTCGGCTTCGCCATAATCGTTCAATGAAAACATTGTCAACCCAACGGCCTTTCCCATCCATGCTTATACGTATGTCATGTTCAATTAACTTCTGTGTGAACTCTACGCTTGTCAACTAGCTACCCTGATCGGAGTTAAAGATATCGGGCGGTCCGTAGTGTAGTGTTGAAGCGCTTTCTTACTCTTGGACGGGTAAAGCTAAGGAGCAGTTCTTAACAAGAGCCATCAAATTCTCTCGAATAAGATCCTTTGATTCGTCATCCAAACGTGCATAGTACGTTTTGAACTCGATGAGCAAGTCAGCAATAGATTGAGGTACGCGAACTAAGACAGTTGGATCTTGCTTCTTACGGCCTGCGTCCTTGCGCTTTCCACCATGTTTGGGCTTTTGAAGGGCGGCGATGCGCGCTCAGCACATTCATTATTGACGTAAAGCGGTGTACCAATGCCGTCAATAAAGTGAAAAACAGGGTGCTTGTCGATATAAGAACGAGTAAGACGCATCGCATACTCAGGATTTGAAAGGTAATCAGTGCTTAATTCTCGTTGAAACTCATCAAAGGCAGCTAGTGTTTCATCGGACATTCTCGCTTTGCAGTATGACAACAATCATCCATAAACTAAAATACCTTAGTGCGTATTATGGCTTTTATGCAACAAATTCCACTTTGTAACCATTTTTTGGGGACATGACTTTAATTTTTTATATTTACAATGGAGAAGTTGATATAAAATAAAATATTGAAAAATATGGATAATTTAACTATCACTGCCGCCGTTAATGGCGGAATTATCCCAAGAAGTAAGAACCCCGCCGTCCCACATACGCCAAAAGAAATTGCATATGCTGTCGTTCAGTGCAGCGAGGCAGGCGCCAGTGTCGCGCATATCCACGCCCGTGATGAATCGGGTAAGCCAAGCTACGACAAAGACGTCTGGCGCGAGATCATTGAGCGTGTGTAACTCGCGCCTTCACACCAGAGGTATTCTGACTCGATAGTCTCGGTCGAGGGCCCCTCATCACCCTTTTAGATAACACACTCTAGGGAGTACCACCCATGGAATTCCAATATAACCACCCAACCCACGTGGGGATCACCAAACGCCTGCGCCGTTTGCGAACCACCCCAATGATCAGAGCGCTCGTTCGGGAACATGAGGTTCAATTAAGCGATTTAATTTATCCGCTATTTGTCGAAGAAACCATCACCAGTCCTGTGCCGATCACCGGGCTGCCGGGGTTGGCCCGGCTCCCTGAAACTCAGCTCGTCGATGAAATCCATGCGCTGGACGCTCTTGGGATCCGCTATGTAATGCCCTTCGGTATTAGTCATCACAAAGACGACATCGGGAGTGACACTTGGCGTCGAGACGGTCTGCTGAGTCGTATGATCAGCACGATTAAATCAGCGTGTCCGCACATGATGGTGGTCCCTGATATCTGCTTTTGCGAGTACACCACGCACGGTCATTGTGGTGTCATGGCCGATCAGGATGTTGACAATGATCAGACGGTGGCTCTCTTGGTGAGGCAGTGTATAAATGCCGCGCAAGCCGGGGCAGACATGCTCGCCCCTTCTTCCATGATGGACGGCCAGGTAAGGGCGATACGCAAGGGCTTGGATGAAGCGGGATATGAGCATGTTGCGATACTTGCACACAGCGCGAAATTTGCGTCGGCGTTTTACGGGCCATTTCGACAGGCAGTTGAGTGCGAACTCAAGGGCGACAGACGCACATATCAGCTCGACTATGCCAATGCCAGACAAGCGCTCAGTGAAGCATTGTTGGATGAACAAGAGGGCGCGGACATTTTGATGGTCAAACCCGGAACCCCTTACCTAGATATTTTGGCCCAATTACGCCGTCAAACTCTACTTCCACTGGCAGCCTATCAAGTCAGCGGGGAGTATGCGGCCATCAAATGCGCAGCGCAAATGGGTATGTTAAACGAACGGGAAGCGGTGTTGGAAACTCTGATCGGCTTTAAACGGGCGGGGGCAGATCTCATCGTCACCTACTTTGCTAAACAGTTCGCGATCTGGCACCAAGCGGCGCCAGACACGATGCCAACAAAGGGATAACGCATGGGCTTGAAAGATTACATCCTGTGCGTGTTCATCATGGCGATCTGGGGACTAAATTTTTCCGTCGTCAAACTGGGTGGATCCGATGTTGCTGACCGCTTTGAGGTTTACCCTAGCGGCCATTCCTGCGGTCTTTTTTGTTAAAAAACCAGATGTACATTGGGGATACCCGGCAGCTTATGGCCTGACGTTTTCGGTCGGAGTTTGGGGGCTGTCCACTTGGGCCATCGTGGCAGGTCCCGGCATGGCGGCGTTGCTTATTCAAACGAATGTGGTGTTCAGTTTGGGACTGGGGGGGGCTGTTAAAGCAATCCAACACTGAACACGTGTTCGCGTTCAGTGTGTGGTCGATGCTCTTTGCGCCGATCCCGTTGTGTCTTCTATCCTAGCTTCAGGTTGGGACCCAGGGTTTTATAGCTTTGATGGACAATATGACCCTACCCGGTGTGTTTTCCATTATATACCAGGCATATATGACCACGTTATTTGGCTACTGGATCTGGAACAAATTAGTGATGTCTTACCATTTGTCGCATGTGGCCCCGTTTACGTTGCTTGTACCTCTTTTTGCTCTGTTGGGTTCATAATGTTTCATGAAGTCATTTCCTCACAAAAAGTGGTAAGCTGCGCTCTGATCGCATTAGGTTTGTTGATTGGCAGTATGCCTGCCGCCAAGTTCACCGCGTTAGCACAGCGTCTCAGATAGGCTCATCCCAAGAGTACAACAAAGGAAGGTTCGTATTTTTATTCATCGCCAACCGTGTGTTCAGACCGCACGTAACCTTATGAATCGAGTTTGGAATGACAAAGTGACGGAGGCCGTGACGGATGTGATGACCTCCCACACCGTGATAGAAAGTCCTCTTCAACTGTCGGTAGGCTCTGATTCCTTTTGCGAGACGATCAGAGTGTGGCAGCGCGCCTTTCCTACATTAGAGTACAAAGAAAGCCACGTGATCATCTGTAAGAACGACATTGTGATTGAATGGACGGTGAAAGGAAAACATTTGGGAGAGTTCTTAGGTGTGGCAGCAACGGGGAAAGATCTGATCTATCAGGGCAGCTCACAACTGACGTTTGTCAATAATAAAGTCAGCTATTATGTTTCGGTCGTAGATACTCAAAGTATACTCAGCCAACTGATGGGCCGTTATGCCACTCGCACGGAACCTCTCAAGCCAAGAAGCGCTTCAGAAGAGCTGTATGCGGTCATCCCACAATTGCTCTCCCCTTTCTTAACCCAGCGTCAAGTCGAGTGCCTCTCACTATCGACACTGAATTTGTCGGTCAAAGAAGTGGCGGCGACGTTGAACATCAAAGACAGCTCCGTACAGACACACCTCAAGCGTGCCTTCGAATTGCTGAACGTCAGCAATAAAAAAATGTTCATGGCGTACATCTGTGAGAACAACACAATTGAACTCTTAATCAGAATGGGGCTCTACCTGAAGCAAAGCATCTAGCACACAACTCAAAACCCAAAAGTTAGCAGTAAAGGAAGGAGTTAGACTGTTCTGAGACATAACCTTTGATGTACTGAATCAGGATAACTTTTAGTAATGCAAACACACGCTATTTAAGTAAATAGTAGTATTTATTCTAACCAACTTAGGGGCAGAGTCGATTTAGGATGACCTGTCAGTTCAAGTCACATCGAGGTGACGAAGCTGACAGATTTCATTCAGACTAATTCACTACACGCTTAGAACTTCTGCTTTATTTAGTTTTGCACCACCGCTGATTGCTGCCACATCCGTGGCAGACCGTATTTATTTTGTAGCGAACCATGGAGTTCCGTAGCTACTTTGCTCATTGAGCACTCATTTTTCTTGTTTAGTTTCCAATGGTTCGTTTAGTTGCTCAATCGTGATTCCATGCTGGGTAGCGTTGTACAACCAAGTATGGAATTGCTCAAGTAGTCTGTTGTTCTCGGCTTCAAGTCGTGCAATGGTTCGTTCCCGCTTTTCTAGTTGATCAGCCGCAGCCTTCAAACTGGATGGAAGGTGTCTATTTCGTGCAGCAACAGCCTTAGGAGAATTACCCGAGACAAGAGCCTTAACCTCATTAAATGCGCGCTTGATACGTACCTGCTTTTGCAGTGTTTGCCTCGTGGTAGAAAGCTTGTAATCGTGTGCTACTGCCTCTACCAATCTATCCCATGTCAGCTTAGAGTCCGTGGGCCAATCATCTAGAAGCTCACAAACATTGCTAATATCCGTGTCTGTTAAGTGTTTAGCCACAATAATCAATCCTCAAAAAAATCTATTGCATCCATTTCATCTAAAGCATCAAATAGCTCATCATCAAATGATGACGGATTGTTCTCGATACCAATCATTTCATCAACCGTGACGATAACTTTCTGGCTCTCTTTGATGCGCTGAAAGTTTTCAATCTTAGGTAAACGCTTTTTACCATTCGCATCCATCGCACGATCCAACTGGGTAACATCCTCTACGTTAAGCAGCCTGATTAGAGATCCATCCTCGATATTTGGGTCTTCCATCATGGCAAGCAGTTGCTCACAGCGCTCTGTGGTCAGTTTCCTGCGCTCATAGAACTGCCTAGCCCCTTGAACACCATCATCAACCGCTTTTTTGTCCATTTTGAGAAGTTTTTTCTCCTCTTTTAGACGCTTACGAATGCGCTCACATTTGCCGTCATCGTTTTTTACACAAACTTGCTGGTCGCAGTTAATACAGTCGCGATATTTAGTGCAAACCTCTTCCATGTAGGACGTCACACACATGCCAAATTCGTTTGTATGTGCGGTTAAAGCCGTCTTGGTGTTCAATTCTTGCACTGTTCTGGGGGTCGCCACCTGCACCTGAATTTGTATAGTGCTTGTTGTTGGATTCTCCATCAAACCCTGTGAGACAAGGTCTGCCTCTCGGTCTTCAATAAAGTCCGTACCATACTCCTCCGGAGTTGTGTGGTCGTAATAACGATTGTGCCTAGGATCACTTCGCATAGCCCATTTAGCACGTTGCTCTCCATCCATTCCATTAACTGCCGCCATGGTGTCTAGCATGTGACGGATTTGATGCGAGGTCATGCTCAAATCACCGTGTCCCCAACGCTGAAAAACCGAACGCACACCTGTCGCTAGTTCTCCTGTTGTTCTGTTCTTTTTTTTCGTTGGAGCAAGGTCTTCATTCAACGTATTAATAGTCGGAATGTACAACTCGGTAGAAATGGTTGATTTTGCAGTGTCCAAGCAATTGGCAAAACCAGCATACAAAGCCTCTGACCATTTTACTTTTACATGTCCATTACCGTTATCAAATGGTATGTAAGGGAAGCCCTCTGGAAGATCTTTTCGAAGGATTACATTTAAATCTCGGAGCGTAACTTGGTAATTTTCAGTTAAGATACCCTTACGCTTTAGGAAATGGTTTCTAGATGTTCGCCACTTTTTGCAATTTTTTGCATCAGAAAGGTCACCATACCTTGACGAATCCAACCCAAGTGCCATTGCAGCTTCATCCATCGTTAGGAGTTGGTCTTCAGGGACGTAAGGACAAAGCTCGTGCCGTGGAAAGCACGAACTTTCTTCTAGCATCTTTGCAAACTTTCGTGCAGGCTCTGATTTTGCTCTCAAACGCTCTACCGCAGCTTCTACAACACCGTACATACACGTAGGAATCCACTTGTGTGCGTGCCCAAAGTCCTTACCCGAATACCATTTTATGCCTTTAATTTGGATGGTTTCGGTAAGGTCTAGCTCTTCATCGTCAGCATCCTGAGAATCTTCGGTTTCATTCCCAGCCCTGTCAAATACGGCACCATTGTCAGCCTCAAATACAATATCGTTCTCTTTTTGGTATTTAAGGATGTCCTTAACATCCTCCTTAGTGAAGCCATCCATTTTTAGCACTTCCCAAACTTTCAGCTCATCGGTATGAATGGGGTCGGAAAGCAAGTACAGAGGCTCTGAACCACGGTTTGGGGCAGCCAGCAACAAGGTTATCGTAGATGTCGTGAAAATATCCCGAGGACTTAAGTCTTCTGTTTTTTGAGCATTGATGGAGGCGAGAGCCATCAACGCATTTTCGTCAGGCATTTTGTCTTGCCTTCTCTTGTCAGCATCATCCCCTGTCGCATTTTCAGCAGGCTTTTTGAGTCCACTCTTCCACTTAAATGGCTTCAGTAATTTGTACTCAATCAAGAAGTTGAGAAGATTATTTAAACCACGCCCAGCTTGATAAGCAGCTCCTGCACTTAACGATTCCTTAGCTGCGCGTTGAGCTGCATCGAAGGCCTTCCCCGTAAGCTTGGTGGTTTCAAAATCTTCGCCCTTGTGTAACCGCTGCCAAGCTGCATTGATTGCGCGTAAGGCTTGGAATTTAACGTTGATGCCTGCTTTAGTTCCGCCTCCATAGGTAACGTAAGCTTTTGCAAAGGGAATTAAAGATTCATCCAGTAACTCACTTGGATTTTTTTGTCGGCTATTGGCACCAAAAATGGTGAAGTTACCTACATCAGGCCAGTAATTTTCATCGTAGACATACTTCTTGCTTAATGGCGCTATCTGACGTCCTAATTCGATGAAATCGGCTTGGTTTTTCGTATGCTCAAGCTCGTGCTTAGGCTTAAAAATAAATACATCAGCCATTGTTATGCTCCCTACATAGCTGGATTACTTGGCATACCGCTAGAATGGCATTGTCATTGATTGAAACGATTTGCATGTCGCCATTAGTATCTACTTTTAATCGCTCTCGCTCTTCAACCAACCATTCGAGGATTAGGTGATGCGGAGCATGTGCCCACGGACGGAATTTAGGGCATAAATAGCAAGCGATAGGGGCATAATCTTGGCAAAAACTGCTTGAGCCGCATGAGCCGACCTCACAGTTTTTTTCTCGACATGGAATGCGTGCTGCACCTGCATTTTCTGTATTGGCTTCAGCCTCGTCTTCAACCAGTTTGCCTGCGAAAGCAGAGGCATACCGAGCCAGAGGTTGGTTCATGATTTTTGAAATATGCACTGCATGCTCAGGGGCGTTAGCAACATACACTTTTACATTTTGTGTATCAGACTGGTCAAGCAAGTTGGCAATAGTAAGTATACCAGCCCCCTCCCTAGCCGCTCTGGAACCCAAGGTGTAGCGAAAACGGTAGCTTGTTGATTTTAAAGGTTTGCCAGTTCGCTCACTGATGACTTTCAGCTTTGTGACCGCACTGTTTAGCTTACTCGTTAGGTTGCTTGTTTTAATATGCGGCAGTTCGGATTTGAGATAGTCCATTAATGAATCTGGAGGTATTGATTGAATCTCTACAGTGGTGCCAACATCGATAAACAAAGGTAGTTCACCTTTTTCTTCAAGCGTCATTTTCCGTCCTAAAGCTGCTTCCACCTTAGCTGTTTGCTCTTTGATATGCAGCTCAACAACCTGTGCAACCGAATTCACTAAAGCATAAGGCTTTAGGATACTACGGAACTTTCCTCCACGTACTTTCGCCCTAGGAATCAGCACCACATACGTTGGAGATCCGGTATAATTGGTCGAATAAGAAAAGTCTTTACACTTGATAGATGCAATCTGAACAGGACGACGACCGGACGCCTTAAACATAGAGAGACAAGCATACTCATCTGTTCTAAGTGCTCCTTCAGCATATCGATGAGCAGCATGTAAACCAATTGCTTGAAACTCTAAATCACTGAATGGCCCTGTTTCAGGGTCAAGAGTAAGTACCGCTACCCCTTTATCATTGCCACCTAAACTCCATTGATCAGTCAGCTTAAACACTGCATCATCAATATGTTTATCCAGCCCCAAATAGCGCATCTGGCGCAGCATTCCCCGAACAACCGATACCTTGTACCACTCCTTCTTAGGTAATGCATTTTTAAAGGATGTAAATCCCTGTTCAGTTAAGTCATTTTGACCTGTTATCGTTTGGTAAAGCTTAAGCTGCACGGATATATTTTGGGTGTGTTTAGCAGATGAAGTTTCAGCATAAAACACCAGTGCTTCTCGAATATCCTCTTGTAACGGCTGTACAAATGAATCTAAGAAATCCACCAATACCGTGACATCCCGATTGAGAGTCCATCGGTCTGAAAGGTAATTAAACTCAAAGCCATTGTATGACATACATGTTGTTACTTTGCTTTCATTGGCAAAGTCAAAATTCACATGATGGTGATTCATTTTTATTATTCCCCTGTCCAAACATCTTCATCACGTTGTTGGACGATTGAATTTATGGTGGTTGACTCTTCTTCTTGAAGGTCTAACGCCATGTCCATTGCACGTTTATCATCATGTCGTTTTGAGTAACGTTTTGCGTTACTGGAATCTTCACTCCAGCCCATCAATTTTCGCCTATCGGCTTCCGACTTGGCTTCCGTTGTTTTTCCTTCAGCAATGCGTTTATCTGCAAACCTACTGTATTCATCGTTCCAAGTATGACGTATCCCATGGGGGTGAACCCTAAAGCCAACCACATCAGAAATATCACGAAAAATCTTATTTACCTGAGCCATTGATAAGGCGGTGTTAGTTTGCACCTTATGGTTGTGAGTAACGAACAGGTACTCGATATACTCAGAACCAGTTGCATTAGGGCGGTGATGGATAAGGTAGTTTTCATACATATCGACCAAACGTTTATCCATTGGGACTAGTCGCCCCACGGTCTTTCCTTCTGGTCTGTGCTTACGTTTGTCGCTGTAGTCAGTTTGTGAGCGGATCATAACGAAGTAACGACCGTCTTTGTCACGCTTTCTGATATCAGATTGATTGCTGTCCGTTTTTACTCTGATTTTAAGCAGTTCTCCACGGCGACAGCCAATAGCAAATAACATGTTTACGATAAGTTGATTGCGATATCGAACCGATTCTGATTTCCAAGGATTCTCTGAGGAGTCAGGGTGAACCACATCAAGGACTCGAATTTTTTCAATTGGCTCTAGAGAGCGCCAGTTTCCCCAATCAAGAGCTTCATCACTGGTGCCAAACTTGTCACCCCTCATTTTCTTGAGTTCGATCTCAGCCGTGGAATCTTTAGAGGGAAACAATTCCTCTTCGAGCCAGCCAATAAATTGCGCAAACACAGTTAGTCGGTTGTATGTTGTGTGGGGGGAAATGTCCCCCTCAGGATTGACGACAAAATTGGCTCTTGCCGTTTCAAGTTTATTTTCCTTGATGCTCACGACATTGGAGGATTTATGTCTCGCAACCATTTCACGGAATGACGCTACTGTAAGCTTTGAGTGTTTCTTAATGTTCTCAAACTCTTTCTTTGTCAGAAAATCACCCGTTTTACATCGTTCAATCAAGTCAATATTTTCAAACCGACAAATTTCCTCAAGAAAGCTAAGGTGATCAAAAACACGAGAACAGGTGTTACTTGCTTTTGATTGATTTCGGTAATGTAGGGTGACAAATAGGTTATGGTAAGGCAATGGCATACCATCCTCACCTAAAAGAATTGAGTAGCTTTCTCCACTCGCCATTTGAAATACTTTTGTCTTCATTCCGTCCTTAAACCCACTAAAACTTAACAAATACTCAAGGTAACTCCGAACCACAATATTGGCATAAAAAAAGTTTACAGAAGTTGCAAGACTCACTGTAAACTTTTATCTCAAACCCTTGTTATATTTAATTTAAATGATCAAACTTAACAAAACTAGGTCTCAAGTAACCGTCAGAACGGGATATCGTCGTCGAAATCCATCGGCGGCTCGTTATATACCGGCGGCGCAGATTGCGGCTGCTGGGCAGGACGGCCATAACCGCCTTGCGGCTGCATATTCTGCTGCGGAGCCGGTGCCGGGCGCTGCTGATTCATCGGCTGCTGGGCAGGCATGCTCTGCTGCGGCTGACCCCAGTTACCCTGGGATTGGCCACCCATGTTCTGGCCCATACCCTGACCGCCTTGCGGACGGCCACCCAGCATCTGCATCACGCCAGTGAAGCTGTCGACCAGCACTTCAGTGGTGTAGCGCTCCTGGCCGCTCTGATCCTGCCATTTGCGGGTTTGCAGTTTGCCTTCCACATAGACCTGGGAGCCTTTCTTCAGGTACTCGCCAGCCACTTCGGCCAACTTGCCCATGAAGACGACGCGATGCCATTCGGTACGCTCTTTCTGCTCACCGGTCTGCTTGTCGCGCCAGGTTTCGGAGGTAGCCAGAGTAATGTTGGTCACAGCACCGCCACTCGGCATGTAGCGTACTTCCGGGTCTTGCCCGAGGTTACCGATCAGAATGACTTTATTGATGCCTCGACTGGCCATAATCTCTCTTCCACCTTATTTACCGGCCAGGTCGAAACCTGGTCCAACACGACTAGATACCTGATTAGTTGCTGTGTGCGGGGCGCAATGTCCCGCAGACGCATGTGACGGTCATAGTAACAGTTGCGAAGCGGATTGGCAGCATCCTTAACCGGCTTGATGTGCCAAAGGTAACTGTTGGCTCCTGCTGCAGTGATGGTCGGGTTGCAGCTGTTTTGGGCGCGTCCGGCATCACATTTCTGCCATATATTCCTGTTATCCTGGCCGATTGGCGAATTGGAATCGGCTTTTAAATCGACTAAAAACATATGGTTACGATATTTATGAGATCCATTCTCATACTTTTTTAATATTGTGCTCCCATGCCTCCTTGGTAGACTCAGTCGGCCAGATTAGGTGGTTTACAGGTTCAAGGAAGAGCACACAATGAAAGCCGCATGCCCGATCGCACTGGTCACTGAAAATAATGTGCAGGCCAGCACATTTGCTGCATACCTCATCACTCATTTGAGCCGTCCCGTCCAGCTCATCCACGAGATTAATCAGCTAGATAACCAGTGTGACGGCACGCTGTTTCTCATCGATCTCGACTATATCCGCTCCGGCCAGTCACTGTGCTGGAACCGGGCGATCTCCGAACGCTTTGGCATGGCGACCACTGTGCTGCTCAATGCTCCCACTGCGACGGATCGCGACCTGCTGCTGATGTGGCCGCAGATCTGCGGTCTGTTTTTCCGTCAGGATCCGCTCGACCGGCTGGTTGCCGGGTTGCAGAAAATCCTGCTGGGCGAGTACTGGATGCCGCGCCACCTGCTGTGCGAGCTGGTCGAATACTATCGCCAGGGCAACAGTTATCTGCTGCGCAACGACACCCTGCTGACAGCCAGAGAGCAGGAGATCATCCGTTATCTGATGACGGGCGCCTCCAATGTCGAGATCGCCGACAGCCTGTTTGTCAGCGAGCACACCGTCAAATCCCACCTCTATAACGTCTTTAAAAAGCTGAATGTGAAGAACCGGATCCAGGCGGTGAGCTGGGCCAAAGAGTATCTCGATGCTCCGGACTCCCACTGATGAAAGCGCTCTCTGTGGCGTGTTGCCTCGCGCTGTTTTGGGGCTGCACGACCGTTGTGGCGGCCGAGGCCGATGCACCGCTGGAGTCGGTACAGCCGGAGCAGGAGAGTGATCGGCTGGATGTGGATGGTCTGGTGCTGGATCGCACTTTTACCCGTTTCGGTCAGGGCTTTTATAACGAATTTACCCGATTGCGCAGCGATGAAGACCCGGATGCCAGAGAAAATCTGACGATTCATGAGCGCCCGACAGCCCGCTGGGGCAGCCTGATCTGGATCACCCATAACCGGAAGGTGATTTTTAAAACCGCGCTCTCTCCCGGCCGCAATCAGCAGGAGCAGAGCGCCAAACTGGCTTGGTCACAGGTCAGGCAGACCCTCGAACAGCAGAAGATCGCGACCCTGTTCATGGATACCTTCGATTTGGAACATGATGAACTATAAGGATATTTCTCATGCGTGCCCGGTTATGGCTAGTTGCAGCACTGATAGCGCCAACGCTCCATGCGTCGGAGCTTGTCTATCGCCCCGTCAACCCCAGCTTTGGGGGTAACCCTCTCAACAGCAGTCATCTGCTTGGCACCGCCAATGCGCAGAATGATTACAAGGATCCCGCCAGTGGCAGCGGTAGCAGCGGTACCTCGGCTCTGGATCGCCTGACCTCCAACCTGCAATCCCGCTTGATCAGCCAGCTGCTGGCCGATATCGGCAAGGATGGCAGCCAGAGCGGCAGTCTGGTGACCGATGATTTTGCCATCAATGTGGTGGATGAAGATGGCACTCTGGTGGTTTCGATCACCGACCGGGTGACCAACCAGACCACCATGATCGAAGTGAATGGCCTGATTGCCGACTGAGGGCGCGATGAAACGACAACTGTTATTGATAGTGCCCCTGCTTGCGCTGGCTGGCTGTGCGACCCATATCGGCTCGCCCGTTGCCGATGAGAAGGCAACCCTGATGCCGCGATCCGTCTCTTACAAGGAGCTGATCAGTCTGCCCAAGCCAAAAGGGAAAATTGTCGCGGCCGTCTACGATTTTCGCGATCAGACCGGTCAGTACCTGCCTGCACCGGCGTCCAACTTCTCCACGGCGGTCACCCAGGGTGGGGTGGCCATGCTGAGCACGGCCTTGTGGGACTCTCAATGGTTTGTGCCGCTGGAGCGGGAAGGGCTGCAGAATCTGCTGACCGAGCGCAAGATTGTGCGGGCGGCTCAGAACAAGCCCAATGTTCCCGGCAACAATGCCAATCAACTGCCCTCGCTGGTTGCCGCCAACATCCTGATCGAGGGGGGGATCGTCGCCTATGACAGCAATGTGCGAACCGGCGGGGCGGGGGCCAAGTATTTTGGCATCGGTGCCAGCGGGGAGTATCGGGTCGATCAGGTGACGGTCAATCTGCGCGCCGTCGATATCCGTTCAGGCCGGATCCTGAACAGTGTCACCACCTCCAAGACAGTACTGTCGCAACAGGTGCAGGCCGGGGTATTCCGCTTCGTCGAGTACAAGCGCCTGCTGGAGGCCGAGGCCGGTTTCAGCACCAATGAGCCGGTACAGATGTGTGTCATGTCGGCTATCGAGTCCGGGGTGATCCGGTTGATTGCCAATGGTGTGCGGGACAATCTGTGGCAACTGGCCGACCAGCGGGATATCGACAATCCGATCCTGCAGGAGTACCTGCAAGACAATGCCCCGCTGCTTTGAGTTTTCCCGCTCGCGCAATGCCCTCCCTGGTGGAGGGCATTTTTTTTGGCCTCCATCGAATACGAATTAAGACTTTCTGCTCAGCGACAGGGCGGCGCTTTTCATCCTCGAATCAGCGGAGTGCCTGATAGGCCGCCTTTGGTCTGACAGGGATACTGTGGGCGTTTTCCAACAAGGCGATGGCGCGATGAAACACCTGTTGAGTGCTCTCTTTTTTCTGCTGATATCGGGCGCCCCGCAACTCGCCGCAGAGCCTGCCGTCTTCGACGAGCTGGCGATGGCAAGCGAGCTGGATTCCGGTCTGCAGAACGATGGGAATCAGGCGCTGTTGTGGCAACTCGGTAGCGAGCAGCAACTGCATCTCACCCAGCAAGGGGAGCTGAATCAGGCGCGCCTGCTGCAACAGGGTTGGGCCAATGAGTTGGCGCTCTCCCAGGTGGGAGATGAGAACTGGGTCAATGGCGCGCAGCTGGGCGAGGGCAATAGCGCCGAGCTCTATCAGGCGGGCATCAATAACCGGATTTGGCTGCTGCAACAAGGTAGCGGCAATGAAGCCTGGATCAGTCAGCAAGGGGTAGACAATCAGGCCCGGGCGATCCAGCTGGGTGATGGCAATCAGGCCAGCATCGAGCAAAACGGTAACGGATTGGCGGCAACCGTTATTCAGACGGGAGCCAATCAGCAAGTAAATGTCGTTCAAACCAACTGAGCCTAGGCTCAACCATTAGCACGAGAGGGAAATCATGTTTAAACGTACCATCATTGCCTCGGCAGTTCTTCTGGCGACCAGCACCGCTTGGGCGGCATCTACTGGCAATCAGGCTGAGGTGACTCAGGCTCAATTCTCCAGCGGCAACCTAGCGTACATCCAGCAGGTCGAGGAGAGCACGGCTAACAAGGCGGCGATCTATCAACAGGGTAACGACAACCTCGCCTTGACCGAGCAGCGCAATACCGGTGCTTCCACTGCTGATATCAAGCAAGCCGGTGGCAAGAACGAAGGGGAGGTATTGCAGCAGGGGGTGACCAATAAATCGACCGCGACCATTGATACTAACGGAGAGCTGAACAAGGCCTCGATTACCCAGCAGTACTACAACGGTGAGGCCACGGCCAGGGTGAGCCAGCTTGGTGATGGTAACGATGCCCGCATCAAGCAGGATGATGGCGATCGTGCCAATTCAGTGATTGAGCAGCAAGCGGATGGTAACAGCGCGCAGATCAATAACTACTGGTCTGATTATGCCAGCGCGACCATTACCCAGTCAGGAGAAGGCGGGCATATTGCGGATGTCGATCAACGCGAATCCGATGGTGCCGTTGCCAGCGTGGCTCAAGAGGGTGGCAATAACACGGCCTTAGTCGCACAACGTACAAGCAACTTCGGTTACGGCGCAAACGAGGGCACCTCTGCGGTCGTCAAGCAAAGTGGCAATGACAACACTGCCGAGGTCACTCAGCAGGGGCTGGCCAACGTGGCAACGGTGGAGCAAGGCGGGACCGCTGGCAGCGTGACAGCCCTGCAGTCTGGTGCGACCGCCGGACAAGGGAACAACCTGCTGGCCAAGCAGGCTGGTTCCGGTGAAACCGCCCTTCTGACCCAGACCGGAAGTCGTAACCAGATCGACTCTGAGCAGAGAGGTTCTGAGGATCTGTTGACCATCACCCAGAATGGTAACGAGAACATCGCCAATGCCAGACAGAGCGGAACTGGTGAAACGGCGGTCGTGACTCAGCTGGGTAATGGCAACCAGGCCGATACCAACCAGCAGGGTTCTGGCAACACTGCACAGGTCACTCAGGATGGCAACAATAACCAGGCAGTGGTTGATCAGCTGGCCAGCAGCGTGGGTGGGTTTGTCACTATCGATCAGTTGGGTAGCGACAACTATGCCAATGCAGTGCAAGAGGAAGGTAGTCGCAACAAGGTCGATATTGACCAGAACGGTACTGGCAACCAGGTTGCCGCCGCACGTGGCGTTGAGGGCAAAGGAGCCTGGACCTGGGGCTCGGACAACGAGCTGGTCGTGGCTCAGAAAGGTACTGACAACTGGGCTTATGCCGATGCGTCTCACTCTGACTCTGCGGTGACAGTGACTCAGGATGGGAAACTGAACAGCGCCAAGGTCGAATCCTATCTGGGTAGCGACAACACGCTCACCGTGAGCCAGTTCGGTGAAAAACACGTGGCCAACGTTTACGTCAATGGCGGTATGGGCGGTGGCAATAATGAAGTCGACGTAGCACAAACCGACAGCCTCAACACTGCCAATGTGACTGTCTATGGCAGCGATAACATGGCCTATGTCTATCAGGGTTCTGGTAGCAACTGATGGTTATCTCCGGATTCAGGGGCCTGCGGGCCCCTCTTTTGTTGGTGCTGCTCTGTGGGTTGATGCTGGTTTATCGCGTTTCTTCACCAGCAACTGCAAGGGAAACCGAGATAGAACCCGATCCGTCGATCCGATTGTCCCTCAATATGGTGCAGAACGAACAGGGGCTGTTACTTGCACCGACGCTGCTCAGCAAGCGCGACGTGACGGTGAGTGTCAGGTTGCTGGTGCATGGCGAAGGGGCCGCCGGGAGGACGACTCAGCGCCAGAGCCATAATCTGTCGCTACAGGCTGGAGTGGTCATGGCGGTTGGCAAAATAGGGCTGGGTTTGCGTTGCCCCTATCGGGTCGAGGTTACCGCCCGGATATGGCAAAACGAGCGGTTGCTGGTGGAGAAAAGAGAGCAGATGGCGTGCGCCGGATGATGCGCATTTCATCTCATGACTGTCTATTCATCCAGTAGTCTCTATGCCATACTGACTCGCTCAGGTTTCTGTATCGAGCGTGCAACAAGATGGAAAAGATCGTGGTCCGGGGTGCTCGCACCCACAACCTCAAGAACATCAATCTGACCCTGCCCCGCGACAAGCTGATCGTGGTCACCGGCCTCTCCGGTTCTGGCAAATCCTCTCTGGCGTTCGATACCCTCTATGCCGAGGGGCAGCGCCGTTATGTGGAGTCCCTCTCCGCCTATGCCCGCCAGTTCCTCTCCCTGATGGAGAAGCCGGACGTCGACCATATCGAGGGGCTCTCGCCCGCCATTTCCATCGAGCAGAAGTCCACTTCCCATAACCCGCGCTCGACCGTCGGCACCATTACCGAAATCTACGACTACCTGCGTCTGCTGTTCGCCCGGGTCGGTGAGCCGCGCTGTCCGACCCACGCCATTCCGCTCGCCGCCCAGACCATCAGCCAGATGGTGGATCAGGTGCTGGCCCAGCCGGAGGGGAGCAAGCTGATGCTGCTGGCCCCGGTGGTGCGGGATCGCAAGGGGGAACATACCAAGCTGCTGGAGAATCTGGCGGCTCAGGGCTACATCCGTGCCCGCATCGACGGCGAGGTGTGCGATCTATCTGATCCTCCGACTCTGGAGTTGCACAAGAAGCACACCATCGAGGTGGTGGTGGACCGCTTCAAAGTGCGCGATGACCTTGCCTTGCGTTTGGCCGAGTCGTTCGAGACGGCGTTGACCCTCTCCGGCGGCATAGTGCTGGTAGTGCCGATGGATGGGGAGGAGGGCGTCACCCCCATGACCTTCTCCGCCAACTTCGCCTGCCCGGAGTGCGGCTACTCCATGTCGGAGCTGGAGCCGCGCATCTTCTCCTTCAACAACCCGGCCGGTGCCTGCCCGACTTGTGATGGTCTGGGTGTGCAGCAGTACTTCGATCCCGCCAAGGTGATCGGCGATCCGGCTATCAGTCTAGCCAACGGCGCCATCCGTGGCTGGGACAAGCGCAGCTTCTACTATTTCCAGATGCTCAAATCCCTCTCCGAGCACTACAAGTTCGATCTGGAGACGCCGTGGGAGGATCTGCCGCCGAAGACTCAAGAGGTGATCCTGCGCGGCTCCGGTCGCACCGAGATCGAGTTCCGCTACATGAACGATCGCGGCGATGTGGTGGTGCGCAAGCACCCGTTCGAGGGGATCCTGCACAACATGGAGCGGCGCTACCGGGAGACCGAGTCCAACTCGGTGCGTGAAGAGCTCTCCAAATACATTGCCAACAAATCCTGTACCAGTTGCGGGGGCAGTCGACTGCGGGAGGAGGCGCGTCACGTATTCGTTGACAACCGCAACCTGCCGGCCATCGCCGAGCAGTCCATCGGTGATGCGCTCGCCTTCTTTGAGGGGCTGAACCTTACCGGCCAGCGTGCCCAGATTGCCGAGAAGATCTTGAAAGAGATCGTCGAGCGACTCGGCTTCTTGGTGAACGTGGGCCTCAACTACCTGAGCCTGTCGCGCAGTGCCGAGACTCTCTCAGGCGGCGAAGCGCAACGCATTCGACTGGCCAGCCAGATCGGTGCAGGGCTGGTGGGGGTGATGTATGTGCTGGACGAGCCTTCCATCGGCCTGCACCAGCGTGACAACGAGCGGTTGCTCAAGACCCTCACTCACCTGCGTGATCTTGGCAACACGGTGATCGTGGTGGAGCACGACGAGGATGCCATCCGCCTCGCCGACCATGTACTCGATATCGGCCCGGGGGCGGGTGTGCATGGCGGCGAAATTGTTGCGCAGGGCACCCCCCAGCAGATCATCGACAATCCGGAGTCGCTGACCGGTGACTACCTCTCCGGTCGCAAGCAGATCGCCATTCCTGCCGAGCGTACTCCGCTTACCGGCAAGTGGCTGAAGCTCAAGGGGGCGAGCGGCAACAACCTGCGTAACGTCAACCTGGATCTGCCGATCGGGGTGATGACCTGCGTGACTGGCGTCTCCGGCTCCGGTAAGTCGACCCTGATCAACGACACCCTGTTCCGCATTGCTCACCGCGAGTTGAACAAGGCCACCGAATCCACCCCGGCGCCCTATCGCAGCGTGGAAGGGCTGGAGCATCTGGACAAGGTGGTGGATATCGACCAGAGCCCCATCGGCCGCACCCCGCGCTCCAACCCGGCCACCTATACCGGCCTGTTTACCCCGATCCGCGAGCTGCTCTCCGGCACTCAGGAGGCACGTTCCCGTGGCTATCAGCCGGGCCGCTTCTCCTTCAACGTGAAAGGGGGGCGCTGCGAGGCCTGTCAGGGAGATGGGGTCATCAAGGTGGAGATGCACTTCCTGCCGGACGTCTACGTGCCGTGCGACGTCTGCAAGGGCAAGCGCTACAACCGCGAGACGCTGGAGGTGAAGTACAAGGGCAAGAACATCCACGAAATCCTCGAGATGACGGTGGAAGATGCCCGCGAGTTCTTCGATCCGGTGCCGGCGGTGGCGCGCAAGCTGCAGACCCTGATGGATGTGGGCCTCTCCTATATCCGTCTCGGCCAGTCGGCCACCACGCTGTCGGGCGGCGAGGCGCAGCGGGTCAAGCTGGCGCGTGAGCTCTCCAAGCGGGACACCGGTCAGACTCTCTACATTCTGGATGAGCCGACCACAGGGCTGCACTTCCACGACATCCAGCAACTGCTCAAGGTACTGCACCAGTTGCGGGATCGCGGCAACACCATCGTCATCATCGAGCACAACCTTGATGTGGTAAAAACTGCTGACTGGATCGTAGATTTGGGACCGGAGGGAGGGGCAGGTGGTGGTCGCATTCTGGTGACGGGGACGCCGGAAGAGATTTGCACCAATAAAGAGTCTCATACAGCTCGTTTTTTGCGGCCACTATTGGCGCGATAAGCCGTTATAATCGAGGGGCCTTTGGCCCCTTTTTGTTATAAAAATCGGGAGCATAGGGAGAAGCTCGTCAAGTGGTGCAGGCTTGGCATCTTAGCGTCATGGTAATGGATATATCGGGTTATGGCTCAGGCTCCGCGCAAGATTGATCATCAGTTGGCTTACTCCATGTTCCCCATCTGGCTGGGGGCGATCCTGCTATTGCTGGTCCTGCTGGCGTGGGCCCAGATCCCGGCTGCCAGCCGGATTGAAGAACAGCGAATGAAGGAGCATCTGCTGCGCGTGACCAAGGCGGTGCAGGCGGATGTGGCTGCTCTGGATGCATTCAGTCGGGATTGGGGCATCTGGGATGACAGTCACCGTTTTATGGACAACAAAAGCAGGGCGTACATCGAATCCAACCTGTTCAGTGATATGCCGATGCGGGATTTTAGTCTCAACCTGATGAGCTTCATGGATCTCACCGGCTACGAAATCTGGACGCGCACCCTGCTACCCGATGCGCCGGGGATCAATCCGGACCAGTTTCCCTACTTCCTTGATGAACTGAAAAAGCAGTTAAGGGCGCGCTCGGTGGCGCAAGGGGGCATCAATCTGCACGGGATCCGTGCTTCCCAGTGGGGGCCGCTGATGTACTCGTGGCAGCCGATCAGAAACAGTGACGAGTCGGTTCCGTTCAATGGTTTCTTGCTGGTTGTACGTTGGCTCGACAAAGCCTATCTCGAGCAGGTATCGGAGCGTACCGCGCTGCCACTGGCGATCTCCCACGCCAATCTGGATGTCACCGCTACCTTCAAACCACTGAAACCGCAAATAACGTATCGCCTGATTGACCTTGGGCTCACTCGGCTCAGGGGAGAGGTGCGACTGCTCAACAGCGATAACCAGCCGGTGCTGACTCTGGTGATTGAGGAGGAGAGAAAGATCTTGAGTGGCGTCATGGAGGGGGCGCTCTGGACCTTTATCGGCATGCTGTTTATCAGTTTTATCTGCGTCATGATCGCCATGTATCGGCTCAACAGCATTGTGCTTACCCCGTTGCAGCAGCTGGTGTCGGCGCTGCAACGCTTTGGCGATCGGCCAGATGCCACCTTGATCCCCTATATCGACAGCAGCGCCGAGATGGCGACCTTGAGCGGCAAGTTCAAGGAGATGGCCAGCAAGGTCAGTCAGCAACACGATGATTTGTTGGAAAAATCCAGCCAGATGGAGATGGCTGCATTCACCGACCCCTTGACCCGTTGTTTCAATCGTCGCTATCTCGATGGTTGGTTGCAGGCCAACCGGGCCAAACCTTGTCTGTTATTGCTGCTGGATCTTGATCATTTCAAGCGGATCAATGACCGCCTTGGCCATGACATCGGGGATCTGGTGCTGAAACAGCTGGCGGAGCTGCTGCGCAAGGTGGTGACAGGAGAGCGCGAGCCGATCATCCGGTTGGGCGGGGAGGAGTTCTTGTTGCTGCTACAAGTGGATGACGAGCAAGAGTTGGCGTTGCGGGTCGAATATCTGCGCCAGCGTGTCGCTCAGCACCGCTTTGGCAGAGAGGATGCGCCACTCTGGTTGACGGTGTCGCTGGGGTTCTGCCGCTATCCGTTGCACCCGGAGTGTCCGGATTCATTCTGGAGTCATAGCTTCAAACTGGCTGACATGGCGCTGTATCAGGCCAAAGTCGGCGGGCGAAATCGGTGGTGTGGCTACGCTGGTACCCTCTCTGCTGAGGGAATGGGCCAGACTCCGGAACAGCTTGCCGAAGGGGGGCATATCACCCTGCTGCACTCTGTCAATCCGGATTAACCCTGCCGTACCAATACCAGATAGGCCAGGGCGACAATAAAACCGAGCAGGATAAAGAGAAAGGATCCGATTCCCCACACGGCCGCGAGAAAGGCCCCCACCTTTTGCCATTTCGACTCATTTTTCATAAATAAACCATTACTTACCAGTAACTTGTATGGCGCAAAAAATACGCTGATTTACCCATATAAACAACAATTAATCGCCGCTCTGCCGCGCAATAAGATGTGGTTTGCTTGCCTCTTTTGGCGCTGTGTGCGGGGAGTTACAACCCGCAGAAACAGGCATTTCAGCTTGTTATCTGGGGATTCAACGAGATTGGGATGGCGCGCAAAGATGTCACACCAATCGATTTATTTCTGTGCAACCTTTGCTCCAAGTCAATAACTTTGCGTTTACAAGGGCATATAGTCAGCGGGCTTACAGCATCAAATGAAAACAAAAAAAGGGATTACGTGATGAAAAAATTACTTCCTCTGATGATTGCCGCTGCAGTGACCTCTCCTTTCGCCATGGCCCATCAGGCTGGTGATATTCTGGTTCGTGGTGGTTTGGCATTTGTATCGCCGCAGGAAAGCAGCACGCCTGTAGAGCTGGAAATTAATGACAACATGCAATTGGGATTGACTCTCTCTTACATGATTACTGATAACTGGGGTGTCGAATTGCTGGCTGCAACCCCCTTCTCTCATTCAGTCAAACTGGGTGGCGCTGAAGTTGCCAAGATCAAGCATTTGCCGCCGACTCTGATGGGTCAGTACTATTTTGGCGATGCTCAAAGCAAGGTTCGCCCGTATGTCGGTATTGGCGTGAACTACACCACCTTCTTTGATGAAGAGGGTCGTGGTGCACTGTCAGGAACCGATGTCAAAGTCGATGACTCCTGGGGTGTTGCCGGACAAGTTGGTATCGATATGGCGATCACTGACCGCTGGTTTGTCAACGGTTCAGCCTGGATCATGGATATCGATACCGATGTGCATACAGCGATTGGCACCATTAATACCAAGGTCGACCCGATGGCCTTTATGGTGGGTGTTGGCTACCGCTTCTAATGATTCTGACTGCGGTTCTGAACGGATCGCGGAAGATAGCAAAGTACGTCTCTTTCAGCCCGGCTTGTGCCGGGCTTTTTTCGTATGGCTGATTTTGTCTGTACTGTGATCCAACCCGATACAAATCAATTAAATACCTGCCGCTTTATTTCAGTTATTCGCCACCCCTGCCGATAGTGACTATGTTCACTTTACCTTCCCCCAATGAGTGAGGATGTCTCCATGGGCTTATCTATCGTGCAGCGGATCATCGCCGGATTCGTGTTGATGCTGCTGTTGCTGATCCTGCTTGGTGTGATCAGTACCTTTAAAATCAAGGGTATAAATGACGGCCTCTCTGCCGTATCTGACCGGGCAACTCCGCTGGTGGTGGCTGTCGCAGGTCTCAAGGGGGCATTGCAGGATAGTAACCGCTGGGTGCTGGTCTACCGCACCAGTGAAGATGCCGCCCAGTTGCCGCAACTGGCCAATCAGTTCAAGGAGCAGCAGAACCGCTTCGCCCAGCTGAGTCAGGAGATGGGTAAATTTACCGATGTAGCGGATGCTCGTGCCCGCTTCCAGCAGGTCGAGAGTGCTACCACTCAATTTTATGGCTTGGCGGATCAGGTGTTGGCCCAGCATCGGCAGTGGGTCAGCGCGCTGGAGCAGCGCCACAAGCTGGAGATGGAATTTATCCGCCTTGAGGATACCTACCAGTGGGCGGCGGATTTGCTGCTGCAACAGACCGCCAGCAAGCGCTCCATGCGCAACAAGGCAGAGCTCATTACCTCGGGTATCGCTCGCGATCTGAAGAATATCCGTCGTGCCGATACCAAAACCGACCTGAACGAGCTGGAAAAGGTGTTGAGCAAGGATATCGAGATGGCCCGCAAGCGGTTGGAGCGGGTGCTGGTGCCCGATGATGTGAAAGCGCGCTTTGTCTCCAATCTGGATCGGATGCAGGAGTTGGCGCTTGGCGCTCAGGGCTTGCTGGCAACCATGCGTCAGGCTCAGCAACTGGCGCTGTCGCTGGCCACGCAAAATCAGCAGCTGGATGCCAGTCTGGTCAACAGCCTCAATTTGCTCGATGAGATGGGCAAGTCTGCCGGAGCCATCGCCAGCGATAGCCGGATCAATGCCGATGCAGCGGTCAGTAGCGCCAGCTTCTGGATCCTGGTGGTTGCCGCGATGTCTGCCGCTGCCGCACTGGTGATCGGCTATACCACGGCGCGCAGCATTCAGCGCCCGTTGCAGATGATCAACAAGGAGCTCGATTACATGGCGGCCGGTGACATGACCCGCCGCATCAACTACCGCAGCAGTTGCGAATTTGGCAGTCTCTCTCGCTCTATCGATACGCTGGCGGGCAAGACCGGCGAGCTGCTCTCTCAAATCAATGCGGGCTCCCGTCATCTGGTGGATGAAGCGAGCCGCGCCGCCGAGATCAGCGAACGGGCCATGTCCCGGGTACAGGAGCAGAAGAGCCAGACCGATCAGGTAGCCGCCGCCATTACCGAGCTGGAAGTGAGCGCCACCGAGGTGGCCCGCTCTACCGATGGCACCAAGCGGGAAGTGGATCTGGCTGATGAAGAGGCGCGCAATGGTCGCCAGAAAGTGGCCACCACTCGCCGGATCACCGAGCAGCTGGCTGGCGCCATGGAGGAGGCGGTCGGGATCACCTACAAGCTGGGCGAATTCAGCAACAACATCGGCAGCATTCTCGATGTGATCCGCAGCATCGCCGAGCAGACCAACCTGCTGGCCTTGAACGCCGCCATCGAAGCGGCCCGTGCTGGCGATGCCGGCCGCGGGTTTGCGGTGGTGGCCGATGAAGTGCGGGCGCTGGCCAATCGCACCCAGACCTCGACCGAAGAGATCCAGGGGATGATTGAGAACCTGCAGAGCTCCAGCAAGCATGTGGTTGAAGTGATGGGGCGCAGCCAGGAGCAGACCCAGAGCTGTGTCGAGCAGACTCGCGAGATGGATGTGGCGCTGCAATCCATTGCCGATCGGATGGGTGCCATCAAATCGATGGCTGATCAGGTGGCCCATGCCGCTCAGGAGCAGATCTCCGTCAGTCAGGGGGTCGCTCGTCATATCGCCGGTATTGCCGATGTGGCATACGAGACCGAGCGGGAGGCGCGGGAATCCGCCAGCAGCAGCGAAGTGCTGGCCGACCTGGTCGCCAAACAGCAGCAATTGATCGCACATTTCAAGGTCTAGGAGGGCTTATGTCTAAAAAGTGGATTGGAGCCCTGAGTCTCCTGTTGTGTGGCCAGCTGATGGCCAGCGAGCTGGTGATTGAAAGCTGGCGAACCGATGACAAGGCGTTGTGGGAGCAGAAGATTATCCCGGCGTTTGAAGCGGCGCATCCCGGCATCAAGGTGAGTTTTCATCCGGTGCAGAACGTCAACTACATGCCCACTCTGTGGGAGAGCCTGAAAGAGGGTAAGGCGGGGGATCTTATTACCTGTCGTCCGTTTGATGACTCGCTCGCCCTGTTCAAGGCGGGCAATCTGGCCGAGCTGACCGAAATGGCAGGGATGGAGAACTTCCCGAGTTTTGCCCAGTCACCGTGGCAGACCGATTCCGGAGCCCAGACCTTCTGCGTACCCATGGCCTCGGTGATCCATGGCTTCTTCTATAACAAGAAGATTTTCAGTGAATTGGGGCTCACCTTGCCGCAAACCCGCGATCAGTTCTTTGCCGTGCTGGACAAGATCAAGGCCGACGGGCGCTATGTGCCGCTGGCCATGAGCGGTTCCGAGAGTTGGGTTGCCTCCGAACTGGGGTTCCAGAACATTGGTCCCAACTACTGGAAGGGAGAGGACGGTCGTCTGGCACTGATCGGCGGGCAGGAGCGGTTGGACAACCCGCAATATGTGAAGGTGTTCGACGAGCTGGCCCGTTGGCGTTCCTACCTCGGTGAAGGTGGTGAGAGCCGCGATTATGCGACCAGCAACGAGTTGTTCACGTCTGGCAAGGCTGCCTTCTATGTGGCGGGCTCCTGGGAGATTGCCCCCTTCACCGGCAAGGTCGATTTTGGCGTCATGCGTCCGCCGGTGGCCAAACAGGGTGATGGCTGTTTCTTTACCGACCACACCGATATCGGTATGGGGATGAATCCGGCCAGCAAGAATAAAGAGGGTGCAATGGCTTTCCTGCAGTGGCTGACGACGCCGCAATTTGCCGAGCTCTATACCAACTCGCTGCCGGGATTCTTCTCCCTCTCCAACCACTTCTTCGATGTCACCAATCCGGCGGCCAAAGAGATGATGGAGTGGCGCGATCAGTGTGACTCGACCATTCGGGTGGCGACCCAGATCCTCTCCCGTGGTACGCCCAAGTTGGGGGATGAACTGGCCGAGGTGAGTCAGGCAGTGCTGCTTGGCAAGATGGAGCCCAAGGCTGCCGCGGATCGACTGGAAAGTGGCTTGAAGGGCTGGTATGCCCCTCATCAGGGCAACAAGGCCAAGAGTGCGGATTGTCAGTGTGATACGGTTGCCCCTGCCCCTGCCCCTGCCCCTGCCCCTGCTCCGGCTTCAGCGCCTGCGACTGAGGTGTCCGCAGCTCCCGTGACCAGTGAAACGCCTGCCGTGGTGGCACCCGTAGAACCCGCATCCGCGGCCGCTGCCCCATTACCGGCGCCGTCGGATGAGGTGGAGCAGGCGCTCTCCAACGAGCTGGAGGCGCCACAGCAGCCACAGCAATAGGTCATCTGCATCAATAAGAGCGGGAGGCATCAGCCTCCCGTTTTTTTATGGCTCGCGGCCAGCATGTATCGCTTTATTGTGCTTCGTGGGGCCAGCGGCAGAGGCTGCCGATGCGGGCAACCGGGGCAAACCCCAGGGAGCGGTAAATGCGCTGGGCATGGTAATGCTCGTCAGCCACTATGATCAGCTTTTTGGCACGGGATAATCCTGCGCGAGCCACTTGACTCAGCAGCTGGCGGCATAACCCCTGGTTGCGCCACGCATGGTGCGTGCGTACTAACTGGAAGCGCCCAAGTGTGCCGCAAAAGAAGAGGCCGCAGCTGGCGACCAGTTGACCCTCTCGCCAGATCCCCCACCAGTCCCCGAGGCCATCGGCAATCATGGCCTGATAGAGCGCCTGGCGGGATCGCAGATAGGGAAGATAGCTCTGTTCCGAGTGCCCCTCATCCCGCTCATGGAGTTCGAAGTCGAGCCACTCAGGCCAATCAGCAGTGGTGAAGGTACGTGCCTCAACCTTGTTCATGTCGCCGTGAGGAGGTGGGCAACTCTGTTCATCCAGCGCCAGTACCACGCACTCCATATATTGGTAACCCGTTGCGACAAAACCGGCGATCCGGCTGTTTTGTCCGGCCGCCAGTGGCCATTGGAAGGTGCGGTGGCGCACTCGAGGATCCTGGCCGATCAGCTGATCGAATGCGGCTTCCAGCCAGCCTTTATCATGGTCGCTGGGCGGGTTGGGGAGTAGCAGGTAGTTGCCGAAGTAGTAGTCGGGAGCATCCGGCGTGCGAACCGCCCAGAACTGATCGTGCTGAACGACCTCGCCCTGATAGCGATCGAACAGCAAGTCGGTGGCAAAGCCGGGGTGGGTATCCATGATGGTGCTCCTGCAAAGACTCATTCTGTTATCGGCAGGAGTGGGAAATAGATGAAAAGGGGCCGGAGAAACCTCCGGCCAAACAATCACACGCAGATTCAGAACGTCCAGGACGATCTGCCCCCATCATAACTCGACTGGGGCAATTTTGGGATGGGCACTTTTCGGTTACGTACCGTTAATTTTGTAAATATGAAGTTCGTCAGATCGGATGTGAGGTAAATCCCTGTTGACTTTGTGTCGTTTTACTCATAAATATAAAGACGTTTAGACGTCCAAACATCCGTTTTGACGTAGGCAGATGGATTGCAGGACAGGGAGAAGAGCAGATGGGTTTTCACAGTGCACGTCAGGTTGAGGCGCTCAACCAGAGCTTGGCAGATTTGAATGGCGATATATCGGTCAGTTTCGAGTTTTTTCCACCCAACAGTGAAGGGATGGAGAATACCCTCTGGCAGTCCATCGAACGGCTGAAAGTGCTGGAACCCAAGTTTGTCTCCGTCACCTATGGCGCCAACTCCGGCACCCGTGATCGCACCCACAAGGTGATCAAGGACATCAAGGAACGGACAGGCCTGATTGCGGCGCCGCACCTGACCTGTATCGATGCCAGTCGCGACGAACTGCGCACCATCGCCCGTGATTACTGGAACAGTGGTATTCGCCATATCGTGGCTCTGCGCGGTGATTTGCCGCAGGGGTTGGAGAAGCCGGATATGTATGCCACCGATCTGGTTGCCCTGCTCAAGTCAGAGGCGGACTTCGATATCTCGGTTGCCGCCTATCCGGAAGGTCACCCGGAGGCCAAGAGTGCGCAATCCGACCTGCTCAACCTCAAGCGCAAGATCGATGCCGGTGCCAACCGCGCCATCACTCAGTTCTTCTTCGATGTGGAAACGTATTTGCGCTTTCGGGATCGCTGCGCCGCTATCGGCATCGATGCTGAAATCGTGCCGGGGATCCTGCCGGTCTCCAACTACCAGACACTGGCCAAGTTTGCCGGTTTTACCAACGTGAAGATCCCACGCTGGATGCATCAGCGTTTCGAGGGGCTGGATAACGATCAGATGACCCGCAATCTGGTGGGGGCTAGCATCGCCATCGATCAGGTGCGCGTGCTGAGTCAGGAAGGGGTGAAGGATTTCCACTTCTATACCCTGAACCGCTCCGAGCTGACTTATGCCATCTGCCATACTCTGGGGGTTCGTCCCAAGGGTTGACCGGTGGCTACCGCGATAAAAGCAAAAAGCCAATGAGTTGCTCATTGGCTTTTTCGTTATGGCCGATTATCAAGGTCTGGTCGGGGCGATCTCTTTTGGCTCAAGATCGATAACCGCATTACCGGCAGCCCCCGGATACTGGTGATAGACCTGATCCTGCTCCAGTGTGTAGAAGGTATCCAGATAGTCGTCGTTATTGGTCATCCAGGAGTCGGGCAGTGCCTTGACGATGCGACCGCCGAGATCGAGGAAGGGCAGGGCTTCCGGCACGCCACCCGCAGTAAAGCCGAGTTTGAGAGCTTCAATCAGCAGGGTGCTCAGCTCCTTGTAGTTGACGTTGTCATCCTGCTCCATCATCACCACATCGACGGCACCCCAGCGATAGCGATCCCAGTAAACCAGGATCTGGTTGGGGGTGTAGTCTGTGTTGTCATAGTCGAGGTAGGGCATGTCGACAATATCGACCACTGGCTCATCCCGACTGGGATTGACCCCTGCGACCACCGCATACACTTCGGCTGCGCCGAGCAGCCAGGGCTCCTGATCATCCTTCAGTCTGATCTTTTTCAGGATACTGGTCTTGAGCGGCGCCGTGCTGGCCGCCACTCGCGGGGCGCTTTGCAGATCCGCATCGGCCAGCGCTTTGCGCATCACCTTCAAGCCTGCGTTTTTGGCTTTGACGGGATCGGCTTCGACTACCAGAACCGGCCGGGCCGGTGCCTTGTCCACATCCAGATAGACGGGATTGCCAGCGCTGTCGAACGCTTCAATGGCGCTCCAGCTCTTCTCATCCCCACTAGGAACATAGGCGACCAGCGGTTCGACGCCCTGTTGCAGTGCGGCGGCCTGATCGGTGTTGGCCAGTCGCAACTGCATCAGTTGCTTGACCTCGCCATCCAGTCCTTGCCGGCTGATGGCCGCCTGGTTGGCATCGCTCGCCTGCCGTTTAAGCCGTGGACTGGCCTTCTGCAGCAGGTTGGGAAGCGGGCTCTGGTATTGCTGATTGCTCAGCAGGGGCAGCAGGTTTTTCTGCTGAAGTGCGAGCTGGCGAGCCAGCTCTCGATCCGTATCGGCAGCCTGGACGCTCGTAGCACCCAGTATGGCCAGTAGTAACAAGACAGCCTGATTTTTCATTTTTATACTCCGTTGTATGGAACCTGACAGGGCACCATGTCCGGGAAGATTGGTGCCCTGGCACCACTAGAAGGAAATTAGTTTCACTTGTGAATCATTTTATCTGGATAGTGTGCAGAGGTTCACGGTTTGAGGTTCAATTGATTCCTTTGTCGATATGATTGGAACTGATAGATAGCCAGACCAATCAGCAGACCCCAGCAGGCTGCCGCGATGCCGAGCAGGCTGATCCCGGACGCGGTAATGATAAAGGTGAGCAGCGCAGCTTCTCGCGCTTGATCCTGTTGCAAGGCAGAGTGCAGGCTGCTGCCGATGGTACCTAGCAGGGCCAAACCAGCGACGCAGGTGACAAGGGCTGCCGGAAAGGCGCTAAACAGGGCTGTGACGGTCGCACCGAAGCAGCCGGTCACGAGATAAAAGCAACCCGCCCAAACCGCAGCAGGCCAGCGGCGCTTGGTATCCGGGTCGACCTCTTTTCCCATGCAGATGGCGGCAGTGATGGCGGCCAGATTGAAGGCATAGCCGCCAAAAGGGGCGAGCAGCAGGCCGGTCAGGCCGGTCCAGCTGATCAGCGAGGAGGTGGAAGGCTGATAGCCATGGGCTCGCAAGATGGCAATCCCCGGCATGTTTTGCGATGTCATGGTGACAATGAACAGCGGTAGTGCGATACCAAACAGAGCATCAAGGGAGAAGGCTGGCCATGTCCAGACCGGGCTGGCGAGTTGCCAGTGAAGGGTGCCCAGTTGCAAATCCCCCCGCACGCTGCAGATCAGCATCCCCACTCCCAGTACCAGCACCATGGTATAGCGGGGCCAGAGATGACGACCCAGCAGGAAGGTCAGCAGCAGGGTGCCAAGCAGCAAGGGATCTTGCGGGGCGACCTTGAACAGATCCAATCCGAATCTGAGCAGCACGCCAGCGAGCATGGCGGCGGCCAGTGGAGCCGGGATATGTTTCATCAAACGGTCGAACCAGCCGCTGATGCCACACAGCGTGATCAGCAGGGACGAGATCACAAAGGCGCCGATGGCTTCCGCCAGAGTGAAGCTGCCCAACGTGGTGATCAGCAGTGCCGCGCCCGGTGTGGACCAGGCGGTTAGTATGGGTATGCGGTAATAGAGAGAGAGGCCGATGCAGCTCACCCCCATGCCGATCCCCAGCGTCCAGAGCCAGGAGGCGACTTGAGCAGTATCAGCACCTGCTGCCGTGGCGGCCTGGATGATCAGGATGACGGAGCTGGTGTAGCCGACCATCACGGCGATAAAGCCTGCGACCAGATGGGGGAGTGCGAAGGGCATGACTCTTCCTCTTGGCGTTGTGACGCGCTGTGCGTTATTACGTACAATACAGCTTTGACTATAACGCTGTGCGCTATAGCGCACAAGGTGCATCGTGCAAGAGTAATAAAGAGGCAGTTATGCAAGAGATGAGTCAGCATCTGGCTGCTCGACTGAAGGGGCTCCGCAGCGAGCGCGGCTGGAGCCTGGATGCCGCCGCGCGCGAAACGGGTGTCAGCAAAGCGATGCTGGGGCAGATTGAGCGGGGAGAGTCCAGCCCGACGGTGGCGACGCTATGGAAGATAGCCACCGGTTTTCGAGTCTCATTTTCCAGTTTTATTGAGCCCACACCCGCCACGCAGGAAGAGGTGCTCTATCGCACCGCCGATGCCATTCGCCAGCAGCCTGCGGGAGAGGGCATGCAAGTGGCGCCGCTCTTCCCTTATGAAAACCGGTTTGGTTTCGAGTTGCTTGAACTGACCCTGTTGCCGGGTTACCAGCGTGAGTCCGAGTCCCATGAGCCGGGAGTGACCGAGCATGTCATCGTCATCAGCGGCATGATGGAGGTGCTGGTGGAAGGGGAGTGGCGCTCACTGGTGCAAGGGGAGGCGGTGCGTTTTGCTGCCGATCGTCCCCACGGTTATCGGAATCTCGGCATAGCCTCGGCGATCTTCCACAACCTGATCCACTATCCGCTGGCAACACCCTGAACATGTTCCGCAGTCATCAACCCGGTCGACCATCTGCTCTGGGGCGGATCAGTATCGGGGTATAGACCCAGACAAACAGACCATAGGCAGCGATCCAGGCAAGCGCGCTGAGGTTCCAGCCATGCAGTGTATAAGCAGGCCAGAACAGCGGAATCGCTACCCGCATTGTGGCGGCAGCGATAACCAGGGCGAATGCGCCAGTGATCCTGCGTCCTACCTGCAAGGCCCGACCGCTATGGCCGAGGGAGACTCGCGCAATCATGCCCAGGATCATGGTGCCCATACAGCCTGCGCTGAGCAGGTGACTGGCCATCGACAACGTGATGGGCAGACCCGCGCTATGTGCCGCAAGGGAGAGCAGGCCAAGAGGGATAAACAGATAGGCGAGATGGAGTGACCACAGCAGGGGATGCGCAAGGGTCGATGGCAGATGCCAACGTAGTTGCCGCCACAGATGCAAACTCGCCGCCACTATATAGAGAGGCACTATATATATGCTGGTGACCCATTGGGTGGGGAGCAGCAACCAGCAGAGCAAGATAAGCCACTGTGTCGCGAGCGCAGTCCGTTCTAGCCAGAGTCGAGGTGCAGCTTTCTCCTGACCGGTTGTTCGGGCGGTGAAGAACGGAATCACCCTTCCACCCATCACGGCGATCAGGGTGGTAAACAACAGCACAGTGGTGATCAATATGTGCTCAACGGTGGTCCAATCGGCCTGCCATAACCAGCTGGCACCATTGAGCAAGGTCAGTATCAGCAACAGGGG
>NZ_JBFODL010000023.1:0-20324 GCF_040908295.1 Aeromonas sp. R4-2 | reverse complement strand
ACCATCGGCCACGTTGACCACGGTAAAACCACCCTGACTGCAGCTATCACCAACGTGCTGGCCAAGCACTTCGGTGGTAAAGCTTTCGCCTTCGACCAGATCGACAAGGCACCGGAAGAGCGTGAGCGTGGTATCACCATCAACACCTCCCACGTAGAATACGACACCGCTACCCGTCACTACGCCCACGTAGATTGCCCGGGTCACGCCGACTACGTTAAAAACATGATCACCGGTGCTGCCCAGATGGACGGCGCGATCCTGGTAGTAGCAGCGACTGACGGCCCGATGCCGCAGACTCGTGAGCACATCCTGCTGGGTCGTCAGGTTGGTATCCCGTACATGATCGTGTTCATGAACAAGTGTGACATGGTTGATGACGAAGAGCTGCTCGAACTGGTTGAGATGGAAGTTCGTGAACTGCTGACCGAGTACGACTTCCCGGGTGATGACCTGCCGGTAGTTCGCGGTTCCGCACTGAAAGCGCTGGAAGGCGACGCTCAGTGGGAAGAGAAGATCATCGAGCTGGCTGGCCACCTGGATACCTACATCCCGGAGCCGGAGCGCGCGATTGACCAGCCGTTCCTGATGCCTATCGAAGACGTATTCTCTATCGCTGGCCGTGGTACCGTAGTAACCGGTCGTGTAGAGCGCGGTATCGTTAAAGTAGGTGAGACCGTAGAAATCGTTGGTATCAAAGATACCGTTTCTACCACCTGTACCGGTGTTGAAATGTTCCGCAAACTGCTGGACGAAGGTCGTGCAGGCGAGAACATCGGCGCGCTGCTGCGTGGTGTTAAGCGTGAAGACGTAGAGCGTGGTCAGGTACTGGCCAAGCCGGGTTCTATCAAGCCGCACACCAAGTTCGAATCTGAAGTGTACGTGCTGTCCAAAGAAGAAGGTGGTCGTCATACCCCGTTCTTCAAAGGCTACCGTCCGCAGTTCTACTTCCGTACTACCGACGTGACCGGTACCATCGAACTGCCGGAAGGCGTAGAGATGGTAATGCCGGGCGACAACATCAAGATGGTTGTTACCCTGATTGCTCCGATCGCGATGGACGACGGCCTGCGTTTCGCTATCCGTGAAGGTGGCCGTACCGTAGGTGCTGGTGTTGTAGCCAGCGTAATCGCTTAATCTTTGGCTTACATAAATAAAGCAAAGCCCCTATAATAGGGGCTTTCTTGTGTAGGGGCGTAGTTCGAATTGGTAGAACAGCGGTCTCCAAAACCGATGGTTGCGGGTTCGAGTCCTGCCGCCCCTGCCATATACCTCGTCTCGTACGGGGCTTTTGTGTCTTTGGTTACGTCAGATACAGGTGGGTTGTATGAGTGTTAGTTCTGAGAGCCAGGGCGGAAGCAAGGATACCCTGCTTTGGGGCCTGGTTTTCATTATCCTGGCGGCCGCTGTAGTGGGTAATTACCTGCTCAACGATGTTGTCGCTGCCGTCCGCGCCCTGGGTGTGGTCGTTGTCATTGCTGCTGCTGGTGCAGTAGCCCTGCAAACCACCAAGGGAAAGGCAACACTGGCATTCGCCCGTGAGTCTCGCCTGGAAGTCCGCAAGGTCGTATGGCCGACCCGTCAGGAAGCCATTCAGACAACCCTGATTGTGCTGGCGGTGACCGCCGTGATGGGGCTGCTGCTGTTCGTTCTGGACGGTGCCTTGGTCTGGTTGGTCAACCTGATTACCGGTGTGTAAGGATAAGCCATGACTGAACAACGTGAACAACGTATGAGATGGTATGTCGTGCAGGCTTTTTCCGGCTATGAAGGCCGTGTAGCCAAGTCCCTGCGTGAACATATCAAGATGCATGGCATGGAAGACATGTTCGGTGAAGTACTGGTCCCGACCGAAGAAGTGGTCGAGATGCGTGCTGGCCAGAAGCGCAAGAGTGAGCGCAAGTTTTTCCCGGGTTATGTCCTGGTCCAGATGATCATGGATGAAACCACATGGCACCTGGTGCGTAACGTACCGCGTGTAATGGGCTTCATCGGCGGTACTTCCGACCGTCCGGCACCGATCTCCGACAAAGAGGCCGATGCCATCCTGAACCGTCTGCAGGATGCCCACGACAAGCCGCGTCCGAAAACCCTGTTTGAACCGGGTGAAATGGTGCGGGTTGCTGATGGTCCGTTTGCCGACTTCAACGGTACCGTTGAAGAGGTCGATTATGAGAAGAGCCGCGTGAAGGTCTCTGTACTGATCTTCGGTCGTTCTACTCCTGTTGAACTGGATTTTGGTCAGGTCGAAAAAGGCTGATTGAATTCTGTACGTTTAACGGTTGTCAGGGGCAGCGAATATCTCTATAATTCGCTGCCCCTTTATTAGTTGGGGAGCCGTTTGCAGGAGCAAGTCTCCGAGGCGCTAGAACCCATATTTGAGGTAATTTCCTAATGGCTAAGAAAGTCACAGCTTATATCAAGCTGCAGGTTGCTGCTGGTGCAGCCAACCCGTCTCCTCCCGTTGGTCCTGCACTGGGTCAACACGGTGTTAACATCATGGAATTCTGTAAGGCGTTCAACGCTCGTACAGAGAAGCTGGAAAAAGGTTCACCGACTCCGGTCGTGATCACCGTTTACAGCGACCGTTCCTTCACCTTCGAAACCAAGACTCCGCCTGCTTCCTTCCTGCTGAAGAAAGCCGCTGGCATCAAGTCTGGTTCTTCCAAGCCGAACAAAGACAAGGTTGGTAAGGTGACCGTTGCCCAGCTGCAAGAAATCGCCAAGACCAAAGAGCCGGATATGACTGGTGCCGATCTGGATGCAAAAGTACGTTGCATCGCAGGCTCCGCTCGTTCCATGGGTCTGGTAGTGGAGGATTAAGACAATGGCTAAACTTTCCAAGCGTATGCGCGTTATTCGCGAAAAAGTTGACGGTACCAAAGAGTACTCCATCAACGAAGCCATTGCCCTGCTGAAAGAACTGGCTACCGCCAAGTTCGTTGAAAGCGTTGACGTTGCTGTCAACCTGGGTATCGACGCTCGTAAATCTGACCAGAACGTACGTGGTGCTACTGTACTGCCGCACGGTACCGGTCGTGATGTACGCGTTGCCGTATTTACTCAAGGTGCCAACGCCGAAGCAGCAAAAGCTGCCGGTGCTGACCTGGTAGGTATGGATGACCTGGCCGATCTGGTTAAGAAAGGCGAGATGAACTTCGACGTAGTTATCGCATCCCCGGATGCAATGCGCGTTGTTGGTCAACTGGGTCAAATCCTGGGCCCGCGCGGCCTGATGCCGAACCCGAAAGTTGGTACTGTAACTCCTAACGTTGCCGAAGCTGTCAAGAACGCCAAGGCTGGTCAGGTTCGTTACCGTAACGACAAGAATGGTATCATCCATACCACTCTGGGTAAGGTTTCTTTCAACGAAGTTCAGCTGAAAGAAAACTTGGAAGCTCTGCTGGTTGCCCTGAAAAAAGGCAAGCCCTCTTCCGCCAAAGGTCAATTCATCAAGAAAGTCAGCATCTCCACCACCATGGGTGCCGGTGTTGCCGTAGACCAAGCTTCTCTGGAAGCTCAGGCCTAATTGATGGGTTTTACAAGGCGCAAAATTTAATCTATAATTTTGCGCCTTGATTGGTTGGGGGTTTCGACCTCCGTCCAAGACCGCAGGAGGCTGCAAAGCCTTAATGTTTCCTGCGTAGACGGTGCCGGAAACCCAGCGAGAAAGATTCTTTCTCTTCTGGAATCCTGCTACCGCATCGTTCCCCTCTGTTGTAAAGGTAGGGGGGATGTGTCAGTACTGGGTCAATAGACCCGGATTCAATCCAGGAGTTAAGCCAATGGCATTGGGACTCGAAGACAAAAAGGCAATTGTTGCTGAAGTCAACGAAGCTGCCAAAGGCGCTCTTTCTGCAGTTGTTGCCGATTCTCGCGGTGTAACTGTAGACAAGATGACCGTCCTGCGTAAAACCGCTCGTGAAGCCGGTGTGTACATGCGCGTTGTGCGTAACACCCTGCTGCGTCGCGCGGTAGAAGGTACCGAATACGAGTGCCTGAACGACGCATTTACCGGTCCTACCTTGATTGCTTTCTCTAACGAACACCCGGGCGCTGCTGCTCGTCTGTTCAAAGAGTTTGCCAAAGCGAACCAAAAGTTCGAAATCAAGGCTGGCGCTTTTAACGGTGAGTTTATCGCCGCAGCACAAATTGATCGTCTGGCCACGCTGCCGACTTACGAAGAAGCAATTGCGAAGTTGATGGCGACTATGAAAGAAGCCTCTGCTGGCAAGCTGGTTCGTACTATCGCTGCTGTTCGCGACCAGAAACAAGCTGCTGCTTGATTCTCGCCTATCTAGGCTGTTTGAGTTTATTCAACATCAGGAATTTTTGTCATGTCTATCACTAAAGACCAAATCATCGAAGCCGTTGCTTCCATGTCCGTAATGGAAGTTGTTGAGCTGATCGAAGCTATGGAAGAGAAGTTCGGTGTTTCTGCCGCTGCTGCCGTAATGGCTGGCCCGGCTGCTGCTGAAGCAGTAGAAGAGAAGACCGAGTTCGACGTAGTTCTGACTGCTGCTGGCGCCAACAAAGTTGCCGTTATCAAAGCCGTTCGTGGCGCTACCGGTCTGGGCCTGAAAGAAGCCAAAGATCTGGTAGAAGCTGCTCCGGCTAACCTGAAGGAAGGCGTGTCCAAGGACGAAGCTGAAGCTCTGAAGAAAGAGCTGGAAGCTGCCGGTGCTTCTGTTGAGATCAAATAATCTGCATTTATGTAGATTAGCCTGATAAAACAGGCTAGGGCTGGTGAATTTTTGTTCACCAGCCTTTTTGCGCTGTAGACTGAGAGCATTTCACACCGTTTACGACTCTCGGTGCACCAGCAATCCGGACTGTCTTCTTTCGTCCGGGCCAACACAAAACGGTGTTGAGACAGAGCTGTCCCGCGGGACAGAGTGGGTCACTTATCAGCGAGCTGAGGAACCCTATGGTTTACTCTTATACCGAAAAAAAACGCATTCGTAAGGACTTCGGTAAGCGAGACCAGGTACTGGACACGCCTTATCTGTTGTCCATTCAGCTGGACTCCTTCAAGCAGTTCATCGAGGCTGACCCGGAAGGTGAATATGGCCTAGAGGCCGCTTTCCGTAGCGTTTTCCCGATCACCAGTTACTCCGGTAGTGCTGAGCTTCAGTATGTCAGCTATCGCCTGGGTGAGCCGGTATTTGACGTAAAAGAATGCCAGATCCGTGGAGTGACCTACTCCGCGCCGCTGCGTGTCAAGCTTCGTATGGTTCTGTACGACCGTGAAGCAGCTGCCGGCACCGTCAAAGACATCAAGGAACAAGAAGTATACATGGGCGAAATTCCGCTCATGACCGAGAACGGCACCTTTGTTATCAATGGTACCGAGCGGGTTATCGTCTCCCAGCTGCACCGCAGCCCGGGCGTCTTCTTCGACCACGATAAAGGCAAAACTCATTCATCCGGTAAGGTACTGTATAACGCTCGCGTTATCCCCTACCGTGGCTCCTGGCTGGACTTCGAGTTCGATGCGAAAGACAACCTGTTTGTCCGTATCGACCGTCGTCGCAAACTGCCAGCATCCATTATTCTGCGCGCCCTGGACTTCACTTCCGAACAAATCCTGGCCACCTTCTTCGAGACCATTGGTTTTGAAGTAAAAGATGGCAAGTTGATGATGGATCTGGTGCCGGAGCGTCTGCGTGGTGAAACTGCGACCTTTGACATCGTGGCCAATGGCGCCGTGGTGGTTGAGACCGGTCGTCGTGTGACTGCGCGTCACATCCGTCAGTTGGAAAAAGACGCCGTTACCCAGATTGAGGTGCCGGTTGAGTATGTTGTTGGCAAAGTTGCTGCCAAGGACTACGCACATCCGCAAACTGGCGAGATGGTCGTGACCGCCAACCAGGCGCTGAGCCTGGAAGCGATCGCCAACCTGTCCCAAGCCGGCTTCAAGCATTTCGAGGTTCTGTTCACCAACGAACTGGATCACGGTGCCTACATGTCCGAGACCCTGCGTGTCGACTCCAGCTCCAACCGTTTGGAAGCGCTGGTCGAGATCTATCGCATGATGCGTCCGGGCGAGCCGCCTACTCGCGAAGCTGCAGAACAGCTGTTCGAAAACCTGTTCTTCTCCGCCGAGCGTTACGACCTGTCTACCGTAGGTCGGATGAAGTTCAACCGCCGTCTGGGTCGTGAAGACGAGACTGGCGCTGGTGTACTGACCAAAGACGACATCGTCGATGTGATGAAGCGCCTGATCGACATCCGTAACGGTAACGACGAAGTGGACGATATCGACCACTTGGGTAACCGTCGTATCCGTTCTGTCGGTGAAATGGCTGAAAACCAGTTCCGCGTAGGTCTGGTGCGTGTCGAGCGTGCGGTCAAGGAGCGTCTCTCCCTGGGCGACCTGGACACCCTGATGCCGCAGGATCTGATCAACGCCAAGCCGATCTCCGCCGCAGTCAAAGAGTTCTTTGGTTCCAGCCAGCTGTCCCAGTTTATGGACCAGAACAACCCGCTCTCCGAAGTGACCCACAAGCGTCGTATTTCCGCGCTGGGCCCGGGCGGTTTGACTCGTGAGCGTGCCGGCTTTGAAGTCCGAGACGTACACCCGACCCACTACGGTCGTCTGTGCCCTATCGAGACTCCTGAAGGTCCGAACATCGGTCTGATCAACTCTCTGTCCGTGTACTCTCGTACCAACGAGTACGGTTTCCTCGAGACCCCGTACCGTAAGGTCATTGACGGTGTGATCACCGACGAAGTGGACTACCTGTCTGCTATTGAAGAAGGCAAGTACGTGATCGCACAGGCTAACGCCGCGACCACCGAAGATGGCCGTCTGAAAGATGAATTGATCCCGTGCCGTCACAAAGGTGAATCCACCTTTATGAACGCCGACCAGATCCAGTATATGGACGTGAGCCCGCAGCAGATCGTATCTGTGGCAGCGGCTCTGATCCCGTTCCTGGAACACGATGACGCGAACCGCGCATTGATGGGTTCAAACATGCAACGTCAGGCTGTACCGACTCTGCGTGCTGACAAGCCGCTGGTTGGTACCGGTATGGAACGCGCTGTGGCCGTTGACTCCGGTGTAACCGTAGTGGCCAAGCGTGGCGGCGTAATCGACTATGTCGATGCCTCCCGTATCGTCCTGAAGGTCAATGAAGATGAGCTGATGCCAGGCGAAGCCGGTATCGACATCTACAACCTGACCAAATACACCCGTTCCAACCAGAACACCTGTATCAACCAGCGTCCTTGCGTGATGTTGGGTGAGCCGGTCATGGCTGGCGACGTACTGGCTGACGGCCCGTCCACCGACCTGGGTGAACTGGCGCTCGGTCAGAACATGCGCGTCGCGTTCATGCCGTGGAACGGTTACAACTTCGAAGACTCGATCCTGGTGAACGAGCGTGTTGTTCAGGAAGATCGCCTGACCACCATCCATATCCAGGAACTGGCCTGTATCTCCCGTGACACCAAGCTGGGTCCGGAAGAGATCACTGCTGACATCCCGAACGTGGGTGAAGCCGCTCTGTCCAAGCTGGACGAGTCCGGTATCGTCTACGTGGGTGCCGAAGTGAAGGGCGGCGACATTCTGGTCGGTAAGGTAACCCCGAAAGGTGAAACCCAGCTGACGCCGGAAGAGAAGCTGCTGCGCGCCATCTTCGGTGAGAAGGCGTCCGATGTGAAGGACTCCTCCCTGCGTGTACCGAACGGTGTGTACGGTACCGTGGTTGACGTGCAGGTCTTTACCCGCGATGGCGTGGAAAAAGACAAGCGCGCCAAAGAAATCGAAGAGATGCAGCTGAAGGAAGCGAAGAAGGACTTGACCGAAGAGTTCAAGATCCTGGAAGACGGCATTTTCGGCCGCTCCCGCAACCTGCTGCTGGCCGCCGGTTACAGCGAAGATCGTCTGAACAAGCTCGATCGCTCCAAGTGGTTTGAACTGGCCATCGAAGACGAAGGCAAGCAGACCGAACTGGAACAGATCGCTGAACAGCACGTTGAGCTGAAAGCCGAGTTCGACAAGAAATTCGAGAACAAGCGTCGCAAGATTATCCAGGGTGATGATCTGGCGCCGGGCGTACTGAAAATCGTCAAGGTTTATCTGGCAGTCAAGCGTCGCATCCAGCCGGGTGACAAGATGGCGGGCCGTCACGGTAACAAGGGTGTTATCTCCAAGATCTGTCCGGTCGAGGATATGCCTCATGACGAGTTCGGCCGTCCGGTCGACATCGTACTGAACCCGTTGGGCGTACCATCCCGTATGAACATCGGTCAGATCCTCGAAGTGCACCTGGGCCTTGCGGCCAAGGGGATCGGCGAGAAGATCGATCGCATGGTCAAAGAGCAGCGCGAGCTGCACGAGATGCGCAACTTCCTGCAACAGGTCTACGACCTGGGCGAGAAGGACACCCAGCAAGTGAACATCGCCGAACTGTCTGACGACGACGTACGTACTCTGGTGGGTAACCTGCGTAAGGGTCTGCCGGTTGCTACTCCGGTCTTTGATGGTGCCAAAGAGCGCGAAATCAAAGCCCTGCTGAAGCTGGCCGATCTGCCGGAATCCGGTCAGATTGATCTGTTCGATGGCCGTACCGGTAACCGCTTCGAGCGTAAAGTAACCGTTGGTTACATGTACATGCTCAAGCTGAACCACTTGGTCGACGACAAGATGCACGCGCGTTCTACCGGTTCTTACAGCCTGGTTACCCAGCAGCCGCTGGGTGGTAAGGCTCAGTTCGGTGGTCAGCGTTTCGGTGAGATGGAAGTGTGGGCCCTGGAGGCTTACGGTGCGGCATATACCCTGCAGGAAATGCTGACCGTCAAGTCTGACGATGTGAATGGCCGTACCAAGATGTATAAGAACATCGTGGATGGCGACCACCGTATGGAGCCGGGCATGCCCGAATCCTTCAACGTATTGCTGAAGGAAATCCGCTCTCTGGGTATCAACATCGAGCTGGACGAAGAGTAAGAGCTCGCTCTTATTGTTCGAGAATTGACGTGGGCGCCCCGCTGTTTTGGCAGCCGGGGCGCCGAGGTTAGACTCCTGACAGGGGAAACACGTGAAAGACTTACTCAAGTTTTTGAAGGCTCAGACCAAGACCGAAGAGTTTGACAGTATCAAGATCGGTCTGGCCTCTCCTGACATGATCCGCTCCTGGTCATTCGGTGAGGTCAAAAAGCCTGAGACCATCAACTACCGGACTTTCAAGCCGGAGCGTGATGGTCTGTTCTGCGCCCGTATCTTCGGACCGGTGAAGGACTACGAGTGTCTGTGCGGCAAGTACAAGCGCCTGAAACACCGTGGTGTGATCTGTGAGAAGTGCGGCGTTGAAGTGACCCAGACCAAGGTCCGTCGTGAGCGTATGGGCCACATCGAGCTGGCCAGCCCGACTGCCCACATCTGGTTCCTGAAGTCCCTGCCGTCCCGTATCGGTCTGCTGCTGGACATGACCCTGCGCGACATCGAGCGCGTGCTTTACTTCGAATCTTTCGTCGTAATCGAGCCGGGCATGACCAACCTCGAACGCAGCCAGATGCTCTCTGAAGAGCAGTACCTGGATGCGCTGGAAGAGTGGGGCGACGAATTTGACGCCAAGATGGGTGCCGAAGCAATCCTGGCATTGCTGCGCGCTATCGATCTGGAAGGTGAAGTCAAAACCATGCGTGAGGAGCTGGATCAGACCAACTCCGAGACCAAGCGCAAGAAGACCACCAAGCGTCTGAAGCTGATGGAAGCTTTCCTGCAGTCCGGCAACAAGCCGGAGTGGATGATCATGACAGTGCTGCCTGTGCTGCCGCCGGACCTGCGTCCGCTGGTACCGCTGGACGGCGGCCGTTTCGCGACTTCCGATCTGAACGATCTGTACCGTCGCGTGATCAACCGTAACAACCGCTTGAAGCGTCTGCTGGATCTGGCTGCTCCGGACATCATCGTGCGCAACGAAAAGCGTATGCTGCAAGAGTCCGTCGATGCGCTGCTGGATAACGGCCGTCGCGGTCGTGCCATCACCGGTTCCAACAAGCGCCCGCTGAAATCCTTGGCCGACATGATCAAGGGTAAGCAAGGTCGTTTCCGTCAAAACCTGCTGGGTAAACGAGTCGACTACTCTGGTCGTTCCGTTATCACCGTAGGCCCGACCCTGCGCCTGCATCAGTGCGGTCTGCCGAAGAAAATGGCTCTGGAACTGTTCAAGCCGTTCATCTATGGCAAGCTGGAAACCCGCGGTCTGGCGACCACTATCAAGGCCGCCAAGAAGATGGTGGAGCGCGAGGAAGCTGTCGTTTGGGATATCCTGGACGAAGTGATCCGCGAACACCCGGTTCTGCTGAACCGTGCACCGACTCTGCACCGTCTGGGTATCCAGGCATTCGAACCGACTCTGGTCGAAGGCAAGGCAATCCAGCTGCACCCGCTGGTTTGTGCTGCGTATAACGCGGACTTCGATGGTGACCAGATGGCGGTCCACGTACCGCTGACCCTGGAAGCCCAGCTGGAAGCGCGTGCGCTGATGATGTCTACCAACAACATCCTGTCGCCTGCCTCCGGTGAGCCGATCATCGTTCCTTCTCAGGACGTGGTCTTGGGTCTGTACTACATGACCCGTGCCCGTATCAACGCCAAAGGCGAAGGTATGGTGCTGGCCGGCCCGAAAGAAGCCGAGAAAGTATATCGCGCCGGTCTGGCCGATCTGCATGCTCGTGTGAAAGTACGCATTACCGAATACCTGCGTCAGGAAGACGGTTCTCTGCGTGAACACACCGAGATGAAGAACACCACCGTTGGTCGTGCGATCCTGAGCCTGATCCTGCCGAAAGGCATGGAATACGCCCTGATCGATGAGCCGAAGGTGCTGACTGCTGCAGAACAGGCTGATCTGGATGCCAATCCGCAGAACTGGATCAAGTGCGTATCCAACAAGGCGCTGGGCAAAAAGCTCATCTCCCGTCTGCTGAACACCTGCTATCGCAAGCAGGGCCTGAAGGACACCGTTATCTTCGCTGACCAGCTGATGTATACCGGTTTCCACTACGCGGCCCTGTCCGGTGCTTCCGTTGGTATCGATGACATGGTCATCCCGGATGCCAAGAAAGACATCATTGCAGCAGCCGAAGCCGAAGTTGCCGAGATCCAGGACCAGTTCCTGTCTGGTCTGGTAACTGCGGGCGAGCGTTACAACAAGGTTATCGATATCTGGGCCAGCGCCAACGAGCGCGTCTCCAAGGCCATGATGGAGAACTTGTCCAAAGAGCGTAACGTTAACTCGCTGGGTGAAGAAGAAGAGCAGGCCTCGTTCAACAGCATCTTTATGATGGCCGACTCTGGTGCGCGTGGTTCCGCCGCCCAGATCCGTCAGCTGGCCGGTATGCGTGGCCTGATGGCCAAGCCGGATGGCTCCATCATCGAGACCCCGATCATCGCGAACTTCCGCGAAGGTCTGAACGTACTGCAGTACTTTATCTCTACCCACGGTGCTCGTAAGGGTCTGGCGGATACCGCACTGAAGACTGCGAACTCCGGTTACCTGACTCGTCGTCTGGTAGACGTGGCGCAAGACATGGTGATCACCGAGGACGATTGCGGCACTACCGACGGTCTGTGGATGACTCCGCTGATCGAGGGTGGCGACGTGGTCGAGCCGCTGCGTGAGCGCGTGCTAGGTCGTGTGGTGGCAGAAGATGTCATCAAGCCGGGTACCGAGGACGAGATCCTGGTTGCTCGCAACACCCTGCTCGACGAGCAGCTGTGTGACCTGCTGGAGCGTAACTCCGTTGACCGTGTGAAGGTTCGTTCTGCCATCACCTGTGAAACCGACTTCGGTAACTGTGCTCACTGCTACGGCCGTGATCTGGCCCGTGGTCACCTGGTTAACAAGGGTGAGGCTGTCGGTGTTATCGCCGCCCAGTCCATCGGTGAACCGGGTACCCAGCTGACGATGCGTACGTTCCACATCGGTGGTGCTGCATCTCGTGCCGCTGCTGAAAGCAGCATCCAGGTCAAGAACACAGGTACCATCAAGCTGCAGAACGCCAAGTTCGTTCACAACAGCGATGACAAACTGGTTATCACCTCACGTTCTACCGAACTGACCATCATGGACGACATGGGCCGTACCAAGGAAAGCCACAAGCTGCCTTACGGTTCCGTGCTGGAAGTGAAGGACGGCCAGGCCGTGAGTGCTGGCGAGACCGTTGCCAACTGGGATCCGCACACCCACCCGATCATCACCGAAGTGGCAGGTCGCCTGCAGTTCGAACACATGATCGATGGCGTGACCATCACTCGTCAGACCGACGAGCTGACCGGCCTCTCTTCTATCGTCGTACTGGACGTCAACGAGCGTCCGAGCGCCGGTAAAGAGATGCGTCCGACCGTTAAACTGGTCGACCTGAACGGCAAAGACGTGATGATCCCGGGTACCGATGTAGCCGCCCAGTACTTCCTGCCGGGCAAGGCGATCGTGAACCTGGAAGATGGTGCCAACGTGGGCGTGGGTGACGCGGTAGCGCGTATCCCGCAAGAGTCCGGCGGTACCAAGGACATCACCGGTGGTCTGCCGCGCGTTGCGGATCTGTTCGAAGCACGTCAACCGAAGGAACCGGCAATTCTGGCCGAGATCTCCGGTACCATCTCCTTCGGGAAAGAGACCAAGGGCAAACGCCGTCTGGTCATCACCCCGACCGATGGTGGCAACGTCTACGAAGAGATGATTCCGAAGTGGCGTAACCTGAACGTGTTCGAAGGTGAAAAAGTTGAGAAGGGTGAAGTGCTGGCGGACGGTCCTGAGTCTGCTCACGACATCCTGCGTCTGCGCGGTATCAGCCCGGTCGCCAACTACATCGCCAACGAAGTGCAGGACGTTTACCGTCTGCAAGGCGTTAAGATCAACGACAAGCACATCGAAGTCATCGTTCGTCAGATGCTGCGCAAGTGCGAGATCCTGAGCGCTGGCGATACCGATCTGATCGAAGGCGAACAGGTTGAAGTGGCTCGTGTGAAGATTGCCAACCGTAAGCTGGTTGCCGAGGGCAAGACCCCTGCGACCTACCGTCATGTACTGATGGGTATTACCAAGGCATCTCTGAGCACCGAGTCCTTCATCTCCGCGGCTTCCTTCCAGGAAACCACTCGCGTTCTGACCGAAGCCGCCGTAGGTGGCAAGCGTGATGAACTGCGTGGTCTGAAAGAGAACGTCATCGTGGGTCGTCTGATCCCGGCTGGTACCGGCTTTGCCTACCACCACAGCCGGATCAACCAGCGTGCTGCCGCAGCTCGTGCTGTTGGCACCCCGCAGGTGACCGCTGATGAAGCGGAGCAGAACCTGGCGGATCTGCTTAACGCAGCCGGTAGCTTCGACGAAGAGTAACTCGTCATCCGTGATTAAAAAGGGCTCCTTCAAGGAGCCCTTTTTGTTGGCCAATTCCTCGGCAAAGGTAGACGCAGCGCGGGTTTCAGGATGATCCAGAGCAAAGTTGTAGAGTAAAAAATCAAAAAAAGTTGACTTTGCTCCCCTGCAATTTAAAACTCGGGAAAGTTGAATGGTTATTACAGGGGTAGAACATGACTGTCGGTATCGAGGAAGCCATGCTTCCCGAAGAACAGCTGATCAGCCGCACTTTTACAGATGAAGACAGGGAATTGTTGCGTTCATACGATGGGCTCATCGATGGCTTGGCCGAGCTGTTCGGCAAGCATTGTGAAGTGGTACTCCACTCCCTGGAAAATCTGCACGAGTCGGTGATCAAGATTGCCAACGGCTTCAATACCGGACGCACCCTCGGGGCGCCCATCACCGATCTCGCCCTGCGCATGCTCAAGGACATCGAGAGCACCGGCCAGGATTACACCCAGAGCTATTTCGCTCGCAGCCGTACTGGCGCGCTGATGAAGTCGAGCACCATCGCCATTCGCAACAGCGAGCGGCAAGTGGTGGGGCTTATTTGCATCAACCTGCACATCAATGCGCCTTTCCACGAGTTCGTGGCCGAATTTTTCCCGACGCCCCAGCAGGCGGCGCGTCAGTCACCAGAGACCTTCGCCAACAGCGTGGAAGAGCTGGTTGCCCAGACGGTGGATAACACCATCGACGAGATCAATCGCGATCCCACCGTGGCCAACAATGCCAAGAACCGCTTCATCGTGACCCAGCTGTTCGAGAAGGGCATTTTCGACATCAAGGATTCGATCAATCTGGTGGCGGACAAACTCAATATTTCAAAACATACCGTTTATCTTTACATCCGACAGCGCAAGCAGGGTGAAGACGAGAACGAGTAACTCATTCCAGAAGGGGATAGATGAATGGCTAAAGAAGTGATTGCAACCGACAAGGCGCCTGCCGCGATTGGTCCGTATGTTCAGGCTACCAAGGTTGGCGAGATGATCTTCACCTCCGGGCAGATCCCGCTCGATCCTGCCACCATGGAAATCGTGGCTGGCGGCATTGAAGAGCAGGCCGAGCGGGTGATGAAGAATCTGGTTGCCGTGTTGCAGGCTGCGGGTGCTGATGCCAGCAAAGTGGTCAAAACCACTTGCTTCCTGAGTGACATGAACAACTTCGTTGCCTTCAATCAGGTCTATGCCCGCTACTTTGGCGATGCTGCGCCAGCCCGCTCCTGCGTGGAGGTGGCCCGTCTGCCGAAAGATGTGCTGGTCGAGGTCGAGGCGATTGCCCATCTCTGATCAACAGAGCGAATCAAGCCCCTCCTGGCAGGGGCTTTTTTGTTTTTGGCGTAAAATGGACCGGGTCAGCACAGGAGTCCTGCTATGAGTCTGAGTTTTGCCATCCTGGTCACGGGGCCTGCCTATGGCACCCAATCGGCCAGCACAGCCTATCGTTTTGCCCGCACCCTGTTGGCACAGGGGCATACCTTGTCCCACCTGTTCTTCTATCAGGATGGGGTCTGCAACGGCAACGGTCTGCATCTGCCTGCATCCGATGAGACTGACCTGGTGCGTCTGTGGCGAGAGCTGGCAGCAGAGCAGGGGATCCGTATCGACGTCTGCGTCGCCGCTGCCATGCGACGCGGTGTGCTCGATGAACAGGAAGCCAAGGGGGCAGGGCAGGTACACTTCAATCTGCAACCGCCATTTTGTCTGAGCGGTCTGGGCCAGTTGGCCGAGGCTGCGCTCACCGCCGATCGGTTGGTTCAGTTCTAGGGGGAGTCATGAGCAAGAAAATCGCCTTTATCTGCAGTCGTGGCCCCCATGGCCATGCCGCCGGCCGGGAAGGACTGGATGCCTTGTTGGCCACCTCGGCCATGACCGATGAGCTGGCCCTCTTCCTGATTGGGGACGGTGTGCTGCAACTGCTCAAGGAGCAGCAGCCTGCCGCCATTTTGCAGCGCCACTACGCGCCCACCTTCAAAATGCTGGAACTCTACGACATCAAAGAGGTCTATGTTTGTGCTGACTCGCTGGCAGAGCGTGGCGTGACAGTGGATGATCTGCTGATCCCCATCGAGAGTCTGCCGCGCCAGGAACTGGCTCGGCACTGGGCACAATGTTCGACTCACATCAGCTTTTGAGGTCTCCATGTTGCATCTGATATTGAACTCCCCCTTTCAGAGTCAGGCTCTGGCAGAGGCGCTCTCATACCTTCAGCCCGAGGATGAGCTGGTACTGATGCAGGATGCCGTGATTGCGGCATCGGCTCCCCAGTGGAGTGCGCGGCTGGCGGGTATCCCGCTTTATGTGATGCAGGAAGATCTGCAAGCTCGCGGTTTGCAGCATCGGGTGGGCAATGTGCTCGATATGGCGGGTCTGGTGGCACTGATTGCGCAAAAAGGTTCCCCGCGCACCTGGGGGGGCTGAGAAGCATATTTTCAAGATAATTCAATGTGATGTCGTGAAATCAAACGGATCCGAATTGCCCTTTTGTGACGCAAATTGTATAAATCTTGACTCCCCAGACAACAGGGCATAAAATTTCGCGTCCCCGTATCTGCGGGGAGGATTTTCCACACGTTTATGAAGTCATTATCAGGAGCCTTTTGATGGCAACTATTAACCAGTTGGTTCGCAAGCCACGCATCAAGCTCGTTGTGAAAAGCAACGTGCCGGCGCTGGAAGCGTGCCCTCAGAAGCGTGGCGTATGCACTCGTGTATATACCACCACCCCGAAGAAGCCTAACTCTGCACTGCGTAAAGTGTGCCGTGTACGTCTGACCAACGGCTTCGAAGTCACCTCCTACATCGGCGGTGAAGGTCACAACCTGCAAGAGCACTCTGTTGTTCTGATCCGTGGCGGTCGTGTAAAAGACTTGCCAGGTGTTCGTTATCACACCGTTCGTGGTGCGTTGGACTGTGCCGGTGTTAAAGACCGTAAGCAGGCTCGCTCCAAGTATGGCGTGAAGCGTCCTAAAGCTTAATGGTTCTCCGTTAAGTAAGGCCAAACGTTAATTCGTTTCTAGTTAGATAGCTTTCTAGTTTTGGGTAATCCCTGAAGTTACGGAGAATTTGAAATGCCAAGACGTCGTGTTGTTGGTCAGCGTAAAATCCTGCCAGATCCCAAGTTCGGATCAGAGCTGCTGGCTAAATTTGTCAACGTAGTAATGGTTGACGGTAAGAAATCTGTTGCAGAAGCCATTGTTTATGGCGCCCTGGACATCATTGCCACCAAATCTGGCAAAGAGCACCTGGCCGTATTCGAAGAAGCTCTGGATAACATTCGTCCGGCGGTCGAGGTTAAATCTCGTCGCGTCGGTGGTGCAACCTATCAGGTGCCGGTAGAAGTTCGTCCGGTACGTCGCAATGCCCTGGCAATGCGCTGGTTGGTTGATGCCGCTCGTAAACGTGGTGAAAAATCAATGGCTCAGCGTCTGGCTGGCGAGCTGCTGGATGCCGCTGACAATAAGGGTTCGTCTGTCAAGAAACGTGAAGACGTTCACCGTATGGCTGAAGCGAACAAAGCCTTCGCTCACTTCCGCTGGTAATCCGCTTGCGCAGGGTCTTTTGACTCTGCGCACCTTTAATTATCTAGGGACAAGCGCCTTAGTAAGAGGATGACAATGGCTCGTACAACCCCCATTGAGCGTTATCGTAACATCGGTATCTCCGCTCACATTGACGCCGGTAAGACTACTACTACCGAGCGCGTACTGTTTTACACCGGTGTAAGTCACAAGATCGGTGAAGTTCACGATGGCGCTGCCACCATGGACTGGATGGAACAGGAACAAGAGCGTGGTATCACCATCACCTCCGCCGCGACCACCGCTTTCTGGTCCGGTATGGGTAAACAGTTCCAACCGCACCGTATCAACATCATCGATACCCCGGGCCACGTTGACTTTACTATCGAAGTAGAGCGTTCAATGCGTGTTCTGGACGGTGCCGTGATGGTGTACTGTGCCGTAGGTGGCGTACAGCCACAGTCTGAAACCGTATGGCGTCAGGCTAACAAGTACAAGGTTCCCCGTATCGCGTTCGTCAACAAGATGGACCGTACCGGCGCCAACTTCCTGCGCTGCGTTGAGCACATCAAGACCCGTCTGAAAGGTACTCCGGTTCCCCTTCAGCTGAACATCGGCTCTGAAGAGAACTTCAAGGGCGTTGTTGACTTGGTCAAGATGAAGGCGATCAACTGGAATGAAGCTGATCAGGGCGTATCCTTCGATTACGAAGACGTCCCGGCCGAGTTGCTGGAACAGGCGCAAGAAATGCGCATGAATCTGGTTGAAGCTGCTGCTGAAGCGTCTGAAGACCTGATGGAAAAATACTTGGGCGGCGAAGAGCTGACCGAGGAAGAGATCAAAGGTGCTCTGCGTCAGCGCGTGCTGAACAACGAAATCATCCTGGTAACCTGTGGCTCCGCGTTCAAGAACAAGGGCGTACAGGCAATGCTGGATGCCGTGATCGAGTACCTGCCGGCTCCGACCGACGTTGCTGCTATCGACGGCCTGAAAATGGACGGCGAGACCAAAGACGAGCGTCACGCTTCTGATGACGAGCCGTTCTCTGCTCTGGCGTTCAAGATCGCTACCGACCCGTTCGTTGGTAACCTGACCTTCTTCCGTGTCTACTCTGGCGTGATCAACTCCGGTGACACCGTGCTGAACTCCGTCAAGGACAAGCGCGAGCGTTTTGGCCGTATCGTTCAGATGCATGCCAACAAGCGTGAAGAGATCAAAGAAGTACGCGCTGGTGACATCGCTGCTGCCATCGGTCTGAAAGACGTGACCACTGGTGACACCCTGTGTGACCCGAACGCACCGATCATCCTCGAGCGTATGGAATTCCCGGAGCCGGTAATTTCTATCGCGGTTGAGCCGAAAACCAAGGCTGACCAGGAGAAGATGGGTCTGGCACTGGGCCGTCTGGCTCAGGAAGATCCGTCCTTCCGCGTATGGACTGACGAAGAGTCAGGTCAAACCATCATCGCTGGTATGGGTGAGCTGCACCTGGACATCATCGTTGACCGTATGCGTCGCGAGTTCAAGGTTGAAGCCAACGTAGGTAAGCCGCAGGTTGCCTACCGTGAAACCATCCGTACCACCGTAAAAGACATCGAAGGCAAGCATGCCAAGCAGTCTGGTGGTCGCGGTCAGTACGGTCATGTTGTTATCGACATGTACCCGCTGGAAGAAGGCAAAGCCTACGAATTCGTCAACGACATCAAAGGTGGTGTCATTCCTGGTGAATTCATCCCGGGTGTTGATAAAGGTATCCGTGAGCAGCTCAAATCTGGTCCGCTGGCTGGTTACCCGGTTATGGATCTGGGTGTGCGTCTGCACTTCGGTTCTTACCATGATGTCGACTCTTCCGAACTGGCGTTCAAAATCGCTGCTTCCATGGCCTTTAAGGCTGGCTTCATGAAAGCCAACCCGGTTCTGCTCGAACCGATCATGAAAGTAGAAGTTGAAACTCCGGAAGATTACATGGGCGACGTTATCGGTGACCTGAACCGTCGTCGTGGCCTGATCGAAGGTATGGAAGATGGCCCGTCCGGCAAGATCGTACGTGCTCTGGTGCCGCTGGCCGAAATGTTCGGTTATGCAACTGCACTGCGTTCCGCTACCCAGGGTCGTGCTTCCTACGCCATGGAATTCGCCAAGTATCACGATGCACCGACCAACGTTGCACAAGCCGTGATCGAAGAGCGCAAATCCAAGTAATTTAAGATTCCCCGCCTACGACGGTAGGCGGGTTTAACCTAGAAGGACTACGTCGTGTCTAAAGAAAAATTTGAGCGTAATAAACCGCACGTAAACGTCGGCACCATCGGCCACGTTGACCACGGTAAAACCACCCTGACTGCAGCTATCACCAACGTGCTGGCCAAGCACTTCGGTGGTAAAGCTTTCGCCTTCGACCAGATCGACAAGGCACCGGAAGAGCGTGAGCGTGGTATCACCATCAACACCTCCCACGTAGAATACGACACCGCTACCCGTCACTACGCCCACGTAGATTGCCCGGGTCACGCCGACTACGTTAAAAACATGATCACCGGTGCTGCCCAGATGGACGGCGCGATCCTGGTAGTAGCAGCGACTGACGGCCCGATGCCGCAGACTCGTGAGCACATCCTGCTGGGTCGTCAGGTTGGTATCCCGTACATGATCGTGTTCATGAACAAGTGTGACATGGTTGATGACGAAGAGCTGCTCGAACTGGTTGAGATGGAAGTTCGTGAACTGCTGACCGAGTACGACTTCCCGGGTGATGACCTGCCGGTAGTTCGCGGTTCCGCACTGAAAGCGCTGGAAGGCGACGCTCAGTGGGAAGAGAAGATCATCGAGCTGGCTGGCCACCTGGATACCTACATCCCGGAGCCGGAGCGCGCGATTGACCAGCCGTTCCTGATGCCTATCGAAGACGTATTCTCTATCGCTGGCCGTGGTACCGTAGTAACCGGTCGTGTAGAGCGCGGTATCGTTAAAGTAGGTGAGACCGTAGAAATCGTTGGTATCAAAGATACCGTTTCTACCACCTGTACCGGTGTTGAAATGTTCCGCAAACTGCTGGACGAAGGTCGTGCAGGCGAGAACATCGGCGCGCTGCTGCGTGGTGTTAAGCGTGAAGACGTAGAGCGTGGTCAGGTACTGGCCAAGCCGGGTTCTATCAAGCCGCACACCAAGTTCGAATCTGAAGTGTACGTGCTGTCCAAAGAAGAAGGTGGTCGTCATACCCCGTTCTTCAAAGGCTACCGTCCGCAGTTCTACTTCCGTACTACCGACGTGACCGGTACCATCGAACTGCCGGAAGGCGTAGAGATGGTAATGCCGGGCGACAACATCAAGATGGTTGTTACCCTGATTGCTCCGATCGCGATGGACGACGGCCTGCGTTTCGCTATCCGTGAAGGTGGCCGTACCGTAGGTGCTGGTGTTGTAGC
>NZ_JBFODL010000022.1:0-53373 GCF_040908295.1 Aeromonas sp. R4-2 | reverse complement strand
GCCAGGTCGGTGTAGCTGCCCTCGTTCACGGTGACGCTGGCAGTGCCTTCGAAGCCCGGGGTCGGCGTGAAGGTGCCGGTCCAGGTCTTGCCGCCGTCAGTGGTCTTGAGGTCGGTAACAGTGCCGCCCACCACGGTCAGGTCGCCCACTTCGAAGCCCTTGACCTGCTCGCTGAAGGTGAAGGTGACCTCGCTGGTCTCGCCCACGGTCAGCTTGTCGTCAACGATGTTGACCACCACGCTCGGGGCGGCAGTATCCAAGCTGTAGCCTTCGCTGTCGGTCGCAGTGGCACTGTTGCCCGCCGCATCGGTGCTGGTCACGCTGGCATCGATGCTCTGGTCTTTATCGGCCACTAGGTCACTGCCCGCCACCAAGATGGTGAAGCGGCCATTGGCGTCCACCGGACCGGTGTATGCGGTGTTATTGACGGTCAGGGTAACGATGTCGCCTACCTTGAACTCGCCGCTCACGGTGCCACTGACCGGGATCTGCTGACCCGCTTCGGCGGCGTTGATGACATCGTCGTCGGTGATATTGGCATCAAGTGCGATGGTCAGGTTAGGGGCCTTGCTATCCACGCTACCATCGTCGGTCGCAGTGCCGGTGTTGCCAGCCGGATCGGTGACGCTGGCCGTCACCTGATAGCTGCCTTCCGCCAACGGGGTGGTGACATCCACGCTGTAACCACCACCCGGTTGCACGGTGGCAGTCAGGGTTTGTTGAGTGCCATTGGCATCGGTCACGACCAAGGTAACAGTGCTGCCCGCCGGGGCATCCGTCGTACCGGTAATGGTCGGGGTGGTGTCGTTGCTGTTGTCCGGCGCATCGACGGTGATCACTGGAGCGGTTACATCCACACTCCCTGAATCAGTAGCACTACCTGTATTCCCCGCCGGATCGGTCACTGTGGCAGTGACGGTATAAGAGCCTTCAGCCAAGGGGGTAACCACATCCACAGTGAAGGTGCCAGTGGGTGTGACGATCGCGGTCAGGGTTTGTTGATTACCGTTTGCGTCGGTGACCAGCAAGGTCACAGTGCTGCCAGCAGGAGCATCCGTGGTTCCGGTCAGGGTCGGAGTGGTGTCATTGGTGTTATCTGGCGCAACGACGGAGATGGTGGGCGGAGTCAGGTCAAATACCTCATCTTCGCCAGCAGCACCAAGCGGTAGCTCACCATTGGCGTTGTAGGTGGTATCGAAGGTGGCTTCAGCAATGGTTGCGGAACCGGTACGGTCGATGGTGACAAAACCGCCGTTGCCACTGGCACCGGCGACGCCCCCAATACCGCCACCGCCGGCGGCAGGTGCACCGCCGGCTGCAGAGGCTTCAAAGGCCTGAGTCGGGTCAGCCCCACCCAAGATCGCCTGTTGCAAGGCATTGATATCATCAGGAGTACCTGCAGCGCCGTTTTGCGCCAGCTGGGGAGCATCCCCCTCTTCGGCAGGCTCACTCTGCTCGCTGGCTGGTTGCACATTGAACGACTGTCCGCCGCCCATGAAACTGGCGCCATCCGGCGACATGATCACCGCCCCTTTCGGCAGCACATCACCTTCAGCCAACAGCTTCCGGCTGCCATCTGCGGCAACCAGATAAATTTGTCCTTTGAGTTGGGTTACGGTTACGCCCTGTTCCAAGGTAACGGCATTGGTGATCATGTTCTCTCCTGAATCCTGATTTGAATGCAATAAGCCACAGCCTACTTTGCAGACTGAGGGGAAAAATAACCAGCTCGAAAATTCGAAAGGATAGACCGATTTGAGGCTGAACTGTTCAGCCAGACAGAAGTGTATAAAGCGAGGTTACGAGAATAGCAAAAACCAAAATTATCAATAAATTACAGAATGATGACGGGAGCATGACAAAGCATGCTCCCGTCAGGATTAACCCTAGGCTCCCGCCCAGAGGATGATAGCCAGCAACTGTGGCGAGATGATCCGCAGGAACATCACCAGCGGGTAGACAGTGGCATATGAGAGCGCACTGGCGCCACTGGTCGGGTGCATTGCGTTGGCAAAGGCCAGCGCGGGAGGATCTGTCATGGAGCCGGCCAGTAAACCGCACAGGGTCAGGTAGTTCATCTTGCCGTAGAGGCGCGCCAGCACACCGACTACCAGCAGCGGGATCAGGGTAATCGCCATACCGTAGAGCATCCAGGCTGGGCCATCACCGTTGATCAGGGTATCGACGAAGCCGGCACCGGACTTGAAGCCGACCACCGCCAGAAACAGCACGATCCCGATCTCCCGCAGCGCCAGGTTGGCGCTGGGTGGCATAAACCAGTAGAGCTTGCCGATGCTGCCGATCCGCGACAGGATCAGCGCCACCACCAGCGGCCCACCCGCCAGACCCAATTTGAGAGCGGCCGGGAAACCGGGCAGGTAGAAGGGGATGGAGCCGAGCAATACGCCAAGGCCAATCCCGATAAATACCGGCAACATCTGCACCTGTTGCAGCTTTTGTTGCACGTTGCCGACCACATTGGTGACAGCTTCGATGGCATCGAGACGGCCAACTAGGTTGAGGATGTCACCAAACTGCAGGCTTGTCTGGCTGGTCGGCACCAGTTCGATACCGGCACGGTTGAGGCGCGAGATCACCACGTCATAGCGCTGTTTAATGTCCAGATCGCGGATCTTCTTGCCAAGAACCTGCTCGTTGGTCACCACTACTCGCTCGACGCGCAGATCGGTGCCCCGGGTCGAGAGCGAGGTCTCCACCTCCTCCCCCAACACCAGCAACACCTTGTGCAGCGCGTGGCGCTCACCCACCAGATGTAACAAGTCACCCAGTTCGATACGGGATTCCGGCCGTGGCACCATCAGCTCGTCGCCCCGTTTGAGCCGTGAACAGATGACATCAGACTCGTCGAGACTCGGGATCTCGCTCAGCATCAGGCCGTGCATATTGGGGTTGCGCACCGCGATGTTGATGGTCTGCAAGCTCTCCTTGGTTTTACCGGTTTGTAGCTCGAACTGGGCGGCTTCATCGTCGATCTTGATGCGAAAGAAGACCCTGACCAGCCACATGGTGAGCAAAATGCCACAGATACCAAACGGATAGGCAACCGCATAGCCCATCCCCATCAGGCCGGTAGAACCGGGCGCGGCGCCCAGCTCGGCCAGGATCTGCTGGCCCGCACCGAGAGATGGCGTATTGGTGACGGCACCGGAGAATACCCCCAGAATGACCGGCAACGGCACATCGAAAAATTGATGCAAGCCAGCGGCCACCACGCAGCCAAGGATGACCAGCAAAGCGGCAAAGGCGTTGAGTTTGAGACCCGAACTGCGCAATGACGAGAAGAAACCCGGCCCGACCTGAATGCCGATGGTATAGACAAACAGGATCAGGCCAAATTCTTGAATAAAGTGAAGCGTTTGTGCATCCAGCGCGAGATCGGAGGCGCCTGCAAAGTGACCCACTATGATGCCGCCGAACAGCACCCCCCCTATTCCCAAGCCAACGCCATAGACTCGCCAGTTTCCCAGCCAGAGTCCTAGCACTGCCACCAGCGACAACATGCTGATGGAAAGCGCGATTTCACTCATTTCGTGCATCCTTTGCGAATTGAACTGGCCCTAGCTTGTCAGCAAACGCTGATGCCAACTGTGTGATACCGCACGAATTTATCCTTTTACGCGCTAAAAATACCAATTAAGGGCTAGTTGCAAGACGTTAGGCGACGTAGCCGTAAATGGCCATAAAGTGACAAACGCTGCCACCCAGCACAAAGAGATGCCAGATGGCATGGTTATAGGGGATCTGCTTGGCCACATAGAAGATGACCCCGAGGCTGTAGATAAGGCCGCCAAGCCCGAGCAGCAGCAGCCCCTCACCGGCCAGATGGATATAGAGTTGGTAGATGACCACCAGCGACAGCCAACCCAGCATCAGGTAGGTAAAAAGCGACAACTTCTTGAAGCGGTTGATAAACACCAGCTTGAACACCACGCCAGCCAGCGCCAGGGCCCAGATCACCACCATCAACCCCTTCGCCAGCGGCGTGTCTAACGCGACTAGCAGGAAGGGGGTATAGGTGCCGGCAATCAGCAGATAGATGGCGCAGTGATCAAACACCTTGCACCAGCGTCTGGCCCGCCCTTCCGCCATGCTGTGATAGAGGGTCGAGGCGAGATAGAGCAGCACCAGACTTCCGCCATAAAGGCTGTAGCTCACCAGCGCCTGTGTACCCTGACTCCATCCCTTGATGAGCAACAGCACCAGCCCGACAATCCCCAGCAACAATCCCGCACCATGACTCAGCCGGTTTGCCAACTCCTCCCGGGGGGAGTAATCCATCACACCACTCATAACATCGACTCCACAATAACTGTGGCTCACTCTACCCAGCGCCATTTCGGAGTACAAGTGTTCGCTTAAAAAATGGAGTGGCTGTCACCTGCCAACCTTTGGTGTATGCTCTGCCGCCGATGCCCGAGACAAGCGGCATAGACACCTACCCCGGTGACCTGGTCTGGAGAACCTGATGAAGTTGACTGAGCTGTTTGCACAAGCGGATCCCGCCTTTGGCGAGGCGATGAACACCTTGCTGGAGAGCTTTCACCACTCCGACGACAGTCAGGCCCCCTACCAGCGCGACCTGTTCACCCACCAGCTCGATCAATCCCGCATGCCAGCAGTCGGCCAACCTATCGAGGAGTATCTGGCGCGGCTGGCTACTCTGGTGCCCGGAGCCTCACACCTCACCTCACCACGCTACATGGGCCACATGACGGCGCCACTGCCGGCCTATACCGCCGAGCTGTCACGCCTGCTGGTGATGCTGAACCAGAATCCGATGAAGATGGAGTCCTCCCGCCTGCTCAGCTTTCTGGAGCGGGAGGTGCTGGCCAAGCTGCACCGCCTCATCTATGGCAGGGATGATGCCTTCTACGGCGAGCAGATGCATGCCAAGGATGCCGCCCTCGGCGTCATGACCAGCGGTGGCACCATCGCCAACATCACCGCCCTCTGGCTGGCCCGCAACAGCGCCTGTGGCGACAACCTGTTCGCCCTCTATGAGCAGGGCTATCGCGGCGCCGTCATTCTGGGCTCCCGCCTGATGCACTACTCCTTCGACAAGGGGATGGATCTGCTGGGATTGGGCGCCCGCAGCGTCTGGCGCCTTGAGACTGACGAGCAGAACCGGCTCAGTCTGGCTGCGCTGGAGCAGGCACTGATCCAGTGCAAGGAACAGAAACTCAAGGTGCTGGCGCTGATCGGCGTGGCGGGCAGTACTGACTTTGGCTCCATCGATCCGCTACCAGAACTGGCGGCCATCGCCGAGCGCGAGCAGATCCACTTCCACGTGGATGCCGCCTGGGGCGGCCCGACCCTCTTCTCCCCCCGCTATCAAAACCTGCTAGCCGGGATCGAGCGCGCCGATACCGTCACCCTGGATGGCCACAAGCAACTGCTGGTGCCGCTCGGTACCGGCATGCTGCTCTGCCGCCAGCCCGACCTGATGATGGCAGTCAAACGAGAGGCGCCCTACGCCATTCGCGCCACCTCGTTCGATCAGGGTCGCTTTACCCTGGAGGGCACCCGCCCGGCCAATGCCCTCTATCTGGATGCCGCTTTCCAACTCTTCGGCCAGCAAGGCTACGCCGAGCTTATCGAAGCCAACTACGACCGCGCCCGGCTGATGGCCGAGCTCATCGAAAGCGACCCCGCCTTCGAGTTGATGTCGGCACCGGTGATGAACCTGCTCTCCTACCGCTGCATCCCGCCCCATCTGCAGGGCAAAGCACTGGACGAAGCGGCCAACGCGCAGCTCAACGACTTCAACGTGGCACTGCAAAAAGCCCAGCGGGCCGAGGGGCACAGCTTTGTCTCCCGCACCCAACGAGCGGTGGTACGCTACGGTGCCCAACCGCTCACCCTGCTGCGCGCCGTGCTGCTCAACCCTCTGATTGAAGAGCGCCATATCCGCGACCTGCTGGCGGATCAAAAACGGCTGGGCGAGCCCCTTGCCCGCCAGCTATTTGGCTAGCGCCGAGCCAGGGAACTGGACGTAAATTGGGCGGTCTTATTCATTTGCCGTTGCCCATCGGGCAGGTAAACTGGACAAAATTTTGAGATCCATTCTTGAGGGCTACGCGCCAGACATGAAGCAATTTATTGAATTTATTCCACTTATCGTTTTCTTTGCGGTCTACAAGTTTTACGACATCTACATGGCTACCGGCGCACTGGTGGTGGTCACCGGTCTGCAACTCGCCTATAGCTGGATCCGCTACCGCAAGGTCGAGAAGATGCAGCTCTTTACCTTCCTGCTGGTTGGCTTCTTCGGCGGCCTCACCGTGTTTTTCCACGATGACACCTTCATCAAGTGGAAAGTGACTGTCATCAATGTGCTGTTCGCACTGGGTCTGCTCATCAGCCGCTACGGCTTTGGCAAGAATCTGATCAAACAGATGCTGGCCAAGGAGCTGCAAGCGCCCGATGCAGTCTGGGACAAGGTCAATCTCGGCTGGGTCGGCTTCTTTACCGTCTGTGGTCTGCTCAACCTCTACGTGGCATTCAACATGCCGCAAGAGATGTGGGTCAACTTCAAGGTGTTCGGCCTGCTGGGGATGACGCTGGTCTTTACCCTGCTGAGCGGCATCTATCTCTACCGCCACATTCCGGCTGAACAAAAAGAGCAGCTGAAAAAATAACCCTCATCAGAAAAGGATCCTCTCATGTGGTATCTCATCTACTCCGAAGATGTCCCCGATAGCCTGCCACTGCGCAAGCAGGTTCGCCCTGCCCATCTGGCCCGACTGCAAGCCCTGCAGGATGAGGGTCGCCTGCTGACCGCCGGCCCCAACCCGGCTATCGATGCCGAGGATCCGGCTGATGCAGGCTTTACCGGCAGCACCGTCATCGCCGAGTTTGCCTCGCTGGCTGACGCCCAAACCTGGGCCGATGCCGACCCTTATGTGACCGCCGGTGTTTACGCCAAGGTCACCATCAAGCCGTTCAAAAAGGTCTTCTGACCCGAAGCGCATAGCGAAATAAAAAAGGCCGGACTGGAAGTTCACTCCAGTCCGGCCTTTTTGCATCCCGACATCAGGCTTACGCCCTAGCGACAAACCAGGGGTTGAGAATATCGGGCTTATTGTAGACAAGGGACGAGCCATCGAGTTGGGTGACGCTGCCACCGGCCCCCTCCAGCACCGCCTGCGCAGCGCCGGTATCCCACTCGCAGGTGGGGGCGAGGCGCGGATAGAGCTCGGCGCCCCCCTCGGCAATAATGCAGAACTTGAGGGAGCTGCCCATGGAGACCAGCTCGAGCTCGCCAAAAGGAGCCAAGAAATCGAGGGTCTCCTGCGACAGGTGGTTGCGACTGCCCACCACTCGCCACGCCTCGCCTTCACGATGAGGCCGGGTCTGGATAGGCTCGCGCTTGCCATCGGCGATGCGCCAGGCACCGAGACCCTTTCCGCCATACCAGAGCTTGTCCAGCACAGGGGCATAGACCAGCCCCCAACGCGGCGCCCCCCCTTCAATCAGCGCGATATTGACGGTGAACTCGCCGTTGCGCGAGACAAACTCCTTGGTGCCGTCGAGGGGATCCACCAGCCAGTAGCGGGACCAGCAATGACGCACCGCCATCACCTCGGGCCCTGACTCCTCCGACAGCACAGGGATATCAGGAGTCAGCCGTGCCAACGCCTGCACTATCACCTCATGAGCCCCCTTGTCGGCCGCGGTCAGCGGACTCTCGTCGCTCTTGTACTCCACAGCGAAGGGCTGGCTGTAGATGGCCATGATGGCCGCCCCCGCCGCGCGGGCGACAGGTTCAAGTTCGGTGATATCGGGGTGGTACAGGGGATGATCCATAACAATCTCGTCCAACTCACAGGGTCAACCAGTGTAACCCTTTTGACATCAACTGCTTATAGCCGATTGTGCTGGGTTATTACAGCTCGGTGGCCGCCAGCCCATTGTCCTCACTTGAACAACACCTGAAATAACAAAGGACGCCGTGGCGTCCCTTGTTATTTCTAGCGGCCAGTCTCAGGCCGCGGGCCTATTTTGCAACTCAGATCCCCTGACGGGCTTCCTGCATCAGCAGGCGCATATCGCTCACGGCCTTGGCCAGGCCATCGAAGGCGGCGCGGCCGATGATGGCGTGGCCGATGTTGAGCTCATAGAGCTCGGGGATGGCGGCGATGGCCTTGACGTTGTGGTAGTGCAGGCCGTGACCGGCATTGACCTTCAAGCCCTTGCCAGCGGCATAGGAGGCACCGGCGGCGATGCGCTTGAACTCGGCGTTACGCTCGGCATCGGTGGTGGCATCGGCGTAACGGCCGGTATGGATCTCGATAAAGGGGGCGCCACTCTCGGCAGCCGCATCGATCTGGATGGGATCGGCATCGATAAAGAGCGAAACCTGGGCCCCCACAGCGGAGAGACGGGCAACAGCGTCAGTCACCTTGGCCAGCTGACCGGCCACGTCCAGACCGCCCTCAGTGGTCACTTCGGTGCGCTTCTCCGGCACCAGACAGACGAAGTGGGGCTTGATGCGGCAGGCGATGCCGATCATCTCTTCGGTCACTGCCATCTCCAGGTTCATTCTGGTCTGGATAGTCTGGCGCAGGATCTCCACATCGCGGTCGGTGATGTGGCGGCGATCTTCACGCAGATGCACGGTAATGCCATCGGCCCCGGCCTGCTCGGCCACGAACGCGGCCTGTACCGGATCAGGATACTGGGTGCCACGGGCGTTGCGCAGGGTGGCGATATGGTCGATGTTCACACCCAGATAGATTTCACTCATTGAGAACTCCTTGAAAGGCTTCATCTGTTGACTGCGCGGTCAGCGAATAACACCGCGCCAATATCCGTATGTCTGTAATCTGTGTCAGCCTTGCATACTGGCTTTGCGTTTTAAAAACAGCTCCCGGCTCTTTAGCTGGCGCTTGCCCAGATAGGGTTGCAGTGCCAATCGGCTGAAACGTTTGGCCGCCTGCAGCAAGGGAGGGGTATCGAAACGTCCCTCGGCAAAGGCGAGCAGGTGGGCACCGAGAAACAGGGTACGGGGATCCGGCGCCCGCTCGCAAGCAACAAAGCCCAATTCACGCTCGAAGCCATAGAGCAGGGTCGGCTCGATGGGCGACTCGTCGTCCGCCGTGTATTCGAAATCCACCGCATAACCGAGCGCCTGCAACAGCAGGAACTCGAAGCGACGCAGCGGCAGCTCCGGCGTCTCGCCGTCGGCCAGCGCCATGATGGCACGAGCATAGGCGTCGAATACTTCGGGGAACGGGGTGTGCGCTTCCAGCAGGTAGTAGACCAACTCGTTGAGATAGAGGCCGTAGAAGAGGCGATCGCCACCGAGACGCAGGGAGTGATCCGGGCATTCGACCTGGGTGAGGTTCTTGAGATCCCCCTTGCCGCGCCAGGCGATGGTGAGCAGGGTAAAGGGTTGCAGCAGCCCCTTGAGAGGGGAGCGTGGCCCGCGAGAACCGCGAGCCACCAGAGTAAATCGGCCACTATCCTGGGTGAAGACCTCGACCAGCTGGCTGGTCTCCCGATAGGGCCGACTGTGGATGACGAAAGCCGGGGTCAGCAATCAGTCGTCGCCATACCCGAGGCTGCGCAGGGCGCGCTCATCGTCAGCCCAACCGGATTTGACCTTGACCCACAGCTCGAGGTGCACCTTGTTCTGGAACAGACGTTCCATATCGAGGCGCGCTTCGGTGCCTATGGTCTTGATCTTCTCGCCCTTGTTGCCGATGACCATCTTCTTCTGGCCATCGCGCTCGACCAGGATCAGGCCGTGGATGTGGTAGAGGCCGTTCTCTTCCACCTTGAAGCGCTCGATCTCCACCGTCACCGAGTAGGGCAGCTCCTCACCGGTGAAGCGCATCAGCTTCTCGCGGATGATTTCGGAGGCCATAAAGCGGGAGGAGCGGTCAGTCACGTAATCTTCCGGGAAGAAGTGGACGTTTTCCGGCAGCAGATCCTTGGCCCACTCGCGGATCTTCTCCACGTTGGTGCCCTTTTCGGCACTGATGGGCAGAATATGGGCGAAGTTCATCTGTTGGCCCAGCCACTCGAGGTGGGGCAGCAGATCTTCTTTCTCTTTGACGTTGTCGATCTTGTTGACCGCCAGCACCACAGGGCACTTGAGATTGCGCAGCTTGCCCAGCACCATCTCGTCATCTTTGGTCCAGTGGGTACCGTCGACCATGAACACCACCATGGCCACATCACCCAGCGAACTGGTGGCGGCACGGTTCATCAGGCGGTTGATGGCCCGTTTCTCTTCAATGTGCAGACCCGGGGTATCCACATAAATGGTCTGGTAGTTCTCCTCGGTGTCGATCCCCAAAATCCGGTGACGGGTGGTCTGGGGCTTCTTCGAGGTGATGCTGACCTTCTGGCCAAGCAGCTTGTTGAGCAGGGTGGACTTGCCCACATTCGGGCGGCCCACGATGGCGACAAAGCCGCAGTAGGTGGTATCTGTCATGACAGTTTTTCCAATGCTTGCTGCGCCGCGGCCTGTTCGGCCTTGCGACGGCTGGTGCCGACCCCGACGAGGGGACCATCCAGACCTTCCACGTCACACTGGACAGTGAACTCCTGGTTGTGGGCCTCGCCCTTGACGTTGGTCACGGTGTAGGTCGGCAGGGATTTGCGGCTTCCCTGCAAAATTTCTTGCAGACGGGTCTTGGGATCTTTCTGCTCGATGCCCGGCTTGATCTCTTCCAGGCGGCTGGCGTACCAGCTCAGCAGCAGTGTCCGCACCGTCTCAAGATTGGTATCCAGATAGACGGCACCGATCACCGCCTCGACCGTATCGGCCAGAATGGATTCGCGGCGAAAACCGCCGCTCTTGAGTTCGCCGGGACCGAGGATCAGGTGATCCCCGAGGTCGAACTCCCGGCCCAGTTCGGCCAGGGTCTTCTCGCGCACCAGGGTGGCGCGCATCCGGCTGAGATCCCCTTCCGCCGCTTGCGGGAAGCGGTGGAACAGATCGTCGGCAATCACCAGACTCAAAATGGAGTCACCCAGAAATTCCAGTCGCTCATTGTGACGGGAACCGGCGCTGCGGTGAGTCAGCGCGCGGGTCAGCAGTTCCAGATCCGCAAAGACATGCCCGAGACGGGACTGCAGTCTGTTCATCTTGATATTCATTTACTTGATTCCGCCAATGCGGTTGAAGCGCACACCTGTCGGTACCCAACTTGGCAGCAGGGAGCCTTCTTCGCGCTCGAATTCAAAACTTATCCAGATAGCGACCGCCTTGCCGACCAGATTCTGCTCGGGCACAAAGCCCCAGAAGCGGCTGTCGGTACTGTTGTCGCGGTTGTCACCCATCACGAAATACTGGCCTTCCGGTACCACCCACTCGTCGGGATAGGTGCCGGGCTGGCGATAGTAACGGCCAACCATGTCGGGCATCAGCGGATTGCGCAGGGTCTCGTGGGAGACATCACCCAACTGCTCGGTATAGCGGTCAAGGGGGATCCCCATCTGGGTAAATTCGCCTCTTTGTTCAAACTTGACGTCGAGCTTCTTGAAGCCCGGGCACGTTTTCCCTTCCTGCTCTTCGCACTTGGGCCGGATCATCAGCTCCTTGTTGCGATAGATAACCCGATCACCCGGCATGCCGACCACCCGCTTGATGTAGTCAACGCGCGGTTCAAGGGGATACTTGAACACCACCACGTCGCCACGCTTGGGCTCGCCGGTCTCGAGGAACTTGGTGTTGGTCACCGGATCCCGCAGACCATAGGCAAATTTTTCCACCAGGATGAAGTCGCCCACCAGCAGGGTGGGCATCATGGAACCTGACGGGATCTGGAACGGTTCAAAAATGAACGAACGCAGGATCAGCACAAAGGTGATGACCGGGAAGACCCCGGCGGTCTGTTCAATCCAGACCGGCACAGGGGCGACCTTGGCCAGGGTCTTCTCATCCAGGTGGGCACCGCCATGGGCACGAGCCACGGCAATCTTGGCGGCGCGCTGCTTGGACCAAATCATCTTGTCCAGACACCAGATAACACCGGTGATCGCGCAGACCACCACCAGGATCAGGGAAAACGTGCTTGCCATCTATTAATCCTTTCCGACGTGGAGAATCGCGAGGAAGGCTTCCTGCGGCACGTCGACACGGCCGAGGGACTTCATCCGCTTCTTACCTTCTTTCTGCTTGTTCAGCAGTTTCTTCTTACGACTCACGTCACCACCGTAACACTTGGCGGTTACGTCTTTACGCAACGCCTTGACGGTGCTGCGAGCGATGATCTGGTTGCCGATGGCCGCCTGAATGGCGATATCGAACATCTGGCGCGGGATCAGCTCACGCATCTTCTCCACCACCTGACGACCGCGATACTGGGCGTTGTCCTTGTGGGTGATGATGGCCAGGGCATCGACGCGCTCACCGTTGATCATGATGTCCAGACGGACCATGTCGGAGGTTTCGAAACGCTTGAAGCCGTAGTCCAGCGAGGCGTAACCGCGACTGGTGGATTTCAGACGGTCGAAGAAGTCGAGCACCACTTCCGCCATCGGGATTTCATAGGTTAGCGCCACCTGCTTGCCGTGGTAGACCATGTTGGTCTGCACGCCACGCTTCTCGATACAGAGGGTGATCACGTTGCCCATGTACTCCTGCGGCAGCAGGATATGACACTCGGCGATCGGCTCGCGCATCTCCTTGATGCTGGTGATGGCGGGCATCTGGGCCGGGCTGTCGATATGGATGGTGGAGCCGTCGGTCAGCTCGATCTCGTACACTACGGTCGGCGCCGTGGTGATCAGATCCAGATCGTATTCACGCTCCAGACGCTCCTGAATGATCTCCATGTGCAGCATGCCGAGGAAGCCACAACGGAAGCCGAAGCCCAGCGCAGTGGAGCTCTCCGGTTCGAAGAACAGGGAGGCATCGTTCAGGGAGAGCTTGTCGAGGGCGTCACGGAACGACTCGTAGTCATCGCTGGAGATAGGGAACAGACCCGCATAAACCTGCGGCTTCACCTTCTTGAAGCCAGCCAGCGCCTTGTCGGCACCGTTCTTGGCCTGAGTCAGGGTATCGCCCACCGGCGCGCCGTGGATGTCCTTGATACCGCAGACAACCCAACCTACCTCGCCGCAACCCAGACCCTGGGTATCCACCTGCTTGGGCGTGAAGATACCGATACGATCGACACCCCACACCTGACCGGTGCTCATCACCTTGATCTTGTCGTTCTTCTTCAGGGAACCGTTCTTGATCCGCACCAAAGAGACAACGCCCAGATAGGAGTCGAACCAGGAGTCGATGATCAACGCCTGCAGCGGGGCATCCGGGTCACCTTCCGGCGCCGGGATCTTGGCTACGATCTCTTCCAGCACCAGGTCAACACCCAGGCCGGTCTTGGCGGAGCAGCGCACCGCATCAACCGCATCGATACCGACGATGTCTTCGATCTCCTCGGCAACCCGCTCGGGTTCTGCGGCCGGCAGGTCAATCTTGTTCAGCACCGGCACCACTTCCAGATCCATTTCCATGGCGGTATAGCAGTTGGCCAGAGTCTGTGCCTCAACCCCCTGGCCGGCATCCACCACCAGCAGCGCCCCTTCACAGGCCGCCAAAGAGCGGGAGACTTCGTAGGAGAAATCCACGTGGCCCGGGGTGTCGATAAAGTTCAGCTGGTAGGTGTTACCGTCTTGTGCCTGGTAGTTCAGGGTCACACTCTGTGCTTTGATGGTAATGCCGCGCTCGCGCTCCAGATCCATGGAGTCAAGCACCTGAGCCTGCATCTCGCGGTCGGACAAGCCACCGCAAGTCTGGATCAGACGGTCCGACAGGGTCGATTTACCGTGGTCGATGTGCGCAATAATCGAAAAGTTACGAATGTGTTTCATCGAGCAAGAGTCACTCAAAATTAGTTAAGGTCAGTTATGGAGGCGCGATTTTACTGGATAACCCGGCTGACGGCCATTCTTTAGTCGCCAGCGCCAGTGAAATAGCGCCTGTTCAGTCAGGGGAGGATGCGGACAGGGACGACCACGCCGAGCATCTGTGGGCCGTAACGCCCCTGATCCAGGCGGTTGGAAAAGTAACGAACCAGTAAAAAGCCCAGCACGCCCCCCAGCAGGCAGCAGAGAATGGTAATTCCCTCCCCGCCCGAGAGCAGCGGTGCCAGCCAGAGCTGCCCCAGCAAGGCGCCGGCCAACAGGCAGAAAAGCGGCAGCACATAGACCAGCGCAGCCCCGCGCAGCAGACTCTCCTGCGGGATACCGAGCCTCACTTGCTGGCCAACCCGCACCTCAGCGGTCAGCCTGACCCGCAAGCGGGGAGCTTTCAGGGGAAATGCCTTGGCCACGGTGCCGGTGCCGCAGTTGGATTGCTGCTGACAACCACTGCAGGCGGAGCGACGCTCGCACTCCACCCAGGCATGGTCATCCTCAATGGCCACCACGGTCGCCAGCTCTTCACTCATCTCATTCACGGCAACACCTCGGGTTCACACAATCAGGGGATCTGACCACGACACACCACGCTCGGCAAGCGGGAAACAACCCCGCATCCCCCGTTACTGCACTGCTTCGTTGCGGGCCAGCGGCTGGACCGACTCGGCAATCCGTTTGGCTGTCTCGGCAGGCACTTCCCCGACCACGGTGATCTCGACGCCTACCTCGTTGACATAGCTCACCAGCGAGGTCGCCCCCTGGCGGATCAGCTGCTGGCGCACCGCCTGCTTGGGATCGACCCGGGAGACGTAAACCGAGAGATCCACCAGCCCGTCGGAGAGCATCATGTAATCCACCGGCATACTGGTGGTCACCAGCTGGTGCCGGTCTTGCGACAGCACCTTGAAGCCATCGGGCAACCAGGTGATCTGCCAGTTCAACTGCTGTTGCGGCGCCGGATAGGCATCCTCCAGCGCCAGCGCCGGAGGCTGCTTGCTGTTGGCCAGCTTCACCAGCCAGGGGGCCGGTTTGCTCTGCAGATCCAGTTCGACACCAAGTACCTGCTCCACCAGATTGCCTTCCCGCTCGACCATGTCGATCCGCAGCAGCAAGTGGCTCTGCTCGTCAATCCAGAGCACGAAACCATATTTATCGGCCTCTTTAGGCACCAGCCTCACCACCTGCGCCACCACACCGGCAACCCGGCTGCGGCCGGCCAGCACAGGATCATAGCTCTCCAGCACCTGTGCCAGCGGCATCTTCACCAGGGTCGACCAGATGCCGGGGAAGCGGGCATCCTTCAGGGTATAGGGATCGTGGCTGTTTTCAAAAAAGGTGTATTCGTTCTGGCGCTGGAGATACTCGATCGCCTTACCGTCGAGGTAACTGAGGTGGGCCACTTCCTTGCCGTTGATCACGGCATGGCTGATCCGGATCGGTTCAAGACGCCCCTGACGGGCCTTGACCATGGACAACTCGAAATTCTGTTGCTGCACGGCACTCTGCATCTGCTGCAACAAGGCCTCGGCCGACTTATCGTCGGCCGAGGCCTTGGCACTGATCAGCAGGAGAGAGGCCAGCAAAATACGGCTGGACTGGCGCACGTTTGTATCCCTGACAATTCGTTATTGTTGGATCTGTCTGTCTTGCAACAGGCGCTGCTGCAACTGGTGGTCACGCAGGAAGGCGTTGATCCGCTCCCGCTGCTCCTGCATCTGCTGTTCGGTCAGCCCCTGCTGACGGGCACGGGCACCGTCCTGTTGCGGATAGTGAACACTCACAGGCGCCGCACTGCCACCGATTGGAATGGTATTGAGCACCGGATTGGCCGGAACGCCATCCTGTCCCTGATACTGCTGCACCCCGAAGATGACGGCAGCGGCCACAGATGCCGCAATGGCATATTGACCCAGTTGCTGACCGACACGGCGGAACAACGGAACCACATTAGAATCTGTCTTGACCGGTGCAACGGCAGGTTGCAGCACGGGAGCCGTCTCGACCGGCTTGGGTGCCAGTATGGTGGGCTCATCCTCCAGCGCAGCCATGATGCTGTCACTGAGATCCAGTTGCAGATTGACCGGCAGATCACCCCGCATGGCATCGCCGATCAGGTGGTAACGACCCCAGGTATCTTGCAAGTCGGAGTCCATCTCCAGCTCGTTCAGTACCTCTGCGTCACTCAGGTCACCATCCATCAGGGCAGAGATTTGCTCTTTATTTGCCATAAGTTAACCCGTCTTTCCCCAGTTAATTCTCGATCAGAGGTTGCAGCTTTTTATCGATTGCTTCCCTCGCCCGGAAGATACGGGATCTGACCGTACCCACTGGGCAATCCATGATTTCGGCAATCTCTTCGTAGCTCAGCCCTTCCAGTTCGCGAAGGGTGATAGCTGTCCTCAGGTCTTCCGGCAATGCCTCTATGGCTGAAAACACGGTGCGTTTGATCTCGTCAGTCAGCGCCAGGTTTTCAGGGGTTGAGACCTCTTGCAAGGCTTCACCACCACCATAAGACTCCGCTTCGTCAGCCTCCACATCACTGCTGGGCGGCCTGCGCCCCTGGGAGGTGAGATAATTCTTCGCCGTGTTCACGGCAATTCGGTACAACCAGGTGTAAAAAGCACTTTCGCCACGGAATGTCGGCAATGCACGGTAGGCTTTTATAAAGGCCTCTTGCGCCACATCGGGCACATCACCGGGATTGTTGACATACCTGGCAACCAGGTTGACCACCTTATGCTGGTATTTTTTTACCAACAGGTTGAAAGCTGCTTTATCGCCGCGCTGGACCCGTTCAACCAGCTGTTCGTCCAGTAGATTCTGGTCGCTCATCAGAGCCGTAAAACCCCCATCAGGTTATCGTTTTTCTTTTCCGGCCCTTCCTAAGCGCACAAGTTCAGACAGGGAGAATCAGAGAAAGTTCGCTTCAATTGAAAAAAATGTGATGCAGGCTGCATCCTCGCCCTCGCTTGGGCTACCATGGTGCCAGTTCTTAATCCAGGCCAATGATACTTATGAAAGCAAGTGTTGAATACCTTTGCGATGTACTGATCATTGGCAGCGGTGCCGCTGGTTTGTCCCTCGCGTTGCGATTGGCAGACCACGCCAAAGTCCTGGTTCTGAGCAAGGGGCCCATCAGTGAAGGGGCCACTTTCTATGCGCAAGGAGGCATCGCTGCCGTTTTCGACGAAACCGACAGCATCGAATCCCACGTGAGCGACACGCTCAACGCGGGCGCCGGGTTGTGTGACCCGGCAGTGGTGGAGTTCACCGCACGCCACGCCCGCGAGTCCATCCAGTGGCTCATTCAGCAAGGGGTCCCCTTCGATCAGGAGGAGAACGCCGACGGCGAGTCCCAGTACCACCTCACCCGGGAAGGGGGCCACAGCCATCGCCGCATCTTCCACGCGGCGGATGCCACTGGCAAGGCGGTGCAACTGACCCTGATCGATCAGGTGCGCGCCCACCCCAATATCCAGCTGATGGAGCGCTTCAACGCGGTCGACCTCATCACAACCCGCAAGCTCAACCTGCCGGGCAACAAGGTACTGGGCGCCTACGTCTGGAACCGCAACGCCGAGCAGGTCGAGGTGATCCGCGCCCGTTTCGTGGCACTGGCCACCGGCGGCGCCTCCAAGGTCTACCAGTACACTTCCAACCCGGATGTGAGCTCTGGCGATGGCATCGCCATGGCATGGCGGGCTGGCTGCCGGGTGGCAAACCTGGAATTCAACCAGTTCCATCCCACCAGCCTGTTCCACCCCGATGATCCCAACTTCCTGCTGACCGAAGCGCTGCGTGGCGAGGGGGCCTATCTGCGCCGCCCGGACGGCAGCCGCTTTATGCCGGAGTTTGACGAGCGGGCCGAGCTGGCGCCGCGCGATATCGTCGCCCGCGCCATCGACCACGAGATGAAGCGACTCGGCGCCGACTGCATGTATCTGGACATCAGCCACAAACCGGCCGACTTCATCATCAAGCACTTTCCGACCATTTATGAGCGCTGCCTCGCGGTTGGCATCGACATCACCAAGGAGCCGATGCCCATCGTTCCAGCCGCCCACTACACCTGTGGCGGCGTGATGATCGACAACAACGGCCAGACCGATATCCCCGGCCTCTACGCCATAGGTGAAGTGACCTACACCGGTCTGCACGGCGCCAACCGTATGGCCTCCAACTCCCTGCTGGAATGCGTGGTCTATGCCCATCAGGCGGGGGCCGACATTCTGGCCAAGCTGCCGATGAGTGTGGAGCCGCCGCGCCTGCCGGTGTGGGACGAGAGCAAGGTGGAAGATTCCGACGAACTGGTAGTGATCCAGCACAACTGGCACGAACTGCGGTTGATGATGTGGGACTACGTGGGGATAGTGCGTACCAACAAACGCCTGGCCCGCGCCAAGCGCCGCATCGACCTGCTCAAGCAGGAGGTGCAGGAGTACTACGCCAACTTCCGCGTCTCCAACAACCTGCTGGAGCTGCGCAACCTGCTGCAGGTGGCCGAGCTTATCGTCAACTGCGCCCTGCAGCGCAAGGAGTCTCGCGGCTTGCACTACAACCTGGATTATCCGGATATGCTGCCGGACTCCAAACCGACCGTGCTGACCCCGGAGCGGGATTAATCCCCCTTCCTGCCAAGCGTTGCAGCTATCAGTGACCCCGCCCCGGCGGGGTCACTTGTTTTCAACCGCTTTTCAGCCCCAAAAAGAGTGCCGCCAGCCACATGGCAGCAGCTTATCGCGGTAAATCAGCGCATGGTCATCACGGAAAGCAGGTGTCAGCGCCGAGACGGCAGAAAGTGGATGGCTCGCGCCAGCAGGCGGTAATGTTCGGGGGGAAGGGCATCGGAGAAGAGCCACAATTGCCGTGGCGACGCCGATTCAGAGCCTTCCGGCTCGGGGCAAAGCACCAGCCTGAGCACGCCGGGCAAAATGCGGCTTTTCTTGCCGAGCTGATAGCGGCAACCTTGCCACTGTAGCCACTGACCATCCCAGACAAGCTCGAACGGGGGCTCGGCGAGCGCCCGCCAGCTCAACCAGAGCGCCGCCAGCCAGACGGGCAGCAACAGCGCCCACTGCCAACCGGCAATCAGGCCAGCCACCGGCCAGAGCAGCAACAGAAAGAGGGCCACCAGCAAACATTGCTGATGGCGGGAGGGGTGAACCGTCATGATCACCCGCTCCACGGTATTACCCCCGGCGGTCGTGGCGCGCCTGATTGCGCTCCAGGATCATCGGGATCATGGCGGCAAATGCGGGATCGGCAGGGACACCATGACCCATGCACCATTTGAACAGATCCGGATCGTCGCTCGCCAGCAGGCGGATAAAGGTCTGCTGATCGGCTTCGCTCAGGGAGTCGAACTCGTGTTCGAAAAAGGGCATAAAGATCACATCCAGCTCGAGCATACCGCGACGGCAGGCCCACTTCAGGCGGGATTTTTCAACTGGGCTCAACATGGCACTCTCCTTACAAAGACCGGGGGATGGTACCAGCTGGATTTTCCGGCTGACAAACATTAGTTACGTCTTTACCATGCAGCTCACATACTTTCTCTCTGGAATACCATCGTGAGCCTGCAACCACCTGTTTTTCCTGCCGAGCCGACCCGCTTCCCCCTGACCAAGCTGGCCATCACCCGTATCAGCGGCCAGGATCGCGCCAAATATCTGCAAGGTCAGGTCACCTGTGATGTCAACGCCCTGCAACCGGGGCAACAGACCCCGGGCGGCCACTGTGATCCCAAGGGCAAGCTGTGGAGCAATTTCCGCCTGCTCTGCCTCGACGACAGTCTGCTGCTACTGACCAGCTCTTCGGTGCTGGAGCGCCAACTGCCGGAGCTGAAGAAATTTGCCGTCTTCTCCAAGGTGGAGATTGCCGCCGACGAACGCCACGCCACCGGTCTGGCTGGCAAGGGCACAGATGCGTGGGTCGCCGCGCAGTTCGGCCTTGAGCAGAGCGGTCTGATCGACGGCGGCATGGCGGTGAAGATTGAGCAGGATCGCTGGCTGCTGGTGAGCAATCAGCAAGCCGACGCCCTTCCGCAAGGTGACGAGTCACTCTGGTGGGGGCTCGAGATCAAGGCTGGCCTGCCACACATGGAAGCGGTGCATCAGGGGGAGTTCATCCCGCAGATGCTCAACCTGCAGGCGCTGGACGGCATCAGCTTCAACAAGGGCTGCTACATGGGACAGGAGACCGTGGCCCGCGCCAAGTATCGCGGCGCCAACAACCGCGCCCTGTTCCTGCTGGCGGGGACTACCGGCGAGCCGGTCACCAGCGGCGATACCCTTGAGCTGCAACTGGGTGACAACTGGCGCCGCAGCGGCATGGTGCTCAACGCCTGGCAACAGGCCGGGCAGGTGTGGCTCACCGCCGTACTGCCGAAGGATACCGAGGCTGACGCCCAATTCCGCCTCAAGCAGGACGAAGGCTCCCGCCTCACCCTGCAACCCCTGCCTTACGCCCTGACCGAGTAAGGTCGGCTAGCGAGGCACCCGCGCCAGCAGTGCCTCCTTCAGCCAGCGCCCCGCCTGCCCCAGCGGGCGGGCGCGATGCCACTGCAGCTCCAGCGCCAACGCATGGCTGGCGATAAAGTCGGGCTCCAGCACCACCACCTCGCCCCGCTTCAGCGGTTGATGCAGCAGAAATTCCGGAATAGCGGACCAGCCAAGACCCCGTTTGACCAGCTCCAGCACCCCGAGATCCCCCTCGACCCACCACACCTGAGCCGAGATACGAAAACGCTGGCGCTCGCTCCCTTCCCGTCGGCCGGTCACCATCAGCTGACGTGCTCCCTGCAGATCGACCTCCCGCAGCGGCTGCTTGCGGGCCAGCGGATGAGCCGGTGACACCACCAGCGGCATGGTCACCTCCCCCAGCGAACGGGCGACAATCTCCCGCTGGGGATGCACCTTCTGATAACTGATGCCAAGCTGGGCCCGCCCAGTCACCAGCATCTCGGTCACATCCTCCATCAACGGGAAGAGCAGCTCCAGCTCCACGGTCGGGTAACGAGTGGCGAACTCCTCCAGCAGGGTGCCGAGCCAGGGGAGGTGGGAGTCATCATCGATGGCCAGAGTGAGCCGCGTCTCCACCCCGGCCGCCAGCTCCCCGGCAATGGATTGCAATCGTTCACTCTGCGCCAGCAGGATCCCCGCCTCCTGCACCATGCGGGCCCCCGCCTCCGTCAGCTGCGGATAGCGGCCGCTGCGGTCAAACAGGGTGAGCGCCAGATCGATCTCCAGATTGGCGATGGCGCTGCTCACCACCGACTGCGCCTTGCCCAGCTTGCGGGCGGCAGCGGAAAACGAGCCGGTTTCGGCGGCCGCCAGCAAGATCCTCAGTTGTTCCAGTGATGGCGTCATCTTATGGCCCTCCGGCAAGCTCTCTCATCCATCTATTTTAGCGATGGATACCAACATGAATCTATCGCTAAAGATCTATAGATTAACCAGCAATCCGTGAATGAACCTGATTGAGAGAGTGACTTATGCGTACCCGTAACGATCGCCTGCGCCATGCCATTGGCTTTGAATTCATTGGCCTGCTGATTGCCGCCCCGCTGGCCAGCTGGGTTACCGGGGTCGGGCTCAACCATATGGGCCCGCTGGCACTGTTCTTCTCGGTGCTGGCCACCGTCTGGAACTACATCTACAACATCGGGGTCGACAAGCTGCTGCTGAAATATCAGGGCCATACCCACAAAACCCTGTGGCAACGGGTGCTGCATACCTTCGGCTTTGAGGGCGGTCTGCTGCTCGTCGCGCTGCCGGTCATGTCCTGGTGGCTGAGCGTCAGCCTGCTGGAGGCGCTGGTGCTGGATCTGGGCTTCGTCGTCTTCTATCTGATCTATGCCTTCGTCTACAACTGGGGCTATGACAAGGTGTTCCCCATCCCCCGCGAAGTGCCGCACGGCATGCCCCAAGAGGCGCGCTAAGGCACGAATCAGTTGGATTGAAACCGAGAAGTGAAGGTCAACGAGGGAAGGCAACAGAAGAAACGATACGGCCCCACCATGGCAGACATGATGGGGCCGCAAGAGGGATCAGCGCTGGCAGGCCGGCTGATTCAGAGGTAAGGATTCAGGCCTGCCCGTCGCTCAAGCCTGGGCTTTGAGCTCTTCGCCGCTCTCGTCGGCAGCGGCAGCCTCTTCAGGCTGGGCCTGGGCGGCCTGCAGCGCTTCCAGCTCGCTCTGATAATCGCTCAGGATCTGCTGGGCAACCGCCATATCTCCCTTGTGTTTGCGCTCGAACAGATGGTGCTGCACCACGCCGTTGAGATACTCCACTGTAATGGGCTGCTCCAGGGTGGCCATCAGCTCCTCTTTCTCCAGCTCGGCATTGATTTCATCGGCGGTCGTGCGCAGCAGCCCGGCCAATTGAACCAACATGCGGCGCTCACCTTCGCGCAGCAGGCTCAACATGCGGTTTCTCTGCTGCTCATTCTGTTGGGTCATACATTTCCTTACGTCAATTGGGAACAAGCCCGCTCATTCTGCCCTGTCCCCATGACAGCGTCTATCTCATGCCCCCCACAAATTTTTGGCGCTGGCTCACAAATGGCTACAGATGCTATTTGAAGCGCCTCTGGGGTATAGTAGCCGCTGATTTTCGGGCGCTTTTTTCACCTTCATCCGCAGACAGGGATGAGACGGCAAGGGCGCCTGCCCGGTTTACCCCAACGAGGTGAAGATCCGCTTTATGACCGACGCCATTGTGGTGCTCTGCACCTGCCCAGATCAAACCAGTGCCGACCTTCTCTGCGAGCAGCTGCTGAACCAGCGGCTGGCCGCCTGCATCAATCAACTGCCGGGCATTACCTCCGTCTATCGTTGGCAAGGCAAGGTGGAGCGCGCCACCGAGATCCAGCTCATCATCAAATCCCGCCAATCGCGCTTTGCCGAGTTGCAGGCATGTATTCAAGCCAATCACCCCTATGAGGTGCCCGAGCTGCTGGCCCTGCCGGTGAGTGCCGGACTACCTGCCTATCTCGACTGGCTCAATGGGGAGACCGAATGACATTCACCCGCTTGCTCTCCCCCCTGTTGCTGCTCTATGCCCTGTTGATGACAGCGGTGGGCAGCGCCCCAGCCCACGCCAGCGGCGCCGACCTGCTCAGCTCGCTGGGTATTGAAGCCAACGCCAAGCCCAAATTTTTGCAGGTCGATGAGGCCTTTCAGATCGAGAGCGACCAGCGTGGCGATCAGCTGCTGCTGACCCTCCACATCGCCGACAACTACTACCTCTATCGCCACAGCCTGCGTTTCAAGGGGAACAACCTCACCTTCAGCGAGCCGCCCCTGCCGGAAGGCACCGAGCACGAGGATGACTTCTTCGGCAAGACCCGGGTCTACTACCAGCAGGTGAGCATCGCGGTGCCGCTAAAAGAGGTGGGGGAAAATGCCACCCTGCGGGTGCGCTATCAGGGCTGTACCGACGGCCTCTGCTACCCGCCGACCGACAAGCTGATCGATGTGGCCCCGCTGGTCACGGCAACCACAGCACCCACTGCTGAAACGGCACAAAGCGTCGCACCGGTTAGCCAGCAAGATCAGCTGGCCGCTGCCCTCGGCAATCAGGGGTTCTGGCTCAGCATCGTCGCCTTCTTCGCACTGGGGCTGGGGCTCGCCTTCACCCCCTGCGTCTTCCCCATGTACCCAATCCTGACCGGCATCATCGCCGGTGCCGGCCATCGCCTCTCTACCGGTCGCGCCTTCCTGCTCTCCTTTGTCTATGTGCAGGGGATGGCGGTCACCTACACCCTGCTGGGGCTGGTAGTGGCCTCGGCGGGCCTGAAATTCCAGGCTGCGCTGCAACACCCCTATGTGCTGATCGGTCTCTCGGTGATGTTCGTGCTGCTGGCCCTCTCCATGTTCGGCCTCTACACCCTGCAACTGCCGAGCAGTTTGCAAACCCGGCTCTCCGGTCTCTCCAACCGCCAGCAGGGCGGCTCGGTAGTCGGGGTCGCCATCATGGGGATGATCTCCGGGCTGGTCTGCTCCCCCTGCACCACGGCGCCGCTCTCGGGGGCGCTGATCTACGTGGCCCAGAGCGGCGATCTCTGGCTCGGCGGCGCGGCGCTCTATGCGCTGTCACTGGGGATGGGTCTGCCGCTGCTGCTGCTCGGCACCTCGGGTGGCAAGCTGCTGCCCAAGGCGGGCGCCTGGATGGATGTGATCAAGCAGCTGTTTGGCTTCGCCCTGCTGGCAGTGCCGATCCTGCTGCTGTCACGGCTCTGGAGCGATCAAGTTACTACCCTCGCCTGGCTTGGCTGGGGGCTGCTGCTGTGCGGCTACCTCTATCACCACAACCAGCACCAGCCCCACTCGGTGGCCAGAAGCGTGCGCGGCTTCGTGCTGTTGCTGGCGATGATCAGCGCCGTGGTTGTGGGCAAGGATCTGCTGCAACCGGCCCCCCCTGCTGCCATCACGGCGGATGCCAGTCAAACGGCGCCGCAGTTTATCCGCATCAAGACGCTGGATGATCTCAAGGTGCAGCTGGCCGCCGCTCGCGGCAAGCCGGTGCTGCTCGACCTCTACGCCGACTGGTGCGTCGCCTGCAAGGAGTTCGAGCACAAGACCTTCAGCGATCCCGCGGTGAGGGAGCGCTTCGGCCAGATGGTGCTGCTGCAGGCAGACGTCACTGCCAACGACGATGCCGATGTCGAGCTGCTCAACACCCTCAATGTGCTGGGACTGCCGACCCTCATCTTCTTCGACCGCGAGGGCAAGGAGCTGACAGGCCAGCGGGTCACCGGTTTTATGGGGCCTATCCCCTTTGCCAAACATCTCGAGATGGTAAGTGATGCACACTGAGTTGCGTCGGCTGCAGACAAGCGATGCACCTGCCTTGCAGCGGCTGTTCGAGCAGGCCCCCTCCTATCAGGCGACGGTGAGCAATGACCCTCTCTCTGCACAGGCAGGAGAAGAGGAGCTTGTCGCCTGCCCATCCGGCCTGCCTCTCTCCGACAAACATCTCATCGGCCGCTGGGAGCAGGGAGAACTCACCGCTGTCATTGATCTGCTGCGCGGCTACCCCAATCCAGACACCGCCTATCTGGGTCTGTTACTGGTGGGGGAACCCTGGCAAGGGAGTGGCCGTGGTCAGTCGCTCTATCTTCACGCCTGCACGCTGGCAAGCTCATGGGGGGCTACCCGGCTTCGCCTGTCAGTGATTGCCAGCAATGAGAGTGCTCTATCCTTCTGGCTGCGCAGAGGCTTCACCGAGTGCTATCGCCGCGAGCTGGCTGGTTATCGGGCCGAGGCCATCGTGCTGGAACGTTCACTGGAACCGTGAGCCGAGGTTTGCCGCCGCGCATTCGCGTGGCACAATCGCCCCTCTCGTTTTGCACTTGTCCGGAGTTTTGATGAAAAAGTGGTTCATCCCCCTGCTAGCCCTCTGGCTTTATGGCTGCAGTGCAGGGCCCGGTGAAGAGGATATCCGCCAGCAGGTCACCGCCAAGCTACTGGCCGAGACAGACGCCAACCTGTTCGATATCAGCGACTTCACCATCCTCGGCAAGGAGGAGCGGATGGAGGGGGTCTATCTGGTCAAGGTGAGTTACCAGCTCCACTTCAAGCAGGGGCTCGATCAGTTGCAGGTGTTGCACGACGAGGATCTGGTCTACGACCGGGTTGGCCCCTTCCAGCAGGAGATGGGGCTGATGGAGCTCGAGCGCAAATATGGCGAGTTCGAGGCGGGCCAGGTGCTGCCACAAGAGGCCAAGGTGTGGATGATGAAGGACGAACAGGGGTGGCGGCTGGCGGAACCGGCCCAATAAAGAGCTTTCCGCTCCTTATGCTCTGCAACGACTGGACTACCGTTGCCAACCAGCTCAAACCTGGGTATCGACCCGATACCCTTTTCGCTCGGCAGGTTCGCTCGGCAGCTTGCTGGCCAACCCTGAGAGTACCTCCTTGAGGGTGACCCCGCTCTCTGCCGCACCACTGCTCTCCAACAGCTCGGTCAGCTGGCTCTGCAAGGGGTTGACCGCTTCACGCTCGGCTCCTTGCTCGCTCTCTTTTTCCTGTCCGCCCTGCTGATCCAGCGTCTCCAGCAGGCGCTCCAGATCCCGCTTGAGCGGGTTTTCGCTGCTGTCGGCGATGGCGAGTTTGCGCTGTTCCTGCTCTTGCCGCTGTTGTTGCTGCAATGCCAACTGTTGCTCCTGCTGCTGTTGCAGGGAGCCCATCATGGTGTTGATGAACGCCTCCAGCGAATCCCTGATTGAAACAGTGCCACCGCCGCTGCTCTCCCCTTGCGGTGACAGCCCCAGCTCATCCAGCACAGCGCCAAGGTCGCGCACCAGGCTGTCACTGCCCGTTGATGGTGAAGTTGCAGCCCGCTCCTGTGCCTGCACAGCGGGAGAACCCTGCCGTTGCGCCAGCGGGCTGAGCCCGCCTGACGCGACCACATTTATCTCCATCTTGGCCCTCCTCTCCCCGCCCTCTGGCCCTTTTTCGGCAAATATTCCGGTAATCAGACAAACTCTTGCCCCTTGGCAGATAACCGCACTCACACCTAAAAGATAGCGCCAACCAGACGAGATTGGCGCGAATGCATCTTTTGGTCTATCAGGCGGAACGATAGTGCTAACCCGCTATAAACAAGGGATGGCAAGGGGGCTTCGTTCAGCCAGCACTGCGCCGGCTGACAATGGGGGTCAGAAGATATCCTTCATCCGGTGCCACAACATTCCCAGTGCCAGCAGCGGGGAGCGCAGCGCCGGGCCGCCGGGGAAGGTGATATGGGGCACACTGGCAAAGAGATCGAAACCCCGACTTTCGCCGCGGATCGCCTCGGCCACCAGCTTGCCCGCCATATGGGTAGCATTGAGACCGTGACCCGAATAGGCCTGGGCGTAGAGCACGTTTGGGTATTCCTTCAAGCGGCCAATCTGCGGCAGCCGGTTGGCACCGATCCCGATCATCCCGCCCCACTGAAACTCGATGGCAGTGCCAGCCAGCTCGGGGAAGACCCGCAGCATCTTGGGCAACATGAAGGCCTTGATGTCGCGGGGATCCCTTCCCGAGTAGTTGCAGGCCCCGCCAAACAGCAGGCGACCGTCGGCGGAGAGGCGGTAGTAGTCGAGCGCCACGTTCTGATCGCACACCGCCATATTTTGCGGCAGCAAACGCTGGCGCAAGCGGCGATCCAGCACCTCGGTAGCGAGGATATAGGAGCCGGCCGGCAGCACCCGCCCTCCCAGCTCCGGATTGAGGTCATTGAGGTAAGCGTTGCAGCCGATCACCAGATAGTCGGCAGTGACCCGGCCGTGGGCGGTGGTCACCTCCACCTGCTTGCCGTAATCGATATGGGTCACCCGGGAGTGTTCAAACAGGGAAACCCCGAGGCTGGCTGCGGCGCGCGCCTCGCCGAGCGCCAGATTGAGGGGATGGAGATGGCCGGAGCCCATGTCGATGAGGCCGCCGATATAGCGATCCGACCCCACCACGCTATGGATATCTTCCCGCGGCACCAGTTTGAGTTCGTGCTCATAGCCAAGGCTCGCCAGATGGTCGAGATCCTCCTCGAAGCCGGCCAGATGGCGCTGACGGGTGGCCAGATCGCAGTAACCCCAGGTGAGGTCACACTCGATATTGAAACGCTCAACCCGCTCGCGTACCAGCTGCACCGCCTCCAGCCCCATCAGGTCGAGCTCGCGTACCCCTTCCTCACCAATCCAGCGGGCGAACTGGCTGGTATCGTGGCCGATACCGCGAATAAGCTGGCCGCCGTTACGCCCGGAGGCGCCCCAGCCGATGCGGTTGGCCTCCAACAGCACCACCTTGTAGCCTGCATCAGCCAGGTTGATGGCGGTGTTGAGACCGGTAAAACCACCGCCGATGATGCAGACGTCAGCCTTGTGCTCCCCCTCCAGCTCGGGCCACTGTTGCGAGTCGTTGCGGGTGGCCGCGTAGTAGGAGGCGACGTGCTCCTGATATCCGTTGTGCTTTCCTGCCTGCATACTCAGCATCCTGCCTTGGTTGCAAATTGTTTAATAAAATAAGCAAAGTTGTTTCGATAATACCCAGTTCCCCCTCCACTCACCAACCGGTGCGGATCACAGAAATGCAAAAGGCGCCCCGAAGGGCGCCTTTTCATGCAATCAAGGTGCTGTAACGAATTACAGTACGTCGATGGCGTTCAGGTCGGAGAATGCTTTCTCCAGACGAGCGATCATGGAAGTCTGACCTTCACGCAGCCATACGCGCGGATCGTAGTACTTCTTGTTCGGCTTGTCGGCGCCTTCCGGGTTGCCCAGCTGGCCTTGCAGGTAAGCTTCGTTCTTCTTGTAGAAGTTCAGCAGACCTTCCCAGGTTGCCCACTGGGTGTCGGTGTCGATGTTCATCTTCACTACGCCGTAGGAGATGGACTCGCGGATCTCTTCCAGAGTGGAACCAGAACCACCGTGGAATACGAAGTCCAGAGACTTGGCAGGGATGCCGAACTTCTCGGAAACGTACTTCTGGGAAGCGTCCAGGATGGACGGGGTCAGCTTGACGTTACCCGGCTTGTATACACCGTGTACGTTACCGAAGGAGGCAGCGATGGTGAAACGCGGGCTGATCTTGGACAGACGCTCGTAAGCGTAAGCAACATCTTCCGGCTGGGTGTACAGAGCGGACTGATCCATGTGGCTGTTGTCGACGCCGTCTTCTTCGCCACCGGTGCAACCCAGTTCCAGCTCCAGAGTCATGTTCATCTTGGCCATGCGGGTCAGGTACTCGCAGCAGATGTCGATGTTCTCTTCCAGAGACTCTTCGGACAGATCCAGCATGTGGGAGGAGAACAGCGGCTTGCCAGTTTCAGCAAAGTGCTTCTCGCCCGCTTCCAGCAGACCGTCGATCCACGGCAGCAGCTTCTTGGCAGCGTGGTCGGTGTGCAGGATTACCGGCACGCCGTAAGCTTCGGCAACAGCGTGAACGTGCTTGGCACCGGAGATGGCACCCAGGATGGCAGCTTTCTGACCTTCCAGCTTCAGACCCTTACCGGCGGTGAACACGGCACCACCGTTGGAGAACTGAACGATAACCGGCGCTTTAACCTTGGCGGCAGCTTCCAGTACGGCGTTCACGGAGTCGGTACCAACGCAGTTTACGGCCGGCAGAGCAAAGCCGTTCTCTTTAGCGATGGCGAACACTTTCTGAACGTCATCACCAGTGATCACGCCGGGTTTTACGAAGTCGAAAATTTTCTTAGACATGTTTAATCGTCCTGTCTCGTATGCCGTTAATAAAAAATGGGGGGTTCATCATGAACCGGCACAGCGGGCACATGATAAACGAAACGGGAGGCTTTTGCCCCCCGTTCCGGGTCAATTAGGCTTTGGCGCGCTGTTCCAGAATCGCAACAGCCGGCAGTACCTTGCCTTCTACGAACTCCAGGAAGGCGCCGCCGCCAGTGGAGATGTAGGAGACTTTGTCAGCGATGCCGAACTTGTCGATGGCAGCCAGGGTGTCACCACCGCCAGCGATGGAGAAGGCCGGAGAAGCAGCGATGGCTTCAGCGATAACCTTGGTGCCTTCAGCAAACTGGTCAAACTCGAATACACCAACCGGGCCGTTCCACAGGATGGTCTTGGCGTTCATGATGATGTCAGCCAGGGCCTTGGCAGAATCCGGGCCGATGTCGAAGATCATGTCGCCGTCGGTCACGTCAGAGACGGACTTGATGGTCGCCGGAGTGGATTCGGAGAACTCGGCACCTACAACCACGTCGGTGGTCACAGGAATGTTGGTCTCGGCAGCCAGTTTCTTGGCGGTGTCGATCAGATCGTGCTCGCACAGGGACTTGCCGACGTTGTGACCGGCAGCAGCGATGAAGGTGTTGGCGATGCCACCACCGACAACCAGCTGGTCAGCGATTTTGGAGAGGGATTCCAGAACGGTCAGCTTGGTGGAGACCTTGGAGCCGCCAACGATGGCAACCATCGGGCGCTCGGGCTTCAGCATGGCTTTGCCCAGCGCTTCCAGTTCACCCGCCAGCAGCGGACCGGCACAGGCGACCGGAGCGAACTGAGCCACACCGTAGGTGGAACCTTCGGCGCGGTGAGCAGTACCGAACGCATCCATTACAAAGACGTCACACAGGGCGGCGTATTTTTTGGCCAGCTCTTCGGTGTTCTTCTTCTCGCCTTTGTTGAAACGGCAGTTTTCCAGTACAACCAGCTCACCGGCAGCGACTTCTACGCCATCCAGGTAATCCTTGGCCAGGCGAACCGGGCAGGACAGAGCGTCTTTCAGATAGTTGACAACCGGAGCCAGGGAGAATTCTTCGTTGTATTCACCCTCGGTCGGACGACCCAGGTGGGAGGTGATCATCAGCTTGGCACCCTTTTCCAGAGCCAGCTTGATGGTCGGCAGAGTCGCAACGATACGTGCATCGGAGGTGACCTTGCCGTCTTTTACCGGTACGTTCAGGTCAGCACGGATCAGAACGCGTTTACCCGCCAGATCCAGGTCAGTCATCTTGATAACAGACATATTCAGTCCTCTATATTTTCCAGGTAATGTTAAAAACAGTAACCTTTCGCCCGGGGCAGGCTCAGCCTGCGGCCATCATGGCCCGGGTGGTATCCAGCATCCGGTTCGCGAAGCCCCATTCGTTATCGCACCACATCAACATCTTGACGAGGTTGGCATCGCTCACCCGGGTCTGGGTACCATCAATGATGCAGGAGTGTGCATCATGATTGAAGTCTACGGAGACCAGCGGTTCTTCCGTGTAATCCAGAATACCGTGTAATGTACCTCTGGATGCCCGTTGCAGGGCTTGATTTACGTCAGTAACTGTCACTTTTTTACGAACAGTAATACTGAGATCCATCGCTGTTACATTGATGGTCGGCACCCGCACCGCGATCGCCTCAAACTTGCCGGCGAAGTGGGGCAAGATACGCTCCAGCCCCTTTGCCAGCTTGGTGTCCACCGGAATGATGGACTGACTGGCAGCGCGGGTTCGGCGCAAGTCACTGTGGTAGGCATCGATGACTTGCTGATCATGCATGGCCGAATGAATTGTCGTAATAGTACCACAATTTATCTCGAATTCTCGATGCAATGTTTCAATCACCGGTACCACGCAGTTGGTGGTACAGGAGGCGTTGGAGACGATCCGCTCCGCTCCGGTGAGGGTATGATGGTTGACCCCGTAGACCACGGTGGCATCCACATCGGCATCCGCCGGGTGGGAGAAGAGCACCTTGCCCGCCCCCGCCGCCAGATGCAGCTCGGCATCGGCCCGCGAGCCGAACACCCCGGTGCAATCGAGCACCACATCGACTCCCAGCGCCCGCCACGGCAGCTTTGACGGATCCCGCTCGGCAAACAGGGAGATGAGATCCTCCCCCACCAGCATGCTGTTGCCCGCCAGTTGCACCGGATGGTGGAAGCGACCGTGACTGGTATCGTAACGGGTCAGGTGCACCATGGCCTCGGGGGCCGCCAGCTCGTTGATGGCGACGTTCTTGATGGTCTTGTCGCGCCCGCTTTCATAGAGGGCTCGCAACACGTTGCGACCGATCCGCCCGTAACCATTGATGGCAATCTTGATCATCGAGAATCCGTTTCCTTGAACCAGCAACAGGGCGGCGCACCGGCCGCCCGGGAGCCCCGGCTACGACAGCAGGGCCTCCTTGAATTCACCGCGGGCCAGCAGTGCGGCCCCGAATACCCCGGCACTGTCACCAAGGGCAGGAGCAATAATGGGGGCTCTGAAGCGGGGATTAAAGAGGAAGGGCAAAATTGTCTGCCGTCCGGCGCTGTAAAGGCTCTGCACATTACCCACCCCGCCGCCGATGACAATAACATCCGGGTCGAGAATGTTGACCACATTGGCCAGCGCCTGACCAAACAGCAAATGCAGCCGGTCGATGGTGAGCCTGGCCACATGATCGTGGGCGGTGGCGGCCGCGATTTGAGCAAGCGAGAGGCGACGCTTGGCCTTGGCCTCGTACCAGGCCTCCAGCGCCGGGCCGCTGATCAGGGTCTCGACGCAGCCACGCTTGCCGCAATAGCACTCGGGGCCATCGGGGGAGAGCACATTGTGGCCCCACTCGCCGGCGATGCCGTGATGACCATTGAGAATGCGGCCGTTGATGACGATGCCGGAGCCGACCCCGGTGCCCATGATGATGCCGAACACCACTTTCGCATCGGGATGGTGCTGGCGCACTGCACCGAGATGGGTTTCTGCCAGCGCGAAGCAGTTGGCGTCGTTGGCGATCAGCACCGGCACGCCCAGCTTGCGCTCCAGATCCTCCTTGAACGGCTTGCCGTTGAGCTCGGTGGTGTTGCAGTTCTTCATCAGGCCGGTCTGCGGATCCCGCGCCCCCGGCGTCCCCATGCCGATGAGGGCCGGGCGCTGGCCAATCTTCTCGGCGCACTCTGCCACCAGCTTGGCGATCTGGCCGATCATGTGCTCATAACCGCCAGCCCGCTCGGTGGGGATGCGGTGGCGCAGCAGCACCTCGTCGCCATCCAGCACCACGCATTCACACTTGGTACCACCAAGATCGATACCCCAATCCAGTGACTTGCTGCTCATCTTGCCTCCTGCACTGGCGCCACGTTCTCGTCGTTGCAGCGCCTATTTCAATGTAAAACGGGGCCTGACGGCCCCGGATTTCAAACACACTCTTCTTCTCTCGCCCCGGCCTTAGCGACCGTGGTACTGGGCGGAGAGCTCGTGTACCGCGTTGACGAACACGCCAGCGTGTTCCGGGTTCACATCCTGATGGATGCCGTGGCCGAGGTTGAATACATGGCCATTGCCGTGGCCGAAACCGGCCAAAATGGAGGCGACCTCTTCACGGATGCGAGCGGGCGTGGCGTAGAGCATGGAGGGATCCATGTTGCCCTGCAGCGCCACCTTGTCACCGACCCGGCGCTTGGCATCGGCGATGTCGGTGGTCCAGTCCAGACCCAGCGCATCGCAACCGGTGGCGGCAATCTGCTCCAGCCACTGACCGCCGTTCTTGGTGAACAGGGTGACCGGCACGCGGCGACCGTCGTGCTCGCGGATCAGGCCATCGACAATCTTGTGCATGTACTGCAGGGAGAAGTCGCGGTAATCGCGGGGGGTGAGCACGCCGCCCCAGGTGTCGAACACCATGACAGCCTGCACACCCGCCTTGATCTGGGCGTTGAGGTAAGCAATCACGCTGTCGGCCAGCTTGTCGAGCAGCAGGTGCAGGGTTTGCGGCTCCGCGTACATCATCTGCTTGATCTTGGTGAACGCCTTGGAGCTGCCCCCCTCCACCATGTAGGTGGCCAGGGTCCATGGGCTGCCGGAGAAGCCGATCAGCGGCACTTCCCCCTTCAGCTCGCGGCGGATGGTGCGCACAGCGTTCATCACGTAGCCCAGCTCATCTTCCGGATCCGGAATGGGCAGCGCCTGCACGTCGGCCATGGAGGTGATCGGACGCTCGAAGCGCGGGCCTTCACCCTGCTCGAAGTAGAGACCGAGCCCCATGGCATCGGGCACGGTCAGGATGTCGGAGAAGAGGATGGCGGCATCGAGCGGGTAGCGGCGCAGCGGCTGCAGGGTGACTTCACAGGCCAGCTCGGCATTGCGGCACAGGGACATGAAATCCCCCGCCTGGGCACGAGTCGCCTTGTATTCCGGCAGATAACGGCCAGCCTGGCGCATCATCCATACCGGGGTCATGTCCACATCCTGACGCAGCAAAGCGCGCAGGTATCGATCGTTCTTCAGCTCTTTCATCCCAGTTCCCGAGTTCGTATCATGCATAAAATGGCGGCCATAATACCACTTTGCCCACCGGAGCGGACTGCCCAAAACGTGGCAAATGGGCGCGCGGTTGCAAAGATGTGAAGGGGCGCAAACCTGACCGCCCCGCTTGTAACAAGAAGTGCAAAAAGATTGGCGAAAAGATAAGCGCCTCGTTACCCCTCGCCCGCCAGCGAACACTCGATCAGCCGCCGGGCGATGGTGCCGTGGGGCGGCAAACGCGGCAAGCGGTCAGCAGCAAAGAAAGCGGCGGCCACCAGTTCGTCATCCTGCACCCGGATCTCGCCGCTCTCGTAGTCGGCGGTAAAGCCCATCATCAGGCTGTGGGGGAATGGCCAGGGCTGGCTCGCCACATAGCGCACATTGCGCACCCGGATGCCGCTCTCCTCGAACACCTCCCGTGCCACGCACTGCTCGAGGTTCTCCCCCACCTCCACAAACCCGGCCAGCACGGTATACATGGGATCATCCGCCTGATAGTGACGGCGATGGGCCGCCAAGAGGATCTCCGGCCCCTTGCGCACCGCCACGATAATGCAGGGGGAGATGCGCGGATAGGCCGTGTGGCCATGGTGGCACACCTGCGCCCACTCCCCTGCCTTCGGGGTCATGGGGGCGCCGCACTCACCGCAGAAACGGTGGGTGCGGCGGAAGGTGGCGAGCTGCCAGGCGCGGCCCGCGAGACGAAAGCCCTCTTCGTCCCCCGCCACCATCAGCTGGCGCAGAGGGCTCATGGCGCTCGTGTCGGCCTCGTCCCCCAGATCCAGCAGATAACAGGGCAGTCCCTGCCACTCGTCGAAATGCTCGAAAGGGGCGTCAGCCAGCGCTGCGGGCAGACACGCTTTACTGCCCTGTGGCACCTGACCTTGCTGATCGAGCAGTACCAGATGATCGCCCCCCAGCACGAACCAGCGGGCTTGTTCAGTTAATGACATCGGATAAACACTCTCGTTAAAACAGAACCCTGACCACGGCTGGCCGACCAAGGGGCAAACGCCGCGCGAATGGCTCCCATCTTACGACCAGCACGGGTCGCTGACGACCCCGCTGTGGCCGATTGTCCCATTCGTAAAAACGGATGGCGCAAATAAAGGGGCCGCCCTGAGGCGGCCCGCTGTTATCCGGCATCCCGTATCCGGCCTCTATCGAAGCGGATCAGGCATCGCCCATCGCCAACAGGGAGGCGTTGCCGCCCACTGCAGTGGTGTTGATGGTACGGGTCTTCTCGGTAACAAACCGCCCGAGATAGTGAGGGCCACCCGCCTTGGGGCCGGTGCCGGAGAGCCCCTGCCCGCCGAACGGCTGCACCCCGACCATGGCGCCGATCTGGTTGCGGTTGATGTAAACGTTACCCACGTTGATGCGGCTCGCCAGCTCCTCGGCGTGGGATTCGTTGCGGCTGTGGATCCCCAGCGTCAGGCCGTAGCCGGTGCCGTTGATGTCGCTGATCACCTTGTCCAGATCCCGGGTGGCGTAGCGCACCACGTGCAGGATGGGGCCGAACTGCTCCTTGGCCAGCTCGCGGATGGAGCCGATCTCCAGCGCGGTCGGCTGGACGAAGTGTCCCTCCATGGTCGCGGCGGGCATCGGCGCCTGGGCAATCAGGCGAGCACGCGGGATCATGTAGGCGAGGTGGGCATCCAGCCCCGCCTTGGCATCGGCATCGATCACCGGGCCGACATCGGTGTTGTGCTCGGCCGGGTTGCCCACTTTCAGCTCCTGCATGGCGCCGGTGAGGATCTCCAGCACCCGCTCTGCGATCTCCTCCTGCAGGTAGAGCACCCGCAGGGCCGAGCAGCGCTGACCGGCGCTCTGGAAGGCGGCGCTTACCACGTCGCGCACCACCTGCTCCGGCAGCGCGGTGGAGTCGACGATCATGGCGTTCTGACCGCCGGTTTCGGCGATGAGCGGCAAGATGGCGCCATCGCGCTGGGCCAGGGTCATGTTGATGAGCTTGGCGGTCTCGGTGGAGCCGGTGAAGCAGACGCCGCCGATGCGCGGATCCGCCGTCAGCTTGGCCCCCACGGTGGCGCCGTCACCGGGCAACAGTTGCAGCACGTCGCCCGGAATACCGGCCTGATGGGCCAGAGTCACCGCCAGATGGGCGATAAGGCCGGTCTGCTCCGCCGGTTTGGCGATGACGGTGTTGCCGGTGGCCAGCGCCGCAGCGATTTGGCCGAGGAAAATCGCCAACGGGAAGTTCCACGGGCTGATGCAGACAAAGACGCCGCGCCCCTGCAGGAACAGCTCGTTCTGCTCACCGGTGTAACCGGGCAGCAGGGTCGCCTGCCCCATCAGGCTGCGGGCCTGCACCGCGTAGTAGCGGCAGAAATCCACCGCTTCACGCACCTCGTCGATGCCATCTTGCAGCAGCTTGCCCGCCTCGCGGGTACAGAGAGAGACAAACTGCTCGCGGTTCGCTTCCAGCAGATCCGCCAGCTTCTCCAGCGCGGCGGCCCGCTCGCTCACCGGGGTTTCGCGCCAGCGCGGGAAGGCGGCGTGGGCGGATGCCAAAGCCTGTTCCACCGCCTGCTCGTCGGCCCAGTGGATCTTGCCGACGGTGAGGCTCACATCCTGCGGGCTCAACACGGTGCGTGCCTCGCTGCGCTTGAGGGTCTCGCCATCGACGATGGGCCCTGCCAGCCACTGCTTGCTCTCCAGCTCTTTCAAGCGGGCGAAGAAGGGGCGCTGGATGGAGAGGATGTTCATGTTGACGCCGCTGGAGTTCTTGCGGTCGCTGAAGAGGTTCACCGGCTGCGGAATGCGGTCGTTGGCAAAGCCGGAGTAGCGCTTGAGGGTGCGCAGCGGATGCTCGGCCAGCGAGTCCACCGGGGTGTTGGGATCCACCAGCTTGTGAACGAAGGAGGTGTTGGCCCCGTTCTCCAGCAGGCGGCGCACCAGATAGGGCAGCAGATCCTTGTGCGCACCGACCGGCGCATAGATGCGGCAGTGCAGGCCGGGATTGTCGTTCAGCACGGCGTTGTGCAGCTCCTCCCCCATGCCGTGCAGACGCTGGAATTCAAACTGGCGATCACCGGCCATCTCCAGAATGCTGACCACGGTATTGGCATTGTGGGTGGCAAACTGGGGGGCGATAAAACCGCGAGTCGGCTCGCTCAGCAGGTAGCGGGCGCAGGCGAGGTAGGAGATATCGGTGCCCGCCTTGCGGGTAAAGAGCGGGTAGCCGGGCAGGCCCGCCTGCTGGGCATATTTCAGTTCGCTGTCCCAGTAGGCGCCTTTTACCAAGCGAACCGGAATGAGGTCACCCTGTTCGCGGGCCAGGGCGGTGAGCCAGCAGAGTACCGGCAGGGCGCGTTTGGAGTAGGCCTGCACTACCATGCCGAGCTTGCCCCAGCCAAGGTTGGCGTCGGAGCGATAGAGCTGCTCGAACAGATCCAGCGACAGCTCGAGGCGGTCCATCTCCTCGGCATCAATGCTGATGGCCACATCCTTGTCGCGGGCGAGACGCACCAGCCCCACCAGCCGCTCGCACATTTCGCCGAGCACCCGTTCGCGGTTGGCCACGTCATAGCGCGGATGAAGCGCCGAGAGTTTGATGGAGATGGAAGGGGCCGGGCCGCCGTCGCTGATCCGCTCGTTGCCCACCGCCTCGATGGCGTTGCGGTAATCGGTCAGATACTTGTCGGCATCCTGCATGGTCAGCGCCGACTCGCCCAGCATGTCGTAGGTGTGGGTGTAGCCCAGCTCGCGGGATTTGCGGCTCGCCTTGAGCGCCTCTTTCATGTCACGCCCCAGTACGAACTGCTTGCCCATGATCTTCATGGCGGCATACATGGCAGAGCGCACCACCGGCTCCCCCAGCTTGTTGACCATCCGCCCCAGCAGGTTGGCCGGGTTGCCGTCGAGCTTTTTGTCGAGCTTGATGATCTTGCCGGTCAGCATCAGCCCCCAGGTGGAGGCGTTGACCAGAGTGGAGTCGCTCTTGCGGAAATGGGATGACCAGTTGGCGCCGGAGAGCTTGTCCTTGATCAGGGCGTCGGCGGTCTCGGCATCGGGAATCCGAAGCAGCGCCTCGGCCAGACACATCAGGATGATCCCCTCCTGGGTATCCAGGCTGTACTCCTGCAGGAAGGCGTCGATACCGTCACCGGAGCCGCTCTCCTTGCGCACCTTGGTCACCAGAGTACGGGCACGCTGGGTCACCTGCTCCAGCGAGGCGCCATCCCCCGGCAGCATGGCCGACAGTTCGGCCAGATAGGCATTTTCATCCACCACGTAGTTCTGGGTGATGGCTTCGCGCAGGGCGGCCAGATCGGAGGGGATATAGTCAGCGGCAAGCACTTGAGTAGCTTTGAACATATGGGGTCTTCCTGTACGCCCTAGGGCTGATATCGACAAAGGCGGACGCGCCGCCGAAACGCCGATAATGTATACAATGTTGCACCCTATATGAAATGAATTTGTTGCCACTCTTTAACAAAGATCGCTCATTCCCCCCATGAATTCCCTTTTGAAGCCAATACGCCAGCAAGCGTGAGGGTCATCTGACTTCATTTTGTATACGATTCTCCGCCGCTCTATCGCAAAGCAGCCACGCATTCCGCCCAATGCGCCCAAAAAAAGAAGGGCCGCCACGGCGACCCTTCTCAGCAATTCATTCAGCCAGATGCTGTCAGTTCATCCAGCGATCGCCGCGGCTGCGACGACGGGGCAGCATGGGCAGCAGGATGCCAAGCAGGATACCGGCACCCACCATGGCGCCACCACGAATAAACCAGTCCATCTGCATGTCGTGCTCCTGGTTGTCGTAGCTCTGGGTCAGGGCATCATTCTGCTCTTTGAGATTGCTCATCTCCTCACCCTGACTGACCAGCTGGGCCTTGAGAGCGGCGATCTCCTTGCTCTGGGCAGCGATCTGGCCATCCTTCTCGGTGAAGCGTTTCTCGTTGTCACCGTTAAGGTTCTGCAGGCGATCTTTAAGCTCATCGCGCTCTTTTTCCACCTGGGGCAGACGCTCGCGTAGGCTGATCTGGCTCTGCAGTTCGCTGTTTTTGATCCACCCCTCGCGGCCACGACCGTCCACCACCTGGGTGAAACCGGCCTCGCTGTTCACCGCCTTTACCTCCAGCGGTTCACCAGCCTTGACGCTGCCAAGGATCCGGTACTGGGTACCCGGGCCATTGTGGATATAGGTAAAGATGTTGTCTGAAACATAACGGGTATCGGCCAGTGCCTGTTGGGCACACAAGCAGATCAAAATCCCGAGAAGGGCGCGCATGGTCGATCGGTTCTCTTTTTCAGGTTTGGACAAGAGGTTGAATGTTAAGCCGCCAGCAGGTTAAAGGACAAGCAAAGAAAAAGCACCTCCCCCCAGATAAAGAGCGCAGAGTTGCGAGTCACCTCGCAACTTGCCCGTCTGCGGTCTCACTTGTTTTTCAGCTCCTGCACCTCGCTGCGCAGGGCGCGGATCTCCCGCAGCAGCTCCTCTTGCTGGTTGTTGTAGTGATGACGCCACTTGTCGGTCTCGCCATCCCCCTTGTTGGGCTGCAAAAACAGGCTGGCCATAAAACCGCTGATGGCACCGAACAGACCCACTCCGAACAGGATCAGCAGGCTGGCGACAAAGCGCCCCTCCTCGGTCTTGGGCACCAGATCCCCGTAACCCACTGTCGAGAGGGTCACCAGCGTCCACCAGAACGCGTCATAGGGTGTCTCAATCTGGCTGCCGGGCTGGCCTGACTCAATCCAGTACATGACGCCGGAGCCCACCCCCAGCAGCAGGAAGAACAGAAACAGGATGCCGGAGAGGGTGGTCTCGTTGCGCTCGCGACGGAACATGGCCCAGAGATCCGGGTGCTCCTTGAACAGCTGATAGACCCGCCACAGCTGGATCAACCGCGCCCAGCGCAGTTGCTCCGCCATCGGCAGGCTACCCGGCAGATAGATCCAGTTGGCCTTGAAATAGGCCTTGCGATCGGAGGCCCGGATCCAGCCATAAGCAAAGTGCGCGAGGAAGAAGTAGCAGATCAGACTGTCGAGGTCATAGAAGAGCTGCAGAGTCTGTGGTGTCAGGCTCTCATGGCCCCACCAGCGGGCCGTCACCAGCACAACCGAGATAATCGACAGAAATGCCATCAGCAGATCCATCGCCCGCAGATGAGTTAAGTGATGTCGCATACATTTTCCAACTTTAAGCACAGTGCAAATTAATAAAAGAGAAGATAATGCCGATAGTCCTGAGGGCAAAGGAAAAAACGGCTTTTAAAAGGAGAATGACAATGCAGCTGAACCTGCTGGAGAAAAGAATGAGCAACATCCGGTTGGTACCCAAAGTGGTGCTGCTGATGGTGTTCAGTACCCTCCTGCTACTGACAAAACTCTGGTTTGACGCCAACAATCTGGAAGCGACCCTGCTCAGCGAAGGGCTCGATCCCGCCAAGGCGGATGCGATCTCCAATCGCCTGCTCTGGACTGGCCTGATGGAGACCGCCATCATGGGGTTGCTGTTCGTGATCCTGCTGCTCACCGGCTCCCGCCTGATGGTCAAGCAGGTGCACTATCTGGTGGGCCTGCTGGAGCGCTTCGCCAAGCGGGACCTAAGCCACAAGGTACTGCTCAAGTCTCGTGACGAATTCGGTGACATCGCCAAGGCGGTGGCCCACTCCCAGGAGAACCTCAAAGAGGTGTTTGGCAACCAGCGTGCCGCCTGCAAGGAGCTCAACGACATCGCCTCCCAGGTGACCCTTTGCATGGAAGAGGCCAACGAAGCGATCAACGAAGAGTTCACCCAGATCGAACAGCTGGCCAGCGCCATGAGCCAGATGGTCGGTGCCATTCGCGAAGTGGCCGCCCATGCGGATCAGGCCTCTCACGCCACCGCCGAAACCAGCCAACTGGCGGAAGAGGGGAGCCGCTGCGTCGCCGACACCGTCAGCACCATAGACACCCTCTCCGGCAACATCCAGCGCTCCGCCACCGTGGTCAACGAGGTGGAGCAGGGGGTCGAGCGCATTGGCTCTGTGGTCGACACCATTCGCGGCATCTCGGAGCAGACCAACCTGCTGGCACTGAACGCCGCCATCGAAGCGGCTCGCGCCGGTGAAGCGGGTCGTGGCTTTGCCGTGGTGGCCTCCGAAGTGCGTGAACTGGCCAACCGGGCTCAGGCCGCCACCGTCGAAATCCAGAAGATGATCGAACAGCTGCAGGGCAATGCCCATCAGGCTGGCGAGCTGATGGCCCAAAGCGTACAGCAGGCCGACAAGGGGGTGGAACAGGTGACCCAGGCCGGTACCCAGCTCGCCACCATAGTGCAGCGGGTACAGGGTGTCGCCGACATGAACCGCCACATCGCCGCGGCCTCCGAGCAGCAGAGCTCGGTCGCCGAAGAGATGCGCGGCAATCTGGAGCAGGTCAAGCAGATCGCCGAAGGCTCCGTCGTGGTGCTGCGCGAACTGCAAGAGGCCTCCGAACTGGTCGAGCAGCACAGCAAGGAGCTCGACAGCCAGATCCAGTCCTTCAAGCTGGCGTGACCACAGCGCATAGACAGAAAGGCCCTGCGGGGCCTTTCTTCATATCCCCACCAGCAACCCATTTTCCTTTCTGGATCATGCTTCTCGCCCCTGCGCTGTGACGCGGGGGCCTGACAGTGCTAGATTGGCAGCCAGCTTTTTATCCGGCAGTTTCGTTAACCACAAGGACGGCAACCGTGGCCCAGCACTCTCCCTCTTTCTCCGCCCTCTCCCCCCTGCTGCAAGAACAGGCCGAGCGCCAGTGGCAGCGACTGGTCGAGCTGGCCCCCGACTATGGCTCGCTGCCCGAGCCCGTTCGCCAGACCCTGCTGACCCTGCTCGGCCTCTCCGATTTTGTCGCCGACTCCCTCTTCAAACAGCCGGAGTTGCTGACCGAACTACTCGCCTCCGGAGATCTGGAGCGCTCCGAACGCTGGCCCGCCTACCAGCGCGATCTGACCGCCCTGCTCGCCGAGGTAAGCGATGAAGAGGCGCTCAAGCGTATCCTGCGCCAGTTCCGCCGCAGCCGCATGCTGGTGATCGCCTGGCGCGAACTGCTGGGCCATGCGGCGGTGGAAGAGAGCTTTATCCACCTCACCAAACTGGCGGATGCCCTCATCTGCTCCGCTCGCGACTGGCTCTACGCCAAACAGTGCAGCGAGCTGGGCACCCCGATGGATGGCAATGGCAACCCGCAGCCGCTACTCATTCTCGGCATGGGCAAGCTCGGCGGTGGCGAGCTCAACTTCTCCTCGGATATCGACCTTATCTTCACCTTCCCCGAGAACGGTTACACGGTCGGCGGACGGCGCGAGCTCGCCAACCAGCAGTTCTTTATCAAGCTGGGCCAGCGCATCATCAACGCCCTCCACCAGCCCACCCAGGATGGTCAGGTGTTCCGGGTCGATATGCGCTTACGCCCCTTTGGCGATGCGGGGCCGCTCGCCATCTCCTTCGCAGCCATGGAGGATTACTACCAGCATCACGGTCGCAACTGGGAGCGCTACGCCATGGTCAAGGCGCGGGTACTGGGGCCCCAGTGCGAACACGCTGTGGAGCTGGCCGAGATGTTGCGCCCCTTTGTGTTTCGCCGCTATATCGACTTTGGCGTCATCGACGGCCTGCGCCAGATGAAGGCGATGATCGCCGCCGAGGTGCGCCGCAAGGGGCTGGAGGGCAACATCAAGCTGGGGGCTGGCGGCATCCGTGAAGTGGAGTTTATCGCCCAGGCGCTGCAGCTTATTCGCGGCGGTCGTGAACCGGCGCTGCGGGTGCGCCACCTGCCCGAAGCGCTGGCCGCCATCGCCCAATGTGGCGCCCTCGAATCTGCCCATTGCGATCGCCTGCTGGCGGCCTATCGCGTCCTGCGTCGGGTCGAGAACATCTTGCAGGAGATCGGCGATCAGCAGACCCAGACCCTGCCCACCGAAGAGCGGGATCGCCAGCGGCTGATCGCGGCCCTCGGCTTTGCCGACTGGGGCGCCTTTATGGCTTATCTGGATGAGGAGATGGCCGCCGTCCACCAAGAGTTCGCCGCCGTGGTGGGGGAAGAGAAAGAGGCACCCGCCCATCTGGAGCAGCTCTGGCTCGATCTGTGGCGCACCGAGCTCGACGCCGCCGAGCTGGAAAAATTGCTGACCGCGCAGGGGGTGGCCGAGCCCGCCCCGCTCTGCGCTGCGCTGCTGCGTTTCAAGGAGGAGTACAAGCGCCGTCAGGTGGGGCCGCAGGGGCGCATCGCGCTGGACTGGCTGATGCCTGAGCTGCTGCGACTGGTGGTCGCCAGCGAGCAGCCCGCCCGGCTGTTCGAGCGGGTCTGTGAGCTGCTGACCCGCATCTTCACCCGCAGCGCCTATCTGCAACTGCTGGCGGAAAACCCGGGCGCCCTGCGTCAGCTGGTGCGGCTGTGCGATGCCAGCCATCTGGTGAGCGAACAGCTGGCCCGCTACCCCATCCTGCTGGATGAGCTGCTCGATCCCCAGCACCTCTACCACCCCACCCCGCTCGACCAGTACAAGCCCCAGCTGCGCCAGTTCCTGCTGCGCATCCCCGAGGAGGATGTGGAGCAGCAGATGGAGGCGCTGCGCCAGTTCAAGCAGGTGCAGTTGCTGCGCATCGTGGCGGCCGACATCGCCGGCGCCCTGCCGCTGATGAAGGTGAGCGACCACCTCACCTGGCTCGCGGAGGCGATCACCGAAGAGGTGGTCAATCAGGCGTGGGCCCAGATGAGCGAACGCTACGGGGTGCCGCCCGAGGTGGCGTTAAGCGGCCAGCGCGGCTTTGCGGTGGTGGCCTATGGCAAGCTGGGCGGTATCGAGCTCGGTTACGGCTCGGATCTCGATCTGGTGTTCCTGCACAGCGGCGACCCCAACAGCTACACCGATGGGCGCAAGCCCATCGACAGCCGCCAGTTCTACCTGCGCCTCGCCCAGCGGATCCTGCACCTGTTCAGCACCCGCACCCCCTCCGGCATTCTCTACGAGATCGATATGCGGCTGCGCCCCTCCGGCGACTCCGGCCTGCTGGTCTCGTCGCTGTCGGCCTACGAGCAGTACCAGCAAAACGAGGCATGGACATGGGAGCATCAGGCGCTGGTGCGGGCCCGCCCCATCTATGGCGATGATGCCATCGTTGCCGAGTTTGCCCGCATCCGCCGCGATGTGCTGGCCAGGGAGCGGGAGCTGCCGACTCTGGCCCGCGAGGTGCGCGAGATGCGCCACAAGATGCGGGATCACCTGCTGAAAGCGGGGGCTGACGAGTTCGACCTCAAGCAGTCCCCCGGCGGCATGGTGGATATCGAGTTTATCGCCCAGTATCTGGTGTTGGCCCACGCCTGCGGCGAGCCCGATGCCCTCACCCGCTGGTCCGATAACGTGCGCATCTTCGACGAGTGCGTGATGGCGGGGGTGCTGACCCTGGAGCAGGCGGAGGGACTGAAGCAGGCCTATCTGGAGATCCGCAACCTCGGCCATCGCCTCAACCTCTCGGAGATCTCCCGCAAGGTGAGCGACGATCAGCTGCAAAACGAACGCAGCCATGTGCTCGCCGTCTGGCACAAGCTGCTGGGGGAGTAATTACCGCCAGCGGCAATGAAAAAGGGCCCGCCTGAATTGCTTCAGGCGGGCCCAGCTCTTATCGGCAAATCAGCATCCTTACGGTTGCTCAGCCGTGATCCATCACCGTCTCCACCAGCATCTGGTTGAAACGCTGATAGGCCTCTTCCTCAAGAAGCCCCGGATAGCTCAACACCCGCAGGGCATGACCTTGATAGTCAGGATGATAGGGCGGGTGGACATGGGCATAGTCGTTGAGACAAAAACCCAGCCCCTGATAGAAGCGCAGACGGCGAATGGCAATCTCATCTTCTGGCGGATCGATCTCGAGAATGACGGTTTTGCCTGCCCGCTCGCAAAATTCGGCCAGCAGGCGGCTGCCGTAGTTGCGGCCGCGCAGCGCCGGATTGATGGCCAGATGCTCGATATAGATCTGCTCACCGCACGCCCACCAGAAGATGAAACCGAGCAGCAGGCCGTCCTGATAAAAGATTTGGCAGTGATAGCGAGGATCCCGCATCTTCTGTGGCTGATGCTGTGACTGGCGCTGCTCGTAGCGGGGAAAACTCTCGCCATAGATCTGCCAGACCAGCGGCCACGCCGGATGGTTTACCTCTCTAATCACTTCACTCTCAATCATCAGAACTGCCTCTCGTTTATTTTGCAGAACGTTCATCTATACATGAAAAGTTCTGCCACATCATCCTCTGATGAAATAAAAGCCAGAGCGCTAGATTAGCGGGCGCCATCCGGTTGCGAGACAAACTGCTGCTGGCCGCCATCGGGCAGCAGCGCCAGCACGCTTTGAGCGGCCAGTTTGATCCCTGCCAGCTCGGTGGCCGAACCGAAGTTGGCAATCAGTCGAGTACCATCGGCAAACTCGCTCTGCTGCACAACTCCTCTTTTATCGAGCCAGCGAAAACCGGTGAGCGGCTGGTTGTAGAGCCGCTCATGCAGCGGGCGGAAGAAGGCATCGAGCCCCTTGAGATAGGGAATACGCACGCTGGCACTATCCAGACTGAGGTTGAGCAGCGGCGGCACGTTGTAGAGCTGCTGCAACAGTTCGGTCACCTGACGGCTCTCCCTGAATTTGAGGCTATCCATCGTCCAGTGGTGGGTGGTCACTATGTTGTCGTGAAAGACGCTCTGGAACAGCGGCAACCGCAGCGCCGGATCGAAGTAGAGCCCCTGATACCAGGGCTTGAGGTGGCTCTGGCGAAAGAAGAACGCGGGCTGATAGTCGGGATACCAGGCTCCCAGATAGTAGGGAGAGCGCTTGTTGCGGCGCATATCGGGATCCTGCCAGCCAAAACCGCTGGTCTGGGGGCCGTGGGCAAAGGCCGCGGTGCGGTTGGCAACCGCGCCGCCCTCCTCGGAGCCCACCAGCACACCCTGACTCTTGGCAATCCAGGCCATCCCGGCCATCCGATTTTGCGCATCCTGCGCCTGGCTGGTCGGCTTGGCAGGATCGAAGTCGTCAAACACCATGCCGGTCGCCGCCACATCGAGGAACCAGCTGTTGTAGTGGCTCGCCTGCTGCAACCAGGGTACGCGCTGTTCCATCACCGGGCGCACACAGGCCTGATTGGTATAGACGCCACTGTTTTGAAAGCCGCTCTTGCGCCGGCCGTTCTCCTGCATGATGCCGCAGCGCAGATAGCTATCCTGCCCCATCTGGGCGGTGAGCCAGCTCTGTTGGCTATTCCCCTCCGGCAGCGCGGTATCGTAAGAGTCGTAAGGGGCGATGAGATAGCCCGCCTGTTTGGCAAATTCAATCCCCTCTGGCGCAGCAAAACCGGCGGTCCACTGGGGCAGACCCAGCCAGAGTTTGGGTAGTCCAGCCTGCTTGAGAGCAGCGATCATCTTGGCAGAGCTGCCATCACCCCAGCTCTGCGGCTCGTTGAGCGCAGCGCCCAGTTGCGTGGCCGCCAGCGTGCGCCGGGCGGCGAAATCGGCCGGTTGCTGACCCGGATGGCGCAGCACCAACGCCTGCTCCACTCCGGCCAGCACCAGATTTTGCAGATAGCGGTTGCGCTCGAGATCCGCAGCTTGCAGCGCCGTTTTGCTCTCCCCCTTGAGCCAGTCGGCGGGGATCAGGCGGCGCAGCGCGGGCCAGCTCTTCACATCCTGTGGCACCAGCAGTCGCTCGCCCCAGAGATAGAGGTGAGAGGCGCCGATCAGCCGCTTGCCATCCGGTACTGCCGCCAGCTTGCTCTCGAGCGAGACCAGCTCGCCCCGCTCCTGCAGCCAGTTGCGATAGGCCTTGGCCGCCGCCAGCCAGTCGTTGCCCGGCTGCAGCGTCACCACCACCTCATAGGGGTCGGCCAGATTGAGGCGATTGACGCTATGGGTCGCCGTCAGGGCAATGCCATCTTTCCTGGGCGCAAAGGTGAGCCGGTTGTTGAAGGGGTTGGCAAAGAGGATCGCCAGCTGCTGATCACCGTAATCCAGCCCGACCAGCGGCAGGGTAAGGTTTTCGGTGGTGTTGATCCCCTGATACTCCTGCGCCAGCGCCTGGCACCACGCGGGATGATCAACCGGGATGCGAAAACCCTCGTGGATCGGCAGCATCAGCGCCTGCGCCCCTGCCGGCACTCGCGGCCACACCAAGTCGCCTGCACTCGCACGGCTCAGGGTGAGGATCAGGCGATTGCCCTCGAGACGGGCCGAGGCTCGCACCTCACCATCGGCACGAGTCAGCCAGCTGACACGCTCCCCCTCCTGCTGCAAGGCGGTGACCGGCTGGCGCGGGCCGGGGGCAGAGATGGCAAGGTTCTTACCAGATGGCAGCACAGCCTCGGCCGCCAGGGTGGCGGGATCCAGCTCGATACGCCACTGATCGTTGGCCAGGGTCAGCGCCTCGGCAGGCAGAGAGAACAGCGGCATCAACAGCAGCAGCGGGCGGATCCGGCTCGTTAGCACAGGCAGAAAAGTCATGGTCGGTTATTCCTGATAACACACGGGAATCGCCATTTCAGCAGATCAACAGCCTGCGATTGTCAGGCTAATGTCAGGATTAAACACAGATTGGCGGCGGAGGCTCCTCTCAGCCATGTCCCGTTTAATAGCCACCACCATCCACTGGATGATTGTTGCAAATAACATCAGCAAAAAGTAACAGTTATTGCACCAGCGAAACAATCTGTGACTGAGGCTGCCCATCCATCGCTGCCAGCCGCGACTCAATCCCCCGGCATCACTCCACCGGCCCCGCCTGACTGTGACTCAGCTGCAACACCAGCTGGCCGCGCTGGCTGGTTTGCACCAGCGAGAGGGTGCGCCAACTGTCGGGCGTGGCGGCAGGCCAATCCACCTTGCCATCGAGAGGCAGACGGTTCCACCACAGCAGGGAGTATTGCGGGCGGGCCAGCACAGCCTGATCGAGCCAGAGCGGGGTGCACGAAGCGGGATTGGCGGGGGGATTGGCCACCGCCAGCGGCGAGCGGGAGAGCCAGTCCAGATCCTGCACTGCAGGCAGCGGCAGCGCCATCTGCCACGCTTTGCCCGCCACCGTCAGCCGCAGCTGATAGAGCCCGACTGGTAAAGGCATCGGTAGATCGGCCCCCACGACCCTGACCCCTTTATTCTCTTCCGCCTCCCACTGGGCGCCAGCCAGTCGGTCACTACCAGCGGGATCGACAAGTTCAGCGGCGGTGATGGGCCCCTCCCCGGTCAGCTGCACCCGATGGTCCCGCAGCAGCGGCGCATCGCGCTGGATCAGCTCAAGGCGCAGCTCGCTCACCCCATCAGGCAGAGTGAGCGGGAAATCCTTACCGCAGTGCTGGGCACTCAGCGCAGTCAGCATTCCCTGCCAGTTGCGGCGCTCGGCATCGCTGTTGAGTGCGGGCCACGCCTGCTGCAAAGATTGCCAGGCGTGCCGGTTATCCCCCTGCAACAGTGCCAAGGTAGCCGGTTGCAGCGGGTCGGCGCGTTCGGTTTCCAAGAGGCGTTCGGTTGCCATCACGCAGCTTGCGTTCAGCAAGCCGACGCTTAGAGCCAGCAGCTGTCCAGCCAGCGTTGCACGCTTCACGCTGGCACCTCCAGCCGGTAGCCGATGCCGCGCACCGTCTCGATGGCCAGTCCGGGCAGCTTCTGGCGCAGTTGCAGAATATGGGTATCGACGGTGCGGGTGGAGGGAAACGCCTGATAGCCCCACACCCGGTTGAGGATCTCCTCCCGGCTCAGCACCCGCCCCGCCATCCGCACCAGCAGGGTGAGCAGGGCAAACTCGGTGGGGGTAAAGCTCACCTCAGCATCCTGCCAGCTCGCCTGCATCCGGGCGGGATGAAGCTGCAAGCCGCCCACCGCCTGTGTGCCATCCCCCAACTGACGCAGCTGGGCCCGGATCCGCGCCAGCAACTCGTCGTGGGAGAAGGGTTTGGTCAGGTAGTCGCGCGCCCCTGCATCGAGCCCGGCCACCCGGTCGCTCACCTCCACCCGGGCGGTCAGCACGATCACCGGCAGCGCCTTGCGCGCCAGCCACAGGGGTAGCCAGTCGAGGGCATCCCCCTCCGGCATGGTGCGATCCAGCAGCACCAGATCCGCCGCCAGCCACTGCTGCTCCGCAGCAGCCAGAGTGTCGCACCAGAGGCAGCGATACCCTTCGCGGGTCAGATAGCGTTGCAGGTTCTCCGCCAGCAGCGCCTCGTCTTCGACAAGCAAGATGGTCTTCATGATTCGGGGTCGCTCCAGAGTTGGCAGGGCAGCGTCAGGGTAAAGGTAGTGGGCGGGCCGGATAGGGTGAGGCGCCCGCCAAGACGGCGCAGCAGATGGCGCACGATGGCAAGCCCCAGCCCCAGACCATCGGCGCGGGCACCGCGGTGCAGCAAGGTGGCGAGCCGGTAATTTGGCAGCTCGCCGCCATCGCTGACCGCAAGGATCAAACGCCCCGCCTGCCAGCTGGCACAGATCCGAACCGGCGCGCGGCCATACTGGCTGGCGTTACGCAGCAGGTTGTCGAGGGCGAGATCGAGCCAGTAGAAGGGGAGCGCCAGAGTCATCTCCCGCTCAAGGCAGAAGATGGCGTCATGCCGCTCGCAAGCCAGGGTGAGCCACTCGGTGAGACTAACCGCCACCCGCTCATCTTCCAGAGTCTCAGCCGCCAGATAGTGGCGACTGGCCTGCGCCAGCTGATGCAGGCGGGCGACACTGCCCAGCAGTTGCCCCACGCTCTGCTGGGCGGAAGGGGGCAACCGGTCGAAATCGTGGCGCAGCTCCTCGCTGATGCCGGAGAGCGCCATGATGGGGGTACGCAGCTCGTGGGTCAGCATCTGCAACGCGACGCGCCGCTCCCGCAGCAGGCGCCAGCGCTGCCAGCTGGCCCACCCCAGCAGCAGGATGAAACCAAGGGAACTGGCCAGCGCCAACCACTGCCAGCCAAGCGTGGGGCGCTCGTTGAGGCAGATCCCCCCAATCCGCTCCTGGCAGGAGCCATCGACCCGGCTATCCAGCGTCACACCAAGCCGCTCGGCCAGCGGCTGCCACTGCCCGGCGCCATAACGGCGCCAATGCCCATCGCCAAGCAGCCAGAGCTGACCCGATTGCAGCAGCCAGCGCTCACCCCGCAGCAGGGCATCGAGGTTGTCATCGCCGAGCTCCCCAAGCAGCCCCAACCGGTCGCGCCGCTCCCGCACATGGAGCAGAGCATCGAGCCCGGCCGCCGGATGACCTGCCAGCCAGCGGGCAGCGCTGGAGCCACCAAACGGATAGATGGGGTGAGCGGCAAACCAGCGGGTCGAGGGCGTAGCCCCTTGGCCACAAAGCGCCCGCAGCAGTGGCAGCCACTCGGCGGGCAAGTCTTTCTCTGTCCCGCACTCCTGCTGATAGCGATAGATGGCCTGCAACTGGCGCAGCGGATAACGCTGCCAGGCAGGATGAAGGGAGTCAGGAGCAATCAGGCGACGGTCGAGCCGCTGCACCTCGTCAAGAGGCAGCGCCTGCTCGGGAGCCTGTCTGGCCAGCTCGCCCGCCAGGCGCTCTGCCAGCGGCCCGGCCAGCACGGGAGAAGCCATGCCGTAGCAGATCAGGGAGCAGAGCAGCAGGATCAGGCGCATGGGTTCAACTCGAGAGGACTCCGGATCAAGGCGCAGCAGGTCACTGCGCCATAAAAAATGTCAGCGCCATTTTTCAATGGTGCTGACATCCGGTCAACCGCTAACGGCATTGGCGCGGCTCCCGCCAGCCCATATGAACCGCCACCTATTTGAACAATCCCTTGAGCAGCTGGTCAGCCACCCCTTTGACAGCCTCGTTGTCGGCCTTATCACCCAGCAGCTTCTTGAGGCCGCGCTCAGCCTCCTTGCGCGCCTTATCCTCCAGCAGCTTGTTGTTGCTGAGCAGCGCCTTCACGTCGAGCTGATAGCTGGGGGCCTGCCAGTGGCCGCCGATCCGCACCGGAATGGTGATCTCTTTGAGCTCGTCCACATCCTTGCCCCCCTGCCCCTTGCTGCTCTCGACAATGGAGGTGAGGAACAGGAAGTCGAGGCTCTCCGGCACCAGCGCCGTCTGCCCCTCCCCCTTGACCCGCAAGGCGGGGGCAAAGAGCTGGATATCCTTGCTGCGGGCGATGCCATCGGCAATCTGGAAGCTGGCGGTGAGGGCGCTGAAGTCGGTCTTGCGCGCCTCCTTCACCTGCTCGGCCCCCTTGCCGGTGAGGGTGGCCCGCGCCTCGCGGATCATCTCCGGCAGGTTGATGCCATGCAGGGCGCCGTCGCTCAGCTTCAAGGTCACCTTGCCCCGCATCCCGTTGCGCAGTGCCAACGCAGAGAGACCGCGCCCCTGCACCTGCACATCGAGATCGCCCTTGCCCTCCAGCAGATCGCTCTGGGCCAGAGTCTGCAGCAAGGGACGAATGTTCACTCCGGCGACCTGCTTGTGCACCTTGTAGGTGGCGGGTTGCTGGCGTGCGTCGAGAACCCCTTTCGTGCTTACCTGACCGCCCGCCACGGTCGCGCTGAACTGTTTGAGCGTCAGCAGTCCCTTGGCCAAAACCACCTGCAGATCGACAGCACCGAGATCCAGCCCTTTCAGGCGCAGGCTGCCAAGTTGCAACCGACCATCCAGATCCACACCTTTGAGCGCACCCAGATCCGGTTCAACCGAGGAGAGAGATTCGCTCTTGCCGATTGCCGCTTTATTGTCACTTGCAGCGGTATTGGAAGCACCGACCGCCAGTTTGTCCTCTTTCGCCTGTGCGGTCGTGGTCGGTACCGATTTGGCGAGCCACTTGTCGAGATCCAGCTTCTCCCCCTTGAGATCGAAGGTGATTGCCGGAACAGCGCCAAGCTGCACGGTTCCATCACCACTCAACAGCGCCTCATCAGCACTCATCACCAGCTTGCTCAGGGTAATCAATTGCTTGTCGAGCTCGGCACGGGCAAAACCGGCCAGTTTCAGCTTCATCTGCGGGCGCGGCAGCGCATCACCTTCCAGCGCTGCGGTCAGCACCATATCGGAGAGTTCGGCAAGCTTCATCTCTTTATCGAGCCGTCCCTTGAGTGCTCCTTCCAGCGAACCAGCCAGTGAAGCTTGCAGCCCCTCTACCTTGGCCCCCTTCAGCGCCAACGTGAGGTTGCTCCACTCACCCAAGGCCAGACGGTCTGCCTTGATGGAGAAACTGTCGAGTCGCAGGGACCGGTCACTCAGGCTGCCACTGAGGCTCAGATCTTTCAGTTCACTGGCCATCACCTCCTGCGCCAGCTTGATCTGGGTCTGCCCTTTAACGTCGAAAGCGAGCTTGTCGGCACTCCCCTTGGCGGCCAGCGTCACGGGTACCCACTGATCGGTGGCCAGCTGCCCCATATCGAGATCGAGGCGATCCAGTCGCAGCGAGGTGCCGCTGCGATCATCCTGTACCAGCGCACTGGCCTGGGAGAGCGCGACACCCTGCAAGCTGATCTGCCAGGGCTTGCTATCAGCGGTTGGCGCAGGAGTTGCGGGGACGACTGGTTCGCTTGCATCAGCAGTGGCATCCTTGATCAGTCCGCTCAGATTGGAGCTGCCATCCGCCTTGGTCTGGATAAAGAGATGGGCGTCACTCAGGGTCACCTTGCCGATCTCCAGGCGATGGGAGAGCAGCGGCAACAGGGCAACCGAGGCCTCCCCCTGTTCGAAACGAACCAGATCCGGCTCGGCAAAACCGGCCGGATTGCGCAGAGCAACCTTCTCCAGCGAGAGGCCGAGACTCGGCCAGAAACGCCAGTCAATCTCCCCCGCCATCACCAGTTCCCGGCCCGTGCTCTTGCGCACCTGTTCAGCCAGTTGGGGCTTGAATTGATTGGGGTCGATAAGGCTTATCAACGTCACTATGGCCAGCAAGGCCGCCACGGCGATGCCGAGCAAGATGAGAACTATCTTCTTCACGATATGCTCCTTGAATCCGGATCCACTGCTGACTATACCACTCACCGTCTGACGAATGGCGTCTACGAGACAAAAGCGGACAAGGATGAGACAGGGATGGTCGCTGCCAATCCCCATCGTCATCAGCAGGGATCAGGCTTGCAAAGAGGATTGCTGCAGCCGCGCCATAGCGGTGCGCGTCGACTCGAAAGCAAAGCGGGACAAGGGGATATCGCTGATCTTCAACCACTGACAGGCGGCCACATCGTCAGCCGGCTGGATGACCGGTTTTTCACTCAGCCTGATGGCAAAGAAGGTGTCACAGGTGTGATAGGTAATGCCATCGTAGGGATAGATATTGGGGAAGGAACCAAGATAGGTAAAAGGTTGAGCGCTGACATCGAGTCCCAGCTCCTCCTGCAACTCGCGCACCAGCGCTACCTCCAGCGACTCGCCGGGATCGACAAATCCTCCCGGCAGATCCAGCAACCCCTTGCCCGGATTGCGGGCACGCCCCGCAACCAGCACCTCATCCTGCCAGCAAAGCGCCACCATTACCGCCGTCGCCACATTCTGGAAAAAATGAAAACCGCAGCCACAACGAAGCTCTTTGGGGCTGACGCTCTGCAGGGTTTGACCGCCGCATTTTGGACAAAACATGGGCTATCTCCGACGAAATAAAGCGCCATTTTAAGCTGTTGCGACCGTTTTTTATGAGTAAAACAGACGGGGAAGACGAGGAATTCAAAGGGATAGTAATAAAACGGGGCAATTATCAGGCTATTTGCTGATTTTCAGACAATAAAAAACCCCGCTCGATGAGCGGGGTTCTTAAATTTGGTGCCTGGCAGTGTCCTACTCTCG
>NZ_JBFODL010000021.1:0-45810 GCF_040908295.1 Aeromonas sp. R4-2 | reverse complement strand
ATGGAGGCGCATTATAGGGAGTGAATTCGTTCTGGCAACCCCTCAGCGGCAATAAAATTGCAAAAAAGGCCACTTTTTTAGTTATTCATCTCCAACCACAGCTTTTATACAAACTTATCCACAGAAACCGCCTTCAGGTTGCTAGAATGGCCGAAAACAAGGAGGACAAGATGGACTTGCGACTGAGACCCTACAAGGGAAAACGCCCGCAACTGGGCAAACGGGTGTATGTAGATCCCTGCGCGACACTGGTGGGCGATATCGAACTGGCCGATGATGCCAGCATCTGGCCCATGGTGGCGGCACGGGGGGATGTGAACCATATCCGCATCGGCGCCCGCAGCAATATTCAGGACGGCACTGTGCTGCACCTGACTCGCAAGAGCGCCAGCAACCCGACCGGCTATCCGCTGCTGATCGGTGAAGATGTCACTGTGGGTCACAAGGCGATGTTGCACGGCTGCACCATCGGCAACCGGGTGCTGGTCGGCATGGGTGCCATTCTGCTTGATGGCGTCGTGGTTGAAGATGATGTGATGATCGGCGCAGGTTCGCTGGTGCCACCGGGCAAGCGACTCGAATCGGGCTTTCTATATATAGGGAATCCCGTCAAACAGGCTCGCCCGCTCAAACCCGCCGAGATCGCCTTCCTCAAGACCTCGGCGGACAATTATGTGCTGCTCAAGGATGAGTATCTGCAAGAGACCTGATAGGGCTGGCAGAAACAGGAAGCCCGGCATAATGCCGGGCTTCGCTTCTTATATAGCTATATAGCAGTGCAAAACGGCTGACCGGAGATCAGTGGGCCTGATCCCAGTTGTCACCGGTACCCGCCTCCACCAGCAGCGGCACATGCAGTTCGGCTGCGGCAGACATCTTCTCCTTGATGATGGCGATGTACTCCTCCAGCTTCTCTTCGCGGATCTCGAACACCAGTTCATCGTGTACCTGCATCAGCATGCGGATCGACTCATCTTCAATCTCTCGGATCCAGCCATCCACGTTGATCATGGCGCGCTTGATGATGTCGGCAGCCGTACCCTGCATGGGTGCGTTGATGGCGGCCCGTTCGGCAGCCTTGCGCAAACCGGCGTTGCGGGACTTGATATCCGGCAGATAGAGGCGACGACCAAACAGGGTCTCGACATACCCCTGGGCTTCCGCCTGCTGACGGGTGCGCTCCATATACTCCAGCACGCCCGGGTAGCGCTCGAAGTAGAGATCCATGTACTTCTGCGCTTCAGCACGACCGATCCCCAACTGCTTGGCCAGACCGAAGGCGCTCATGCCGTAGATAAGGCCGAAGTTGATCGCCTTGGCGCTGCGGCGCATGTCGGTGGTGACTGCATCGAGCGCCACGCCGAACACCTCGGCGGCAGTCGCCTTGTGGATGTCCTTGCCCTCGGCAAAGGCGGTCAGCAGCCCCTTGTCACCGGAAAGGTGCGCCATGATGCGCAGCTCGATCTGGGAGTAGTCCGCCGCCACCAGCTTGTAACCGGCGCTCGGAATGAAGGCCTGACGGATCCGGCGCCCCTGCTCGTTGCGCACCGGGATGTTCTGCAGGTTGGGATCAGATGATGACAAACGGCCCGTAGCCGCCACCGCCTGATGATAGGAGGTGTGTACCCGACCGGTCAGGGGCTTGATCATCAGCGGCAACTTGTCGGTGTAGGTGGACTTGAGCTTGGCCAGACCGCGATGCTCCATCAGCAGTTGCGGCAGCTCGTAGGTCTCCGCCAGCTCGGCCAGCACCTCTTCCGCAGTGGACGGTGCCCCCTTGGGAGTCTTTTTGATGATCGGCAGGCCCAGCTTGGTGAAGAGGATCTCCCCAAGCTGCTTGGGTGAGGAGAGGTTGAACTCCTGCCCGGCCAGCTCGTGAGCCTGCTTCTCCAGTTCCGCCAACCGCAGCTCGATCTCCTGGCTCTGCTGATGCAGCAGCTTGGGATCGATAGTGGTGCCGAGCAACTCCATCCGCGCCAGCACTGGCAGCAGGGGCAGTTCGATCTCGCTGAATACCTTGGCAAGGCCCGGCACGGCCTCCAGCTGACCCCACAGGGTCTGGTGCAGACGCAGGGTGATGTCGGCATCTTCCGCCGCATAGGGGGCCGCCTGCTCTAGCTCGATCTGGTTGAAGGTGAGCTGTTTCACCCCTTTGCCTGCGATATCTTCAAACGAGATGGTCTCGACTCCGAGATAACGCTTGGCCAGCGAATCCATGTCGTGACGGCTGGCGGTAGAGTTGAGCACATAGGACTCGAGCATGGTGTCGTAGGCAATGCCCTGCAGGTCGATGTCGTGGTTGAGCAGCACGTTGCGATCGTACTTGAGGTTCTGCCCCACCTTGAGACGGGTCGGATCTTCCAGCAGCGGCTTGAGCTTGCCCAGCACCACGGCCTCGCTCAGCTGTACCGGGGCCCCCAGATAGTCGTGGCCAAACGGCACATAAGCAGCCTTGCCCGGCTCAACCGCGAAGGAGACGCCAACAATCCGTGCCTCCATATAGTCGAGACTGGTGGTTTCGGTATCGAAGGCAAACAGCGGTGCCGATTTCAACTGTTCCAGCCAGCCGTCAAACTCGGCTTCGTCCAGAATGCAGCGGTAGTCGGTTTCGATGGCGGCAACCGGAGCAGCGCTCTCATCGCCAGCCTCGTCTTGTCCGGCGCTCTCGCTCCCCTCTTCACCACCGGACTCCAGCTCCTTGATCAGGTTGCGCAGCTCGTATTCGCGATAGACCGCCAGCAGGGACTCCTTGTCGACAGGCTTGAGCAACAGCTCTTCCAGACTCTGTTCCAGCTCGACATCGGTCTTGATGGTCGCCAGTCGATAGGAGAGACGAACCTGCTCCTCCTGCTCGCGGAACTTGTCGGCGAACGCCTTGGAGCCACGAAAGCCGAGCGCGGCCACCTTGTCGAGGTTGGCAGCAATCTCGTCGATGCTGCCGATCCCCTGCAGCAGGGCAAGTGCAGTCTTTTCACCAACGCCGGTCATGCCGGGAATGTTGTCGACCTTGTCCCCCATCAGGGCCAGATAGTCGATGATGAGCTCGGGCGGTACGCCGAACTTCTCGATCACCCCTTCCCGATCGGTCTTCACATCTTTCATGGTGTCGATCAGGGTGACATGGTCGGAGACCAGCTGCGCCATGTCCTTGTCACCTGTGCTGATCAGCACCGGCAGCTGCTTCTCGGTCGCCTGACGGGCCAGGGTGCCGATCACGTCGTCGGCCTCCACCCCTTCCACCATCAGGAAGGGGAAGCCCATCGCCTTGATCATCTGGTGGATAGGGGCGACCTGGCTACGCAGATCGTCCGGCATGCTGGCGCGGGTCGCCTTGTACTCGGGATAGATGTCGTCGCGGAAGGTCTTGCCCTTGGCATCAAACACCACGGCCACATGACAGTCAGGATATTGCTTGCGCAGGCTGCGCATCATGTTGGCCATGACACGGACGGCGCCGCTCGGCAAACCGGTCGATGTGCGCAGATCGGCCTGCTGGGAGGCGAAGAAGGCGCGGTAAAGATAAGAGGAGCCGTCGACCAGAATAAGGGGATTGCTAGGGGCCATGAAATCGTCCTGCCAGAGATAAACAGCCGCTAGGATGCCACAGGGCCCCCCTCACACCAAGGGGCGCAGCAACAGCACACAGCGCCTGATAAAGGAACTCAGTCTGTGGATAACTCTGTGTTCAAAAATGGGGCGCATCAGGACGCACAGTGATAAAACTGTGCATAAGAATATAAAAACTCATTAAAAACAATGCATTGAGATCGTAAAAACCGATCGTGAGACAGTTAGAATGATCTCGATCAATGTGGAAAAAGATTTAAGGGAGTAGGTACGGCAGGATCCAAAACGAAACAATCCTAGCACAGCAAGATGACTTGACCAGCGGAGGGCGAGCGATAACCATACAAAAGTACAACAATCCATCCTGGCTCACATTTTCAACAACGAGGAGTTTGCCATGAAAAAAGTGGCCGTGATTTTGAGTGGCTGCGGTGTCTTTGACGGGGCCGAAATCCACGAGGCCGTCATCAGCCTGCTGGCGTTGGCCCGTCAGGGAGCCGCCGTCCAGTGCTTCGCCCCGAACGTGGCGCAGCTCCATGTCATCAACCACCTGACCGGTGAAGTGAGCGAGGGGGAGAGCCGCAATGTGCTGGTCGAAGCGGCCCGTATCTGCCGTGGCCAGATAAAGGATGTGGCCGAACTGGATGCGGTCGATTACGACTCGCTGCTGGTGCCCGGCGGCTTTGGCGCGGCCAAAAACCTGTGCGACTTCGCTATCAAAGGAGCCGAGTGCCAGATCCAGCCCGATGTGCTGAAAGCGTGCCAGAGCTTTGCCAACGCCAACAAACCGGCCGCCTATATCTGCATCGCGCCCGCCATGATCCCGCTGATCTACGGTGCCGGGACGCTGGCGACCATCGGCCATGACGAGGGTACCGCCAACGCCATCGAGGCGATGGGTGGCAGCCATCTCAACTGCCCGGTCAACGAATTCGTGGTGGATCAGGAGCGCAAGGTGATCTCCACCCCCGCCTACATGCTGGCCAACAACATAGTGGAAGCTGCAGACGGCATCGAGAAGACAGTCAAGCAGTTGCTGGCGCTGTAATTCCCATCCCGCCAAAAACAGACGGGCCGCTCATGGAGCGGCCCGTTTTCAATTCTGCCTGAAGGCGATGAATTAGATGGTTTCGCCCATCTGATCCATTTTGCCCAGCAGGGCACGCAGACGCTCCTGCCATGCAGTGTGCTCGTTGCGCAGCTGATGGTTCTCGTCTTGCAGCTTGCTGTTCTGCTCTTTCAGCTCGTCCAGCTCCATCTTCAGCAGGGAGATGTTGTCGACGGCGGATTGTACTTTGGATTCGAGTTGCTCAAGGACTTCTAGTGACATATGCATACCTGTTTGTTCAATTGCGATGCCCCACAGAGGGCGATTCAAGCGCGTGAAGCCAGCATACCCCGAGCGCATCGGCACAAACAAGCCAGTGCGCTGTAAAATGCGCCTTCCATAGATGTATTGTCTAAATATGCGTCTATTTTTCTCGCATCCTGCGCCCGAGCCGCGACAACACACTGAACCATGCGTAAAAGACCCCGCCGCCCGCGCATCATTTGCCCCCTCCTGACGGCGCCGCCGTTATCCATGCAAGGCGATATAAGCCCCCAGCAACAGACAGGCGACCACATACATCAGCAGGCCGTAGAGCAGGTTCCAGCGCAGGATCAGCCCGGCACTGAGGTTGTAGCGGGAGGCCAGCGCCAGATTGGAGCCGGAGAGCGGACTGGTGCCGGTGGCAAGCCCCCATCCCAGCAGGAAACACATGCCGAGCAGGCTGGGATCCGGCGCCATCGGCCAGAGCAGTGGCGCCAGCCCGGAGATACTGATAAGCGGATGCACCCCGACGATGGCCACCAGCAGGATCAGCAGCAGAGTCAGGGATGCCTCAAGCCAGCCAAAGTGGTTGAACAGTGGCAGGCCATGACCGGCACCGAGATCGATGACCGACAACGCACTGTTGATGCCTGCCGCCAGCAAACCGGCCCCCAGAAACAGCACCAGCTGACCGCCGATGGCGGGAAAGCGCTCCACCACCTGCCGCTTGAGGGCCGCCTTGCGCCCGACCCTCGGCATAAAGAGCAGCGCCAGCAGCGGGGCCACCAGCGCGATCACCGCCAGAATGCCAAGCTGGGGCCATACCTGCTTGATGAGCAGTACCAGCAGCGCCAGCGTGACCGGCAACCCCAGAGTCTGCAGCCTCAGCGGATAACCGGCAAAGTCGGCCACCCCGATCCGCTCCACCTGCCAGGCAGTGAGGCCCATCGCCAGCAAGGCGGCGAGGATCCCGAACGGCAGAATATGGGAAAGCTGCAAGCCCGGCGCATAGGTGAGCGCCACCGCCATGGCGACAAAGAAGGGTGACCAGAAGGCGGCAGCACAGAAGACCCGGCTCAGCACCATCACCTGACGCCGCTCCAGGGTGCCATTGCGCTCCAGTCGATCGCCGATGATAAACAACACCGAGAGGTTGATGACCGCCCCCAGCAGATTGAGGCTGGCCATGGTGCTCCACAGCCCCTTGCACCCGATCCAGGAGGTGGTGCCGGTCAAGAGACCCGAGGTGGCGAGGTTGAGGGTGCTCACCGCGGCAAACATGGTGAGCATATTGATGTTGGGCAGCAGCCAGTCACCGGCGGTGAGGGTCGCTCCCTGCCACCAGGAGAAGATGAGCAGCAACAGCGCCGCGCCATACAAGGCCAGCGCCTGCCGCTTGGCGGCTCCCACCAGCCAGGGCCAGGTGAGCAGTGATGCCCCCCAGGCCGCAATGGCCGCAGGCCAGGGGGAGAGTCCCAGATAGAGATGGAGCAGGTTGAGCAGCCACATCCCCAAAATCAGATAACCCGACCAACGTTTGGCCATCGACTACTCCGGCCGGGAGATCAGAGACACTGATCCATATCCAGTGAAGGCTTGTCGCACTCCGGACGGCCGACGATCTTGGCGGGTACGCCAGCGACCGTGGTATGAGGCGGCACCGGATTGATCACCACGCTGCCCGCGCCAATTTTGGCGCCCACGCCCACTTCGATATTGCCGAGCACCTTGGCGCCCGCCCCTATCATCACCCCTTCGCGGATCTTGGGGTGGCGATCGCCGCTCTCCTTGCCGGTACCACCGAGGGTCACGCTCTGCAGGATGGAGACATCATCTTCAATCACCGCCGTCTCGCCGACCACTATGCCGGTGGCATGGTCAAACATGATCCCCTTGCCGATGCGGGCGGCCGGGTGCACATCCACCCCGAACACCACCGAGATCTGGTTTTGCAGATAGAGGGCCAGCGAGCGGCGCCCCTGACGCCACAGCCAGTTGGCGACCCGATAGCCCTGCAGGGCATGGAACCCCTTGAGATAGAGCAGCGGGGTGGAGAAGAGGTCGACCGCCGGATCCCGCTCCTGCACGGCGCAGATGTCGGCCGCCACTACCGTCAGCAGCTCGGGCTCGCTGCGCAGGGCCAGCTCGATCACCTCGCGCAGGGCGATGGCGGGCATGGTGGCGCTGTCGAGTTTGTTGGCCAGCTGGAAGCTCAGCGCCGAACGCAGATTCTTGTGATTGAGAATGGTGGAGTGGAAGAAGCTGGCCAGCATCGGCTCCTGGGCCGCCATGCACTCCGCTTCTTGCTGAATTTTGTGCCAGGTTTTGGCAACCAGTTCATCCATGTTGCAGCCTACTGTTGTTCTGGGTGAGGGCTCTGTTGTTCTTTTGTCAGCACCGAGATGGGGTCCATGTGGATGATGACATCCATCCGCTCGAATGCCTGGCGTACCGCCAGCTCGGCTTCATCGGCGATCTGATGGGCCTTGACCAGGGGGATCTGATCATCCAGTTCAAGATGCAACTGTACGAATCGGGTCGGCCCGGATTGACGGGTGCGCAGGTCATGTACGCCGTGTACACCTTCTACGGCACAGCAGAGCGCCATTATTCTCGCTTGTTCTTCCGCTGGCAACTGACGATCGAGCAGCGCCTGCACCGACTCGTAGCCGATGTGTCCCGCCCCCCACAACAGGAACAGCCCGATCAGGATGGCAAACAGGCCGTCGGCCCAGTACCACCCCTGCCCCGCCAGCACCAGCGCCAGCAAGACACCGGCATTAAGCAGCAGATCGGAACGGTAGTGCAGCATGTCGGCCTTGATGGCCACACTGTTGGTCTTGCGAATAACGAAACTCTGGAAGCTGACCAGCAGCAGGGTCAGCACGATGGATCCGCCGCTGACCCAGAGACCCGCTTCCAGCCGCAGGATAGGCGCCTGATTGAGCAGGGATGAAATTCCGTGCATCACCAGCAGCAGGGCGGAGCCGGAGATAAAGGCTGACTGGATGAGGCCCGCCAGCGACTCCGCCTTGCCGTGACCGAAGCGGTGTTCGTCATCGGCGGGGGCAAGCGCATAGCGAATGGCCAACAGGTTGATGATGGAGGCACTCACATCCATGAAGGAGTCAGTGAGCGACGCCAGCAGGGTCGACGAGTCGGTCATCAGCCAGGCGATCAGTTTGCCGATGATCAGCAAGGTAGCGGTGGTGACCGCCGCTATGCTGGCAAAGGTCACCCAACGGGAATATTGTTGATGGCTCAAAACCGGCTTTCCTCTGGCGATGAAAAACTTATTATACCCTGACCCCGGCGTCAGTTTGGCGCGAAAATCTGCGGAATAACACCAGATGAACAGAATGCTCCTGGTCGACGACGATCTTGAATTGACCCAACTGCTCACCGAAATTCTGACCCTGGAGGGATTTCAGGTCACGGTCGCCGAGGATGGTGAAGAGGGGCTGCAACGGCTGGCGGAGCAGAGCTTCGATCTGGTGTTGCTGGATGTAATGATGCCCAAACTCAACGGCTTTGCCATGCTGACCAAGCTGCGCAAGACCCACGATACCCCGGTGCTGATGCTGACCGCCCGCGGTGACAGCCAGGATCGGGTCAACGGTCTGGAAGCGGGTGCCGACGACTATCTGGCCAAGCCGTTCGATGACAGGGAGCTGCTGGCCCGGGTACGCGCCATCCTGCGCCGTACCCAGAGCGCCCCGCCCCAGCGCGGCAACTCCTCCGACGAAGTGCACTTCATGGATATCGTGCTGCAACCCGGCCTGCAGCAGGCCCGCTGCGGCGAACAACTGCTGGAGCTGACCGCCACCGAATTCGGGCTGCTGGAGTGCCTGCTGCGTAATCCCGGCCAGATCGTCAGCAAGAGCCACCTTTCCGAGCAGGTGCTGGGCAAGAAGCTGGAACCCTTCGATCGGGCCATCGACATGCACCTGAGCAACCTGCGCAAGAAGCTGCCGGACCGCACCGATGGCCAGCCCCGCTTCAAAACCGTACGGGGGCGCGGGTACCTGTGGCTAGAGCAAGAATAGAGCGCATCAACTCCCTCAACGGGATCTCGACCCACATCTTCCTCTGGTTCTGGTTCATGCTGCTGGTGATGCTGGCCGCCGTGATTAGCCTGCCGACCCTGGATCCCCGCAACCAGATCCCGCTGCCGACCCACGAAGTCGCGCGGATGCAGAACAACGTGCAGGCCCTGCTCAACGCCGCCGAGCCGGATCAGGATTTCGATCTGGCCAAGGCGATGGACAAGATCGCCATGCTGCCGGTGGACAACGTCTACCTGCGCGACGAGAAGGGGCAGATCCAGTCCACCACCCATCCGCGCAAGTTCGTGGTGCGCTTTATGGTGGATGCAGATGACCCGGCCAATCCCATGCTGGGCAACGAGGATCGCAAGGCGATCGCCGGCCCCTTCCTGATGGAGCACCACGGCCATCGCTATCACGTCTATTTCGGCCTCAATGCCGAGAATCCATACTTGTTCCTGTTCATTCAGGTGCTGGATCACCCGATCCGCATTCTGGGCATCTCGATGCTGGTCAGCACCCCGCTCTGCCTGCTGCTCGCCTGGCGGCTGACCCGCCCCATCCTGCAGTTGCAGAAGTCGGTCTCCCAACTGGCGGCCGGCAATCTGGAGGTGCAGATCCCCAACCTGGGACGGGGCGACGAGATCGGCCAGCTGGCGGATAACGTCAGCCGTATGGTGGAGACGCTCAAGAGCATGATCCAGAAGCAGAAACAGCTGCTTTCCGATATCTCCCACGAGCTGCGCAGCCCCCTCACCCGGATGCAACTGGCGCAGGCGCTGATCCGCCGCAAGCAGGGTGACAGCGCCGAGCTGGCGCGGATCGAATCGGAGATCGGGCGGCTGGACAAGCTGATCGGCGATCTGCTGGATCTGTCGCGGGTGCAGCAGCATGTGGAGGCACCGGTGGTGCACCCGCTGGCCGACCTGCTGGAACCCATCCTCGAAGATGCCATGTTCGAAGCGAACCAGAGCGGCAAGCAGCTCAGGTTGCCGCCGCTGCCCGCCGAGTCGATCCAGATGTGGCCCGAGCTGCTGGCCCGGGCGGTGGAGAACCCCCTGCGCAACGCCCTCAAATATGCCCGCGAGTTCATCAAGGTTGACTGGTATCGGGAGGGGCAGGAGTGGGTGATGACCATTCGGGATGACGGCCCCGGGGTGCCTGACGAGCAGCAGGCGCTGCTGTTCCAGCCCTTCTTCCGGGTCGATGATGCCCGCAACGCCAAGACCGGCGGTACCGGGCTGGGGCTGGCCATCGCCTCGGAAGCGATCCAGCGTCACGGCGGCACCATTGCGGCCAGCAACAATCACCCGACCGGGCTGACCATCACCATCCGCTTGCCCATCGCCTGATCCTTTTCATCCGGACGGGCGCTGGGTATGCTGGCGCCCCTTCTTGGCTTTACATCTCTTTGCAGGAACTCGTCATGCTCGATATCGTCCTCTACCAGCCGGAAATTCCGCCCAACACCGGCAATATCATCCGGCTCTGCGCCAATACCGGTTACCGGCTCCATCTGATCGAGCCGCTGGGATTTGAGTGGGATGACAAGCGGGTAAAGCGGGCGGGACTCGACTATCACGAGTTTGCCGAGGTGAAGCGCTGGCCGAGCTATGAGGCGTTTCTGGCCGCCGTGGTGCCCAAACGGGTGTTTGCCTGCACCACCAAGGGCCGCACCGCGCACTCGGCAGCCCAGTATGCCCTTGGCGACGCCCTGCTGTTTGGCCCGGAGAGTCGTGGCCTGCCCATCGAGATCATCGAGAGTCTGCCGTTCGAACAGCGGCTGCGTATTCCGATGGTGCCCCAGAGCCGCAGCATGAACCTCTCCAACGCGGTATCGGTGTTCGTCTACGAGAGCTGGCGCCAGCTCGGCTACGACGGCGCCATGTAAGCGTCATCGCGGCTCAGTGGCGGGCGTCGAGCAGATGCCCGCTGCGCTCCAGCCGCCAGCAAGTAACCCCCAGCGACAGACCGCGCCCCACCATCAGCGCCGCCATCGCCGCCCATAACGCGGCCACACCCCACGACTGACAGAGCCACCAGATCGGGAAGAAGCCGCCAAACGCGGCAAGCAACATGCTGTTGCGCATCTCCCGTGCCCGGGTCGCCCCGATGAATACGCCATCCAGCAGGAAACACCAGACCGCCAGCAAGGGCATGGCGATCAGCCAGGGAAGCTGACGATTTGCCTCCGCCACCACGGCCGGAATATCGGTGATCTGCCCCACCAGCCAACTGCCCAGCAGGGCAAACCCAAAGGTAAATGCGGTCGCAATCAGGGCGGCCCAGCCCAGATTGAGCACGATGGCCTCCCGCAGTTTCTGCCGATCCCGCTGACCGATGGCTCGCCCTACCATGGCCTCCACCGCATAGGCAAAACCATCGAGTCCGTAGGAGATAAGCATCAGGAAGTTGAGCAGCACCGCATTGGCGGCCACCGCCACATCCCCCAGTCGTGCCCCTTGCAGAGTCATAAAGGCAAAGCAGAGCTGTAAGCAAAGGGAGCGCAGGAAGATATCGCGGTTGAGACCGAGCAGCCGCACCATGGGCTCGAGCTGCCGCCAGCGCTGCCAGCCATCCTGCCATACCGTCGGCGCCAGTTGCCGCAGCTGACGGCGTACCAGCCAGATCCCGACCACCAGCGCGCAGTAGTCCGCCATGACCGAGGCTGCCGCCACACCCCGCACCTGCCAGCCGAGCCCGAGCACAAACAGGGCGTCGAGCGCCATATTGACCAGATTGGTGAGGATCAGCATCACCATGGGGCTGCGAGCATCCTGCATCCCCAGCAGCCAGCCCATGATCACCAGATTGCAGAGCGCCGCCGGAGCGCTCCAGATCCGCACCGCCACGTATTGGCCCGCATAGAGCTGCACCTCGGGCGAGCCGCCACTCAGGGCGATCAATCGCGGCAACAGGGGGAAGAGCAACAGAAGCAGCATCAACCCCAAGGCGATAGCCAGCCCCAGTGCCCGCAGCAGGGTATCAAGCTGGGCACGACCGTCGGCGGCGCCGTGCGCCTGCGCCGTCAGGCCGGTGGTCGACATCCGCAAGAAGCCGAGCAGCCAGAAAATGAGGTTGATCAGGGTTGCACCGACCGAGACGCCCCCCAGAAACCAGGCCTGACCGAGATGACCGATCACCCAGGTGTCCACCAGCCCCAGCAAGGGGGTGGTGATATTGGAGAAAACCATGGGCAGGGCGAGCGCAAAGACAGCGCGGTGGCGAGAGGGATCTCGCCACCAGGGGGCAACAGCTGGGGTCACGCTCAGTGACCTGCCAACTTCAGGATGCGGGCGAAGTCAGAGAGCATGGTGGCCATCTGCACCCGGGGCACCTGACCCGGCGCCACCTGCGGGCGGAATACCGCCTGCAGCTTGCCCTTGGGATTGATGAGCACGATGGAGGCGGAGTGATCGATCAGGTAATCCTTCTCCCCCTGATTGGCGATGGAGTAGATCAGCCCCAGATTGCGCACGAACGGGAACAGCTTGTCGTGGGGGGCAGTGGCCGCCTTGAACTCGGGATTGAAGAAGGCGGTATAGGTCTTGAGACGTGGAATATCATCACGCTGGGGATCCGCCGAGATAAACACCACCTGACTGTCGGGCGCAATCTTCTTCAGTTGGTCATAGACGGAACGCATATCTGCCAGGGTGGTGGGGCAAATATCGGGGCAGAAGGTGTAACCGACAAACAGGAAGGTCCAGTGCCCCTTAAGGTTGGCAGGAGTGAACGGCTGGTTGTCCGCATCGGTAAAGGCGAAATCATTGATGTCCCGCCCCGCCGGATAATAATCGGCCTGTTCCGGCTGCTCTGGCTGCGTGGCGTAGAACACCAGGATCAGGCAGGCTGTCAGCAGCAGAAAGAGCAGGGGATAGCGGAGCTTCATCATAACAAGAGACCCTTTCAGTTCGAGGCAGATGGCCAGCAGTGACCGGACAAGAGGGGGGCATTGTACCCCAGCGAGCCGCCAAGGTGGTTCAACCTTGTGCAACGCCCTGTCAGGAGTCGACCATTTGGCATAATTAATCGCCAATCTCAGCCATAAAAAAACCGGCCCCCTCGGGTGCCGGTTATGGGTGGATTTTTTTGTCTCTTCTGCTCAGGGGCGAGCGTTACGCCCCTGCTGCAACATCTTGCCGATGGCCCGCACGCCGATGGGAATCACGGGGGCCAGCCAGCCCTCTTCCCCCTGGCGATCGCCGTGACCACGTTTGAACAGCAGCACCAGACGCACCACCTTCTCTTTCGGACATCCCAGCCAGAGCGTCCAGTGCGAACCACGATGGTGCAGCCAGAGACCGTAAAACCAGGTCATCCGGCTACCTTTGACAAAACGGGTGATTGACGATTCCGCTGGCGCAGCCCCAGCCTCTGAATCCCATGGCGATCTTGATGCCATACCAGTCCTCCTTGACCGACAGGTCATGTTGCTTCGTCGGCCTGAACTGGGAACAGGCCCGTCACGACTATCTGCAACCATTACGAGTGGTCCCCTTTGCCTGACAAGGCTCGGGATCTCCCCACTCCCCCTTCATATCCCGTGAAGGTGTACTGCCCGATTCTCGTTGTTACCGGCCCTCCCGTACCGACGCATTGTGATGGTCAGAGGGAGGCGCCAAGCCCTGTCTCGGCGACAGGGCACTGATCTGAGCATATATCTGAAATGGATGATTGGTAGCCGGTCGCGCAGGACAAAAATGCCGCCACCGATGATCTGTTTGATATGACAGGGAAAGTGCGCCAGAAACAGCACGACCTCCCGAAGGAGGCCGTGTGGCAAACGCAGTTGGCGGAGATGATTACATCCAGTCGGCGTTGCGGATCACCCCGACAGCCAGTCCCTCGATGGTGAGCTGCTGGCAGGAGAGGTCCACCTCGATGGGGGAGAGCTCTTCATTCTCCGGCAGCAGCCATACCTGACTGCCCTTGCGCTGGAAGCGCTTGACGGTGACATCCTCATCGAGACGGGCGACCACTACCTGACCGTTGCGCACCTCCTGGGTCTTGTGCACCGCCAGCAGATCGCCATCCAGAATGCCGATGTTCTTCATGCTCATCCCCTGCACCCGCAGCAGAAAATCAGCGCGCGGGTGGAACAGGGCGGGATCAACCTGATAGTGGCTCTCGATATGCTCCTGAGCCAGGATGGGTTCACCGGCAGCCACCTTGCCGATGAGCGGCAGGCCGCTCTCTTCCAGCACCTCTTCCTCTTCGAGCAACAGGCGAATGCCGCGGGACGTGCCCGGCATGATCTCGATGACCCCTTTTTTGGCCAGGGCCTTCAGATGTTCTTCGGCCGCATTGGCCGACTTGAAACCAAGCTTCTGGGCAATCTCGGCACGAGTCGGCGGCATACCGGTCTCGCTCATGTTCACCTTGATCAGCTCCAGCACTTCGGCCTGGCGGGGGGTAAGGGGTTTCATAGAATTGGCACCTGTCTTTTTATACAGCACACTGGCAGTATATACAGTGCAGTGGCCAAGGCAAGGCGCAGCTGACATTTGTCGCAACCAACCCCTCATTTACTACTGTTTTGATCCTGCGCAGCCGACTCATCGTACCTCTCGGCGACAAGGGGCTGTCGATTTGCTATGCTCACGCCGCATTTTTTTGGAGAGCAGACGCACATGTCCCTAGGACAGAAGATTTCCAGAGCCATCTTGCAATGGCCGGTCAGCGGCTTGGTCAATCACAAGAGCCTGCCGGAAAATCCCATCACAGAACTCAATCTGGATCCGGCCAGACCCATCGTCTATGCCCTGAAAACCAGTTCGATCACCGACCTGATGACCCTACAGCAGTGCTGCGAGGATCTCGGTCTGCCCGGTCCCTTCACGCCGCTGGAACTGAACGGCCAGCTGCTGCCGCGCTATGTCTGTCTGGATCGTCCGCCTCCCCTGTTTGGCAAACGCAGCAAACCGCTCCCCTTCCTGCAGGAGTTCCACCAGCTGCTGGATCTGCACAAGCAGGATCCCGCACTGGATATCCAGGTGGTGCCCGTCACCCTGTTCTGGGGCCGAGCTCCGGGTCGGGAAGGGGAAGAAGCCTCCGGCCTCAACATCATCAGCAGCCTGGCGCCGAACCGGCTGAAGAAGGCGCTCATCGTGATCCTCAAGGGTCGCGAGAATCTGGTGCGCTTCTCGCCGCCGCTTTCCCTGCGCTACATGGCCGACAAGCACGGCACCGACGAGGCGATCGCCCACAAGCTGGCGCGAGTGGCCCGTACCCACTTCAGCCGCCAGCAGCTGGCCGCTACCGGCCCGAAACTGCCGAACCGCAATCTGCTGTTCAAGCAGTTGCTCGATTCCGCGGTGATCCAGCAGGCGATTGAAGAGGAGGCCCAGCGCGAAGGGATCAGCCTCGAGAAGGCGCAAAAGCGTGCCCATGGCTACATGGACGAGATCGCCTCCAACTTCTCCTACCGGCTGATCCGCCTGGGCGAGAGCTTCCTCGGCTGGCTTTGGAACAAGCTCTACCGCGGTTTGTCGGTCAATGGCGCCGAGAAGGTACGCCAGCTGGCGCAGGAAGGGCACGAGATCGTCTACGTTCCCTGTCACCGCAGCCACATGGACTACCTGCTGCTCTCCTACGTCATCTACCACCAGGGGATGGTGCCGCCCCATATCGCGGCGGGCATCAATCTCAACTTCTGGCCGGCGGGCCCGATCTTCCGCCACGGCGGTGCCTTCTTCATTCGCCGCACCTTCAAGGGCAACCCGCTCTACAGCACGGTATTCCGGGAATACCTCAACCTGCTGTTTGCCAAGGGTTACTCGGTGGAGTTCTTCACCGAAGGCGGTCGCTCCCGTACCGGCCGTCTGCTGCCGCCCAAGACCGGCATGCTGGCGATGACCCTGCAGGCAATGATGCGCGGGCTGGACAGGCCGGTCACTCTGGTGCCGGTCTATCTGGGTTACGAGCACGTGATGGAGGTGAACACCTACCACAACGAGCTCAAGGGGAGTCGCAAGGAGAAAGAGAGCTTCCTGCAGGTGCTCGGCATCCTGCGCAAGCTGCGCAACTACGGCCGTGGCTTCGTCAACTTCGGCGAACCGCTGACCCTCAACAGCTACCTGAGCGAACATATTCCCGACTGGAAAAAGCACATCGGGGAAGAGGAACGTCCGGAGTGGATGGCGGGCACTGTCAACAATCTGGCCGAACTGCTGATGACCCGCATCAACGGCGCTGCCGCGGTCAACGGCCTGACCCTGAGCGCGCTGGCGCTGCTGGCCGCCGAGCGCCACGCCCTGACCCGCGACGAGTTGCAGGCCCAGCTCAACACCTATCTGGATCTGCTCAAAGCGGTGCCCTACAGCCCGCAGAGCACCATTCCGGATGAGGATGCCAAGACCCTGCTGGATCAGGCGATGGAGCTCAACAAGTTCGAGGTGAGCGAGGACAAACTGGGGCAGATCATCAGTCTCGACCGCTATCAGGCGATCCTGCTGACCTACTACCGCAACAACATCCTCCACCTGTTCGCCATGCCCTCTCTGGTGGCGGCACTGATCGAACGGTGCGAGGGGATCTCCCGCAGCGAGATCATGGCCCGCTGCATCGACATCTATCCGCTGCTCAAGACCGAGCTGTTCCTGCGTTATGAAGAGGAGGATCTGCCGGCGCTGGTCGACAGCCTGCTCGACGCGCTGCAGACCCAGCAACTGATCGAGACCCGCGATGACGGCTACTGGGTCAATCCGGCCAACCAGATGCGCCTGCTGCTGCTGGCGGAGAGCATTCAGGAGACCCTGCAACGCTACGCCATCGTGCTGACCCGGGTACTGGCCCAGCCTCATATCGAAGCGGAACAACTGGAAGCGGACGGCCTGATGATGGCAGAGCGCCTCGGCACCCTGCACGGCATCAACGCCCCCGAGTTCTTCGACCAGAAGCTGTTCAGCACCCTGATCCACACCTTGCGCAAAGAGGGTTACCTCTCTCCCGAGTGCAAGCCGGATCTCGGCCGCTTCCAGGCGCTGGCCGACAATATAGTGCCGCTGCTGAGCAACAAGATCCGCCGCACCATTCAGGCAGGCAATCAGCTCTGATCTGCAACGCAAACAAAGAAGGCCGCATCATGCGGCCTTCTTTTTTATCGGAGTCTGCGCGGGAACATGTCACGCCAGCAGGTAATCGAGCACCAGACCGGCAAACACCAGCGCCCCCACATAGTTGTTGTTGAGAAACGCCTGGAAGCAGGCTTCCCGCTGCCGCTCGCGAATGAGCCGCTGCTGATAGACAAACAGCACCGCCGCCCCCAACAATCCCCAGTAATACCAGCCCCCCAGCGTCATCAGCTGCCCGACCGCCAGCAACAGCAGCAGCGTCGAGAGTTGCAATGCGCCGATGATCCGCTTGTCGTAACGACCAAACAGGATGGCGCTGGATTTGAGGCCGATCTTGAGGTCGTCATCCCGATCCACCATGGCGTACTGGGTGTCGTAAGCCACCGTCCAGAGCAGATTGGCGAAAAAGAGCAACCAGGCCACCAGCGGCAGTGCATCCGCCTGCGCCGCATAGGCCATCGGGATCGACCATGAGAAGGCCATCCCGAGCACCAGCTGAGGGTTCGAGATAAAGCGCTTCATGAAGGGGTAACTCACCGCCAGCAGCAGGGCGACAAACGACAGGCCGATGGTGAGCGGATTCATGGTCAGCACCAGACCAAACGAGATAAGTGCCAGCACGAAGAAGAGCGCCAGCACCTCCCACGGCTTGACTCTACCCGTGGGCAAGGGGCGACCGGCGGTGCGTTTGACGTGGCCGTCGAAGTTGCGATCCGCATAGTCGTTGATCACACACCCTGCCGAGCGCATCAGAAAGACGCCGACCACAAACACGGTCAGCACCCAGAGATTGGGCAGGCCACCAGCGGCCAGCCAGAGCGCCCACAGGGTTGGCCACAGCAGCAGCAGAGTGCCTATGGGTTTGTCGACGCGGGCCAACTGCATATAGGCAAGTCCCCGCTCCTTGGTTAACAGATTCACTCCAGCTCCTTGTCACAGACGAGAGAGGGCAGAAACAGCTCGTGCACCAGCAGTGGCCACTGCCCCAGAAACAGACGGGAACGACGCCCCCAGACAGTGGCGGCCGGGCAACGGGGATTGGCGGCAATATCGAAACGGGCCAGTTGCAGATGATCGCGGCGGGCAGGCTCATGGCCAAATACCCGCTCACCCAGCGGCTGCTCGCCAAGCTCGGCAATGCCGCTTCCTTGCAGTGCGTCATCGGCAAACAGGGTCCAGCCCAGCACGGCGGGCCCACGATCCCCGTGCAGGATCACCTCGCGGCAGGTACCGGCCGGCGAGGCCGAATCCACCAGCCACTGCTCATCGGCAGTAAGGGCGACCGGGTGATTGCCCAGCCACTCCACCGAAAAGTGGCGATTGTGCTGACGCAGCCGCCGGGTCATGGAGCCGGGCTCCAGCAGCCAGGGGCGCAAGCTGGCGGGCAATTCGCAACATTCGGGGGCCAGCCACCCGCTTAACGGCGTGAGGGGAACAGTCAACTCGGACTTCACAGCTTCACCATCCAGAGATTTCCGTGTTCAGGTTAAAATCCGGTTTATTATCCGTAAATCAATAGCGAAATGTAAGAACATCCGTGCTTGACGGCCCCGATGGCAACATCAAAAATGGGTTATCTCTTGCTGATGAGCCATCTATATGAAGATCTTCAAAATTCTGCTGGTGTTGTTACTGAGCTGTGGCGCCCTGCAGCAGCAAGCTCTGGCTGAAGATGAGCCGCCCGCCGAGGGCGCAGAGGGGGCCGCCAAGCCCGGTTTCTCCTACCACGCGCTCGATCCCGACATCATCACCAACTACCTGAGTGATAGCAAAACCCTCGGTTATATCCGGGTCACGGTGGAGCTGATGGCGGAAAACGAAGCCGACCTCAAGCTGCTGGAGCAGCATGACCCGCTGATCCGCGATGCCATCATCCGTCTGATTGGCAGCAAAAATGCCGATCAAGTGAAGTCCCTGACCAACCGAGAAGAGCTGCGCAAGGAGTGCGAGACAACCGTCAACGAACTGCTGGTGAAAGAGACCGGCAAGAAAGCGGTGCGCGAGCTTATCTTCACCAAGTTCCTCTACCAGTAATCCCTCCCGAAACAATCGCTTATTGGCATATCGGCCAATAAGCGAGCTTTGCCGGTTTATTCGAAATGAAAATCGATTACAATACGGCCGTCAAGTCGTAGAGGTAGTCGTTATGGGCAGCAAAACCCTGTGTGAATGGCGCCGTCACGAGATCCCCACCGATCTCAAGGCGCTGAGAAAAATCGTGCGCAAACCCAAGTTTGTCTGCAGCAAGTGCGCCCGCAGTGCCAATGACAAGGGTTACCTCTGCCAACCGCTGCGCTTGAAAGAGGAGTAACGCCCCTCCCTGTCAGGGCGTTATTGATCGGTCCACCCCTGACGCCCCTGTTCGAACAATCTGCGTGCCTGGGTATCATTCGGGCAGACACCGCGATACTCCTCGCCTGAGCGGCCAGCCAGATAGAGGTGCTCGGGGCGGCAATACCATGCCAATCCCTTCTGATGTCCCTGCTTCCACAGTTCGGCATCTACCTTCTTGCCACACTGGCCCTGATGGAACTCGATCCGCTCGGTGGTGAAGCCCAGCTTGCCATCCGCCTCCCCCACCTCACTCCACACCTTCTCGCAGGGATCATCGTTGGAGACACAGCCACCCAGCAGGGCAGCCAACAATATGATGGTGAGTCGCATAGTCATCCTTGAGCGTCATTTGGGCAGTTCATTCTACCCAGCGCCCCACCCCTGACCAAGAGCGAACGCTCAGCCGTGTGAGCGCGGCAAAAAAATCAGGCGGGCCCAAAGCCCGCCTGTTCGTTCAATGCCGTGGTTCACTGGTCATCGAAAGTGTCATCATCCTGCCAGCTTTCATCTTCCCACTGATCCAGCTCTTCTTCCCAGGAATCCGGCTCCCAATCATCATCAGAGGAGTCGTAATCCGGCTTGTGTCCACCCATCTTCACTCTCCTTGGATAGTTCACCCGCACTCCAATTTTATCCGGAATTGTCGGGCTCGCCAGTCAGAGAGAGTTCAAAGTTTGACCAGAGTCCGGCCGGCGATCTGGCCTTGCGTGATGGCCTCGGCGGCCTCCACTACCTGCTCCAGCCCAATCTCGGTAACCGCCTGTTCAAAGAAGCTGGCGGGCAGATCCCGTGCCAGTCGCTGCCACGCCAGTTGACGACGTTCAAACGGGCACATCACCGAATCGACCCCCTGCAGCCGCACATTGCGCAGGATGAAGGGCATCACACAGGTCGGCAGATCAAAGCCGCCCGCCAACCCACAGGCCGCCACGGCGCCGCCATAGTTCATCTGGGCCAGCAGCTTGGCCAGCACCTGACTGCCGACGGTATCGATGGCACCGGCCCACAGCTGCTTCTCCAACGGTTTGGCGGGCACCAGCAGTTCGCTGCGCGGCACGATGCGGCTGGCACCCAGCGCAGTGAGCATGGCGCCCTGCTCTTCGGGCCGACCGGTCAGCGCTGCCACCTGATAGCCAAGGGCTGCCAGCAGGGCAACCGAGGTGGAGCCAACACCGCCTGCCGCGCCGGTGACCAGAACCTCGCCGCTATCTGGAGTAATGCCCGCCTCTTCCAGCGCCAGCACGCAGAGCATGGCGGTGAGACCGGCGGTACCGATGCACATGGCCTGGCGCTCATCCAGCCCGGCGGGCAACGGCACCAGCCAGTCCCCCTTGACCCGCGCCTGTTCGGCCATACCGCCCCAGTGCCCTTCGCCCACGCCCCAACCGGTCAGCACCACCTTGTCGCCGGGCTGATAGCGGCTGTCGGCAGATTCGAGCACGGTACCGGCGAAGTCGATGCCGGGCACCAGCGGCCACTGGCGCACTATCTTGCCCTTGCCGGTGATGGCCAACCCGTCCTTGTAGTTGATGGAGCTGTAAGCGACCGCTACCCGCACTTCACCTTCCGGCAACTGGCTCTCGGCCAGCCGGGTCAGAGTCGGAACAGTCTTGCCGTCTTGGTTTTCCAGTAACAGAGCCTTGAACATGGTTGCCTCTTTGATGACGTGTGAAACGGGGATCAGCTGCTTTGGCGCTTTTGTAGTTGAAAATCGAGAGCCAGCGCAGTGCCCATCACGGGCTCCCCAGCCAGTTGGCGCAGGATCAGCTCGGCGGCCTCCTGCCCCATTTTTCGATAGGGGATCCTGACCGAAGTAAGGGTCGGATAACAGGCGCGCGCCACATCCAGATCGTCAAATCCGGCGATGGCGAGTTTGCCCGGCACATTCAAATGGCGACGCTGGCACTCGAACAGTACCCCGGCCGCCAGTTCGTCGTTAACGCAGATCAGCGCGTCCAGCTCGGGCCAGCGCAGCAGAAATTCACCCAGCATGGTGGCACCGGTGCTGAAGCTGGGCCGCTCAGAGGTGTTGATGATGGCATCGGGGGAGAGGTAGTTATCGAGCAGCGCCTTCTGCCAGCCCTGCATCCGCTGTTGCAGCATCCACTGCTCCTGACGGGCACAGAGAAAACCGATATTGCGGTAGCCCCGCTCGATAAGGTGGTGGGTGAGCTGATAACCGGCATCGAAGTTGGAGACTCCCACATTCATGTCGATGGGGCTGCGGGCCATGGCACCCACCTCAACCACTGGCAAACGGGCAGCTTTCAGGCGAGTACGGATCGTCTCGCCGGGATCACCACCAAACAGCACCACCGCCGCCGGATTGTGCTGCAAAAAGCTGGTCAGCAGGCTCTCTTCCTGCTGTTTCAGATGCTGGGCATCCCCCAGCATGATCTGGTAACCCTCGTCGAGTAGGGTCTGTTGCAGGCCAGCAATCATCTCGCCACAGCCCGCTTCCGCCAGACTCGGGACGATCACTACGATGGTCTGGGAAGTCGCAGAGGCCAACGCCCCGGCGGCCCGATTGGGGATATAGCCGAGCTCTTCCACCGCAGCTTCGATGCGCTCACGCATCCTGTCGGAGACCATCTCCGGCGTGCGCAGGGCACGGGAGACCGTCATGGCCCCCACTCCGGCCAGCTGGGCCACATCGTTGAGGGTCACCCGACCCGTGCTACGGCGCTTCTTTGCTTCTGACATCCATCCCATCCTCGACTTGCGGCTGCTCACTTTAAGGCAAAAGAGCGCCACTGACCATTTGCTCAAGGCCGATTCTACTCTCTTTCCCCCACAATGAGGGCAGGATGACTCCCGTTAGTGGGTGAAGTGATAGCGCTATCACAATTTGATGTTAGCGCTATCTGATAGCGCTAACTTTCGCGATCACCCTCACAGTTTCACCACCGCAAGATCGATAGATTGGCGCCATCTTAACTAGCCGGACACCACCATGCTGACTCAACTGCTGACCGAGGATGTCATCCGCATCGAACCCGCAGCCCGCGACTGGCGTCACGCCATCGAGCTGGCGACGGCGCCCCTGCTGGCCAATGGCACCATCGAACCCTCCTACGTGGCGGCGCTGTTTCGCTCTCATGAAGAGCTCGGCCCCTACTACGTACTGGGCCCCGGTCTGGCGATGCCCCATGCCCGCCCCGAAGACGGCGTCAACCGGCTGGGTCTGGGGCTGACCGTCATCAGGCAGGGGGTCAACTTCGATTCCGAGGGCAACGACCCGATCCGGCTGCTGATCACCCTGGCCGCCAGCGACAGCAACTCCCACGTGGAGACCATCGCCCAGCTGGCCGAGCTGTTTATGAATGAAGAGGACGTGGCGGCCATCATCGCGGCCGACACCAAAGACGACATCCTGCGCATTCTGGCGCGCTACTGATCTGCGCCACGGCGCACCTGACAGAGGAAGAGACAATGAAAATTCTGGTTGTATGCGGTCACGGTCTGGGCACCAGCCTGATGATGGAGATGAGCATCAAGAGCATCCTGAAAGAGCTGGCAGTCACCGCCGAAGTGGATCACCGCGATCTGGCCTCCGCCGGTAGTGAAACCGCCGAGATCTTTGTCGCCACCCGCGACATCGCCGAGCAGTTACAGAGCATGGGCGTCAACGGCCGTCTGGTGGCCCTCGACAACATGGTCGACAAGGCCGCGATGAAAGAGAAGCTCGCCACCGCCCTGCGCGAACTGGGCGCCCTCTAAGGATCCTCCATGCGGCCTGCGGGCCGCATCTTTCATTGCCAGGAGCTGACCATGGAATTTTTCAACTTTCTGATGTTTGACGTGCTGTCCGAGCCCGCCGTGCTGGTCGGCCTGATCGCGCTTATCGGCCTGATTGCCCAGAAGAAACCGGTGACCGAGTGCATCAAGGGCACGGTCAAGACCATCATGGGTTTCGTCATTCTGGGGGCCGGTGCCACCCTGGTGATCAACTCGCTGGGTGACTTTGCCGTCATCTTCCAACACGCCTTCGGCATCAAGGGGGTCGTCCCCAACAACGAGGCCATCGTCTCCATCGCCCAGACCTCGTTTGGCAAGGAGATGGCGATGATCATGTTCTTCGCCATGCTGGTGAATATCCTGATCGCCCGTCTGACTCCGTGGAAATTCATCTTCCTGACCGGTCACCACACCCTGTTCATGTCGATGATGGTGGCGGTGATCCTCTCTGCCGGTGGCATGAGCGGTGTGCCGCTGATCGCGGTCGGCAGTCTGGTGGTCGGCGTCGCCATGGTCTTCTTCCCGGCCATCGCCCACCCCTTCATGAAGCAGATCACCGGCTCCGATGACGTAGCGCTGGGCCACTTCTCCACCTGCTCCTACGTGCTCTCCGCCCTGATCGGCGCCAAGTTCGGCAACAAGGCCCACAGCTGCGAAGATGTACAGGTACCCAAGAGCCTGCTGTTCCTGCGTGATACCCCGGTGGCCATCTCCTTCACCATGGGCATCATCTTCCTGGTGACCTCCGCCTTCGCCGGCCCCGAGTTTGTCTCCAGCGTCGCCAAGGGCAAGCACTGGTTCATGTTCTCCCTGATGCAGTCCATCACCTTCGCCGCCGGTGTCTACGTCATCCTGCAGGGTGTGCGGATGGTCATCGCCGAGATCGTTCCGGCCTTCAAGGGGATCTCCGACAAGCTGGTGCCGAACGCCAAGCCGGCTCTCGACTGCCCTATCGTCTTCCCCTACGCCCCCAACGCCGTGCTGATCGGCTTCCTGTCGAGCTTTGCCGCCGGTCTGGTGGGGATGGCGCTGCTCTACGCCATGGGTCTGACCGTCATCATCCCGGGCGTAGTACCACACTTCTTCGTCGGCGCTGCTGCCGGGGTGTTCGGCAACGCCACCGGTGGTCGTCGCGGCGCCATTCTGGGTGCCTTCGCCAACGGCCTGCTGCTGCTCACCATCCTGCCGGTGTTCCTGCTGCCGGTGCTGGGCGACCTCGGCTTTGCCAACACCACCTTCAGCGACTCCGACTTCGGTGTGGTCGGCATCCTGCTGGGGCTGATCGTTCGCTAATTCCGGTCACCGCCAAAAACAAAACGGAGCGCATCGCGCTCCGTTTTTTTATGGCTGAGATGTATGAAAGGCTGAAACTCAGTCGTTCTCCAGCGCAGTGAGGCAGTGCGAGAGAGTACGTGCCAGCGCACCCTGATTGCGCAGCACCACGGCGCGGGCCTGCTCGCCCATCTCGCGGCGGGCGTTGCCGTCGGCAAACAGCTGGCTCACCCGCTCGCCCAGCTCGGCGGCGTCGGCCACAACGGCGGCGCCCCCCTGAGCCACCAGCTGGCGGGTGATGTCGCTGAAGTTGAAGTAGGCGGGACCGGTCAGGCAGGGCTTGCCGAGGGCTGCCGGCTCCAGCAGGTTGTGACCGCCAATCTTCACCAGACTGCCGCCGACGAAGGCCACATCAGCCGCCGCCAGCATCAGCGGCAGCTCGCCCATGGTATCGCCGAGATAGACCTTATCCTCCGCACTCACCGCAGCACCATCAGTGCGCCGCACGCAGCCATAAGGGGCGCACAGCTCGGCCACCCGATCGAACCGCTCGGGGTGGCGCGGCACCAGAATGAGCAGCGCAGCGGGATGGCGTTTGAGCAGCAGATCGAAGGCGGCCAGCACCTGCTCGTCCTCACCCAGATGGGTGCTGGCGGCGATCCAGACCGGCCGATCCGCCCCCAGCTGCTGGCGCAGGGCACGACCTTTGGCCTGCACCTCGTCACCAAACTGGATATCGAACTTGATGGAGCCGGTCACCGCCAGCCGCGAACGCTCGATGCCGAGGCGGACGAAGCGGTCGGCGTCATCCTGATGCTGGCAGAGCAGATGGGTCAGCGGCCGGCTCAGGGCATCGAAGGCGCCGTGGAAGCGGGCATAACGCTGGCAGGAACGCTCGGAAAGACGGGCGTTGATGATGGTCACCGGCAGGTGGCGCGCCTCACAGGCGGCCAGCCAATTCGGCCACAGCTCGGTCTCCATCACCCAGAGCGCGCGCGGCTTGAAGGTGTCGAGAAAGGCGGCAATGGCCCAGGGGTAGTCGAGCGGCGCGTAGCGATGGATCACCAGATCCCCCAGCCTGGCAGCCTGATCGGCGCCGGTGCGGGTGGTGGTGGTGAGCAGGATCGGCAGATCGGGTCGCTCCGCCTTGAGGGCACGAATGAGCGGCGTGATGGCCAGCGTCTCCCCCACGCTCACCGCATGGATCCAGAGCGGCGCCTCCTGTCCGGTGGCGGGCAGCCGCCCGAGATGCTCGGCCCAGCGCTTGCCAAAACCGGGCTTGCCTTTCTTCGACTTGTAGAGGGCCAGCAGCGCCAGCGGCAATCCCAGATGGATCAGCAGGTTGTAGAGCAGACGGTAGGGCATCTTACTGACTCTGCTCCAGCTTCTTGCAGGCATCGACCACCTGCTCCGGCGCCAGGTCGATCAGGCACTTGAGATGTCCGAACTTGCAGGTGCGCTTGAAGCAGGGGCGGCACTCGATGTCGGTGTGAACGATCTCGACCCGATCCGCCAGCGGCGGGGTGTAGAGCGGCGAGGTGGAGCCATAGACGCCCACCAGCGGCCGGTTAAGGGCGGCGGCGATGTGCATCAGGCCGGAGTCGTTGGAGATGACCCGGCTGGCCAGCGCCATCAGATCGATCGCCTCGTGCAGGCTGGTCTTGCCCGCCAGCACGTGGCAGTTGGGGCGAGTCAGCAGGTTGACCCGATCCCGGATGGTGTTGGCTACCGGTACATCCTTGTTGGAACCGAAGATCCACACCTGCCACCCCTCGTCCAGATGCTGCTGGGCCACCACGGCGTAGTGCCCCTCCGGCCAGCGCTTGGCCGGGCCAAACTCGGCACCGGGGCAGAGCACCAGCACCGGGCGGGCGCGATCCAGCCCCAGTCGCTCCAGCGCCTTGCTCTGGTTGACCAGATCGACGTGCAGAGAGGGATGGGGAATGGTCGGAATATCGGCCCGGCTCTTCATCTGCGCCTTGGGATAAGCGAGCGCCAGATAGCCCTCCACCATCAGCGGGAAGGCGGACTTGTTGCTGCGCATATCGTTGAGCAGGCCGAAGCGGTGCTCCCCTTTCCAGCCGGTACGCACCGGAATGCGGGCAAACCAGGGGATCAGCGCCGATTTCATGGAGTTGGGCTGGACGATGGCCTGATCGTACTTCTCGGCTGCCAGCAGCTTGCCGAGGCGGCGGCGCGCCACCAGCTTGAAGTCACCGTGGCCAAGGGGCATGGTGATCGCCTTGTCCACCTCCGGCATCCGCTCCAGCAGGGCGCAGCACCAGGCGGGGGCCATCACGTGCAGCTCGCACTCCGGATGGTTGGCCTTGATCGCCTTGTAGAGACTCTGGGACATCACCATGTCGCCGACCCAGGAGGGGCCGATCACCAATATTTTCATTACGCGTCTTCTCTCGGGTCTGGCCCGGCGGTTAATCATCACTGGGCGAGATTATGCCCCAAGAATGGTCGGATAAATAACAGAAGATCCTTGGTAGTCGCCTCTGCTTTGCCTCGGCCGGGCGAGATTACGCGCCACAAGCAGCGACCGGATAAATAACAGAAGCTCCTTGGTAATCGCCTCTGCTTTGCCTCGGCCAGCCACCACCCAAGCCATGCCATGCCCCGGCCACGCTTTTAGGCTAGAATGGGCGCCAATTCGAGCATGTCCCGCCAGACGGGCAACAACCGAGAGCCCCATTTCGTGAAAAAACCGACTCTGGCTGCCGTTCTGATCGTCAAGAATGAAGCCGACAACCTGCGCAAGTGCCTCGCCTCCCTCGACGGACTGGTGGACGAGATCGTCATTCTGGACTCGGGCAGTCAGGACGAGACCCCGGCCATCGCCGCCGAATTTGGGGCCCGTTTCTTCGTCAACGCCAAGTGGCCCGGCTTTGGCAAACAGCGCCGACTGGCCCAGTCCCATGTGCAATCCGACTGGGTGCTGTGGCTGGATGCCGACGAGCGGCTCACCCCCGAGCTGAAAACCGCCATTGCCAACGTGATGGCCAATCCGGCCAGCGACACCATCTACTCGCTGCCGCGCCTCTCCTGGGTCTTTGGCCGCTTTATCCGCCACAGTGGCTGGTATCCGGATCGGGTGCTGCGCCTCTATCCCAAGGCACTCACCAGCTACAACGAGGCGCTGGTGCACGAGAAGGTGGAGGTGCGCGCCAACATGAAGATCGTCAACCTTTACGGCGACCTGCACCACTTCACCTATCGGGATCTGGAGCACTATCTGGTCAAATCGGCCGGTTATGCCCGCGCTTGGGCCGATCAGCGCACCGCTCGCGGCAAGAAGGGCTCCCTCAGTCAGGGGCTGATGCATGCCGTCGGCTGCTTCATCAAGATGTACCTGCTCAAGGCAGGCTTCCTCGATGGCAAGCAGGGGTTGCTGCTGGCGATCCTCTCCGCCCACTCCACCTTCGTCAAATACGCCGACCTCTGGGTGCGCCAGCAACCGCAGCAGCCGGAATAACCGTCATACGAAACAGGGCCCCGCGGGGCCCTGTTTGCATTGCTGCATACGTTACTTGCGCCAGAAGGGCGCCGCCCAGCGGGCCATCACCGGCACCATGGTCTTGGGATCTAGCTGGCTCATATCCTCAGGATGGTCGCTATCCTCCGGCGGGCTGAAGGCAAGGTGGCGCCCTTCGCTGTTGAGGGGCTTCCAGCGCAGCGGAGTGGCGGAGCGGCGCATCGGGAAGAAACCGATGGTCGGCACATCGAGCGCGCCGGCGATATGGAGCGGGCCAGTACTGCCTGCAACGAACAGGGCTGCGTTGGCCAGCACCTGACAGAACATCGGCAGACCATCGCTGGAGCGGTAGATCCAGCCGTTGCCGCCGTGGGCCAGCAGCTCGGCCGCCAGCTGTTCGGCCATCTTCTCCTCGCCCGGGCCTGCGGTCAGCACACACTGCAGCTCGGGGCAGGCCTGATTGAGCTTGATGATGATACGGGCATACTGCTCGATGGAGAGGTTGTTGGCCGAACCGCCGCTACCGGCATGCACCATCAACCAGGGGCGGCTGGCATCGAGCTTGAGCTTGAGTGCCAGCTGTTCGCGCACCTGCCGCAGAGTCTCCTCATCGAACTGCAGGAAGGGGGTCTTGGGCTCCACCACGGCCACCTGCTGATCGGCCAGGAAGCGGCGGATCAGCTCCAGGTTGTACTCGGACTCCGGCTTTTGGGAGCGGGAGCGGCGCTGTACCAGTCGCTGGTTGTAGAGCACCTGCGCCAGCTTGGTCGCCGGTGCCAGCCGGTAAGGGATGTGCGCCTTCCACACCAGCATGGCGTTGCGGGAGTTGGAGAAGAGGCAGATGGACGCGTCGAACGCCGCCGCCTTGATCCGCGCCAGCAGCGCTCGCTGTTGCTCCTTGTCGGCCCGCACGCCCGGATCGATGATCACCTCGTCAATCCAGGGGCAGAGCCGGGCCAGCGGCGCCGTGTAGGCCGGAACCAGGGCAGTCACATGACACTCCATGGAGCCTTTGAGCATGGCGAAGCTAGGCCACGCCAGCATGAAGTCACCAATCTTGTCATTGCGAACGACCAGAATACGTTTCATAAAAAATCCCTTTGCTCCCTGTCACCAATGCAAGGAGGCTTGATGCGCGATGGCGTATTCTTGCCTGATGCACTGCTATTCTCAAGCGACGACCTTATAATGCGACCAAATTTCCAGGTTGCAGGACCACAAAGATGACTACCAGGGTGATCTATCCCGGGACGTTTGATCCCGTTACCAATGGCCACGCCGATCTCATCGGCCGCGCCGCCAAGCTGTTTGACGAGGTGGTGGTCGGTGTCGCCAACAGCCCGAGCAAGCGACCTCTGTTCGATCTGGCAGAACGTGTCCAGCTTGTCCAGCAAGTGACCAGCCAGCTTCCCAACGTCAAGGTGGTGGGCTTCTCCGGCCTGCTGGTCGATTTCGCCAAAGAGCATCAGGCCAACGTGCTGATCCGCGGCCTGCGCGCCGTCTCCGACTTCGAGTACGAGTTCCAGCTGGCCAATATGAACCGCCGCCTGATGCCGGAGCTGGAAAGCGTCTTCCTCACCCCGGCGGAGGAGAACTCCTTTATCTCCTCCACTCTGGTGAAAGAGGTGGCGCTGCACGGTGGCGACATCCGCCAGTTTGTCGATCCCGTGGTGGCCCAGGCCATCGCAGCCAAACAGCAACAGCGCTAATTCCTCCCCTGATGGCAGAAACAACAAGGGCTACCCGCGGGTAGCCCTTGTTGTTTCTCTCTCGCATGGAGAGGCCAGCCTGCTTGCCGGTTACTGACGGGCAAACCGCTCATTCATCTCCTGCACCAGCAGATCGAGCCAATCGTAGCGGCGCCGATACATGGCCCGCTTCTTGGAGGCGATCTCCTCCAGCGGCTTGCGCGGCTGGGCTTGCAGGGCGACGAAGTTGGCATCCACATCCCGGGCGTCGAACTCCTGCCACAGCTCGTCATAATCGGCCTGCAAATTGGCTTTCTGCTTGCTGCTGTAGCGCTTGGCCTGAAACACGTGGGCCCGCTTGCGCACCGCCAGCACCTCCGCCGCCGCCATGCTCTGCGCCAGTTGCAGCACCAGCTGCACCAGCAGGGATTTGGGCCGCAGGCCGTGCCCCTCTTTGGTCAGCTCGCGCACCCGCTCCTGAGCATTGTCGACCGCAGGCTCCGGCCCCTGCATGGAGCCGATCATCAGAATCAAACGATCCACGCTACCCGCCAGCGAAAAGGCGCAACTGTAGAGGCGCTGCCCCTCGCCGTTGACGATGGAGAGCGCCAGCTCGGCCTCGCGGCGGAAGGTGCCATCGTGGCGCAGCAGAATGCGGCAGCCGCTCTGGGGATAGTGACCAAGTTCGATCCCCTCGCCCAGATAGAGGGGGTCGATCAACTGCGGGTAGCACTCCAGCAGCAAACGGTAGTGATTTTCCAGCATCTCGGCCCGCTCACGGGCGCTGGCACAGGCGAAGCGATAGGGGCGCATCGGCTTGTCGAGCAGCTCGGGATAGACCGCTGGCAGCGCCTTGAGCGAGTCGCACTGAAACAGGCTGAAGACCCGGCTCAGCGACTTGCGATAGAGCAGGCTGCGCAGCACGAACTTGCCGCGATTGAAGGTTTTCCGGTCACATCCCTCGGGGTAGAGGAAGCGGGCCATGGATTTTGCGCAATAGCGCTCCTGCCGGGATAAATATTCCCAGTCTATTGATTTAACTGTCATTTTTATATTCTCAAACCGCCTGAACGGTCGGGATACTAGTGACAGCTGTGCAAATCTTCAACAGAGTGGAAATACGCTGTTACAACTTCCCCCGGATCGGGGCAAAAAGTGCGCTCAGCGCTGGCAATGACTGCAAAAAACCGTGGTGCGCTGGCCCATTCTTGTCTCGGTCAGCAGGGTGTGACAGTGGAAACAGGGCTGACCGCCACGGCCATAAACCTGCAACTGCTGCACGAAATAGCCCGGCTTGCCATCGGCGCTGGTGAAATCCTTGAGGGTAGTGCCGCCCTGGCGAATCGCCTCGGCCAACACGCGCTTGATCTCGGCCACCAGGGTTCCCAGCCGCTCGGCACTGATATTGCCCGCCGCCCGTTTGGGGTGAATGCCGGCAGCATAGAGCGCCTCATTCGCGTAGATGTTGCCCACCCCGACCACCACCTGATTGTCCATCAGGAACTGTTTGATGGCGGTGCTGCGTCCCTTGGCGCGCTCACGCAGGTAATCAGCACTGAAGGCATCGGTGAGCGGCTCGGGCCCCAGCTTGGCGAGCAGCGCATGGGCTTCGGCCGGTTCGCGAGTCCAGAGCAGGGCGCCGAAGCGGCGCGGATCGTTGAGCCGCAGCAGCTTGCCATTCTCCAGCTCAATATCCACGTGGTCGTGCTTCTCGGCTGGCGTGCCGATATCCAGCACCCGCAGGCTGCCGGACATCCCCAGATGAAGGATGGCAGTGCCGAAATCGGTCTCCAGCAGCAGGTATTTGGCACGGCGACGCACCCGATGGATGGTGAGGTCCACCAGCTCCTGAATCTCACCGGGGATCGGCCAGCGCAGGCGGCCATCCCGCACCACTACACGCGTCACCTTGATACCGGTGAGCCAGGGGGAGATCCCCTGACGACTGACTTCAACTTCTGGCAATTCAGGCATGGGCACCTCGCAAGGAAAAGGAACTCAGGGGGCAGGACGCAGCAGATCGCGATACTGCTCGGCAGTGAGGGTGAGCCAGAGACCGGAGGGCAGCTGGGCACCATACTGACCGCTGTTCTGATAGAGGCCGATCTCGATCGGATCGTTCTGGCCGGCAATCCACACCTTGATGGTCACCGGGGTACCCCGCACCACCTCGCCGGGAGGCAGCAACCAGCTCTGCCAGCGCGCCAGACGGGCATCCAGTTGCGCAGTGTCGAGCGCCAGATCCGGCACGCTGCGCCAGCCCTGACCAATCCGCTCAATCTGCCAGCTCGGCCCCTGCCAGGTGAGCACCACGGCCGCATCCGGCAGCAAGGGGCGAGCGCGCTTGGCGCTGTTCTCCTGCTGGGCAGTCTCCATACGATGCAACAGGGTGATCACGATCAGCACCACCACAATGATCACGTTATTCCAGCCTTTGCGGCTCAATTTGAACATGACAAGCCTCCCTTTGAACCGGCAGTGTACTGAATTCGGCGCATAAAAAAACCCGGCACGAAGCCGGGTTTTTGGGAATGCAACATCAAGTAATTACTTGATTTTGCCTTCCTTGTAGATCACATGCTGACGAACAACGGGATCAAACTTTTTGATCTCCATTTTTTCGGGCATGGTGCGCTTGTTTTTGGTAGTGGTATAGAAGTGACCAGTACCGGCGCTGGAGTTCAGGCGAATTTTCTCGCGAATACCTTTAGCCATGATCTAATTCCTTATACCTTAACACCGCTGGCGCGCAGTTCAGCCAGAACCACTTCAACGCCACGCTTGTCGATGATACGCATGCCTTTTGCGGATACGCGCAGGCTTACGAAGCGTTTTTCACTCTCAACCCAGAAACGGTGAGTGTGCAGGTTCGGCAGGAAACGACGCTTGGTGGCGTTGTTAGCGTGCGAACGGTTGTTACCAACTGCCGGGCGCTTGCCGGTTACTTGGCATACTCTAGACATGTCAGTCTCTCCAAATCTTACTTCATTGCTCGAGCAAATATCTGCCCCGCTGGCCTTCGATTGCGGGGCAAACAGAAGGCGGCATTTTATACAGCATCCGTGATCAAAGATCAACTAATACGGTGCCAGAGCACAGTTATAGCCAACCGCGCTCGGCAAAAGAAACCGTGATGCCATCACCGATCACCAAGTGATCCAGCACTCTGATATCGATCAGGGCCAAAGCGGCCGTGATCCGATCCGTGATCTGGCGGTCGGCCCTACTGGGCTCGGCGACGCCGGACGGGTGATTATGCGCCAGAATCACCGCGGCTGCATTATGTTTGAGCGCGATCTGCACGATTTCTCTTGGCCAGACGCTCGCCGAATCGATTGTGCCGAAAAAAAGCTCAACAAATTGAATGACTCTGTGCTGATTGTCGAGCAACAGCAGGGCAAACACCTCGCGCGGCCGATCCCGCAGCTGGGCCTGCAGATAGGCCCGGGTCAGCTGGGGCGAGGTGAGGGCATCGCCCCGTTGCAACTGCTCGGCCAGATGGCGTCTGGCCATCTCCAGCACCGCCTGCAACTGGGCATATTTGGCCGGGCCAAGGCCGTGCGCCTCGCAGAATGCCCGTTGATCCGCCCCCAACAAACTGCGTAAAGAGCCGAATTGATTCAATAGATTACGTGAAAGATCCACTGCACTCAGGCCATTGACGCCGGTGCGCAGAAAGATGGCGAGCAGCTCGGCATCGGAGAGCGCCGCAGGCCCCTGACGCAGCAACTTCTCTCTGGGGCGTTCATCTTCCGGCCACTCTTTGATGCTCATTTGTCTCTCCCTCATCCCTGTTGAGGAAAAACATAGCAAAAAATTGCGCGCGCCCGACCACACCCCTTGATGCCAACCCCTGTCGTCATCCATTGCCTGTGGTATCTTAGCCGACCAGTCAGAATGAGCCGGATAGAGAAACAGCAGATGAGATTGGCCGATAAACGCATCCTGTTGGGTGTCAGTGGCGGGATCGCCGCCTACAAGAGTGCCGAGCTGGTACGCCGCCTGAAAGATCAGGGCGCCGAAGTGCGGGTGGTGATGACCCGCTCCGCCAAGGAGTTCATCACCCCGCTGACCCTGCAGGCGGTCTCCGGTCATCCGGTGGCCTACAGCCTGCTGGACCCCTCTGCCGAGGCTGGCATGGGTCATATCGAGCTGGCCAAGTGGGCCGATCTGGTACTGATCGCCCCCGCCAGCGCCAACCTGATGGCGCGGATGGCTGCAGGCATGGCCGACGAACTGCTGACCACCCTCTGTCTGGCCACGCCGGCGCCCATCGCGCTGGCACCGGCAATGAATCAGCAGATGTATCTCAACGCAGCCACCCAGGCCAACCTCAAGACCCTGGCCAGCCGCAGCGTCCTGCTGTGGGGGCCGGACTCCGGCAGCCAGGCCTGTGGCGATGTGGGCCCAGGCCGGATGCTGGATCCCCTCGAACTGGTGGAGCGCTGCTGCCAGCAGCTGGCCGCCGAGCCCTTGCTGGCGGGCGTCAAGCTGCTGCTCACCGCAGGGCCAACCCGCGAGGCGCTGGATCCGGTCCGCTACATCAGCAACCACAGCTCCGGCAAGATGGGTTACGCCATCGCTCGTGCTGCCCGTGAAGCGGGCGCCGAAGTGACGCTGGTGAGCGGCCCGGTAACGCTGGCTACACCAGCTGGCGTCACCCGCATCGATGTGGAGAGCGCCGAGCAGATGCATCAGGCGGTGATGAGCCGGGTCGGCGAGTGCGACCTCTTCATCGGCTGCGCGGCGGTGGCCGACTATCGCCCCGAGCAGGTCGCCAGTCAGAAGATCAAGAAGACCGGCGACAACGACCAGATGGTGGTGACGCTGGTGAAGAATCCCGACATCATCGCGGCCGTTGGTGCCCTTTCAGACAAACCCTTCACCGTCGGATTTGCCGCCGAAACCGTGGATGTGGAACAATACGCCCTCGACAAGTTGCAGCGTAAGCGGCTGGACATGATCGCCGCCAACGATGTGTCTCGCGAGGGGCAAGGCTTCAACGCCGATGACAACGCCCTGACCGTGTTCTGGCAAGGGGGCCAGGCCCCGCTGCCGCTGGCTGACAAGTTGACGCTGGCCCGTCACCTGATCGCCCTGATTGCGCGCCACTACCGGCACTGAGCGTCCCGAAAGAACAAGACTCACGGCGCCCCGCCCTTGCCAAGAGGGGCGCCAATACAAGATCCAACTGAAAAAGCGATTCATGACTACACAAATTGAACTGAAGATTCTGGATGCCCGTATCGGTACCGAGTACCCGCTGCCCGCCTACGCCACTCCCGGCTCTGCCGGCATGGATCTGCGCGCACTGCTGGATGCGCCGCTGACTCTGGCTCCGGGTGATACCACCCTGGTGCCGACCGGTCTGGCCATTCACATCCAGGATCCGGGTCTGTGTGCCACCATCCTGCCCCGCTCTGGTCTCGGCCATAAGCACGGCATCGTGCTGGGCAACCTGGTCGGTCTGATCGATTCCGATTACCAGGGTCAGCTGATGGTCTCGGTCTGGAACCGCGGCAAAGATGAGTTCACCATGCAACCCGGCGAGCGCATCGCCCAGCTGGTGATCATGCCGGTAGTTCAGGCCAGCTTCCAACTGGTCGATGAGTTCAATCAGAGCGAACGGGGTGAAGGCGGTTTTGGTTCTTCTGGTCGCCAATAACAGACCACACCAGCCCGATGGGCGGTGCTTAATAACAGAATCAAGCCATTGTTTTTTTAGGGGAATCCATGGCAAGCAGTAATCAGAAACAGAGTCGGCGCGATCAGATCCTGCAAGCGCTCGCCCATATGCTGGAAACCAGTCCGGGTCAGCGCATCACCACGGCCCGTCTGGCGGCCGAGGTCGGCGTCTCTGAAGCAGCCCTCTATCGACATTTTCCCAGCAAGGCGCGGATGTTCGAGGGGCTGATCGACTTTATCGAGGATTCCCTGCTGTCACGGGTCAATCTGATCATGGCGGAAGAGAAGGACACCATGGCGCGCTGCCACCATATCCTGCAGCTGCTGCTGGTGTTCGCCGAGCGCAATCCCGGCATTACCCGCATCCTCAATGGCGACGCCCTGCTGGGTGAGCACGATCGGCTGCGGGATCGCATCAGCATCCTGTTCGACAAGCTGGAGACCCAGATCAAGCAGGTACTGCGCGAAAAGCGGCTACGCGAGGGTCAAGGCTTCCAGCTAGACGAGACCATGCTGGCCAATCTGCTGCTGGCCTACACCGAAGGTCGCATCAGCCAGTTCGTGCGCTCCGAGTTCAAGCTCAAGCCCACCGCCGGTTTCGAAGATCAGTGGCAATTTATCCGCAGCCAACTGCTGCAGAGCTGATGGTTTTTTCGCATCATTCAGCAAAAAGAAGGGAGGCTTTGGCCTCCCTTCTTTTTTGTGTCAGGTTTTTATGGCAGAAAAGAAGTACCAGATGCGACCCGTACTGTCGCGCTGCGGTGTTAGATTTATCCACCATAAACCTTTTAGAACCTGACAGGACATCCTATGGAACCCGAAATCATTACCGAAGCGCAGACCTGGCTGGTCAATAATCAGGGACTGCTGATCGAATACGGCGTCAATATCGCCGCCGCCCTGCTGACCCTGCTGGTCGGCTATATCGCCGCCAACCTCATCAGCGGTGGCGTGGTCAAGGTGATGCAGGCCCGCAAGCTGGACACCACAGTCACCCACTTCGTCGGCAGCATCCTCAAGTACGCCATTCTGGTGTTCGTGGTGATCGCCGCGCTGGGCCGTGTCGGCGTGCAGACAGCCTCCTTCGTCGCCATTATCGGTGCCGCCGGTCTGGCCATCGGTCTGGCGCTGCAAGGCTCGCTCTCCAACTTCGCTGCCGGTTTCCTGCTGATCATCTTCCGCCCCATCAAGGCGGGCGAGTTCATCGAAGTGGCGGGCACCGCGGGTGTGGTGCAGTCCGTTCAGCTCTTTACCACCACCCTCACCTCCGGTGACAACAAGATGGTGGTAGTACCCAACTCCGCCATCCTCAACGGCACCATCGTCAACTACTCGCGCATGGATACTCGCCGCGTCGATATGACCTTTGGCATCGGCTACGGCTCCGACCTGCGCAAGGCCAAACAGATCCTCGAGCGTCTGGTAAGCGAAGAGCCGCGCATCCTGAAAGATCCGGCAGCCACCATTGCCGTTGCCGCGCTGGCCGACTCCTCGGTCAATATCGTAGTGCGTCCCTGGGTGAAAACCGCTGACTACTGGGGTGTCTGGTTCGACTTCCACGAGAAGGTGAAACTGACCTTTGATGCCGAAGGCATCGAGATCCCCTTCCCGCAGATGGTGATGCACATGCAAAAACCGCAGGCGTGATCGCGGTTCTGCTGCAACAGACAATGCCAGCCTTCGGGCTGGCATTGTCGTTTCTGGCCCCAGCCCATGGCCATGTCGGTGCATAACCACGCCAACCGGATGAAAACAATTTCAGGCTATCGGGGTGACCCCAATCATGAGCAAGCGCAAGATCCGCCTTGCTTTCGTGACACATAATCCCAATGTTCTGGTTGTATGCTCCCGACAGTGGCCCATTGCGGTAAAAGACAATCGGTAAAAATCTGTTACACGGGCCGCCCGTTCGGCTCGCTATAATGCTCGGATAATAAGGTTTGGCGGGACCTTGCCTGCAAGGTTCAAACACAACTTGGCATTTCAGGAATCCTATGAAAAATATCAATCCAACCCAAACCCAGGCCTGGCAGGCACTGGAAGCCCACTTTGCAGCAAACAAAGAGACCCGACTCAAGGATCTGTTCGCGCAGGACCCGAAGCGCTTTGACAAGTTTTCCCTTACCTTCGGCGGCGACATCCTGGTTGATTACTCGAAGAACCTGATCACCGAAGAAACCCTCAAGTTGCTAGTTGATCTGGCCAAAGAGACCGATCTTCGCAGCGCGATCGATGCCATGTTCAATGGCGACAAGATCAACATGACCGAAGGCCGCTCCGTCCTGCACGTGGCCCTGCGCAACCGCTCCGACCGCCCCATCGAGTGCGACGGCAAGGACGTGATGCCGGAAGTGAACGCCGTACTGGCCAAGATGAAAGGCTTCTGCGAGAAAATCATCTCCGGCGAGTGGAAAGGCTACACCGGCAAAGCGATCCAGCACGTGGTCAACATCGGTATCGGTGGCTCTGATCTGGGTCCGGTGATGATCACCGAGGCGCTGCGTCCCTACAAAAACCACCTGCAGATGCACTTCGTCTCCAACGTCGATGGCACTCACATCGCCGAGACCCTGAAGAAGATCGATCCGGAAACCACCCTGTTCCTGGTGGCCTCCAAGACCTTCACTACCCAGGAGACCATGACCAACGCCCTGACCGCCCGCGACTGGTTCATCAACATCGCCGGTGACAAGGCCCACGTTGCCAAGCACTTCGCCGCGCTCTCCACCAACGGCAAGGCCGTGGCCGAGTTCGGCATCGACACCAACAACATGTTCGAGTTCTGGGACTGGGTTGGCGGCCGCTACTCCTCCTGGTCTGCCATCGGCATGCCCATCGCCCTGTCTGTCGGTTTCGAGAACTTCGAAGCCCTGCTGCAAGGCGCCTTCGAGATGGACATGCACTTCGCCACTGCCTCCTATGAGCAGAACGTGCCGGTGCTGCTGGCGCTGATCGGCCTGTGGTACAACAACTTCTACGGTGCCGAGTCCGAAGCCATTCTGCCGTACGATCAGTACATGCACCGCTTCCCAGCCTACTTCCAGCAGGGCAACATGGAGTCCAACGGCAAGTACGTAGATCGCAACGGCAAGCCGGTTGACTACCAGACTGGCCCCATCATCTGGGGTGAGCCGGGCACCAACGGCCAGCACGCCTTCTACCAGCTGATCCATCAGGGCACCAAGCTGATCCCCTGCGACTTCCTGGCGCCGGCCATCAGCCACAACCCGATCGGTGACCACCATCCGAAACTGCTGGCCAACTTCTTCGCCCAGACCGAGGCGCTGGCCTTCGGCAAGAGCAAGGAAGAGGTTGAAGCCGAGTTCCTGGCGGCTGGCAAAACCCTGGAGCAGGTCAAGGATCTGGTGCCGTTCAAGGTGTTCGAAGGCAACCGCCCGACCAATTCCATCCTGTTCAAGAGCCTGACCCCAAAAACCCTGGGTGCCCTGATCGCCATGTACGAGCACAAGATCTTCGTACAGGGCGCAATCTGGAACATCTTCAGCTTCGACCAGTGGGGCGTGGAGCTGGGCAAACAGCTGGCCAACAAGATCCTGCCGGAGCTGGGCAACAACGAGGCTGTCACCAGCCACGACTGCTCCACCAACGGTCTGATCAACACCTGGAAAGCGTGGAAAGCCTGATTTATCCAGCCTTTCTGAATGCAAAAGCCCCGCTCGATGAGCGGGGCTTTTTTATGACCATCTTTTATGACTGTCAGGCTGATTTTTCTGGCTGGCCGAGCGGGTGTCCAGTCCGACCGGCGACGGGGATCGTCATCCCCGCCCCTTCATCCTCCAGCCCGATGCTGGCTTAACCGCCAACGGCGATGCGTTTCATGTCTTTCATGTAACCACGCAGTACCTGGCCGATTTTCTCGATCGGGTGGTTACGGGTCGCTTCGTTGGCCGCCAGCAGCGCCAGGTTGTCGACGCTCTGCCCTTCCGCCTTGCTGGCACCCAGATCGCCCGCTTTCAGGGTCGGCATGAAGTGCTCGCGTAGCAAGGGCACGGCGGCGTTGGCAAACAGGTAGTTGCCGTACTCGGCGGTATCGGAGATGACCACGTTCATCTCGTACAGACGCTTGCGGGCAACGGTGTTGGCGATCAGCGGCAACTCGTGCAGGGATTCGTAGTAGGCAGACTCCTCGTAGATACCGGAGGCCACCATGGTCTCGAACGCCAGCTCGACACCCGCCTTGACCATGGCCACCATCACCACGCCATTGTCGAAGTACTCCTGCTCGGCAATCTTGCCTGCAAACGCCGGCGCGTTTTCGAAGGCGGATTTGCCAGTCTCTTCACGCCAGGTGAACAGTTTGACGTCATCTTCAGCCCAGTCGGCCATCATGCCGCGGGAGAACTCACCGGCGATGATGTCGTCCATATGCTTCTCGAACAGCGGGCGCATCAGGGTCTTGAGCTGCTCAGAGAGCTCGAAGGCGCGCAGCTTGGCCGGGTTGGAGAGGCGGTCCATCATCAGGCTGATGCCACCCTGCTTCAGGGCTTCGGTGATGGTCTCCCAGCCGAACTGGATCAGCTTGCCGGCGTAGGCCGGGTCTGTGCCTTCGGCAACCAGCTTGTCGTAGCAGAGCAGGGAACCGGCCTGCAGCATGCCGCAGAGGATGGTCTGCTCGCCCATCAGGTCAGATTTCACTTCCGCCACGAAGGAGGATTCCAGCACCCCGGCACGGTCGCCGCCGGTGGCAGAGGCCCACGCCTTGGCGATGGCCATGCCTTCGCCCTTGGGATCGTTCTCCGGGTGAACGGCGATCAGGGTCGGTACGCCGAAACCGCGCTTGTACTCCTCACGCACTTCGGTCCCCGGGCACTTCGGCGCAACCATCACGACTGTGATGTCGGAGCGGATCTGCTGACCCTCTTCCACCACGTTGAAGCCGTGGGAGTAACCCAGCGCGGCGCCCTGCTTCATCAGCGGCATCACGGTTTTGACCACGTCGGAGTGTTGCTTGTCCGGAGTCAGGTTCAGCACCAGATCGGCAGTCGGGATCAGCTCTTCATAGGTACCGACCGCGAAGCCGTTGTCGGTGGCTTTCTGCCAGGAGGCACGCTTCTCGGTGATGGCGGCCTTGCGCAGGGCGTAGGAGATATCCAGCCCGGAGTCGCGCATGTTCAGACCCTGGTTCAGACCCTGGGCACCACAGCCCACAATCACCACCTTCTTGCCCTTCAGCACGTTGCAGCCGTCCGCGAACTCTTCGCGCTGCATGAAACGACACTTGCCCAGCTGGGCCAACTGCTGACGCAGGTTCAAGGTGTTGAAATAGTTAGCCATGGTGATTGCTCCGTTCGATTGATTCCATGCCGGATAGCGGCGTTGTCTGAACCACTATAGCGCGGGACACTTATTGCCTGAACTGATATATTCGAAACAGTACGTTGCAATAACTGAAACGATCACCCTTCATAATTGCCTGCTGAATGTACCGCGAGATGGCAGAAACAAGCCGCCAACCGCTGGATATCGGGCACATATGCCGCGCCAGGAGCTGAAAGATGGATCTTCGCAATCTCGAGCTGTTTCTCCACCTCGCCGACTCCCTTCATTTCGGCAAGAGTGCCGATGCCATGGCGGTCAGCCCCTCCACCCTGAGTCGCGCCATCCAGCGGCTGGAGCAGGAGACAGGCTGCATCCTGTTCGAGCGGGACAACCGCTCGGTGCGGCTCACCCCTGCCGGCGAGAAACTGCGGGAGTTTGGCGGCGGCCTGTTGCAGGAGTGGCGCCAGCTCAAGCAGGAGCTCAAACGTAGCGATGAACCGCTGCAGGGGCGGCTGCGGGTATTCTGCTCGGTCACTGCCAGTTACTTTCTGCTGCCCGAGGTGCTGGAGCGCTTTCGCCGCCGCTACCCCCAGCTGGAGATCAAGCTGGAGACCGGCGACCCGGCGCTGGCGGTGGACAAGATTCTGGCCGACGAGGCCGATCTCGCCATCGCCGCTCGCCCCGATGCCCTGCCCGCCAAGCTGGAGTTCGCCAGCCTGCAGCTGGTGCCGCTGGTCTTTATCGCACCGCGCAACGCCCCGCAACTGAACCAGTGGTTCCGTCAGGGAGAACCTGATTGGGAGCAGTTGCCAGTCATCCTCTCCGAGCAGGGGCTGGCCCGCAAACGCAGCGATCAATGGTTTCGCAACAAGGGGATAGCGCCCAACATCTATGCCGAAGTGGCGGGCAACGAGGGAATCGTCGCCATGGTGGCGCTTGGTTGTGGCGTGGGGCTGGTACCGGCGGCGGTAATCGACCACAGCCCGCTCGGCGACAAGGTGCGGATCATCGACCTCAAGCCAGCCTTCAAACCATTTGATGTGGGGATCGGGGTACTCAAGAAGCGGCTGGAAGAACCGCTGATCCGCGCCTTCTGGGATACCGCGCAGAATCAGGGCTCACTGCGCTGACACCGGTTTATAGATAAGGGCCGGATCGGCCATCATAATGCGGCTGGGCAGCGGCAAGTCGGGGTTGTGCAGCTCGAGGCGCACCCGCTCATCCAGTTTCAGCCGCCGAATGGTGCTGCCGAATCCCTCTTCAAAGACCCGGTCAAAAGCACCAGACTGCCGCGCCCGCAGCAGGCCAAGCTCGATGCGCTGGGCCAGCTCCGGATATTTTGGCGAGACAAAGAAGAGCAGCGCCAACGGGTAGCGAAATACCAGACGGGGCTCGATGGCGAGATCGGGATGCTGCCTGAGCTCATCCTCGATCTCGATGACCGAACGCAGGAAGCAGTCAAAACGCTTCTTGCGCAGCATGTTGAACAGCGCTTCATAAAGATTGCCCACCGTCACCTTGAGGCCGTTAGCCCGCAGCAACTGGGTGTCTGGCCAGGATCTATGCTGACCGATGGAGAGCCCGGCGCGATGCCAGTCCGCCAACGATCCGATCGCGGCAAAACGCCCCTCATCCCCCTGCCGAACCAGACACACCCGCCACCCCAGCAGCCCCTTGGCCAGCGGAATGTGGATTGCCAGCAACTCACGCTCTCGCTCACCATCGGGGGCAAAAACACCGACCTGAACCAGCTCGCCGCTGCGCAGCTCCTTCACCGCCCGCCCCTGCTCCATCTGCGGGCTGGAGACCAGCTGGTAAGGGCCATATTCGGGCACGGTGAGATCGAGGGAGAGGCGCAACAACTGGACGACGGCGGGGTTGGGGTGATCCAGCAGCAGATTCCAGGCGCGGATAGGCTGCTCGGTTGCCGTTGCGCCAACCGTCCACAGTGCCATGCACCACCACCAGACTCTGATCATCCTGCGCACCATCCGTGCCTCATGCTCCTCGCCATACTATAACGCCAGCCAGCACCTCAACGGCGCCCTCTCTGAAAGATGTGTGAGCGCTCTCGTGTCAAATCTCGTGTCAAAAGTGACAATAGGCAAACCCGGCAGGTCATCGCAGACTGGGCGTTCATCAACACACGCCAAGGCGCAGGGAGGAGAGCCATGAAACAGCATCTGGTAGAGATCAAGGGTTCAACCCTGTTTGACGAGTATCTGCAAAGCATGGGCGTGCCCAGTACGGCGCTCGACCGGGAGCAGGATATCTATCTGCAGGAACGCCACCTGGGAGCCATTCGCCGGGTGCAGGGCGAACTGCGCTTTTATCTGCGTGCCAATGCCCTGAACAAACGGTGATCAGGATCCGGTCACAGAACCCGCAGCAAAGGCGTATTAGACTGGTATCTTCCCCCTTTTGTCGGGAGTGCCCATGAAAGCAAGCGGTCTGGATCGGCTGTTCAAACCCCACTCAATCGCCGTGATCGGCGCCTCGACCGACCCGCTCAAGGCGGGTCATGTAATTGTGCGCCACCTGCTGGCGGGCCAGTTCAAAGGGCCCATCCTCCCCGTCACCCCGCGCAACAAGGCCATCGCCGGCGTGCTGGCCTATCCCGATATTGCCAGCCTGCCGCTGACCCCGGATCTCGCCATCATCTGCACCAGGCGGGAGCGGGTCTTGCCGTTACTGGAAGCGCTCGGCCAAAAGGGCGCGGGGGCTGCCATCATACTGGCCGCCGACTTTTCCCCCGAGGAGCGACTGGAGCTGAAACGGGTCTGCCAGCAATATGACATTCGCCTGCTCGGCCCCAACAGCATGGGAATGCTGCTGCCCGGCCAGGGGATCAACGCCAGCTTTTCACCCATTGCCGCCAAGCCGGGGCAAGTCGCATTTCTGTCGCAATCCGCCGCCGTCAGCACCACCATTCTGGATTGGGCCAAGCAGCATGAGCTGGGCTTCTCCGCCTTCATCTCCCTTGGCGATCACTGCGATATCGACTTCGGCCAGCTGCTGGATCAACTTTCCCGCGACAGCGTCACCCGCGCCATCTTGATCTACATGGACAAGTTGCACGACGCCCGCCACTTTCTCTCGGCTGCGCGGGCAGCCTCGCGCAACAAGCCAATCCTAGTGCTGAAAAGCGGGCGCCACGATCCGGCCCACGGCCTCGACAACGTCTATGATGCCGCCATCCGCCGCGCCGGCATGTTGCGGGTACGGGATACCCACGAACTGTTTGCCGCGGTGGAAACCCTCAGCCACTCCATGACCCTCAAGGGAGAGCGACTCGCCATCATCTCCAACGGCCGCGGGCTGGCCAATATGGCGGTGGATGTGCTGCTGGAGCGGGGCGGCAAGCTGGCTCGCCCGCCGCTCGATATTGGCAGCGATGCTACCATCACCACCTATCAGGAGGCGCTGGACAACGTGTTGCAGGAAGATGGCATCGACGCCATCCTGATCATCCACGCCCCCTCGCTCACGGCACCGAGCGCGCCGCTGGCCAGCCATCTTATTGCCCATCTGAAACAGCACCCCAGAGCGCGCCGTCTCAACATCCTCACCAACTGGGCGGGTGAATACTCGGCGCAGGAGGGACGCAAACTCTTTACCGAAGCGGGCTTCCCGACCTACCGCACACCGGAAAGCGCCATGGCCGCCTTCATGCACATGGTGGAATACCGCCGCAACCAGAAGCAGTTGATGGAGACACCGGCGTCACTACATGGCAACCAGCTCAATGTCGAGCTGTGCCAGCAGCTGATCCGCCAAGCGCAGGAGCGCAAACAGCTAAGATTGGATACCCATCTGGTGCACCCGATTTTACAAGCCGCCGGTCTCTCGACCCTGCCAACCTGGATCGTCACCGACGCCATCGAAGCGACCCTGACCGCCGAGCAGATCGGCTATCCGGTAGCGGTGAAGCTGCGCTCACCCGACATCCTGCACAAGTCTGCCGTGCACGGGGTGGTGCTCAATCTGCGCACCTCGGCCGAAGTGGCGCAAGCTGCGGATGCCATTCTGGACAGGGTCAAACAGCATGATCCGGGCGCCCGCATCGAAGGCTTGCTGGTGCAACGCATGGCTCGCCGCAGCGGCGGCCTGGAGCTGCGGGTGCGGATCCAGCAAGACGCCATCTTTGGCCCCGTCATTCTGCTGGGTGAGTCGGGCGCCGAACCGCAGGAGATGGTGGCTGCCCTGCCACCGCTCAATCAGGCACTGGCTCGTTACCAGATCATCGGTGCGATCAAGAGCCGCAAGATCCGTGAGCAGGCCACACCGGAACGACTGGATATCGATGCCCTCGGTCAGGTGCTCTGCCAGCTCTCCGAACTGCTGCTCGCCTTTCCTGAGATTCAGGAGCTGGACCTGCACCCGCTGCAAGCGTACGGCGCCGAAATGGTGGTGCTGGATGCCAGCCTCACACTGAGTGACCCCACCATCCCGACCAGCAACCGACTGGCGATCCGCCCCTATCCTACCGAACTGGAGGAGGGTGCCTGGCTTAAAGATCAGCGCCATATCCTGCTGCGCCCGATCCGGCCGGAAGATGAGCCTGCTCACAAGCAGTTCGTACTGCAAGTCTCCGATGAAGACAGGTACAAACGCTTCTTCGCCGATGTGGGCGAGCTGGGCCACGAAGAGCTGGCTCGCATGACCCAGATCGATTACGACCGGGAGATGGCCTTCGTGGCTGTGGGGCAAGATGGCGAGCTGCAGGATCAAATCCTCGGCGTGGTACGCGCTATCTCGACCCCGGACCTGAGCGATGCCGAGTTTGCCATTCTGGTGCGATCGGACTTGAAAGGGGTGGGGCTCGGCAAATTGATGATGGAGAAGATCATCCGTTACGCCAAAGAGCAAGGGATTGGCCAGCTATCCGGCATGACCATGCCCAGCAATCGCGGCATGGTCAACCTCGCCAAACGGCTTGGCTTCAAGATCGACGTGCAAATGGAAGAGGGGGTGGTCAATATGGAACTGCCCTGTAGTCAGCAGACAGCAGAAGGCTGATTTGACCGCCTGTAGACTCGCTCAATTGGCTGCAAATGAAGCTAGCAAGGCTCGAATATAGCCAGAAAATGGTGGAAATAACCGGCTATCTGGCCCTCTCTTGGCAGGTAAAAACCAAACGTTGGCTGTTTAACACGCTAAAAATACCAAAGCCCGGTCATTAAGCCGGGCTTTGGTATTTGTGCTGGTATGCAAACCTGTGGGTCACTTGATAAAAACGCCCATAGCAAAAAGGCCTTCCCATTCGGGAAGGCCTTCAAATTAGTGGCGGAGCGGACGGGACTCGAACCCGCGACCCCCGGCGTGACAGGCC
>NZ_JBFODL010000020.1:0-148431 GCF_040908295.1 Aeromonas sp. R4-2 | reverse complement strand
GCTACAACACCAGCACCTACGGTACGGCCACCTTCACGGATAGCGAAACGCAGGCCGTCGTCCATCGCGATCGGAGCAATCAGGGTAACAACCATCTTGATGTTGTCGCCCGGCATTACCATCTCTACGCCTTCCGGCAGTTCGATGGTACCGGTCACGTCGGTAGTACGGAAGTAGAACTGCGGACGGTAGCCTTTGAAGAACGGGGTATGACGACCACCTTCTTCTTTGGACAGCACGTACACTTCAGATTCGAACTTGGTGTGCGGCTTGATAGAACCCGGCTTGGCCAGTACCTGACCACGCTCTACGTCTTCACGCTTAACACCACGCAGCAGCGCGCCGATGTTCTCGCCTGCACGACCTTCGTCCAGCAGTTTGCGGAACATTTCAACACCGGTACAGGTGGTAGAAACGGTATCTTTGATACCAACGATTTCTACGGTCTCACCTACTTTAACGATACCGCGCTCTACACGACCGGTTACTACGGTACCACGGCCAGCGATAGAGAATACGTCTTCGATAGGCATCAGGAACGGCTGGTCAATCGCGCGCTCCGGCTCCGGGATGTAGGTATCCAGGTGGCCAGCCAGCTCGATGATCTTCTCTTCCCACTGAGCGTCGCCTTCCAGCGCTTTCAGTGCGGAACCGCGAACTACCGGCAGGTCATCACCCGGGAAGTCGTACTCGGTCAGCAGTTCACGAACTTCCATCTCAACCAGTTCGAGCAGCTCTTCGTCATCAACCATGTCACACTTGTTCATGAACACGATCATGTACGGGATACCAACCTGACGACCCAGCAGGATGTGCTCACGAGTCTGCGGCATCGGGCCGTCAGTCGCTGCTACTACCAGGATCGCGCCGTCCATCTGGGCAGCACCGGTGATCATGTTTTTAACGTAGTCGGCGTGACCCGGGCAATCTACGTGGGCGTAGTGACGGGTAGCGGTGTCGTATTCTACGTGGGAGGTGTTGATGGTGATACCACGCTCACGCTCTTCCGGTGCCTTGTCGATCTGGTCGAAGGCGAAAGCTTTACCACCGAAGTGCTTGGCCAGCACGTTGGTGATAGCTGCAGTCAGGGTGGTTTTACCGTGGTCAACGTGGCCGATGGTACCCACGTTAACGTGCGGTTTATTACGCTCAAATTTTTCTTTAGACATGATCGTCCCTCTAAACTAACGCTGAGTACGCGGTGGCAAGCTAACCACAGAACAGTTTATATGATGGATTTGAATCTGGTGGGAAAGAGAGAGGTACTGATGGCTGGTTCGCTTGCCGAACTCACCCTAGGGTGCGGCTCTGCTAACGCCTGAGCCATATCAGCATCTTGGAGCGGGCAGCGGGAATCGAACCCGCATCATCAGCTTGGAAGGCTGAGGTAATAGCCATTATACGATGCCCGCATTTCTCTAACCCAAAGAACTCAAACCGCAGAGAAATATGGTGGAGGGAGAAGGATTCGAACCTTCGAAGGCAGAGCCGTCAGATTTACAGTCTGATCCCTTTGGCCGCTCGGGAACCCCTCCAGACGCCAGATTGTCACAACGGTAATTCTGCTTGCACCCGTTGTGTTTATCGCTTTTGCACGGCAAATAGACGACAGACAGTCAAGCGTCGCGCATTTTATTGTAAGGTTTTGGGGGATGCAACCATTGAACCCGGCAAAATATGCTTTATTGCTGGGAAGTTTGCAAAAAAGCGGGGGCAAACAAGCCAATCCTGCTGCGTCCCTTGTCGCTCCCCCCCCCTTGGTGTATGGTCGCCGTGCCCAAGAAACAGTGATGACACCATGACGACAGAGCATAACCCCTATCTGCAATTCACCCGCGAACAATGGGCGTTATTGCGCGATTCGGTCCCCCTGACCCTGACCGAACACGATCTGCAGACCCTGCGCGGGATCAACGAGAAGGTGTCATTGCGGGAAGTGGAAGAGATATATCTGCCTCTCTCCCGCCTGCTCAATCTCTATGTCAAAGCCAAACAGCGTCGCAGCCGGGTGCTGGAGCAGTTCCTCGGCCAGTCCCGCGGCAAGGGCACCTATATCATCAGCATTGCCGGCAGCGTTGCGGGGGGCAAAAGTACCACGGCCCGTATTCTGCAGGCCCTGCTGGAGCGCTGGCCGGAACATCCGCGGGTGGAGCTGGTCACCACCGACGGCTTCCTCTATCCCAACAAGGTACTGGAAGAGCGCGGCCTGATGCGTCGCAAGGGGTTCCCGGAATCCTACGATATCCGCCATCTGGTGGAATTTGTCGCCAACATCCGCGCCGGTCACGAGAAGGTCGAAGCGCCGGTTTACTCCCACCTTATCTACGACATCATTCCCGATGAGAAGAAGGTGGTGGAGCAGCCGGACATCCTGATCCTGGAAGGGCTCAATGTGCTGCAAAGCGGCATGGATTACCCTCAGGAGCCCCATCGGGTCTTCGTGTCGGACTTTGTCGACTTCTCCATCTATGTGGATGCCGATGCAGAACTGCTGCGTACCTGGTATATCGAACGCTTCCTGAAATTCCGCAGCGGCGCCTTCTCGGATCCTGACTCCTACTTCCATAACTACGCCAAGCTGGCGGAGAGTGAGGCGACCCAGATCGCCAGCAACATCTGGCAAGATATCAACTATCTGAATTTGCAAGAAAATATCCTGCCAACGCGTGAGCGTGCCAACCTGATCATGACCAAGGGCCATGAGCACGCCATCGAGCAAATCAAGCTGCGCAAATGATGACGGCGGTTGCCGGATAACGAAGAGGGGGCCCGCGGGCCCCCTCTTCTATTTGGTATCATGAGCGGCCTTGCTGAACCTCAGTCGCCCCGGCGCAGGGAGAGTTCGCCCCCCAGATAGAACTTGGTGCCCTCCTCCGTCTCCAGCCGCAGGGCGCCGCGATCGTCGATGCCACGGGCGATGCCGCGGATCTCCTGATCACCCATCAGCAGGCGCACCGGGCGACCGGCAAAGTGATCGAGCCGATTCCACTCATCGACAAAGCTTGCCAACCCCTGCTGCTCAAAGGTGTGCAGCGCCCGCTGCAGATGGACGATCATCCGGGCCGCCAGTTGATTGCGATCCACCAGTTCCGGATTGATGTGACGCAGCTCGGCCCAGGCCTGATCGATCTTCTCACCTTCGCGGGCAGGCATCGCCAGATTGAGACCGATGCCGATCACCAGATGACAGCTGGCACCGGCGCTACCGCTCATCTCTACCAAAATGCCCGCCAGCTTGCGGCCCTGATAGTAGAGGTCGTTCGGCCACTTGAGCTCAACGCCTTGATAGCCAAGGCTCTCCAGCGCTTCAACCACTGCCACGCCGACCGCCAGACTCAGCCCCATGGCCGCCGCCATGCCTTGTTCAAGTCGCCAGTACATGCTGAGGATCAGCTGGCAACCGAACGGCGAAATCCAGGGTTTGCCACGACGACCGCGCCCGGCGGTCTGACACTCGGCCAGACAGCTCTCGCCAGAGCGCAGCTCATTGACCCGATCCAGCAGGTGTTGGTTGGTCGAGCCAATGACCGGAAAACAGTGCACCGGCGCCATCGGGGCCAGAGCCTGCAAGGTAGCCTGATCATAGAGCGCCATCGGCACCGCCAGCCGGTAACCCTTGCCGGTCAGGCTAAAGAGATCCAGCCCCAGCTCCTTGAGCGCCGCCATGTGTTTGCTCACCGCCGCCCGGCTGATGCCGAGCTGCTCGCCCAACTGTTCGCCGGAGTGAAACTGGCCGTCGCTAAGCAGGGTGATCAGGGTCTGTCTGATGGGAGTCAACGTCATGAGAGCACCTCGTCGAGCCAGGTTTCACCATGCGCCCCCATAAAGCGCACCTCGTGCTCCAGTACCACGCCAAACGTCTGCTCCACGCTGTCGCGGACATGAGCCGCCAGCGCGATCAGCTCCATGGCACTAGCGCCCCCCAGATTGACCAGCACCAGCGCCTGCTCCTGATGAACTGCGGCACGGCCAATGGCGAAACCTTTCAAACCGCACTGATCGATGAGCCAGCCCGCCGCCAGCTTGGCCTGCCCTTCTCCGGTCGGATAGCAGGGCATCTGCGGGTAGCGCGCCTTGAGATTCTCCGCCAGAGCGGCAGGCACCACCGGATTTTTGAAGAAGCTGCCGGCATTGCCGAGCACGGCGGGATCCGGCAGTTTGGCCATTCGGGTGGCACAGACGGTATCGAAGATGGCCTGCGCCGAAGGCGCGTCACCGAGCGCCGCCAGCGGGCCATAGCCCTGCACCGGTTGCCACGCCTTGGGCAGTTTGAGCCCGACTGCGGTGATCAGGTGGGAATCCTGATACTCGTGTTTGAAGATGCTGTCGCGATAACCGAAGCGGCACTCTGCCGCCGCGATCCGTTCAATCTCGCCACTGTGCCAGTTGAACGCCTCGACATAAGCGCAGAAGTCGGCCAGCTCAACGCCATACGCACCGATGTTCTGCACCGGCGCCGCACCGACCGTGCCGGGAATAAGCGCCAGATTCTCCAGCCCGAACCAGCCCTGTTGCAAGGTATGGCGCACCAGCTGATGCCAATCTTCACCCGCCGCCACATGGAGCAACCAGTGATCGCCACCATCTTCAGCGGTAATCCCCTTGAGCCGGTTGAGCACCACCAGACCGAGAAAATCCGTGGTGAAGAGCATGTTGCTGCCGCCGCCCAGATTGAGGCGCGGCAGCTGGTTGAGCTGTGGATCGGCACGCAGGGTCGCCAGATCGGCAACCTGCTCCACCTCGGCCAGCCAGAGGCAGTACGCATCGAGGGCAAGGGTGTTGAGCTTCAACAAGGAGGCGTTGGCATTCAGTTTCATCGGTCTATCCCGGCTTGGTGCAAGGGCGCAGTCTACCTCAAGTTACCCCATGACGAAAAACCCGAGCCCTTTTCGGGGGAATAGCAGTGGTTTAGAGTAGGCGACTTCAACTGCTGAGGAATAACTCATGAACAACCAGTTTGCCGTCATCGGCCTGGGCCTGTTTGGCAGCGCGCTGTGCGAAGAGCTGCAACGGCAAGATGCCGAAGTACTGGCCATCGATATCGACGAGAGCAAGACCCGGCAAATCGCCGCCCTCTGCAATCACGTTATCGTGGCGGATGCTACCGACGAGGCCACCGTGGCCGAGCTGGGACTGGCTAATTTCGATATCGTCTTCGTTGCCATCGGTGACAACCTGGAGACCAGCATCCTCACTACCCTCGTCTTGAAAGAGGCGGGCGTGAAGAAGGTGTGGGTCAAGGCGCGCGACAAGTTCCACGCCAAGATCCTGCAGAAAGTGGGCGCCGACAAGGTAATCAACCCGGAGTGGGACATGGGCCGCCGGGTCGCCCAGAGCATGCTGGACAACCGGCTGTTCGACTATCTGGAGCTGGGCCACGACATGGTGCTGACCGAGTTCGTGATCGGCCTGCAACAGAACGGCCGGGAACTGGGCGACTTCCACCTGCTGCAACAGAGCGATTTCCAGCTGCTCGCCATCAAGCGTGGTGATGTGCTGCACAACGTGCTGACCGGCAAGATGGAGCTGCAACTGGGCGACATCCTGATCCTAGCGGGCAACAAGCACGCTATCGACCACTGGCTCGAAACCCTATGATCAACTGGCGCAGCAGCTACGCCTTCGCCCTCCATCGGGAGCAGGACTCTCGCTGGAGCGAAGCCCGGCTGATCCTCGGCAGCTTTCTGATCATTCTGCTGATTGGCACCATCTTTCTGGTGCAACCCTCCAGCCACAATGGCGAGGTTACCTTCGTCAACGCCCTGTTTACCGCCACCTCGGCCATCAGCGTGACAGGTCTTGGCGTGGTGGATACCGGCACCGCCTTCACCCTGCAGGGGCAGATTTTCCTGTTGATGCTGATGGAGATCGGCGGTCTGGGCCAGATGACCATGACCCTGCTGCTGATCGCCATCTTCAGCAAGCGGGTCGGTCTGCGCCAGCAGGTGCTGGCCAAGGAGGCGCTGGGACAGGAAGGCTCGGTCAACATCATTCAGCTGGTCAAACGGATCGTGCTGTTCGCCTTTATTGCCCAGCTGATCGGCACCGGCATCATGGCGATCCGCTGGGTGCCCGAGATGGGGTGGGTGCACGGCCTCTATGTCAGCTTCTTCCACGCAGTATCGGCCTTCAACAACGCCGGGTTTTCGCTGTTTGCCAACAACCTCATGGACTATAGGGACGACCCTATCATCAGCCTGACCATCGCCGGTCTGCTGATCCTGGGGGGGATCGGCTTTACCGTCATCGTCGATCTGGTGCGCAACCGCCGCTGGCGCAAGCTGAAGCTGCACAGCAAGCTGATGTTGCTGATGACCCCGGCGCTGCTGCTGGCCGGTACCCTGATGTTCTGGCTGCTGGAACACAACAACCCGGGCACCCTCGGCAAGGCCGGTATCGGTGGCCAGCTGCTGGCTGCCTTCTTCCAGTCTGCCAGTGCCCGTACCGCCGGTTTCAATACCATAGATATCGGGCTGATGACCCCGGCGGCGTTGCTGTTCCTGATGATGTTGATGTTTATCGGTGCCGGTGCCACCTCGACCGGTGGTGGTATCAAAGTCACCACCTTCGCCGTGGTGCTGCTGGCGACCAAGGCGTTTCTGACCAAACGACCCCATGTCACCGCTTTTGGCCGCACCCTGTCGCCCCAGATCGTGACCCGATCGCTGGCCATCATCATCGTCAGCACCATGGTGCTGATGCTGGCGATGTTCCTGCTGATGGTGACCGAGGATCTGCCGTTCGACAAAATCATGTTCGAGACCATCTCGGCATTTGCCACCGTAGGCCTCTCCACCGGCATCACCGCCTCTCTGAGCGAGCCGGGCAAGCTGATCCTGGTGCTGGTGATGATCTGCGGCCGTCTCGGCCCTCTGACCCTGGCCTTTATGCTGGCCCGCCCGGTCGAGACCCGCATCCGTTATCCGGAAGAGAACGTCTATACCGGCTGACCGGTTATGAGAACGGGGCAGCCACTGGCTGCCCCGTTTTTTTATTCAGCTTGTTGCTGCGCCTTGAGCCAGCGCCCCGGGCTCATCCCCAGCTCCCGCTCGAATGCCCGACCAAAGGCAACACTGCTGCTATACCCCGCCCCCAGCGCCACCTGTACCATGGGCTCCCCCGCCAGCAGTTGCTGGCAGGCGCGCGCCATGCGCCAGCGGGTCAGATAACCCAGCGGCGCTTGACCGACCTGCTCCTGAAACCTCGCGGCAAAGCGGGCCCGCGACATGCCGGCCTCCCGCGCCAGCGTGGCCACCGTCCAGGGTTCATCCCCACGCTGATGCATCACCGAGATCGCCTTGGCCAACTGGGGATCGGAAATACCTGCCAGCATCCCCTGCTGACACACCCCTTGCTCGACCAGATGACGCAGCAACAGGATCAACAGTACCTCCAGCAAGCGGGAGATCAGCGGATCCTGCCCGTAGCGGGGGTGAAACGCCTCGTCAAACAGCTGACTCAGCACCGGCGTCAGGGCAGGCAACTCACGTAGCGGCAGCACCAGCGAGCTCGGTAATGCCAGTTGCAACGGCGATGCGCCCCCCTGGCCGAATGCGACATTGGCGCACACCAAATCACAACCCCCCAGCGTTCTGGGTTCAAGCTTGTGAGGACGTCCCCGGGGGAACAGGATCAGGGTCGGCTCCTCGAGCAGCAAGCTGGCGCCCCCCTCTTCACGCAGCATGACGGCACCACTGCGCAGCAGATGAAGATGTCCGCCACTCGGATAATCATCACTGGAGGAGTTCTGGCACAGGTTGCCGGCGAAGAAGATCTTGGCTTCGGGGGAGGCATGAACCAACAGGGCAGAGAGCGGATCCATATTTGAGACGAATGGTATTTATTTGCAGACGATGAGTGATAAACCGTATCACGAATGACGGCACACTGTCTCCCGTACCTTCACTACCACAGGAGAAGATCATGAGCCGTATCCAACCCGTATCCCAACCGCAACCCGCAGCCGCCCAGACCCTGGCCACCCTGCAACGCAATCTGGGTATGGTGCCCAACCTCTACGCCACCCTGGCCCACTCGCCAGCCCTGCTCAATGGCTTCCTGGCCTTTGCCGAGGCGCTTGGCAAGGGGCGTCTCACTGCCCCACAACGGGAGTTGCTGGCACTGGCCATAGGTCAAGCCAACGCCTGCCAATACTGTTTGTCTGCCCACACACTACTGGCGGGCAAGGCCGGATTCTCGGCTCAGGAGATCCGGGCTGCCCGGCTCGGCCAGGCCTCGGCTCCCCTTGATCACGCCCTGCTGCAACTGGCAACGGCACTGGTCAACCAGCGCGGGGTGATCAGTGACGAGCAGCTTGCTAGCGCCCGTGCCGCAGGCGTAGATGACGAACTGCTGCTGGAGGTGCTCGGCCAGGTGGTGGTCAATACCCTGACCAACTATGGCAATCACCTGGCGGCGACCGAGATCGACTTCCCGCCCGTCACTCAGACCCCTTAAACAAGGAGCCCCCCCATGCAACAACATGACAAAGGCTTTCTGGTCGCCCTGGCGGGCGTGGTAATGACCCTGCTCTGGATCGGCGTCTTCAAGTTTACCCCGACAGAGGCAGCCGCCATCAAACCACTGGTAGCCAGCCACCCCTTGATGAGCTGGCTCTATGGCCCCCTATCGGAACAGAGCGTATCGAACCTGATCGGGGTGGTCGAGATAGTGATCGCCATCGGACTGGTCGTGGGTCTGTGGCAACCTCGCATCGGTTACTGGTGCAGCATGGGGGCTATCGTCACCTTCCTGGCGACGCTGAGCTTCCTGCTGACTCTGACAGGTGTCTGGAAAGTGGTTGATGGCGTGCCAGTCACCGAGTTCTTCCTGTTCAAGGATCTGGTGTTTCTCGGTGTGGTTCTGCACTACCAGCACAGGATCCGTGCCAGCTTGTCCACTCAGGCAGCCTGACAACAATGCCTTTGGCGCCCGGGATGGGCGCCTTTTTTCGTTATGCCGCCCTGGTCTGGCGCTTGCTGGCCGTCTTGCGCGGTCGGGGCCCGCCAGTCGTGCTGGCCGCCGGACTCTTGCGTTTGGTAAAACGCCGCTTACCGGCACCCGGCGCCTCCTTGGGCAGGGCGCTGAAGCTGGCGCCGGAGTCCTGCCGCGCCCCCTCGATCAGGCCGTTGAGCTGCTCGGTGAGCGGCCCCATAAACTGCTGGTAGCTGCCGTGGCGCTCGGCGATCTGGCCAAGGCTCTGCTCCCACAGCGCCGTCATATCCGGCGTGGTGGCAGTAGCAGGCAGCGCCTGCACCAGCGCCCGCCCGGTCGGGGTCGCCTTGATGCTCTTGCCCTGACGCACCAGAAAGCGACGCTTGAACAGCAGGTCGATGATGCCGGCCCGGGTCGCTTCTGTGCCGAGACCGTCGGTGTCGCGCAGGGTCTTGCGGATCTCGGGATTCTGCACATAGCGGGCGATGCCGGTCATGGCCGCCAGCAGGGTGGCATCGGTGAACGACTTGGGTGGCTGGGTCATCTTCTCCTGCAACTCGCCCCGCTCGCACAGCAGTTGTTCGCCCTCCTTCAGAGCCGGCATGGTACCGGCCTTCTCTTCGTCGTCATCCTCCTCCACTCCGAGCAACACCTTCCAGCCCGCCTTGAGGATTCGCCGCGCCTTGGCCTGAAACAGGCCACCGGCGATGCGCAGCAGCACCTTGCTGTCGTTGTATTCGAACGGGGGATAGAACTGCAGCAGATACTGGCGGGCAATCAGGCCATAGAGCTTCGCCTCGTCGGCCCCCAGCATACCGGGGTTGCCCTGCTTTTCGGTGGGGATGATGGCGTGGTGGGCATCCACCTTGCTGTCGTTCCACGCCTTGCTGCGGATCTTGCCGTCCGCCTCGGCAACTGCCTTGGCCAGCGCGGGCGCTGTGGCGGCGATGGCACTGCGCACCTGCTCGGCCCGCTTGAAATGGTCGGTCGGCAGATAGCGGCTGTCGGAGCGCGGATAGGTGATGAGCTTGTGACGCTCGTAGAGGCTCTGGCAGATGTCGAGCACCCGCTTGGCATCCATGCCGAAGCGCTTGGCGGCATCGATCTGCAGGCTGGAGAGGTTGTAGGGCAGCGGCGCCGCCTGCTTGCGGGCCTGCTCCTCCACCGATTCGACCTGTGCGGGCTGGCCGTTGATCCGGCTCACCACCTTGTCGGCCAGCGCCCGGTTGAGCACCCGCCCCTCCTCGTCCTGCCACGGCAGGCAGGCTTCGGACGGCTGCCACTTGGCGGTGAAGCGCTCGTTGCTATCGGTCAGCAGATGGGCCAGCACCTCGTAGAAGGGTTTGGGCACGAAGGCCTCGATCTCGAGATCCCGCCGCACCACCAGCCCCAGCAGCGGAGTCTGCACCCGACCGACCGAGAGCAGCTCGCTGCAACCCGCCTTGCGCCCGAGCAGGGTATAGGCGCGGGTCATGTTGATACCGTAGAGCCAGTCGGCCCGACTGCGGGCCAGCGCCGAGACCGCCAGCGGTACGAACTCCTTGTTGTCCCTCAGTTTGTCGAGGGCGCGGCGCACCGCAGGCGGGTTGAGATCGCTGATGAGGCAGCGCTGCACCGGCTTGGATTTCGGGTAGCCGAGAAAGTCGATCACCTCATCCACCAGCAGTTGCCCTTCCCGGTCCGGGTCACCGGCGTTGACCACGCAGTCCGCCTGCTTGATCAGTCGCTTGATGACGGTGAGCTGGGTTTTGGTCTTGGGCTTGGCCACCAGCTGCCACTGGGCGGGGATGATGGGGAGATGCTCCATCCGCCACTGCTTGAAGGCGGCGTCATAGGCATCGGGCTCGGCCTGCTCCAGCAGATGGCCGATACACCAGGTGACCACATCCCCCTGGGCTGTTTCGATAAAACCGTCGCCCTTCTTGTGGGGCTTGGGCAGGGCATCGGCAATGGCGCGGCCCAGCGTGGGCTTCTCGGCAATAAAGAGTCGCATCGGTGACTACCTGCAATACTGTATATGCAGACAGTATACAACTGCCACCGCGAAAGCCCAACTGCCCCTATTCGTCGAACGGGTGATCGTGGATGGCGGCAAACAGCCGCGCCTGATTGAGCAGCGGCGCATAGTGGAAGGCATTCTCGCCATCTTCCGCCAGCAGGTAGTCGGTCAGCTGTTCGCGCACAGCCTCTTGCAGGGTCTCCAGCTTCCACGGCTTGGCAAGGTAGTAGTGCAACCCGCCGCGATTGACCGCTTCGACGGTGGCCTCCAGCCCCGCTTGTCCGGTCAGCAGCAATTTGCGGCTGGCGCGGGTGGTGGCACGCCGGTTCAGCTCTACCAGAAAATCGACCCCTAGGGTTCCCGGCATGATGTGGTCACAAAGGATCAGCGCCAGCTTGTTGCCGTCGCGCTCCCACTCCTCCACCACCGCACGCGCCTCATCGACGCTCTCGGCCGCCTCCAGCTCGAAGTGGGAGCGGAACGGGGCAAGATCGTGGATCACCGCATCCAGCACCTCCCGCTCATCGTCCACACACAGGATCAGATAGTGTTTGTTCATTGCTCCTCCTTGGCGACATGGTTTGGCACGCCGCGCGATTGATGCTGGCCACCGCTCAGGCCGCATGCTCCTTGTTGTGATGAGGTTCGCCCCCGTAACCGGCCTGCCCCATGCCATCCAGCGGCAGACAGACCCGCATCCGGGTGTAGCGGCCCAGCGCCGAGTCCACCTCAATCCGGCCGTGGTGCTGCTGAACTATCTGCAGCGAGACGCTCAGACCGATACCGAGGCCGAAATGGCCCTCCCGCTTGGTGGTGAAGTTGAGATCGAAGATCCGCTGCCACAGCTCGGGCTCGATGCCGCAACCGCTATCCTCGATCTCCACCATGACCCACTCGGGATCCAGCAACCCAGTGCGGATGGTGAGTCGCCCCGAGCAGCTCATGGCATCCAGACTGTTGGCGATCAGGTTGGTCCACACCTGTTGCAGGGCGATGGGGTGACAGCGCACCAGCGGCAACGGCTGGTACTCCTTGCAGAGCTCATGATGCTTGAGGCGGTTTTCGAAAATCATCAAGGTATCTTCCAGCCCCTCGTGCAGGTCTACCAGCGAGGGCTCGGCCCGATCCTGCCGGGCATACTGCTTGAGGCTCTTGACCAGATCGCCGATGCGACGGGCACACACTTCGATATTGCGCAGGAAGCTGCCGGTCTGCTGGAACAGCTCCAGCCGGGAGAGCAGCACCTCCCGCTCGTCGGCAGTGCGGCTGGCAAACCAGCGCTGCCAGTTCAGCTCGTCATCCAGATTCATCTGCACCGCCAGCCGCGCCTGCTGGCGGTCACCAAAGCGCCCCTCCGCCTGCCGGGTCTTGTCACGGATCTCGCTGGTCGAGACCGGCTGAGAGGAGAGCGCCTGACAGAGGGTCTGGTTGCCCAGCCCCTTGATGGGGGCAGGTAGTTCGAGATTGACCAGATCGGGGATGGCGGCCCGCAGGGTCTCGCTACCGCGGATAATGGCCGCCACCGGGTTGTTCAGCTCGTGGGCGACACCTGCCACCAGCTGACCCAGCATCGCCATCTTTTCGCTCTCCACCAGCTGGGCGTGAGCGGCATCGAGGGAGTTGAGGGTCTGTTGCAGCCGCATCTCGGTACGGATGCTGTTTTGCAGACGGCGGTTGAAGTGGCGCAGCAGCAGGTTGGTAAAGGAGGGGAGCAGTTCGCTGCGCGCCTGCATCACCCGGGAGAATTGCAGCTTGTCGAGCTTGATCACCTCGGCACCGGTCAGGGTCACGCCGGTGGTGAAGGCGGGTTCGCCGGTGACGAAGGACATGCCCCCCACCAGCGAGCCGGTACGGTAGTGCACCACCTCCTGATCGATCCCCTGCTCGTCCCGCTTGCGCAGCACTACCTCCCCCTTGGCGATAAACCAGAGAAAGCTGTTGGGCTCCCCCTCGCGGGTCAGCACATGGCCCGGACTGTAGTGGCGGCAGACCCGCTCCTCGTCATTGCCCTCGAAAAACTGGTAGAGACCGTCGATCACCACCCGCGACAGTTCTTCATCGCTGCAGTGGGTGTAATCCATAAAGCCCTGCCGATAGGCGGCCAACTGGCGATCGACGTGGGCTCGCAGCAGTTTCTGGTTGTCGAGCACGGCGGCATAGCTCAGCAGGTCCGCATCGGGACGTTGCAATACAAAGTGGCTGGCCTGCTCGATCACCGCCCGGCGCAGGCAGCCATCGCGCCAGGGGCGTTGCAGGTAGTAGTCGAGACGACCGAGGTTCACCGCCTCGATGATCGATTTCATCTCCGGCTGGCTGCCCAGCAGGATCTTGCGGCACGCCTCGTGACGGCTGCCGAGGCGGATCAGAAAATCGGCCCCTCGCCCATCCCCCAGCTCGCTGTCACACACCACCACGGCGGGTGGCTGCCCCTTGCGATCCAGCTCGTCCAAGGCCAGCTCCGCCGACCCCTGACCGACCACCACCACCAGCGCGAAATGGCCGAGCAGCGGAGCCAACTCCTGTTCGAATTCGGCCAGCAGTTGCACGTTGGCGGCGACACACAGCAGTGAGAAAGGGCTCATCAGCGACACTCCGTTGAGGCTCACTGCTCACTATATCAGCGAATCTTGTGGGGTTTTGCGAGGGGGCTAACAGCTGTCGCGGAAAGTGCACAAATAGATAAAACAGAAAACAACTGAATTTAATTCGATAATTAAATCAATAACAAAACAAAAGACAAAATGTGACAACAATCAAAAATATAAACCATGATGGAGGTCAACGCCTTATCCCTGTCATTACTACTACTATTGGACTAGTACTATGTAGGTAATTATTGACCGTAGGAAAACGCCGCCATGATTGGAAAACTGATAAGAAAAACCTGGTTCTGGCTCCTGCTGCTCGGGGCCCTGCTGGGTATCGCGGCACTGGGTGTCACCGTGACCGTGCTGCACAAGACCAGCTCCACCGAATTCTGCGTCTCCTGCCACTCCATGCAGACTCCGCTCGCCGAGTATCAGGGCAGTGTCCACTTCCAGAACACCAAGGGGATCCGCGCCGAGTGCGCCGACTGCCACATCCCGGGCGACCCCACCTCCTACCTGTGGACCAAGATCCGCGCCGTGAAGGATATCTATCACGAGGCGATCGGCACCCTGGATACCCCGGAAAAGTATGAAGCCCACAAGCTGCGAATGGCCCAATCCGTCTGGGACGAGCTGAAAGCCAACAACTCCGCGACCTGCCGCAGCTGCCACAGCTACGAGGCGATGGACATTCTGGCCCAGCGCCCCAATGCCCGTGCCGAGCACCCGGTCGCCATCAAGGAAGGCCAGACCTGTATCGACTGCCACCGTGGTGTCGCCCACATCATGCCTGACATGAGCGGCCTGGCTGCCGCCGGTGCCAGCGAGCTGGCGCAGGCTGCGGCCCAGACCCCGGCCAACGTCACCACCCGTTACGCTATCGCCACCACCCCGCTGTTCCTCGATGCTGCCGCCAAGACCGACGAAGGCACCCTGATGCCCTCCACCAAGGTGGAAGTGCTGGCCAACGAAAACGGCCGCGCCAAGGTGCAGATCGAAGGCTGGCAACAGGATGGTGTGAGCGAAGTATTCTACGCCGCACCGGGCAAACGGATCCTCAGCGTACTGGTCGGCGATGCCGCCAAGAAAGCACTGGTCACCGGCCAGAGCGAAACCGACAGCGCCACCAACCTCACCTGGCATCAGGTCAAGCTGACCGCCTGGGTCGACCAGAGCCAGCTTATCGGCGATCAGGGCAAGCTGTGGCAATACGCCTCCACCCTGATGTCCAACAACTGTACCGGCTGCCACGGCCTCACCGCGCTGGATCACTTCAATGCTAACCAGTGGATCGGCGTCATCAAGGGGATGGAATCTCGTACCTCCCTGACCCCTGAACAGGCTCGCATGTTGACCCAGTATGTCCAGAAACACGCCAGTGACATGAGCGCGGCCCACTAAGGCTGGCACAGAGGAAAACCGTTATGACTTTTTTCAATGACAAGAAGACCAATCTGTCCCGCCGCAACCTGCTCAAGGGGCTCGGCGCCTGCGCAGCCCTGCCCCTGCTCGGCGGCATTTTTCCCAAGAGTGCGCTGGCGCAAGCCATCAGCACCGCATTGAGTCAGTTCCCGACCCTGGTGCCCGCCCAGAAGGGCATTCTGACCGGCGCCCACTGGGGTGCTTTCGAGGCGATCGTCGAAGATGGCCGCATGGTGCGCGTCCAGCCGGTGGCCGATGATCCGGCGCCGAACGATCTCATCGACATGGCGCCGTTCCAGGTGCACGCCAAGAACCGCATCAAATACCCCATGGTACGCAAGAGCTGGCTGGAGCATGGCCCGGGAGCCAAACCCGAGCTGCGCGGCGCCGACGAGTGGGTGCGAGTGAGCTGGGACAAGGCGATCGAACTGGTAGCCGGTGAAATCCAGCGAGTGCAGAGTGACTTTGGCCCGCAGGCGATCCACGCCGGCTCCTACGGCTGGAAAAGCGTCGGCATGTTCCACAACAGCCGCACCCTGCTGCACCGCCTGATGAATCTCTCCGGCGGCTTCACCGGTTATGCCGGTGACTACTCCACCGGCGCGGCCCAGGTGATCATGTCCCACGTGATGGGCTCCATCGAGGTGTACGAACAGCAGACCGCCTGGCCCAACGTGGTGGAGAACGCCGAACTGGTGGTGCTGTGGGGGGTCAACGCTCAAGTGACCCTGAAGAACAGCTGGAACATGCCGGATCACGAAGGTCAGGCCGGTTTCATGGCGCTGAAGGAGAAAGGCACCCGCGTCATCAGCATCGATCCCATCTACAACGAGACCGCCAAGCTGGTCGGTGCCGAGTGGATTGCGCCGAACGCCTACACCGACGTGGCCATGATGCTGGGTGTGGCTCACACCCTCTACAGCGAGAAGAAGCACGATCAGGCTTTCCTAGATCGCTACACCGTCGGCTTCGACAAGTTTCTGGACTATCTGCTCGGCAAGGATGACGGCCAACCGAAGAGCGCCGAATGGGCGAGCAGCGTCTGCGGCGTCGATGCCAAGGTGATCCGCCAGCTGGCCCTCGACATGGCCGCCAAGCGCACCATGATCATGGCCGGTTGGGGCATGCAGCGTCAGCAGCACGGTGAACAGCCGAACTGGATGCTGGTCACTCTGGCCTCCATGCTGGGCCAGATCGGCCTGCCGGGCGGCGGCTACGGCTTCAGCTACCACTACTCCTCCGGTGGCAGCCCCACCGCCAAGGGCGGCATTCTGGCGGGGATCTCCGCAGGCAACGCACCGAAGAACAGCCCGGCCCCGATCCCGGTGGCCCGCATCGCCGACTGCCTCGCCAATCCGGGCAAGACCATCGACTTCAACGGCCGTAAGGTGACCTATCCGGACATCAAGCTGGTCTACGTGGCGGGCGGCAACCCCTTCCACCATCATCAGGACACCAACAACCTGCTGCAAGCGTGGCGCAAGCCGCAGACCGTGATCGTTCACGAGCCCTACTGGACGGCCACCGCCAAGCACGCCGATATCGTGCTGCCGGTCACCACCAGCTACGAGCGCAACGATCTGGAGATGGGTGGCGACTACTCCCAGCGCTATGTGTTCCCGATGCATCAGTGCGTGCCGCCCCAGTTTGAAGCCCGCAACGACTTCGACATCTTCAGCGCCATCGCCGCCAAGCTGGGCGTGCAGGAGCAATACACCGAAGGGAAGGATGAGATGCTGTGGCTCAAGCAGATGTACGACGGCATGGCGGCGCAGGCCCGTGGTGCCCGCGTGGCGCTGCCGCCGTTCAATATGTTCTGGGAGTCCAACAACTACATCCGCTTCCCGATCCCCGAGGCCAACCGCCAGTGGATCCGCCACGCCGATTTTCGCGAGAATCCGCTGCTCAACCCGCTCGGCACCCCGTCCGGCAAGATCGAGATCTTCTCCAACACGGTAGCGGGGATGGGTTACGCTGACTGTGCCGGCCATCCCAAGTGGTATGAGCCCAAAGAGTGGGTGAAGAGCGAGGTGGCGGCGCGTTATCCGCTGTCGCTTAACACCTCCCACCCGACCCTGCGGCTGCACTCCCAGCTCGACAACACCCCGCTGCGGGACAAGTTCGCCATCGCAGACCGCGAGGCGATCATGATCCATCCGCTGGATGCCAAGGCTCGTGGTATCGCCCAGGGGGATCTGGTGCGTGCCTTCAACGAGCGCGGCCAGATTTTGGTGGGCGCCCTGCTCTCCGAAGATGTGCGTCAGGGGGTGGTGCGGATCTGCGAAGGGGCCTGGTATGACCCGGCCAAGCCGGGCGAAGCGGGCAGCATCTGCAAGAACGGCAACGTCAACTGCCTCACCTTCGATGAAGGCTCGTCCAGTCTGGCGCAGGGCAACTGCGGCCACATGGCCCAGCTGCAGATCGAGAAGTACACTGGCCCGGTGCTGGCCAACACCGCCCACGCGGTACCGGCCAACGGCTAAGGCGATTGCCACCCAATAAAAACGGCGCCATCAAGGCGCCGTTTCTTTATCTGTCTGCCAAAGCTCAGGCATGGTCAGGACGGGTTTAGAACTCCCCTTCCTCCATATACTCCTGCGTGCACTCCACCAGTTGCGGCCACAGCTCTTCCGGCACCCATGCGTCCGGGTCATCTTCGTCCCCGTCGTACTGGCTCCAGAAATAGCGGCGCAGGCCGGAGGCAAACTCGTCGCTGATCTCGGCCAGCTCCGAGAGCGGCCCCAACCAGGCGATACGACGCAGGCCGGAGGCGAGATCGTTGATGGCATCCATCAGGGTGCGATCGTCGAAGCTCTGCTCCACCAGCAGGGTGAAGCGCTCGCGCGCCTGTTCGGTCTGATCTTCCTCCAGCTCACCGACATCGGCCAGCAGGTCGACAAAATCTTCCAGAAGGAACGCGATCAGGCCATCCCTGTCTTCAAACCACTGGATCTGGGCGCCCTTGACCCCCAGCACAGAGGCATCAAACGAATCGTCAAGGTGACACAGTGCCCACGGATCGTCGGTCATGCTTCTCTTCCTCAGGCTAAAACAAATGCCATATGTTATGCCTAGCTCTCGACTCTTGCCACCTTGGGCAACGAGAGGGAGGCAGCCAGACCGCCCAGTTCGGCGCGGCCCATGATGAAACTGCCCCGATAGGCTTCCGCCAGATCGGAGACGATGTTGAGACCCAGCCCGGAGCCCGGCACCTTCTCGTCGAGCCGCACCCCGCGCAGCACCGCCTTGGCGATCTGATCCTCGCTCATGCCGGGACCATCATCCTCGATACGCAGGGTGATCCAGCCCCCCAGCTCGGCGCTGGAGATGCGCAGCTCGCTGGCAGACCACTTGAAGGCGTTCTCCAGCAGGTTGCCCACCATCTCATCGAAATCCTGCTCCTCCACCCCGACCGCCAGATTGGCGGGCACCTGCAAGTCCACTGTCTTGCCCGGATAGAGGCGGGAGAAGGCGCGGCAGATATACTCCACCCGCGCCCGCACCGGGGTCGAGACCCCGAGGATCTTGGCGGCGCCAGTCACCCGCGCCTTGCCGAGGTGGTAATCGATATGGCGCTGGATCTGGTCGAGCTGCTCGCCGATGGCGGCCTGATCCTCCGGCGGCAATTGAGCCACCTGATTGCGCATGATGCTGAGCGGCGTCTTGAGAGCGTGGGCCAGATTGCCGGTGTGGGAGCGCGCCCGCTGCAACAGCTCGCCGTAGTGGTGCAGCAGCCGGTTGATATCCTCCACCAGCGGCTGGATCTCCAGCGGATAGCGCAGCCGGAACCCCTCCTGATGGCCCTCGTGAACCCGCCCCAATTCGCGGCGCAGCAGGTGCAGCGGCCGCAAGCCGTAGACGATCTGGAACATGAAGCCGAGTACCAGACCGGCGGCGGCAAAGCCGAGGCCGAGGAACAGGCTGATCCGGGTCTTGTTGAGGGTTTGGGTCAGAGCGCTGCTGTCCTTGGCCATCACCAGAGTGAACACCCGATCCGAACCGGGCAGCAGCACGGTACGGGTCATGATCAGCAGCGGCTCCTTGTTGGGCCCCTTGCCGACGAAGAGGTCGGGATCGCCAAACGCCGACTTGAGGCCGTCGCTCTTCAGGTTGGTATCCCACAGGGAACGGGAGCGCCCCACCACATCGCGGCCCAGCTCCAGCTGCCAGTAGTAGCCGGAGTAGGGTTGATTGAAGCGGGGATCGGAGAGGGAGCCGGTGACCACCGGCAGGCCGGTTTTGGCCACTTCCAGCCGGGAGAGCAGATCATAGAGCTGCAGGCGAAGGCCGTCGGCCTCCGCCTCCTGCCAATAGTTGCGCATCATGGTCTGCAGGCTGAAACCGGTGGCGAACAGAAACAGCCCGCACCACACCAGCGCGATGGCGACCAGTCGCCCCCGCAGGGTTCTGACCAGCCTCATTCGTTGATCCGGTACCCGAGGCCGCGCACTGTTTCAATCAGATCGGGGTTGGTTTTCTTGCGGATCCGGCCGATGAACACCTCCACGGTATTGGAGTCGCGGTCAAAATCCTGAGCATAGATGTGGTCGATCAGCTCGCTGCGTGATACCACCTTGCCCCTGTGCTGCATCAGGTAACCCAGCACCCGGAACTCGTGGGCGGTCAGCTTGATGGGGGTCCCTTCGTACCACACCTGCGACGCCGCCATGTCGAGGCGCACCCCGCCAATCTCCAGAATGGAGCTGGCGTTGCCCGCTGCCCGGCGCACCAGCGCATGGACCCGCGCTACCAGCTCGGCCACCTGGAACGGCTTGGTGAGGTAGTCATCGGCACCGGCGTTGAGCCCCTCGATCTTCTCGTGCAGCTGGCCACGGGCGGTCAGCACCAGTACAGGGGTATCGATCCCCTTGCTGCGCCACTCTTTCAGCACGCTCAGGCCATCGCGCCCAGGCAGGCCGAGGTCGAGAATGATGGCGTCGTAGGGTTCGGTCTCACCGAGGAAACCGGCCTCGTTGCCATCGTGGCAGAGGTCGGTGACAAAGCCGGAGAGGCGCAGCTGTTCGGCCAGCTGGCCAGCCAGAACTTTTTCGTCTTCAACAATCAGAATTCGCATGAACAGGCTTCCACACAGGGGTTATTCATCATCCTCGACCGGGGGCTTTGGCGGTTCGAACAACCGCTCCAGATGGTGGCCCTTGGCCCACACCAGCTCAAGGTTGTCAGCCCGATAGGCCACCTTGATTACGCTATTCTCCCGATCGATGACTCGCAGTTCATAGAGCCAGATACCATCCTCTTCCCCCAGATCCACCCGCAACACCCGCACCGGCAATCTGGCCGCCACCTCCATCATTTCATGGAAGGGCCGAACCCGTCCCTCATGGACAGCTTGCTGCAGCTGGGCTTCATCAGGCGTGACCGCCTGTGCCAGCAACGGCAGCAATAACCCAAGCAGAGGGAGCGCTCTATTCATGGATGATTCATCTCCAAAAACCTAACATAATGGCGTTTATAGTCTGCCAGCCATGAATCCGGAATGAATATGATCCCGCGCAGTTTCCTGCTGATCCTTTGCCTGTTGAGTGCCACAAGCTGGGCGGCCCAGAACCGTCTCGACATGGCCGGGCTGGTCAAACTCTTGCTGGCGCAAGGGTATCACGACATTCGGGAAGTGGAGCTGGAAGGGGACAAATTCGAGGTCAAAACCCTCAATCGCCAGGATCAGAAGGTGCATCTCATCGTCGATGCCTACACTGGCGAGATCAAACAACAAGAGGCCGATTAGGCCTCTTTTGCATTCCAGCGTCCCCGCATGGGGCGCAGCAGCTTCTCCCGTCTCGGCCAGAGCAGGGCGCAGGCCAGCAGCAGGTAAATGAGAGGCTCCCCCCAACCGCTCTTGAGCGACCACCAGTAATGCACCGGCACCAGCAGGGCGATGGCATAGACCCAGTTGTGCAGTTTCTGCCATGCGGCGCCCATGCGGCGCTGAAATACGGGCAGCGAAGTGATGCTGAGGGCGGCCAGCAGCAGCAATGCCACCATCCCCACCACGATATAGCTGCGCTTGACCAGCTCGCCGCCAATCAGGCCCCAGTCAAACTGCAGATCCAGCCCCAGCCACGCCATGAAGTGGAGCAGCGCCCAGGCAAAACACCAGAGCCCGAGGGGGCGGCGCAGCTTGATGAGCTGCCCCTGCCGCCAGCGCTTGGCTAGCGGTGACACCAGCAGGGTGAGCAGCAGCAGGTTGAGCGCCCCCTTGCCGAGGTAGTGGATAAGCTCTGGCACCGGATCGCCCCCCAGCAGACCTGCCGGAATGGCAAACCACAGCCAGAGCAGGAAGCCGAGAGCGCCCAGATGCACCAGTGCCCGCAAGCCGTTGATATGGGCCGGTTTCAATCTCAGTACCATTGGCGCAGATCCATCCCCTGATAGAGCGAGGCGACCTCGTCACCATAGCCGTTGAACATCAGGGTCGGCTGACGCTTGGCGCCAAACACCCCGCCCTCGCCGATAAAGCGCTCGCTGGCCTGACTCCAGCGCGGATGATCCACCTGCGGATTGACGTTGGCGTAGAAGCCATATTCGTTGGGAGCCAGCAGATTCCAGGTGGTCGGCGGCATCTCCTCCACCAGCCGGATCGAGACGATGCTCTTGATGCTCTTGAAGCCGTATTTCCACGGCACCACCAAGCGAATCGGCGCGCCATTCTGGGCGGGCAGGGTCTTGCCATAGAGCCCCATCGCAAGGAAAGAGAGAGGGTGCATCGCCTCGTCGATACGCAACCCCTCCACATAGGGATACTCGATGCCGCCCCCCAGACTGGAGGCCTGCCCCGGCAGCTGTTTCGGATCAAACAGGGTTTCGAAGGCGACAAACTTGGCGCGACTGGTGGGCTCGGCACGGCGGATGATCTCCGCCAGCGAGATCCCGTTCCAGGGCAGCACCATGGACCAGGCTTCGACGCAGCGCAGCCGGTAGATCCGCTCCTCCAGCTCGCTCTTGTTGATGAGATCCCACACATCGAGGGTAAAAGGCTTGGCCACCTCCCCCTCCACCTTGAGGGTCCAGGGTTCGGGCTTGAGGTAATGGCCGTTGCGAGCCGGGTCGGACTTGTCGGTGCCAAGCTCATAAAAGTTGTTGTAACTGGTGGCCTTCTCTTCCGGTGTCAGCACCAGATTGGCCGGGCGCTCGGCAGGCTTGCTGTTGAGCGGTTTGGTAGCTAACTGGGGGGCATCCTCTTTGCCGCGTAGCAGGTCGAGCACTCCGGCCTGAGTGGGAAACGCCAGGGTGGCCGCGCCCAGACCCAGCCCTTTGAGAATAAGGCGGCGGTCCTGATAGACGGCTTCCGGGGTGACATCCTGTTCGGTGAGGGGGTGGGCGGTACGACGCTTGATCAACATGAAAAACTCCCGGGGCTGAGTGAGGCAGTATGGATAAGACCCGCCCCGGCAGATTTTTATTTCACACAAATTTACATCATGTGGTGCAGGGGCAGTGCCTTGGCCATGGTGCCGACCAGAAACAGGACTACGAACACCAGCAGGGGAACGATCACATTTGGCGCCATCAGACTCACTCCATGAGCAGGACAGGGCCTCTAACTATGGCCGACTGTCAGGCCGGTCACCAATGAATTTTTTCCGCGAGCGCAAGCGTATTCCTGAGTTGAAAAGGGTGATGAAGATCACACACAATTCGGCCCCCGCTTGCCGCCCCGATTGCCGGGGGTAGGCTGCCCATTTTGCGAAGCCAACTGAAGAGTCGCCCCATGAGCCCACTGATCGCCATCGCCATCACCACTGGAATTCTCTCCGCCGTCTGGGGCTGGATTGCCGTCGCGTTCGGCCTTATCTCCTGGGTCGGCTTTCTCGGCTGCACCAGCTATTTCGCGTCAAGCGGCGGCTACAAGGCGCTGCTGCAGACCATCTTCTGCAACACCAGCGGCATGCTGTGGGCACTGCTGCTGATCCATGGCGACAGTCTGTGGGGAGCGGGTGTTGCGGGTTATGTGATGACGGGGGTGGTCGCCACCCTGATGTGCGTGCAGGCCAAACAGCAGTGGCTCGGCTACATTCCCGGCACCTTTGCCGGTTGCTGTGCCACCTTCGGGGCGGCTGGCGAGTGGCGGCTGATCCTGCCCTCCCTCATCATTGGCGCCTTGTTCGGTTACCTGATGAAGGCGAGCGGCCTCTGGCTCTCCCATAAAACCCAGAAAGCTGACGCCGCTCCGGCGGTGGTTGATCCCGCCTGATTTATCCCTTCGATTTGAAGTTTGCAGCTTCGATACCGTGCCGATTCAATAACTTGTAAAAATCGGTACGGTTTCTGCCCGCCATGTTGGCCGCCAGGGTCACGTTACCCTCGGTGGTGCGCAGCAAACGGATCAGATACTCCTTCTCGAATTCGGCCCGCGCCTCGTTGAACGAGGGGATGCCACCGCCACCGCCGCTCAGGGCGGACTCCACCATGGATACTCCGATCACCGGGCTGCAACAGAGGCTGGCGAGCTGCTCCACCACGTTGCAGAGCTGGCGCACGTTGCCGGGCCAGGCAGCGGCCGCCAGCATCGCCAGCGATTCGGGCGAAAAACCCATGGCGGCGCAGTCGCTGTGGCGGCTACGGTAGTCATCGAGCGCCTGTCGGGCCAGCAGGGGGATATCCTCACTGCGGGCACTGAGAGACGGCAAGGTGATATTGGCGACGTTGAGACGATAGAAGAGATCTTCCCGAAAGCGCCCCTCCTCCATCGCCTTGACCAGATCCTGATGGCTGGAGCTGAGCACCCGCACCTCCGGCGTACCCTGACCATACTCCTCCATCACCTGCAGCAGCTTGGCCTGCAGGGATTCGGAGAGGCTGCCAATCTCGTCGAGAAACAGGGTCGCCCCCTTGGCTTGCTCGAACAGACCGGACTGGCCATCTTCACCAAACAGCTGCAAGTCGAGTGACGCCCACGGAATGGCGGCACAGTTGATGGTATGAAGCGGCTTGTCGCGCCGCTGGCTGGCCTGGTGCAGCGCCTGCGCCATCGCCCCCTTGCCGGAGCCTGACGGCCCCATGATCAGCACCGGCACCTCCATGGTCGCAATGCTGTGGGCCTGGATCAGCAGCTGTTCCAGCTGGGGATTGCGGGTCAGGATCAGCGACTGCCACTCCTGCTGCTGTTTCGGCCGGGTCAGACTCAGCGCATGTTCGATGGTGGCGAACAGCTCATCCTTGTTGATGGGTTTGGTCAGAAAGCTGAAGACCCCGGAGCGGGTCGCCTGAATGGCGTCCGGGATGGTGCCGTGGGCGGTCATGATGATCACCGGCAACCCCAGCCACTGGGCCTGGATCCGCTCGAACAGCGCCAGACCGTCCATGCCGGCCATCCGCAGATCGCTCAGCACCAGATCGGCCCGTTGCTGACGCAACCGGTCGAGGGCCCCTTCCGCACTGTCGGCGGTATCCACTTCATAACCCTGACTGCGCAGCCGCATGCTCATCAGTTTGAGCAGGCTGACGTCGTCATCCACCAACAGGATCCGGCTCATGGTATTACCTCACGATTCTCGTTCAGCTTGCGCTGGTTGAGCTGGTCGTCGATGGCGGTCAGCTGCTCGATCTGGCGGCGCAGCCGCTGGATCTCCTGACTCTGGTCATCGCGACGGCTGTCGCGAGCCAGCAGCTGCTCGCCGAGGGCGATCCAGCTACGTAAAAAGGCCTGCGCATCGAGACCCAGTTCGGGCAGCATCTGCTTCAGGCGCGCCAGACCGGCGGTGCGATTGGCCACCGATTCGGCGGGGTGGGAGTCCACCATCGCCAGACTGACCCGGCTCTCCAGATCGTCGGCCCCTTTCAGACGCTGACGCTCCTGCACCCGTTGCTGGGGGTGACTGGCCAGCAGCCAGTCGGAGTATTGCAGACGCACCTGCATCTCCTTGTTGGCAAACTCCATCCGCTTGGTAAAAGCGATATCGGAGGACTCCCGCTGTGCCTGTTGCGGCAGCAAGGAGCAACCCGCGAGCAGCCCTGCCATCAGAGCTGGAAATACGCGTTGTATCTTCATAGTCCTCATTTCAACGTCAACCTGAAACAGACATCAGCCTGTTCATCCTCTACCAGAACCAGTTCCCCCCCCAGGCTGTTGGCAGACTCGCGGGCGATGGAGAGGCCCATGCCCGAGCCTTTCAAGAGACCTTGCCGCACTGTGCTGCCTTGCTCGAAGGGTTCAAAAATGCGTTGCTGATCGGCCACGGGGATCTTGGGCCCCTCGTTGGCCACTTCCAGCCAGCTTATCTGTTCATCCTGCCCTGCCCTGATCCAGATATTGCCCCCGCTGGCGCCGTAACTGACGGCGTTGGAGAAGAGGTTATCGAGGATCAGTCGTAGCCGGTAGGGCTCCGCCCACAGGGTAACCGGCACGGTCGGCAAGTGTACACGGATCTGCTTGGACTCCAATGCCAGCCGGTACTCTGCAGAAAGTTCCGACAACATCGGCAGCAGGGGGACGGGCTCCAGTTCGAAGGCCTCCTGCTGACTGAGCCGGTTGAAGTCGAGCAGCCGCTCGATCAGGGTCTGCAAACGCCGACTGTTCTCGTCGAGCATCTGACAGATCTCCAGCTGATCCGGCGTCAAAGGCCCGACCAGCTGCTCGCAGAGCAGATCCGTCCCCTCCCGCAGCACCGCCAGCGGGGTCTTCAGTTCATGGGATACATGGCGCAGGAACTGGTATTTCTGCAGCTCCAGCTCCTTGAGTTTGTCGTGCAGCCAGACGATCCGCTCCCCCAGCAATACCAGCTCGGCAGGGCCGTCAACCGGCTTGGGATCGGGTTCGACCCCGGCTCCCAGGCTCAAGATGCGCGACTCAATCTGTCGTACCGGGTGGATGATGAGGTAGGTGAAGATAAAGACCATCAGCAGGCTGAGCGCCGCCACCGCTCCACTCACCCACCAGAGCTCGCTGGTCAGTCCGGCGATGGTGAGCTGCACCCGATCCATGTGTTCGTCAACCCGGCTGCGGGTGACTATTTCGAGCTGCTTGTTGGCATCGTTGAACTGCTCGAGCTTGTCCCCCGCTGCCGCCGCCCGGGCCAGCGCGGCATCCTGCAGGCTGTCGAGCCAGGCCAGCCCCTGATCGAGCCCGCTGTAGAGCTGGCCATCGGTGATGGAGTTGCGGTGTTCCGCCAGCAACACCCGATACCCGTCGAGTTGCTGCTGGTAGCTGGTGAGACTGCGGCGATCCCCCAGCACCGCGAAGCGGCGCAAGGTGCGTTCGATATCGATGGCTTGCGCCGTCAACAGGGTGGCGCGGCGGGTATCCTTGACCGCCCGCTCCATCTCGTCGCTGGTGAGCTGACTGAGGTGGGCAAGGGAGGTGCTGTTGTGCCAGATCATGCCGCCCAGCGGCATCAATACCAGCACAAATCCCATCAATACCACCTGCAGCAGGGAGCGTGGGCGAACCTTGGTCATCATCTCTTCTCTTGCATTCTCACCGGTGCGCCAGCATAGCCGCACCGCCCCAAAAAACAAAACCGGCCAACAGGCCGGTTTGTATTATCTGGATTGTGGTGATTCACGCCAACGCGACAGAGGCCAGACAGATAATCATGATCATCGCCAGCGCGCCCGAGGCGGTCAACAGCGCCCATTTCAGCTCCACACTCATGCAAACCTCCTTTCTGCCAATCAGTGCCGGATCACAATAGATAAGACAATGTTAAGCCATAGTTAATCCGATAACCGTGAGCTGCGTATACATTTCAGATGAGCCCAACCCAGGGAAGGTGAGCATGTTCTATCTGTGTAGCATTGGTTCCAATATTGACCCGCATATCCATGTCAGCCGGGCGCTGGCCGAGCTGTTTGCGAACGTCGGCCCCCTGCGGCTGAGTTCGGTGATCCGCACCAAGCCGGTGGGAATGCACTCCAGCCACGACTTTCTCAACTGCCTGCTGGTGGTGGAGAGCCCGCTCGATGCCGCCAGCCTCAAGCAGTACTTTATCGCCCTTGAAGTAGCTCACGGCCGGGATCGCAGCGATCCGCTCTGCAAGGTGCACGATCGGCCGCTCGACATCGATATTCTGGCCAGCAACAGGAGCAGTGACTTTACCTCGGCAGAGGTCGATTCCTATCTGGCGGAGCTGCTGGCCGAGCTCTACGGCCATGGCGAGGTGCATGACCCCAAGGTGGCGCTGCAAGTGACGCTCCCTGCCCCGTCGGGCAAGCTCAAACCCGGCAAGGACTTGCTGACCCGGCAGGTCGGGCTGGAGCCGCTGGTGCTTGGCAAATCTTCAGAGAGTGGCCAGCGCGCGCCCGCCATCTACCTTGATGCTGGCACCCGTCATATAACTGTTCCCCATCAGTAACTGCACCGCCTGCCAGATGGGCTCAAGTCCCCCCTCCCGCGCCAGCGGCGTTTTCGCCAACACCTGCTGGCGCCACGCCTCGTCATGTTCATCGAGAAACAGGATCGGCCCCGGCTCTATGGTGTTGACTCGCACCGCAGGCGCCAGCTCCCGGGCAAAGCTCATGGCCAGCGAATGGGCTCCCGCCTTGGTGGCCACATAGCTGGCAAAACGGGGGGCCGGGGCATGAATATAGATATCGGTGATGTGAATGATGCTGGCGTTGGGGTTGCTGGCCAGCCGGGCGGCCAACGCCCGGTTGAGCTGGAAGGGGGCCGCCATGTGCACCCGGTAGAACTGCTCGAACTGGGCCAGTTGCGCCGCCGGATCAGTTGCCTGAGGTTCGAAAGCAGAGGCGTTGTGGATCACCAGCATCAGATCCTGATGGGCAGCCAGCACATCGATCAGCTTGCCAACGTCCTCTTCCCGGCCAAAATCCGCCTGCACCAGTTCGACCCCCAATGCAGCCAGCGTGGCCAGCTCCGCCCGCTCGCTGCGATAGCTGCCCGTCACCTGCCAACCCGCTGCCACCAGCTGTTCACAGAGATAAAATCCGAGTCGACGGCCGCAGCCCGTAACCAATGCACGCATACGATCTCCTTTCCCTTTCATGGTCTTGCATGAACGAAGCCCGCCTGCCAGCGGATCACCGCCGATGGCTTGTGCCTATCAATCCCTGCGGCACAAGCCATTGGTCGCGGGCCACCCACCCGCGTCATAGTGGCGGCATCCCCCTCTTGCGGAGTCACCACCATGCTGAAAGTACACCACCACATGGGTCGCCTGACCCACTCCCTCACTGCCGGACTCGGCCTGGCCGAGGCGCTGGATCGCCTGCATCAATCGGGTCTTGGCGGCCTGCCGGTGCTGGATGAGCAGAAACGGCTGATCGGCTTTCTTTCCGAACAAGACTGCATCCCCAGCCTGCTCACCGGCAGCTACCACTGCGATACCCGCACCCGGGTGGAGGATCTGATGAACCGCTCGCCCCTCTCGGTCGGGCCGGATGAGAGCATTCTGGATCTGGCTCGCCAGATGGCCGATGCCAAGCCCAAGATCTACCCGGTGCTGCAACAGGGCAAGGTGATCGGCATCATCAGCCGCCGTCAGGTGATGCAGGCCCTCAACCAGCAGATGAAGGTGTGCCAGCAGACCTAGATCTGGTAACGCCCCTTGTCACCGATATCGAAGTGCAGGGGCATCCGCCACTTGGCCAGCGCCAGCAAGGTCAACAGGGCCCCGCAGACCAGCGCCACCAGTGCGGCGGCCCACTCCACCCGCAACCACTCCAGCAGCCATAACGCCGGCAGCAAAATGGGTACTAGTTTGATGCCGGGAATCGAGAAGCAAAACTGCTCCTTGAACGCCAACCCGGAGAGGGTCGCCAAGGCCGCTCCCAGCACCAGCGCATCCGGTGCTCCTACCGCAGCCAGGGCCAGCGCGCCCCAACCAAATCCCTGCAGAATCAGGCGAATCCGCTTGTCGTAGATATGCAGCGAGAAGCCGCAGATTGCGCTTGCCACTGCCAGAGACATCAACCATTGTGCCGACGGAAGCAGTGCCATCCCGCTCAGCAGCGCCGCACCGCGGCAAAGCAGCAACAAGGCTGCCGCACTCAAGCCAAGGCGGTAGAGCGAGACGGTCAACTTGTCGATCCCGTCCAGCGGGCTCTCGATTTCAGGATTTGCCATAAACAGTCGCTTCTAACGGATCAGGTGCCATCCAATATACTGGAATCAGGTCTTGGAATATCTTCAAACGGGCTCAGGAGACGTAGTTTGCGTGTGATCCCCCTGTTTTGGTTGCTGTTTCCACTCGGATTGCCCGCCAAAGAGCTGGTGATCTGCGGCACCATGGAGCCCCCGCTCAAGTTTCTCGATGCCGATCAGAAACCTCGCGGACTCGATATCGACATCGTCACCGCCATCTTCGACAAGCTGGAGACGCCTTTTAGGATCGAGCTGGCCGACTCCGGCGCCCGCCTCACCCGCAACGCCGAAACCGGCGCCTGCGACCTGGTGATGACCCACTCCTACAAGGCAGAGCGGGAGAGTTATCTCATCTATCCCCAACAGGCCCATCTTCGCCACAGCTGGCACTTCTTCGTGCGCAAGACTGACCTGCTGAAGATCCGCTACGAAACGCTGGCCGATCTCAAACCCTGGCGCATCGGCGTGACCAAGGATTTCTCCTATACCCCTGAACTGGCAGCAGCCATGACCGACCCGGCCTATCAGTTTCAGGAGATCACCATGAACCAGCTGCAACTGCGCAAACTGCTGGCCGGACGGATCGATACCGTGCCCATGCCGCTGGTCACCGCCTTCACCCAGATCAAGGAAGAGGGGCTGACGGGAAAGATCGATTACCTGCCCAAACCGCTCAAGAGCAGCCCCTACTTCAACACCTGGGCCCGCGCACGGGCGGATGCACAAACCCCCGCCCTGATGGCGGCCTACGATGCCGAACTGCTGCGCATGAAACGCAACGGCAGCCTCAAGGCCCTCTACGACAAGTACGCCATCCCCTATATCGAACCCTGATCAAGGGGTCAGGGTTTCACATCCCGCAGGATCGGATTCTGCAGCGAAATCAGGGTTTCAGTGGACTGGATCTCGTCGATGGTCTGGATCTTGTTGATCAGCACTATCTGCAGCTCGTCGATGGAGCGGGTCATCACCTTCATGAAGATGCTGTAGTGGCCCGTGGTGTAGTAGGCCTCCACCACTTCGTCCAGCGCCTGCAGCTTGGCCAGTGCCGAGGGGTAATCCTTGGCACTCTTCAGATTGATCCCGATAAAGCAGCAGACGTCGTAACCCAGCTTCTTGGGGTTAACCTGCACCCGTGTCCCCTCGATGATCCCCGCCTGTTTCATCTTCTCCACCCGCACATGGATGGTGCCCGGGCTGACCGCCAGTTGTTTCGCAAGTTCGGCGTAAGGGATCCGCGCATTCTCCATCAGAGCGGTGAGGATGGCCTGATCGAGATTATCGATCCGGTAATTTTCCGGCATTTTTTTGCACTCCCGTTGACGATACCTCATTAAAAAACGGCTTATTTTGAAGAAAAAAATACACAAAGCCTATTTCTATTATCGAATATTGAATTTAGTTAGCGATCCGTTGAAAAATCACCACATCCAACGGGGTTTGAAACAGGAATTCAGCATGAAACAGCACTACATTCGCAGCCAACAGCAGATCAGCTTCGTCAAAGAGATGTTCTCCCGCCAACTCGCCCAGCAGCTGGGTCTGATGGAGGTGCAAGCCCCCATTCTGAGCCGGGTCGGTGATGGCACTCAGGACAACCTCTCTGGCCATGAGAATGCAGTGCAGGTCAAAGTAAAAACCCTGCCGGAGCACAGCTACGAAGTGGTCCATTCACTGGCCAAGTGGAAGCGCCAGACCCTGGGTCGCTTCGGCTTCGGCCCGGGCGAAGGGATCTACACCCACATGAAGGCGCTGCGTCCGGATGAAGACAAGCTCACCCCCATCCACTCCGTCTACGTGGATCAGTGGGACTGGGAGAAGGTGATGCCGAGCGAGCGCCGCGATCTTGCCTATCTGCAAGAAACCGTGCGCGGCATCTGGGCCGCCATCAAGGCCACCGAGCGCGCAGTCTGCGCCGAGCATGAACTGACCCCCTTCCTGCCGGCCGAGATCCAGTTCCTGCACAGCGAAGAGCTGCTGGCCCGCTACCCGGACCTCGATGCCAAGGGGCGCGAGCGCGCCATCGCCAAAGAGCTGGGGGCCGTGTTCCTGATCGGCATCGGTGGTGCCCTCTCCCACGGCGAACGCCACGATGTGCGCGCCCCGGATTACGACGACTGGAGCAGCCACAACGAGCTGGGTCTGGCAGGTCTGAACGGTGACATTCTGGTGTGGAACCCGGTGCTGCAAGACAGCTTCGAGATCTCCTCCATGGGGATCCGGGTCGATGCCGAGGCGCTGCGCCGTCAGCTGGCTATCACCGGCGACGAGGATCGCCTGCAGTACGACTGGCACCAGGACCTGCTGGCCGCACGGATGCCGCAGACCATCGGCGGTGGCATCGGCCAATCTCGTCTGGCCATGCTGCTGCTGCAAAAAGAGCATATCGGTCAGGTGCAGGTTGGTGTGTGGCCCTCTGAAATGAAGGCCGCTATCCCGGGCATGCTGTAAACGCGTTTATTTCATCGGTCTGGCCTGTGCGCAGTGGCACGCGGGTCAGCCCTGAAGGTGTGTGGCGGTGCGGACTGAACGAGCGCAGTCCGGACATGCTGTAAGCCGCGTGGTCATACCTGATGGCCCACGGCGAAACCGGGGCTTGCCCCTGCGACCCGCTCAACCCACGTCAGGTCGCGTCACTACATTCCTCCCGGCAATCTTCGGATTGCCGTTTTTTTGCACCCGAATCCCCGCCACCAGATATGACAACGCCAGCCCGAGGGCTGGCGTTGCAAACATTGATACAGAATCGGTTACTGGGTCATGGTCAGGCCGTTGCTGTCGGCCCCCAGCACCAGTTTTTTGCCCGGAACGATGCGGCCGGAGAGCAGGGCCTGCGCCAGCGGGTTCTCCACCTTCTGCTGGATCGCCCGTTTGAGAGGCCGCGCCCCATAGACGGGGTCGAACCCGGCATGCACCAGCTTCTCGAGCAGCGCTTCGCTCACCTCCACCTCGTAGCCCTGAGCCTCCAGTCGGCCCATCAGGCTCTTGAGCTGGATGCGGGCGATGGACTTGATGTGATCCTCGCCAAGCGGATGGAACACCACGGTCTCGTCGATCCGGTTGATAAACTCCGGCCGGAAACTGCGGGTCAGCACATCCATCAGCATGGCCTTCATCTCGTCGTAGTCTTTCTCGGAGTGGTGCTCCTGAATCAGATCCGACCCGAGGTTGGAGGTCATGATCACCACCGAGTTGCGAAAATCGACGGTCCGACCCTGACCATCGGTCAGGCGGCCATCATCAAGCACCTGCAACAGGATGTTGAACACATCCGGATGCGCCTTCTCCACCTCGTCCAGCAGGATCACCGAGTAGGGACGACGGCGTACCGCCTCGGTCAGATAACCGCCCTCTTCGTAACCTACGTATCCGGGAGGCGCCCCCACCAGACGGGCCACGCTGTGTTTCTCCATGAACTCGGACATGTCGATCCGCACCATGGCATCCTGGGTATCGAACAGGAACTCCGCCAGCGCCTTGCACAGCTCGGTCTTGCCCACCCCGGTGGGCCCCAGGAACAGGAAGGAGCCGATGGGGCGATTCGGATCTGAGAGCCCGGCGCGGGAGCGGCGAATGGCGTTGGAGACCGCATCGACCGCCTCTTCCTGGCCAATCACCCGGCTGTGCAGCTGATCTTCCATCCGTAGCAGCTTGTCGCGCTCCCCTTCCAGCATGCGGGCGACCGGAATACCGGTCCAGCGGGCCAAGACGTCTGCAATCTCCACATCGGTGACGCGGTTGCGTAGCAGACTGGTCTCCTGCATCTCCGCCTGAGTGGCGAGATCCAGCTGTTTCTCCAGCTCCGGAATGCGGCCATATTGCAGCTCGGACATCCGGCCCAGGTCGCCTGCGCGGCGCGCCACGTCGAGATCCTGACGGGCCTGCTCCAGCGCAGCCTTGATATGCTGGGTACCGGCAAGGGCAGCCTTCTCGGCCTTCCACACCTCGTCCAGCTCGTTGTATTCCCGATCTTTTTCGCCAATCTCCTGATTGATCAGCTCCAGACGCTTGCGGCTGGCGTCGTCGTCCTCCTTCATCAGCGCCTGCTGCTCCAGCTTGAGCTGGATGATGCGCCGCTCGAGGCGATCGAGCGCCTCGGGCTTGGAGTCGATCTGCAGCCGGATGCTGGCCGCCGCCTCGTCGATGAGATCGATGGCCTTGTCCGGCAACTGACGATCCGCAATGTAGCGGTGCGACAACTGAGCCGCCGCCACGATGGCGGGGTCGGTGATCTGCACATGGTGGTGCAGCTCGTAACGCTCTTTCAGGCCGCGCAGAATGGCGATGGTGTCCTCCACGCTCGGCTCTTCCACCAGCACCTTCTGGAAGCGACGCTCCAGCGCGGCATCTTTCTCGATGTACTGACGGTACTCATCCAGGGTTGTGGCGCCGACGCAGTGCAGGTCGCCACGGGCCAGCGCAGGCTTGAGCATGTTGCCCGCATCCATGGCCCCCTCGCCCTTGCCGGCGCCAACCATGGTGTGCAACTCGTCGATAAAGAGGATGACGTTGCCCTCCTCCTTGGCGAGATCGGTCAGTACAGCCTTGAGCCGCTCCTCAAACTCGCCGCGATACTTGGCACCGGCCACCAGCGCCCCCATGTCCAGCGACAGCACCCGCTTGTTCTTGAGCCCTTCCGGTACTTCGCCGTTGATGATGCGCTGAGCCAGTCCCTCCACGATGGCGGTTTTACCGACACCGGGGGCACCGATCAGCACCGGGTTGTTCTTGGTACGGCGTTGCAGCACCTGGATGGTGCGGCGGATCTCGTCATCCCGGCCGATCACCGGGTCGAGCTTGCCGATCTCGGCCCGCTCGGTCAGATCGATGGTGTACTTCTCCAGCGCCTGACGGTTCTCCTCGGCGTTGGCATCCTCCACCTTCTTGCCGCCACGCACCTTGTCGATGGCCGCTTCGAGTTTCTCCTTGGTCAGCCCCTGGGCGCGCAGCAGCTCACCCAGCGTTCCCTTGTCGTCGAGGGCAGCCAGCACGAACAGTTCGGAGGAGATGAACTGATCCTTGCGCTGCTGGGCCAGTTTGTCGCAAACGTTGAGCAGGCGGCCGAGGCCGTTGGAGAGCTGCACGTCCCCTTCCACGCCGCTGACGCGCGGCAGGCGATCCAGCTCCTCACCGAGACGGGAGCGCAGGGCATTGATATCCATCCCGGTCAGGGTGAGCAACGGACGGATGGAGCCGCCATCCTGATTGACCAGCGCGGTCATCAGGTGAACGGGTTCGATGAATTGGTGGTCACGACCCAGCGCAAGAGACTGGGCATCGGAAATAGCAATCTGGAATTTGCTGGTAAGGCGATCGAGGCGCATTGCACTCCCCCTTCAAACAGGCAGACGCCGCTTGCGCGGCAAACAACATAACTTTCTGAGATGAAAGATGAGGCCCGTACGGGCTATTTCAAGGGCATGGGCTGGTTATTTTTTCTGCAAAGCGGGGAGAGGGCAGGATCCCCGCCTCTCTCATACGGATCTGTTCTTGAGAGAGACGGGCTATTACTTGGCGGGTGATTGCTTAGCGGGCCAACCAGATGAGGGAGGCCATGCGGCCGGTCTGGCCGTCGCGGCGATAGGAGTAAAACTGCTCGCTGTCGCTGAAGGTGCAGTATTCGCCACCATAGATGGCGGTGACGCCAGCACGGGCAAGGCGCAGCCGGGCCAGCTGGTAGATATCCGCCAGCCATTTCCCCTCATTGGACGAAGGGATGAACGCCGCTTCTGCTTCGGCCTGCTCGGCCATAAAGGCCTCGCGCACCTCGCCACCCACTTCAAACGCAGTGGGGCCGATGGCCGGGCCCATCCAGGCCAGGACCTCGCCCGGCTCGCAGCCCATGGCGGCGATGCTCGCCTCCAGCACGCCCTCTTTCAGTCCACGCCAGCCTGCGTGGGCCGCTGCGACCACGGTACCTGCCCGATCGCAGAACAGCACCGGCAGACAGTCAGCAGTCATCACGATGCAGGCCTGATCCGCCTCATGGGCGCAGGCAGCATCGGCATCCGGCGCCCGCTCATAATGGCTGCTGACCGGATGAACCACGGTGCCATGCACCTGATTAAGCCAGTTGAGGGGCCCCGGGATGGCGGCCGCCTGCTGCAAGCGGGCGCGGTTAGACTCGACTCGCGCCGGTTCGTCACCCACGTGGGCGCCCAGATTGAGACCGGCAAAGACCCCTTCACTGACGCCGCCATCCCGGGTGGTCGACAACGCCCTGACACACGCCGGGGCTGGCCAGTCGGGTTCGATCCATTTCATCTGTGACTCCTTCAATTCACCGATATAAAAACGGGGCTCCTGCAAGGGAACCCCGATTGGCATCTATTCGGGCCGGATGACGCCAGAAACCGACGCAGCAGGCCCTATCACATCAGTTCCAGACCAGATCATCCGGATTGGCGAGGGTATCCGCGCGCAGCACTTCCATCAGCTCCACCATGTCTTGTGGTGTAGCTGAGTGCCACTGCATCACTTCCCCCGTGATGGGGTGAGCCAGTTGCAGCATGGTGGCATGCAGCGCCTGACGGTTGAAGTTGCGCAGTGCCTGGGTCAGCTCGGGGGTCGCGTTGCGCAGCGGGCGCAGACGGCCACCGTAAGCGGGATCACCCACCAGCGGGTGTTTGATGTGAGCCATGTGGACACGGATCTGGTGGGTACGACCGGTTTCCAGACGCAGGCGCAGACGGGTATGGCCACGGAACTTCTCGTGCACCCGGTAGTGGGTCACGGAAGGACGGCCATTGGGCACCACGGCCATGTGGGTACGCTGGGTCGGGTGACGGCCGATGGGCGCATCGACGGTGCCACCTGCGGTCATGTGACCGATGGCGATCGCTTCGTACTCACGGGTGATCTGGCGCGCCTGCAACGCTTCCACCAGATGGGTCTGTGCGGGTACGGTTTTGGCAACCACCATCAAACCTGTGGTGTCTTTATCCAGACGGTGCACGATACCGGCGCGAGGCACCTCGGCAATGCCGGGGTAGCGGTGCAGCAGGGCGTTGAGGATGGTGCCATCCGGCGTACCTGCGCCCGGGTGAACCACCAGACCGGCCGGTTTGTCGATCACCAGAATGTGTTCATCTTCATAAACGATGTTGAGCTCGATATCCTGGGCATCCCAGCGAGTATCATCTTCCAGCTCGACATTCACATGCACCTGCTGCCCGGCCAGAATCTTCTCGCGCGGGGTGTTGGCAACCTGACCGTCCAGGGTCACTCTGTCCTGTAAAATCCACTCCTTGATGCGGGTGCGGGAGTAGTCTGGAAACAATTCGGCCAGGGCCTGGTCGAGTCGCTGCCCGAATTGGTGATCCTGGAATTCGCCTGTCAGTTCAATATGCTGGCTCATGTATGGTCTCTTGAGCGGGGGGTATCAATTCGAAATAATCCGGGTATTCTAGCTTTTCTTTTAGCCAAGCATAACGGATACTTTGCCAATTTCGTGGAAATGGACCGGATGTTGTTGATGGGAAAGAAGTCTCACCTGCTGATGTCGCTCGCCTTGGTCGCTACCTTGATCACAGGCTGTTCCAGCACCAAACCCAAGGTACCCGACGAACCGCCGGAGACCCTGTACCAGAAAGCACGCCTCAAACTGGACGTTGGCAATTACGTGCAAGCCACTGAATTGCTGGAGGCTTTGGACTCTCGCTACCCGTTCGGCGCCTACTCCAACCAGGTGCAGCTTGACCTCATCTATGCCTACTACAAGCAGGATGATACCGCTCAGGCGATCGCCAATATCGACCGTTTTATCCGCCTCAATCCGGCGCATAAAAATATCGATTACGTCTTCTATATGCGCGGCCTGACCAACATGGCGGCGGATTACAATTTCTTCCAGAGCCTGTTCGGTATCGGTCGTGACGACAAAGACCCGGCTTATGCCCGTCAGGCATTCCAGGACTTCAAGACCCTGTTGCAAAACTACCCCAACAGCGTCTATGCCGCCGATGCCCGCGCCCGCATGATTGGCCTGAAAAATCGTCTGGCCCGATATGACCTGAGCGTGGCCGAGTATTACGTGAAGCGTGATGCGCTGGTTGCGGCCGCCAACCGGGCCAAGCTGATTGTCGAAACCTACCCCGACACAGCCGAAACCGAGAAGGCGCTGGAGATCATGGTCGAGTCTTACGACGCCCTGAAGATGCCGCAGTTGGCCAAGCATGCCCGCGAAGTGCTGGCCAAGAACTACCCGGAGAACCGCCTCGGCCGTGGCTGAGTGATACGGATAAACCGGTAATAAAAAACCGATGCCTTGGCATCGGTTTTTTTATCGCTGCAATTTAGCCACTGATATTACCCGCAGAGGCTCTGCAGAGCAGGGCAGCGTAACGGCGCCTTCCCAACGCCGTCATCGCAACGCTTACTTCGCGACGTTACCCGCCACGTTCAGGGCATCCCAGGTGCGGGAGAAGGGCGGCGCGTAGGCAAAGTCCAGCATGCCGAGCTGCTCGGTGGTCACTCCCATGGTGATCGCCACCGCCAGCGCATCGATGCGGTGGACCGCCCCCTTGCGACCGAGGATCTGACCCCCCAGCAGCCGCTTGCTGCCCGCCTCGTAGACCAGCTTGACGTGAATGTCGGACTGACCCGGGCAGTAGTTGGTATGGCACTTGTCCTTGATCACCACGGTGCGGTAATCGATGCCCATGGCCCTGGCTTCCTGCTCGGAAAGGCCGGTACGGCCCGCCTCCAGCCCCAGCACCTTGAGCGCCGCAGAGCCCAAAGTGCCCGGGAACGTCTGCTCGGCCCCCGCCAGGTTCTCACCCACCATGCGCCCCAGCTTGTTGGCGATGGTGGCGAGCGGCACATAGACCTGCTGCTGCTTCACGCTGTGCCAGACGCTGGCACAGTCACCGGCTGACCAGACGTTGGCCAGCGAGCTGCGCCCCTGACGGTCCACCTTGATAGCACCATTGCCGAGCCGCTCGATGCCGGTATCGGCCAGAAACTCGGTGTTGGGCTTGACCCCGGTGCAGACCACCACGATATCGGCCTCGTACTCGCCCTGGCTGGTGCGCACGCCGGTCACCCGGCCATCCCCCAGCAGCGCTTCAACTCGCTCACCCAGATGGAGAGAGACCCCCTGCTCGCGCAGTTCGGTTTCGATGTGCTGGGTGATCTCGCCATCAAACGCATCGGGGATGACCCGATCCGCCAGCTCGATAAGACGCACCTCTTTGCCTTGATGGACCAGCGCCTCGACCACCTCCAGCCCGATAAAGCCGGAGCCAATCACCACAGCGCGGCGATTGTTCTTGTCTTGAACCGCTGCTTTGAGCGCAAGCCCGTCGGCCATCCGGCGCAGACCGAATACCCCTTGCTGCTGCAAACCGGGGATGGGGGGCATCACTTCGCGGGCACCGGTGGCGATCATCAGGCGATCGTAGCGGTCGGTGAAGGTGTCGCCGTTGTGCTCCACCTGCAGGGCCTGGGCAGTTGCGTCAACGCTCAATACCCGATGGCCAATCTTGACCTCGATCCCCTTGGCGGCGAACTGCTCGGGGGTGAATTCGGCCATGTAGCCGGGCTCCTGAAACTCGTCACCGACGAAGTAGGGCAGGCCGCAGGCACCGAAAGAGATCACCTCGGAGGCCTCATACACCACGATTTCGGCATCTTTGGCCAGACGGCGCGCCTTGGCCGCCGCGCTCATACCGGCGGCTTCGCCACCGATGATCAGAATTCTCATTGTTTTTCCTCTCAATGGCGCAGGGAGGGCATGCCCTCCCTGCGGTCTATGACGGGAAAGAGTCACCCCTTTCCACGGGCAGATCAACCGACAGCAAATCAGACGGTGGATTCTTCGCCGTCCAGACTCACTTCGTGATCGCTGTTGAACACATGCATGTCGGTCTCGCCCATCAGGCGGCTGGTGACCGTCCCTGCGGTGATGGAGCCGGAAACGTTGAGCGCGGTACGGCCCATGTCGATCAGCGGCTCGATGGAAATGAGCAGACCGGCCAGCGCCACCGGGAAGTCCAGCGCGGAGAGCACGATCAGCGCGGCAAAGGTGGCGCCGCCGCCAATGCCGGCCACCCCGAAGGAGCTGACGGTGATGATGGCGATCAGGGTCATGATGAAACCGGGATCCATCGGGTTGACCCCTACGGTCGGGGCAATCATCACGGCCAGCATGGCCGGATAGATACCGGCACAGCCGTTCTGACCGATGGTGGAACCGAAGGAGGCGGCGAAGTTGGCGATCCCCTCAGGAATACCCAGCGACTTGGTCTGGGTCTGCACGTTCATCGGGATGGAGCCCGCACTGGTGCGCGAGGTGAAGGCAAACGCCAGCACCGGCGTGATCTTCTTGAGGAAGCGCAGCGGGTTGATGCCGACCATGCTCACCAGCAGCAGGTGCACGACAAACATGATGGCGATGGCGCCGTAAGAGGCCATCACAAAACTGAGCAGGTTGAGAATATCTGCATAGTTGGAGCCGGAGACCACCTTGGTCATCAGCGCCAGTACGCCAAACGGGGTCAGGCGCAGCACCAGAGTCACCATTCGCATTACGATGGCATGAGCCACAGCCACGAAGTGGCTGAAGCTGGCGAAGATCTCCGGCTTCTTGCGGGCGATGCCGGTAGCGGAGAGGCCGATGAAGATGGAGAAGATCACCACGGCGATGGTGGAGGTCTTGCGCGCCCCGGTCATGTCGAGGAAGGGGTTGGCGGGAATGAACTCCAGCATCATCTTGGCGAAAGACATGCTCTCGACGCTGCCGAGGGTGGTCTGCAGCGCGGCGCCACGGGCGCTTTCGGCGGCCCCGGAGGTGAGCCCTTCAGCGGTCAGGCCAAACAGGTTGGACATCAGGATGCCCGCCCCGGCGGCGATGGCGGTGGTGAAGATCAACACGCCTATGGTCATGGCGCTGATCTTGCCCAGCGCGGTGCCGCCATTGAGCTTCAAGATAGCGCTGATGATGGAGACCATGATGAGCGGGATGATGATCATCTGCAGCAGCTTCACATAGCCGCTACCCACGATATCCAGATAGTCGATGGTCTGAACAATGACGGGCGAACCTGCACCGTAAAGCAGTTGCAACGCGGCGCCGAACAGAATACCGAGCCCCAGACCGGCAAATACCCGGCGGGTGAAGCTCACATGTTTTTCCTGTAACCGGTAGAGAAAGAACAGCAAGATGGCGGCGATGGCCAGATTGCCGATAACGCTAAATGTCATGGTATGACTCCCCAAAAAGCGGGCTTGGGCCCGAGAAACAAGAGCAAGCGCCATGCTTGCCCTGGCAACCGTGTCAGACGGTCTGCGCCGTCGTGACAAGAACAAGGGGGTCTATCGCCCCCTTGTCACAGATTCACTGCTTCTGCTGTTTCGCTCGCATGATGTTGATGATTTCGATGTCGGTATCCAGCATCCCCTCTTTGGAGAGGCGGCCCAGATTGGCGATGGTCTGGTCCACATCGTCGGAGACGATCCCCTCGCTCTGGGGCACATGCAGGTTGTTGATGGCCATCAGCGAAGACTTAACCGCCGCCGAGGTGGAAGTGGAGACCTTCATGGAGCAGGCGCTGCCCGCGCCGTCGCAGATGATGCCGGAGACATCGCCAATCATGTTGTTGATGCAGTGGCTGATCTGCTGATACTGGCCGCCCAGCAGCCAGGTGATGGCGGCACCGGCCCCCATGGCGGCGGTACTGGCGGCGCAGAGGGCCGACAGCTTGTTCTGATAGGTCTTGATGTAGATGGCCACCAGATGGCTCATCACCAGTGCCCGGGTCAGCTGCTCGTCGCTCGCCTTGAGGAAGCTGGCAGCCGCGACCACAGGCATGGTGGCGGCAATGCCCTGATTGCCGGAACCGGAGTTGGACATGGCGGGCAGCATGGCGCCATCCATCCGCGCATCGGAGGCAGCGGAGGAGAGGCGCATCGCCAGCGTCATCAGGTCATCGGAGAGCAGCTTGCGCTCCACCTGTTCGGTGAGGATCTTGCCAATCTTCAGGCCGTAACCCTGCAACCCTTCATCTGCCAGCGCCTGATTCATGGTGGCGGCCTCGCGGATAAAGTCGATCTCCGCCAGCGGCACTTCCAATGCAAAATCGACGATCTCCCGCAGGGTCATGGCCGGCTTGGCGGATTTGGCTGGCTGGATCTGCACGCCGGGGGCACTGTTCTGCTCCATCAGCACCTCGCCATCCTTCTCCATCAGGATGATGCGGGTGTGGTCGGTGCAGATCACCACCCGGGCACTATGGCCCTCCACTTCGGCCAGCACCTCGGCGTAGAGCACGTCCGGCACATCCTTAACATCCACCTTGATGACCGGCAGCAGCGCCTTGGCCGCTTCCACCTGTTCTGGTGTGAGGGTCTTGAGCACCTCCAGCCCGGCATCGGGATTACCTCCTGTTATGCCGACCGCAGCGGCCACCGGCAGACCGATCATGCCGGTACCCGGCACCCCGACCCCCATGCCGTTCTTGAACAGATTGCCACTGACCCAGACGCTGATACGGGTCGGGGTCTCCCCCAGCAACTTGCGGCAGTTGGCCGCCGCAAGCGCCACCGACATCGGCTCGGTACAGCCCAGGGCCGGCACCACTTCACGCTTGAGCAGGGTAATAAAGTCGGTCCATTGTGCTTTCATCGCAGTGTTTCTCATGTTCAGGGTGCCCGCAGGCAGTTATTGCTTGCTCAGATCCGCTTTGTGGTTGCGGATATGCAGATAAACAGTATGACGGGAGATGCCGAGCATCCGGGCAACCAGCTGGGCCGCCTCCTTGATCTCGAAGATTCCCATGTCGAAGAGCCGGGTCACTATCTCCTTGTTGCGCACCGTGCAGGAGAGCGAATCGTCCCGATCCACCTTCTCAATCACCTGAGTCACCAGATCGTCCACCGAGCTGGCAAAGGTCTCGTTGTTGAGCGGCGCCGGTGCCGCTGGCAGCGCAAAAGTATCGAGCAGGCTGCCAAGGGAGGTATCCAGACTGAAGTTCACGCAGAGCATGCCGATGGGCTTGCCCTGCCGGTTACTGATGGTGATGGAGGAGGACTTCATCAGCGTCCCATCGCGAGTACGGCTGAAGTAGCTGCTCCACTGGCTGCCCGCCTCCCCCTGCAAGCGGTTGAGGGCAAAGTCGGTGACCGGCGCCCCCTCCCGACGACCGGTGACATGGCCGTTGGCAATCTTGATAACCGATGCATCCAGCGTATCGAACGCATGCAACACCACCTCGCACCCTGCGCCAAACAGCGCGGCCAGCGCCTCGACCGCGGGCTCGAAACTGGCGATCAGATGACGTTCTTCATCCGTTAACGAATTGATCTGGTCAGTGGTGGCTGCTGTGGACATATATGAGTAACTTTGAGTAAACCGCAGTTGATTCTACTATCAACAAGATCAACTAATGTTGAGCGGCATCCCCTTTTTGCTCGCCATTATGCCCACCTTTTAACAAAGTGCGACAAATTGTGAAGCGGCGCACAGCCGGGCGGCAACTCAGAGGTGATAGCGAGCCAGCAGCTGCTTGTAGGCGGGAGTCTGTTTGAACGCCTTGAGGGCAGAGGAGAAGCGGATAGCCAGCTGGTCGTGGCCGGGCTTGTGGGTAAACGCGAGGAAGTTGCGGTTGTCGTCGGTCAGCAGGCGCGAGCCGTGGTTCACCTGATCCTGCAGCCCCTGGGTATGCAGCAAGTAGCGACCGACCCGCTCATTGAGCACCACCCCATCCAGCCGACCGGCCATCATCAGATGCAGTTGTTTGATGGCATTCCCCTCCCCCGTCATCGGCATCCGGATCACCCCGGGATCGGTCAGAAAATCGGGACTGTAGGCATAATCTTCCTGAATACCTATCCGCAGACCCTTGAGGTCGGAGAGCTGCTTGAAATCCACCGGACGAGCAGATGGATAGAAGAGCACTTCGCCGCTGTAAGAGAGCGGCTCTTCGGGGTAGTGGAGCCAGTGCTGGCGGGAAGGTTCAAAGAAGACGTCGACTACCGCATCCCCCTGCTTGAGACGGGCTTGCTGCAGAACCCGCTTCCAGGGCAGCACCCTGATTTCGGTGCGATAACCCATCTGGCGCAACACGGTACAGGCCAGATCGAGATCGGCGCCGGCCAGCTCGCCATTGTCACTACGCATCACATAAGGGGGCCACAGCTCGGTCAGCAGCGTCAGAGTCGGCGGCTCGTCCGCCGCTACGGCCGAACCAGCACCAAACAGGGAGACGAGCAGCCAGCCGTACAACCCGATCCTTCGCCAACCCTGACACCACATCATGGAGATCCCTCATGGTCCGTATGGATTGAGGATATACAAGGGATGGGCAATAAAAAAGGAGGCCGAAGCCTCCTTGATATCCACTCTCTGAATGGCACTTACAGTGCTTTCAGGATTGCCTCGACGCTGGCCTTGGCATCGCCAAACAGCATCTGGGTATTTTCCTTGAAGAACAGCGGGTTCTGGACACCGGCGTAGCCAGTATTCATGGAACGCTTGAAGCCGATGACGTTCTGCGCTTTCCATACTTCCAGCACCGGCATACCGGCGATCGGGCTGCCCGGATCTTCCATCGCGGCCGGGTTGACGGTGTCGTTGGCACCGATCACCAGCACGGTATCGGTATCGGCGAAATCGTCGTTGATCTCGTCCATTTCCAGAACGATGTCATACGGGACTTTCGCTTCCGCCAGCAGCACGTTCATGTGGCCAGGCAGACGACCGGCAACCGGGTGGATACCGAAGCGCACCTTGACGCCGCGGTCACGCAGCTTCTGGGTGATCTCGGCAACCGGATACTGGGCTTGCGCCACCGCCATACCGTAGCCCGGGGTGATGATGACGGAGCTGGAGTTCTTCAGCAGGTCAGCCACTTCCTCGGCGCTGGTTTCGCGGTATTCGCCCATCTCCTGATCAGCCGTGGAGGCCACGCCGTCGGAGCCAAAGCCACCGGCGATCACGGAGATGAAGGAGCGGTTCATCGCCTTGCACATGATGTAAGAGAGGATCGCACCGGAGGAGCCCACCAGAGCACCGGTGACGATCAGCAGGTCATTGGAGAGCATGAAGCCCGCCGCTGCCGCCGCCCAACCGGAGTAGGAGTTCAGCATGGAGACCACCACCGGCATGTCTGCGCCACCGATGGAGGCAACCAGATGCCAGCCGAAGGCGAAGGCGATCAGGGTCATCACCAGCAGGGCGAAGGTAGAGCCGCCCGCGTTGACGAAGTAGACCATCAGCGCCAGAGAAGCGACCACGGCCAGCAGGTTCAGCTTGTGGCGGTGTGGCAGCATCAGCGGCTTGGAGGAGATCAGACCGCGCAGTTTGCCGAAGGCAACCACGGAACCGGTAAAGGTTACGGCACCGATGAAGACGCCCAGGAAGATCTCGACCAGGTGGATGTTCAGCATGGCGCCGGTCAGGTGCTCGACCTGGGCAACGCTGTTGGCCTGCTCGAACGCCGCACGGGCGGCTGCCAGGGTGGCATCCAGGTTGGAACCGACGGAGACGACGACCTCAGCAGGTGCGGAGGGGTGCAGATCGATGAAGCTGTTGAAGCCCACCAGCACTGCCGCCATACCCACGAAGCTGTGCAGCACGGCCACCAGCTCGGGCATCTCGGTCATCTCGACCTTGAGTGCCAGACGCACGCCGATGGCACCGCCGATCACCATGGCCAGAATGATCCAGTGAACGCCACTGGTCTCCGGGTTGAATACGGTGGCGAGCAGGGCGATAGCCATACCCGCGATACCGAACAGGTTGCCATGCTTGGCCGTCTCTTGCTTCGACAGTCCCGCGAGACTGAGGATGAAGAGCACGGCGGCAACGATATAGGATGCTGTTACCAGTCCTTGAGACACGTTAAACCCCCTTAATCCTTACGGAACATCTTCAGCATGCGCTGAGTGACGGTGAAGCCGCCGAAGATGTTGATACTGGCAATCAGCACGGCGATGAACGCCAGCGCGGTGACCAGGGTCGACCCTTGCCCGATCTGCAGCAGGGCACCGACCACGATAATGCCGGAGATGGCATTGGTGACCGACATCAGCGGCGTGTGCAGGGCGTGAGAGACGTTCCACACCACGTAGTAACCGACCACACAGGCCAGGATGAATACGGTGAAGTGGGAGAGGAAGGCTGCCGGGGCAACGGAGGCGATCCAGCCGAAGGCGGCGATGCCGAGGGCACCGAACACGAACTTCTTGTTGGAAGGCTTGGCCTCTTCCTTCTTGGCTGCCGGTTTGGCGGCGGCCGGTTTCTGCGGGGCAGCAGAGACGGAGATGGCGGGCGGCGGGAAGGTCACTTCACCGGCCTGGATCACCGTCATGTTGCGCTGAACCACATCTTCGAAGTCGATGGCAACGTTGCCGTCCTTCTCCTTGCACATCAGCTTCATCAGGTTGACCAGGTTGGTACCGTAGAGCTGGGAGGATTGGGCTGGCAGGCGACCCGGCAGATCGGTGTAACCAATCACCTTGACGCCGTTGGCGGTGACATGCAGTTCGCCCGGCACTGTGTATTCACAGTTGCCGCCGGCCTGAGCGGCCATGTCCACGATGACGGAGCCCGGCTTCATGCTGTCGACCATCTCTTTGGTGATCAGCTTGGGAGCCGGCTTGCCCGGGATCAGGGCGGTGGTGATGATGATGTCCACCTCTTTGGCCTGCTGGGCGAACAGCTCCATCTCGGCCTTGATGAACTCATCGGACATGACTTTGGCGTAACCATCGCTGGATGCGCCATCTTCGCCACCGAAGTCGAGCTTGAGGAATTCCCCACCCATGGATTCGATCTGCTCGGCCACTTCCAGACGGGTATCGAACGCACGCACGATGGCACCGAGGGAACCGGCCGTACCAATGGCAGCCAGACCGGCAACACCGGCACCGATCACCAGTACCTTGGCAGGCGGCACTTTACCGGCTGCGGTGATTTGACCGGTGAAGAAGCGACCGAACTGGTGCGCAGCTTCAACCACGGCGCGATAGCCACCGATGTTGGCCATGGAGGAGAGGGCATCGAGGGACTGGGCACGGGAGATCCGCGGCACCATATCCATCGCCATTACATTGATGTTGCGCTCGGACAGCTTCTTGACCAGCTCGGGGTTCTGGGCAGGCCAGATGAAGCTAATCAGAGTGGCGCCATCTTTAATTTGTGCGATCTCGGCATCGGTCGGCGCATTGACCTTGAAGATAAGGTCGGCTTGCCAGACATTCGGCACCACGCTGGCACCGGCAGCCTCGAAGGCGGCATCATCGAAGCTGGCCGACAGGCCTGCGCCGGTCTCGATGGCGACCTCGAAGCCGAGCTTTTTCAGCTGCTCGACGGTAGCCGGGGTCGCTGCGACCCGGGTCTCACCGGCGAGACTCTCTCTCGGTATTCCAATCTGCATGACTATTCCCTGATGGTTAATAAACAATCGCTGCCCAGTGTCTCACTTCTGACGAAACAAGACATGACCAAAGTGCAGGTCCAGGGCTCTTTGTTATGAAAATCAGTAGGCTTTACCTCAACCTCCTGTCATGGTCAGGCCCCCGCTTTTCAGGCGCGAAGGTGATTAGTATCAAATTTTGGAGTTTTATTACAACCGCAGTCCCGACGGCACTCGTACAGAATTCAGCCCATCCCTGGCTACGATTAAAAAAAACAAACCAAATTAGAGGCTTATACCAGTAAAAACGGCTGAAAAAAGTGATCCAACCAGTCAAAAAAAATGTTTTACCGGCCCTCTATCTTAGCGTTTTTTGTTCTTACGAAATCCGCTTTCGTCTCACTTCTCGCAGCGAAACGCCGAAAAGTAACATTTTCCCAACAAAAGCGGGGCTGCTCAGCCGCCAGATGGCGGGAGAGGGCCCCGGCAATTCAATCGTTTCGCCCGTTTGGCACCGATTGGCGGCCCTTACCAGGCCGCTTCATAAATATGCTGGCTCTGCACCAGATCGATGTCGCCGTGCTCGCCGATGGCAGTCATACCGTGCTCACCCAGCTTGCCGATCAGGGTGTCGATACCCAGATCTTTCAGACCGTAGTCGCGCAGTCGGGTCTTGACCCCCATCCGCTCGAAGAAGTCGCGGGTCGCGGCGATGGCATCGTCGATGCGCTCCGCTTCGCTACCGCTGTGCAGACCCCACACCCGCTCTGCGTATTGCAGCAGCTTGGCATGTTTCTGTTTGCGCTTGGCCTGCAGCAGGGCGGGCAGCACCACCGCCAGAGTCTGGGCGTGGTCGAGGCCGTGCAGGGCAGTCAGCTCGTGACCCAGCATGTGGGTGGCCCAGTCCTGTGGTACACCGGCACCGATCAGGCCGTTCAACGCCATGGTGGCGCTCCACATGATGTTGGCGCGTACCTCGTAGTTGTGCGGCTCGGCCAGCGCCTTGGGGCCCTCTTCGATCAGGGTCAGCAGCAAGCCTTCAGCGAAGCGATCCTGCACCTTGGCATTGACCGGATAGGTGAGGTACTGCTCCACGATGTGAACAAAGGCATCCACTACCCCGTTCGCTACCTGACGCTCGGGCAGGGTGTAGGTGAGCACCGGATCGAGCACCGCGAAGCGCGGCATCACGAACGGCGAGAAGAAGTGCACCTTGTCGCCACTGCTGCGACGGGTGATGACGGCACCCATGTTCATTTCGGAACCGGTCGCCGGCAGGGTCAGCACTGAACCAAGCGAGATGGCGGAGCGCACTTCGCTGCCGACGGTCTCGAGAATGTGCCAGGGATCCTTGGCCGGATCGTAGTGCGCGGCAGCGGCGATAAACTTGGTGCCATCGAGCACGGAGCCACCGCCAACGGCGAGCAGGAAGTCGACACGCTCGGCACGGGCCAGCTCCACGGCCCCCATCAGGGTCTCGTAGGCCGGGTTCGGCTCGATGCCGCCAAATTCAAACAGGGTCATACCGGCCAGCTCGTTGCGGATCTGCTCCAGCAAGCCGCTGCGTACCACGCTGCCGCCGCCATAGGTGATCATGACGCGGGCATCGCTCGGGAGCTGCTCGCGCAACTGGGCGATCTGCCCTTGGCCGAACAGGATTTTGGTCGGGGTATGGAGAGTAAAGTTGTTCATCGACATTGCCTTCTTCTGATAGTCAGGGCGGCCTGGCCGCGAAATCGTGATTGCATTTTTCTCCAGAACCATCCTACCATCAAGACAACATCCTGCTTGATTCTTGCCTATTTCTACAAAGCAGCGAAAACCGGAACTGTCGAATCAAAGAGCCCCCATGCAAAACCGTTACAGCGACCTCGCAACCAGATTGACCCGCCACGTCACCGCACCCGGCATCACCCCATCACCGGTGAAACAGGTCAACCTCATCTATACCACCGAGCACCATGGCCGCACCCCGGTGCTCTACCAACCGCGGATGATCGTGATCCTGCAGGGGCACAAGGTGGGTTATCTGGCGGATCAGGTGTTTCGCTACGACCCCAACCACTACCTGCTGATGACCCTACCGCTGCCCTGCGAGTGCGAGTGCTTCGCCTCCCCCGAGCAGCCGCTTATCGGTTTTACCATCGAGATCGATCTGGTCACCCTGCAAGAGCTGCTGCTGGAGCTTGGCGATGCCCTGCCCGCCCCCGCGCCGCAAAAGAGCGGCGTCCACTCGGTCCCCCTGTCCGAAACCATGTTTTGCGCTGCCGAGCGACTGATCGAGCTGATGGACAACCCGCTGCACGCCAGGGTGCTAGGGCCGCAGACGGTGCGCGAGATGCTGTTCCACGCTCTCACCGAGGGGGGCGGCCCGGCGCTGCAGGCGCTCGCCAATCGCCACAACCATGTGGGCCAGATCGCCAGGGTGCTGCGTATGATAGAGTCCCGTTATGCCGACAACCTCACCATGGAGGAGCTGGCGCGGGAGGTGAACATGAGCGTCTCCGCCTTTCACCACCACTTCAAGGCGGTCACCGCTACCTCGCCGCTGCAGTACATCAAGTCGTTTCGCCTGCACAAGGCGCGGATGATGATGCTGCACGACGGCATCAAGGCGGGCACCGCGGCGGCCAGAGTCGGTTACGAGAGCAACTCCCAGTTCAGTCGGGAGTACAAGCGCTTCTTCGGCAGCACGCCGACGGATCAGGCCTCCCGCTTCCGGGATGGCCAGCTGCGCATCATCGAGGGATAACAAGAGAGGGATTACTTATGCGTTCACTGCTTTGCCTGTTCACCGCTTTGCTGCTGACGGCCTGTACCGGGATTGCCGACGGCATTCGCCCCGTCACCGGCTTCCAGCTCGATCGTTATCTTGGCACCTGGTATGAGATTGCCCGCCTCGACCACAGCTTCGAGCGGGGGCTGGAGCAGGTGAGCGCCACCTACAGCCTGCGGGATGATGGCGGCGTCAAGGTGCTCAACCGCGGCAAGCAGAGCGATGGCAGCTGGCGCGAAGCCGAGGGCAAGGCCTACTTCGTCGGCAACCCGGACGAGGCGCGGCTCAAGGTGAGTTTCTTCGGCCCCTTCTACGGCGGCTACAACGTCATCGACCTCGACCCCGATTACCAGCTCTCGCTGGTGACCAGCTACAACCACGACTACCTCTGGATCCTCTCCCGCTCACCCAACCCGCCCAAGACGAAGGTGGATGCGCTGGTCGCCAAAGCGAAGTCGCTGGGCTTTGCCACCGACCAGCTGATTTGGGTCAAGCAGACCCCTTAAGCCAGCCGTAAAATAACAAAGGGCAGCCCGCGGGCTGCCCTTTCTGTTGCTGGCGTGGCGGGATGATCAGAGCCGGAAGCGACCGATCTCCTGCTCCAGCCGCTCGGTCAGCGACTTGAGCTCGGCCGCCTGCGCCGCCTCGTTGCCCGCCTGCTCGGCCAGCTCTTGCGAGACGTGGCGGATATTCTCGGTATTGCGGCTGATTTCGCCGGTCACCGAGGTCTGCTCTTCGGCAGCTGCGGCGATCTGGGTCGCCATGTCGCTGATGGAGCCGATCGCCTCGTTGATCCGGGCAAGGCTCTGGTTGGCCGCTTCCGCATCCTCGACGCTGGTACCCGCCAGCTGACGGCTGGTCTCCATGCCACCCACGGCGCGACGGGTGGTCTGCTGCAGGGTCTCGATCATCTGCTGGATCTCGTCGGTAGAGTCGTGAGTGCGGCGCGACAGCACCCGCACCTCGTCCGCCACTACCGCGAAGCCGCGGCCCTGCTCACCGGCCCGGGCCGCCTCGATGGCGGCGTTGAGCGCCAGCAGATTGGTCTGCTCGGCGATGCCGCTGATGGTCGCCAGAATGCCGCTGATCTTCTGGGCATGGCTGTCGAGCTCATTGATGATCTGGCTGGCATCGGCCACTTCGTCCGCCAGACCGGTAATGCTGCGCTGACTCTGGCCAACCTGGGATTGGCCAGCAACCGCCAGTGCAACCGCATCGGTGGCGGTAGTGGCGGCAAACTCGGCGTTGCCGGCGATCTCCTGGGTAGCGGAGGCCATCTCGGTCACCGCGGTCGCCACCATCACGATCTCATCCTGCTGCTGGCGTACCCGCTGACTGCGGGCCTGCGCCCCGGCCGCCTGGGCGCGGGACTGTGCCGCCAGCTCGACGGTCACATCCCGCAACCGGCTGACGATGCCGTGCAGCCGCGCCACGAACTGGTTGAAGTTCTGGGCCAGCTGACCCACCTCATCCTTGCTGTGGGTGTTGATGTGAACGGTGAGATCCCCCTCGCCGTGGGCAATGTCGTGCAGGGCGTGCGCGACCCGACCGAGATCGGCGAACAGGTATTTGAAGGTGGCGGTGAGCAGGGCACTGAACACCAGCATCAGCACCAGGGTCAGCCCCACCAGCTCCCACAGCAGGCTGCTGAGCGGCGCCTCCAGCACATCGCGATACATCACCATGGCCAGCAGCCAGTCGGTGCCCGGTACCGGTTGTACCGCCAGCAGCACATCCCGCCCGTCGAGGGTGGCGGCGTGCAGCTCGCTGTTTTCGCGGCCCCACTGCTGGAAGGTGGCGGCAGAGAGTCCCGGCGCCAGCTCGGCGATGGGCTTGAGCGCCAAATCCTTCTGCGGATGGCCGACGATGAGGCCACTGCTGTCGAGCAGCATGGCGTAGCCCTCACCCTGCACCTTCATCGCCAGTACTTCGTCGATCAGCTTGTCGAGCGCCAGGTTGGCCCCCACGGCACCGACCAGCTCACCCTGATGGCGTACCGGCTCGGAGAGGGTGACCACCAGCTTCTGCATGGTGACGCTGACATAGGGGGCGGTGACGATCAGCTGACCCGCTTTCACCGCATCCTGATACCAGGGGCGCTCGCGCGGGTCATAGTTGCCGGTGTTGAGGGAGGGGTCCTGCCGGGTCATCACCCCCTGCGCGGAGCCAAAATAGGTGAGCCCGAAGCCGCCGGAGGTATAGGCCTGCTTCAGGTGCGGCACCAGCTCGGCTTGGGGGTTATCGCTGATCAGGTTGACCAGCGCATGGACGGTGTTCTTGCGATCCGTCATCCATTCGCCGATGGCGACCGAGTAGGCGTGGCCATAGTTGACCGCCTCGCTCTGGATGGCGCTCATGGTGCGGGATTTTAGGGTGTGAAAGGCAACGATGCCGAGCAGTGATGCCATCAGCAGCACTACGCCAAGACTGGTGGCCAGCAGCTTGCCGCGCAGAGAGAGGGTCATGACGACGAATCCTTGTTGTTGTGTCAGGCAGGGAAAACCCTGATGTATCAAAGGCTATCGGCCGCAATATGAACAGACTTTAGTGAATCTGTATATTTTCCCATCTATCAACAACAGAACGCGCTATTCGTGTGAACCAGATCGCTATTCCATGCTACTGACTCTTGTAACAACAAAGCAGCAGGCCGCCCGAAGGCGGCCTGTCACTTACCCCTGATATGCACCGGCGGAGTAGGTCAGCTCATAGCTGTGGCTGTAGATCTCGACGATATTGCCGAAGGGATCTTCCATGTAGACCATGCGGTAGGGCTTCTCGCCCGGGTAGTACTCGCGCACCGGCATCCGCTGCTTGCCGCCCGCTGCGACGATGCGCGCCGCCAGCCCCTCGACATCCGGATCCTGCACGCTGAAGTGGAACACCCCGGTCTTCCAGAATTCGAAGTTATTTTCGCGCTGCTCGCTGTTGGGGAACTCGAACAGCTCGATGCCGATCTTGTCGCCGGTGGAGAGATGAGCGATGCGGAAGGAGCCCCAGCCCGGGCCAAACACGTCGTTGCACATCACGCCGATGGCAGAGTCATCCTCGGTGATGGTGGTGGCCGGCATGATGAGATACCAGCCCATCACCTTGGTATAGAACTCGACCGCTTTGTCGAGGTCAGTTACCGTGATGCCGATGTGGGAGAAGTTGCGCGGGTAAGTCATAAGTCACCTTGAAATTGTGTGTGGGAAACAGGTGACATGATAGGAAGGGTCGACATAATGAAAAATAAGGTCAAACTAATGGAAGGCATAAATTAAATTTATGGTTAATCCACTCTGGCTCCACACCCTGGTGGTGGTGCATGAAACCGGCAGTTTTACCCGCGCAGCCGAGCAGCTGGACCTCACCCAGGCCGCCGTCAGTCAGCATATCTCGCGCCTCGAGGCCGAATTTGGCACCCTGCTGCTGCGCAAGCCCCGTCAGCTGGAGCTCACTCCGCGCGGGCTGGTGCTGCTCGACTTCGCCCGCCAGCAGGCGCAGGCAGCCGAACAGCTGCGAGCGCGCCTCTCGGAGGACGATCCTCACCACGGTGCCATCACCCTGTCCACCCCGGGTAGCATCGGTCTGCTGCTCTATCCCCTGCTGCTCGACCAGCAACAGGAGCACCCCGGACTCACCATCCAGCACCGCTTTGCCCCCACCCCCGACATAGTGCAGGCGGTGCTGGCGGGGCGCAGCGATCTGGGACTGGTGGATCAACCGCCGGAGCACCCCAGCATCGCCGCCGAGCCCTTCGCCCGCGAACCCCTTTGTCTGGTGGTGCCCAACGACGGCGAGGAGCAGAGCTGGCAGCACCTCTGTCAGCTCGGCTTTATCGACCACCCGGATGGCCGCAGCATGGCACAACGCCTGTTGGGACGACGCTACCCCGGCCAGCGCGTTGACGAGATCCCGCAGCGCGGCTTTACCAACCAGATCGGCCTGATCCTGGAGCCGGTCGCCCGCGGCCTCGGCTTTACCGTGCTGCCCCGCTTCGCCGTCACCGCCTTTGCCCAGCAGGAGAAGATCCGGGTGATCCAGAGCCGGACCGAGGTGATCGACACGCTCTGGCTGATCTACCGCGCCGAGTGGCCGCTCCCCGCCCGCCACCAGCGGCTGGTCACCGTGCTGAAACAGCGGGTTGCTGCACACTGAACGCTCTTGCGGCAGACATCGAGATCAATGTGGCCACAGTCACCGGACGGCTAACTGCAAGAAGGAGAAGAGGAAGGAAAGATGGATAAATTGGCGAACGCCGGAAATGCGAAAGGCCAGCTCAATGAGCTGGCCTTTCTGAAAATGGCAGGGGCGGCAGGACTCGAACCCGCAACCATCGGTTTTGGAGACCGCTGTTCTACCAATTGGAACTACGCCCCTGCAACAAACGAGGCGTAGTATACAAAGTGGAGATCAAAGGTAAAGGCTTTTTTCACACTTTTAATGTGATTGCACAAATCCCGAACAAGTCGCGGTTGTTTGTGCAGCAAAGCGGGATAACTTGCTGTATTTGCAGCCCTGCCGGGGTAGGAATGGGACATAAATGGGGGTAGGGTGAAATCAGGTACCGGGAGGCCATTTATGCTCAATTACCGATTGCTCCAACAACTGGCGCCCCTCAACTTCAGGGATGAACGCAAGACAGAGTCCCTGCCCGCCTATCTTGAACGGGTCGCGCCGCTGGTGCCCTTTATTCCTGAAAATGTGCTCTCCCAGTGGATTTACCGCCATTGGCGCGGTTTTGAGTCCAACTGGAGCTTTATCGATCTCGCCAGCCATCAGTTCACCTGTGAAAGCTGGCCCACCGCGCAACTGGTAGAGCAGGTGGACTCCCGCCATATGGAGGTGATCGAGCGCTGGGGGGAGATGCTGCGCAGCAACCGCTATGTCCGCCGCTCCTGGCTCGGCGAGAAGATGCTGAACGAAGGCACCTGGCCCGAACCTGTCATCGTACTGGCGCCGGAGGAGGGTGCCAGCTACCCGAACGGCTATCCCCTGCCCCGCCCCTACTGCCTGCTGGAAGGACACCACAGACTCGGTTATTTGCGCGCCATGGCCCGCGATGGGGAATCGCTGCAAGAGACGCACAAGGTGTGGATTTGTCGTCATGTTTCCGCTACTTAAACGTTTTTCACGCTGAAATTGGCATCGGAAATAAAATTTTGACAATTAAAAAAGCGGCCCTATAATCTGTCCGGTTTTGAAAAAGGTCGGGACGAAACGATGCAGTTTTTGATGCAGAAAACAGCCTTGCAGACGGGTGGTGCGCACCAGAGCGGCCCCGTTGTTTCCGGTTCCCACCCCAAAGATCCCCAGTTATTTTTAAAAAAAGCCCCTGTTTCAGGGGCTTTTTTTTGTGCCCGAAAAACCTCCAATGATGTCAAAGGGAATGCAGACGATGACCAATCCACTCTATAAGAAACATGTCATCTCCATTTCGGACCTGACCCGGTCAGAAATGGAACTGGTAGTCTCAACCGCACAACGGTTGAAGGCTGAACCTGACACCAGCCTGTTGAAAGACAAGCTGGTTGCCAGCTGCTTCTTCGAAGCCTCCACCCGCACCCGCCTCTCGTTCGAGACCGCGGTACAGCGCCTTGGCGGCAACATCATCGGCTTCGCCGACGGTGGCAACACCAGCGCCAAGAAGGGCGAGACGCTGGCTGACTCCATCAAGATCATCGGCTCCTACTCGGATGCGGTGGTGATGCGCCACCCGAAAGAGGGCGCGGCCCGTCTGGCCTCCGAGTTCTCCCGCGTGCCGGTCATCAACGGCGGCGACGGCTCCAACCAGCATCCGAGCCAGACCCTGCTCGACCTGTTCACCATCCATGAGACCCAGGGCCGTCTGGACAACCTCAACGTCGCCTTCGTCGGTGACCTGAAATATGGCCGCACCGTGCACTCGCTGGCCCAGGCCCTCAGCCTGTTCAACTGCCGCTTCTTCTTCATCTCCCCGGAAGCGCTGGCGATGCCGGACTACATCTGCGAAGAGCTGGAAGAGAAGGGTATCCAGTTCAGCGTCCACCAGACCATGGAAGAGGTGATGCCGGAGCTGGACATCCTCTACATGACCCGCGTCCAGAAAGAGCGCTTCGACGAGACCGAATACAAGCACATGGCCGCCAAGTTCATTCTGGAGCCGGCGACCCTGGAAGGGGCCAAGCCCACCATGAAGATCCTGCATCCCCTGCCCCGCGTCGACGAGATCGATGTGGCGGTCGACAAGACTCCCCACGCTTGCTACTTCCAGCAGGCGGAGAACGGGGTCTATGCACGCCAGGCGCTGCTGGCACTGGTACTGAACGAAACTGTCTGAGCTTAGGGGAATATCATGTCTGACAAGAACCAACTGCAAGTCGAAGCCATCCGTCACGGCTCCGTCATCGATCACATCCCCGCTGGCCAGGGCATCAAGATCCTCAAGCTGTTCCAGCTGGTCGAAACCCAGGAGCGGATCACCGTCGGCTTCAACCTGAAATCCGGTGCGCTGGGCAAGAAGGATCTCATCAAGATTGAGAACACCCGTCTGACCGAACAGCAGGCCAACCAGCTGGCGCTGTTCGCCCCGAAAGCGACCGTCAACATCATCGAAGACTTCAATGTGGTGAAGAAGCACCAGCTGGAGCTGCCGGAGTTCATTGCCGGGGTGTTCCACTGCCCCAACTCCAACTGCATCTCCCACAACGAGCCGGTGGACAGCTACTTCCGGGTGCGCGAAGTGAAAGGCGTGGTGCGGATGAAGTGCAAATATTGCGAGAAATCCTTCACTCAGGACATCGTCAGCGAGCGTTACTGATATCTGATTGGGCCCCACGGGGCCCATTTTTGAACCCTGTCACATCACCGAATTTCCAGTCAGCTATAATTTGCCATCGCAAGATGGTAATGCCCGCTCATTCCCTGCATATAGATGGATTATCAGTGTTTTTGCCTGATAACTGACTGCTATGGCAGATATCGCGCGTTTACCTCCGGTCATCATCAAAGGAATTCGCCGTGGTCAAAACCCTCAGTCGTCCCGTTGCCCAAGAGCCCGATCTGGCCCAGCTGGATGCCTGTCGCCAGATCATCGGTCAGCACTGCTACAGCACCCAGGAAGAGATCCGTCGCGAGCTGTCGGAGCGCGGCTTTGCCGACATCAGCCAGTCCACCATCTCCCGCCTGCTGCGCCGTCTCGGCGTCGCCAAGGCGCAAAATGCCAACGGCAAGAAGGTCTACACCCTGGTCGATGAGCAGCTGGAACCCGCCGGCAGTACCCGCTCGATCCACGACATGGTGCGCGAAGTGGTACACAACCAGCAGATGGTGCTGATCCACACCACCCCGGGGGCCGCCACCGTGGTGGCCCGCCTACTGGATCGCAACGCCAATCCCGAGATCATGGGCGCCGTCGCGGGCAATGACGTGGTACTGGTCGCGCCGCGCCATATCAGCCGTACCCGTCAGGCCCATGCCGCCGTGGTACGCACGCTGGCGCAGGCCCGCTAAGCCATTTCACCTAAATACATCGAGGCGACCCGTGGGTCGCCTTTTTGTTGCCTGCTACTTTGTGTCCATCACTTCTTGCGCCCATAAAAAACGGGAGCCCGCAGGCTCCCGTTTCATCTTGCTTGTTATCCCTCAGGAGAGCACGGCGCCCAGACTCAGGCAGACCACGATCAGCACGGTCAGGATACCGAGCAACGGAGCCACCCACTTCAGCCAGCGCACATAAGGCACCTTGGCGATGGCCAGGCCGCCCATGACCACGGCGGAGGTCGGGGTCACCAGGTTCACCAGACCGGAGGCAGACTGGTAAGCAGTCACCACCAGATCGCGGCCCACGTTGGCGAAGTCGGCCAGCGGCGCCATGATCGGCATGGTCAGTACGGCCAGACCGGAGGAGGACGGCACCAGGAAGGAGAGCACCACTTCCAGCACGAACATCACGTTGATAAAGACGATGGTGGAGAGGCCGGTCACGATCCCTTCTGCACTGTGCAAAATGGTGTGAGTGATCATGCCGTTATCCATCACTACCACGATACCGCGGGCGATACCGATGATCAGCGCCACCCCTAGCAGGTCACGGGCACCGTCGATAAAGTTGGAGGTCAGCTCCTCTTCGCTCATGCGGGAGATGAGACCAACGATGATGGCAGCAGCCAGGAACACGCCGGAGATCTGCGCCATCCACCAGCCCAGCACGGCCACACCATAGATCATCACGGCAAAGGCGGCGACGAAGATACCCAGCACGATTTTACGGGTCAGGGTGAACTCCAGCATCTGGTCGCTCTTGTTGCCGAGGAAGTGGGCACGGTTCTCTTCCCACTTGTCAGCCACCAGAGATTTGCTCGGATCGCTGCGCACCATCTTGGCGTAACGCATGACGTAGGCAACACAGAGCAGCCAACCGGCGACCAGCATGGCAACGCGCAGCCAGATACCGTCGGTGAAGGAGATACCGGCGGCGTTGGCGGCAATCACGGTCGCAAACGGGTTGATGGTGGAACCGAGAGTACCGATACCGGCGCCCAGCAATACGGTTGCAGCCGCCACCACAGGGTCGAAGCGGGCGGCCATCATCACCGGCACCAGCAGGGTGTAGAACGGCAGCGACTCTTCGGCCATGCCGTAGATGGTGCCGCCTGCGGCGAACAGCGCCATCAGGATCGGGATCATCCACTCTTCCCGGCCGCGCAGGCGGTCGGTCACACGTTCAATACCGGCATCGATGGCACCGGTCTTGGTCACAATGCCAAGAAAACCACCGATGATCAGGATAAAGAGGGAGACGTCGATGGCGCCTGCCTCATAGGTGTCGTGGTTGTAGAGGCCATCGATAGGTGCCAGCAGCACGTCGACGATCCCCTGGGGATTCCCCTCCACCAGTTTGTAGGTACCCGCCACCGGCACTTCTTTGCCGAGGGCTTCGTTCATGGTCATCTCATATTTGCCGGCCGGCACTATCCAGCTCAGGGCGGCCACCAGGGCAATCAGCACAAACAGTATCGTGTAGGCTGACGGGAACTTGAATTTGGTCATGGTCCAGCTTCCTTCTGTGGGTGTGGTATCCATGCAGGCTGCGGGTTGTAGGGTTAGAGGTATTATGCCGCTGTCACATGGTCGAAAAGCCGGGGGTCGCCCCCCGGCACCACTACTGCGACCTTAGTCGCCCAGCGTAGCAACCATCACTGCCTTGATGGTGTGCATCCGGTTTTCGGCCTCGTCGAACACGATGCTGTGCTCGGATTCGAACACGTCCTCGGTCACTTCCAGGCCTTTCATGCCATATTTGTCAGCCACTTCCTTGCCCATGGTGGTCTCGTCGTTGTGGAACGCCGGCAGGCAGTGCATGAACTTCACATCCGGGTTCTTGGTGGCGTTGATGACATCCATGTTGACCTGATACGGGGTCATCAGTTTGACGCGCTGATCCCAGGCTTCTTTCGCTTCACCCATGGATACCCAGACATCGGTGTAGAGGAAGTCAGCACCCAGTACACCCTCTTTCACATCTTCGGTCAGGGTGATGCGTGCGCCGGTCTCTTCGGCGATCAGGCGGCACTTGGCAACCAGCTCCTCTTCCGGCCAGAAGGCTTTCGGTGCGACCAGACGGATGTCCATGCCCATTTTGGCGGCGCCGACCATCAGGGAGTTACCCATGTTGTTGCGGGCATCACCCAGGTAGGCGAACTTGATTTGATCCAGACGCTTGCCCTTGCCGTGCTCCAGCATGGTCATGAAGTCGGCCAGGATCTGGGTCGGGTGGAATTCGTTGGTCAGGCCGTTCCAGACCGGGACACCGGCGTAGGCGCCCAGCTCTTCCACGATCTCCTGACCGTAGCCGCGGTATTCGATACCGTCATACATGCGACCCAGTACACGAGCGGTGTCCTTCATGGACTCCTTGTGACCGATTTGGGAACCGCTTGGGCCAAGGTAGGAGACTTGCGCGCCCTGGTCGAAGGCCGCTACTTCAAACGCACAGCGGGTACGGGTGGAGGTCTTCTCGAAAATCAGGGCGATATTCTTGCCGACCAGATGCTTGCGCTCGTAGCCACCGTATTTGGCTTTTTTCAGGTCGATGGCCAGGTCGATCATGTATTGGATTTCGCGCGGGGTGAAGTCCAGCAGTTTCAGGAAGTTACGGTTACGCAGATTAAAAGCCATGATGAGTTCTCTCTATATATGTTTCAGACCAGTTCGGGCAGTAGTGTTGACTACGCATTCTCAGTACAGATATCGGTATTACGCATGTACGGTGCGGGTGGCGACGATATTGGTGCCGGCTTCACCCTTGAGGATGGCGAGGCCATCTTCCAGCGAGCCGATGCCGACCATGCCGCCGGTCGCTTTGACAAATTCACAGGAGGCTTCGACTTTTGGTCCCATGGAACCTGCATCGAACTTGACCCCGGCCAGCTCGTCCGGGCTGGTGACCCGCAGCGGGCGCTGGGTCGGTTTGCCCCAATCCAGATAGACGGCATCGGCATCGGTCAGGATCAGCAGGGCGTCGGCCTTGATCTGCTTGGCCAGATAAGCGGCAGACATGTCCTTGTCGATGACGGCTTCGATACCGGTCAGGCTCTGGCCATCCCAGGTCACAGGGATGCCGCCACCACCGGTACAGATGATGAGGTGGCCTTGGGCAATCAGGGTTTCGATGGCGTCGCCTTCGACGATGCGCTGGGGCAGCGGGGACGGCACTACGCGGCGGAAGAACTTGCCGTCAGCCTTGACCACCCAGTGCTTCTCTTCTGCCAGGGTGCGGGCTTCAGCCTCTTCGTAGACGGGGCCGATAAATTTGGTCGGGTTGGCGAATGCCGGATCCTTGGGATCGACCTGCACCTGAGTCAGCAGCGCGGTGACGTTGCGGCTCGGCATCAGGTTTTTCAGCTCCTGGATCAGCATGTAGCCGATCATGCCCTGGGACTCGGCACCCAGCACATCCAGCGGATAGGGGGATACCTTGGTGTAGGCGCTGTTCTGCAGGGCCAGCAGGCCGACTTGCGGGCCGTTGCCATGCACCAGCACCACGTTGTACTCCTGAGCGATCAGGGCGATGGTCTTGGCGGCAGTTGCGATGTTCTTGCGCTGGATATCCGCTTCCAGTGGCTCACCACGACGGAGCAGTGCATTGCCACCCAGAGCGACGACGACAGTTGGTTTTTTCATAGTGGTTAATCTCGAGTTTGGTTCTGTGTGGCGCCAGCTTCTGCCGGCGCCACGCCGTCTCATCAGATGCTGTCGCGTTCCATCGGGCAGCTCATGCAGCGGGCGCCGCCGCGGCCACGGCCCAGCTCATCACCCGGGATGGAGAGAACTGTGATACCGGCCTTGTCATATTTCTCGTTGGTGTAGGTATTGCGCTCGTAACCCACCACCACGCCGGGACGCACGGTCAACACGTTGTTGGCGTCGTTCCACTGCTCGCGTTCGGCTTCGAAGCTGTCACCGCCAGTGGTGATGATCTTCAGTTGATCCACGCCCAGTGCTTTCTCGATAGCAGTGACGAAGTAACCCTCTTCCTTGATGTTCATGCCGGTGGCGCCGCCCGGAGTCAGGCTCCAGCACTGCACGTCCTTGCGGATCACTTCCGGATAGACGGAGAAGGTGTCGATATCCATGTGGGTCATGACGGTATCCAGGTGCATGCAGCTGCGGTGTTTCGGTAGCTCCATGGCGATGACCTGCTTGGCCTGACCATGTTTGAACAGGCTGCGAGCCAGGTGCTCGACACCTTGCGGGGTGGTGCGCTCGGACATGCCGATCAGCACGGCGCCGCGGCCGATAACCAGCACGTCGCCACCCTCGATGGTGGAGTTGTCGTAGTCACGCTCCTCATCACCGAAGTACTTGATGAAGTCCTGACCGGCAAACATCGGGTGCCAGCGGTAGATAGCCTTCACATGGTTGGTCTCGCGGCGACGAGCCGGCTTGGCCATCGGGTTGATGGAGACGCCACCGTAAACCCAGCAGGAGGTGTCACGGGTAAAGAGGTGGTTGGGCAGCGGCTCGATGATGAAATCGGTCGGAGCGTGCATGCCCACTACCATGTTGATGCCGCTGTAGGGCATCTCGGAGTAAGTCAGGCCGCCGGAGAGAATGCGGGCCAGTTCGCGGTGCGGCATGTCAGCCAGGAAGCAGCGCACGTCGTTGGCAAAAGAAGAGCCGAGGCGGTAGTCGGAGACCTGATGTTGCAGCAGCCAGGTTTTGGCTTCCGGCACATCCAGGGTTTCGGCCAGCAGATTGGTCAGCAGGAAAACTTCGACATTCTGATCGCGCAGTACCTGAGCGAATTTGTCGTGCTCCTGACCGGCACGTTCAACAGACAGGACGTCATCGAACAGCAGATCCTGGCAGTTGGAAGGAGTCAGACGCTTCAGACTGAGGTTGGGGCGGTGCAACATGACACGGCGCAATTGGCCAACTTCAGAACCTACATAAAATTTGCTCATGATTATATTCCGTCTAGCAGTGGTCCCTGCGAGTGATTGAATAGATTCCTTCTATTCATGCTCGTGGCTAAGGCGGGATATTCTTTATGTAGGGTAATCGGCTTATGTTCTATCCTGCCCTTGCCTTTCGAGACCGAGGTTAGCCCTGCGAATCACGACAAACTTAGACATTGATCACATTCACTCAGAACTGAATATATTCACCATCCAATCTATGACCCCGGTAGCAAATTGCGCATTTTCCACACAAGGCAAACCGAATAACCATGCAAAACCACCCTGCTATATTTCAGATTGATTCATTTTTTATTCATGCCAGTTCACTGGAGTGATTAAATGAAAATAACAAAAACCGTTAAAAATCATTACTATAAATAACTTCACAAATGAAATTTGAATATTACTCCCTAGGTATTGAATACATCGCCGTGACGGGAGGAACGCGGGAGAAATAAATACTCACATCGACCACATTCACTGCATAAATCTTTTCTTGTTCCAGATCATGGCATTGATGCCAACCCCATCAGGCTCGGCCTCATAAGTCATCACCTCTTTGTGCAGTTCAACTTAATATGCACAAAGTCCGCATCAAGGTGGGCAGCCATCCTCGTCGGTCACCACAACGCCTTTTGATACTTTTTTCATTAATTGAATTTATTCGTCTCACCTTGCGCTGGCGCCAACCTCGACTTAACTCAGAAAGTGATCCAGATCACACAGGAATGGCACTACCAAGGAGTTGTTATGAAGATGAAACCCATGCTGTTGCTCGCGACTTTGCTGCTCTCTGCGCTCCCCACCCTCAGCCAGGCTGAAGGAGCCCCTGCCATGCCCATGGTGGTATGCCATGTCGACAAGGCCCCTCAAATGCTGGTGCCTGACTATGTCTGCCGCTGGCAGGGAGGCAGCGTTCATTACTAGTCGAAACAACGAGAGGAGCATCACTCCTCTCGCCTTGTGATGAGACAGGCCCCTCCTATACTGAAATCAGCGGTTTTCTCATGGATAGGGGAACGTCATGATCTTGTTGGTCGGTGGAGAGAAGGGGGGGAGTGGCAAGAGCTGCTTGGCACAAAATCTGGCTGTCTACCTCAGATCCCAATTTCAGGGGGAGGTGTTACTGGTCGACTGCGACCCGCAGCGCACCACCTCTGACTGGATTCAGGAGCGCAATGACAACCCGGAGCTACCACAAATCAACTGCGTACAGCTCTATGGCAATATTCGCAACGACCTGCTCAGCCTGAAAAACCGCTACGACTACGTCATCGTCGATTGCGGCGGGCAAGACAACCGAGCTCTGCGCTCCACCATGGCTGTCGCCACCCACGCCTTGATCCCCTTGCGCCCGAAACGACGTGACCTCAAGACCCTGCCCCACATGGAAGATCTCATCACTACATGCAAAATGGTCAATCCGACCCTCAATGCAGCCGTAGTGCTGACCCAGTGTCCCGCCCTGCCCAATCAGGTAAAACGCATTCTGGAAGCGAAAGAGGTTTGCTCCTCGTTCGGTGTCGACGTCCTGAACGCCATCACCTATGGCCGCAACGTCTATGACGACAGCGAAGAGAAGGGACTGTCGGTGATGGAGATCGAGCCGGATGGCAAATCCGCCGAAGAGATCCGGGCCATCGCCAAAGAGTTCCTGCAAGTGGGGGTGTGAGATGGGTCTGGCCGATCTGAAGAAAAAGCACCAGTTGCATCACCAGAAGAAGTTCACCGTCGACGAATTTATCGAAGATGCGGAGTTCTACGCCAAGGGCAAACCCAAGGTGGTCAGCCTTGAACTGGGTCTGCATCGTGATGAAGCCTTGTCGGCGCTGGCCTTTATCGAGAGTGGCGAGCACCTGAAGCCCAGCTACAAAAAAGCCACTTTTTCCATGAGCACGGTGGCCATCGACGAGCTGGGTAATCTGACCCAGCAAGATGGCATGAACAAGTCCCTGTTGCTGCGCCTCTTTACCCATTACTTCTCTTCGCTGACTCCTGAAGAACGCCAGACTATCTATGAGCGGCTCAACCAGCGCTAATAATTTCTCCATTCAGCCGCTCTTTGTGTGCCTCGCCCACTCACCCCGAATGACCATCATCAGACGGCAAAATCTGTTTCTGAAGCAACCAAAACGCCGTGTAAGAGATCTGCCATTCTAGATGTAAGCCAACAGCCGAAAAGATCCCCGAGATAATCGGAAGATAAGATCTTAAAACATGAAGATGATTAACTTAACCAGCTGTTTATAAATGAAAAAATCGAAACCCATAACTTTCGAAATAGCTAATGACAAAAACGTTTTCCAATCTGGCGTTGTAGCCGGTTAGAAAATCCTTATAGTTACTCATGCACGGACGCAATGAAGTCGGTCAGGAAGGCTGGCTGCCAGGGTTGGGCAAATGGACTCACCACAGGATGTGGTAAAGGACACCTCCCAGGACGGAGAAAGTGCGACGGGACAGGATGACTCGTCAGGCCAAGATGGCTAAAGGACACCCCAAAGGATTGGGAAGGGGAAACCTAAAGGAAGAGGTAAACAGTCAGGGATTGCAGGGAGCAACTTCGTTCAAGGATCTGAGCGATACGACTACCGGGGGCGACGCAAGTCGCCCCCATCTTTTTATCTGCGTTTCACAGCCCTATCGCTTGCCTCAGCCCACGGCCTTCTTGCCAGAACCTTCCCGACCCGCTGCCTAAGCAAAATACATATGAAAGGGCGCCACTATGGCACCCTTTTCTGTTTTCTAATCGGCAAACAAGCTTATATCACGCGAGAGAACTGCTGCTGACGCGCCTTGTTGCGCAGGTACACGTCGAAGCACATGCAGATATTGCGGATCAGCAGCTGCCCCGTGGAGGAGACCTCCAGGCCATCCTCCGTCATACGCACCAATCCATCGTTGATGAAGGTCTGCAGCAGCTTGAGATCGTCGGCAAAATACTCTCTGAAATTGAGGCCGTGCGCCTGCTCGACAGACGCAAAGTTCAGACGGAAATCACAGATAAGCCGCTTGATCACCTCACGGCGGATCAGATCATCCTGATTGAGCGAGCAGCCTTTCCACTGGGCATGACCCAGCTCTGCAACCTGTGCGTAATAGATCTTGAGCTCTTTCTGGTTCTGGGAGTAGGCATCACCGATCATGCTGATGGAGGAAACCCCCAGCCCCAGCAGATCACAATCTCCCTGGGTGGTATAGCCCTGGAAGTTGCGGTGCAGCTTACCCTCGCGCTGCGCGACCGCCAGCTCGTCATCGGGTTTGGCAAAATGGTCCATGCCGATGAACTGGTAACCCTGACCGGTGAGGAAGGCGATGGTGTCCTGCAGCATGGCCAGCTTCTCCTGCGGCGCAGGCATATCCACCTCTTTCAACTTGCGCTGGGCGGCAAAGCGGCTCGGCAGATGGGCATAGTTGAAGATGGAGAGGCGCGCCGGATCCGTCTTGAGCACCTCTTCCAGCGTATGGTGGAAACTGGCGCGATCCTGATGCGGCAGGCCATAGATAAGGTCGAGGTTGGTCGAGCGGAAACCCAGTTCACGGGCCCGTTCCAACATGCCTTTAATAAAGTCGTTGTCCTGCTCGCGGTTGACCGCAACCTGCACATCCTTATTGAAGTCCTGCACCCCGAGGCTGATGCGGTTGAAGCCGACATCTCGCAGCACATCCAGCATGGTAATGGCAATCTCGCGCGGATCGACCTCGATGCTGAACTCCCCCTCTTCGGCGAAATGGAAGTGCTCACGCAGCATGGCCATCAGACGGCGCGTTTGCGCTTCATCCAGATAGGTGGGTGTACCGCCCCCCCAGTGCAGCTGGGTAACCAGACGATGCTTGAAGAGCGGGGCTTGCGCCTTGATCTCCTGCTCCAGGTAGTCGAGATACTCGTCAGCCTTGTGCTGATGACGGGTAATGACCTTGTTGCAGCCGCAGTAGTAGCAGAGCTTGTGACAGAAAGGGATGTGCACGTAGAGCGACAGATTGCGCTCGGGATACTGACCGGCAGCACGGACAAAATCCGGATAGCCGAAGCTCTCGTTGAACTCCAGCGCAGTGGGATAAGAGGTGTATCGCGGGCCACTGTAGTTATATTTTTCGATCAGGGCCTGATCCCACACAATCTGTTCTGCTTGCACGCTCGCTTCCTCTCTTGTTGTTATTGTTGGCTCACCGACCTAACTGAAAATCCTTCAGCTGGGCCACATCCTTGAGGATCTGAGCCTCCAGCTCGGCCTCGTAGCCGCTGCGTTCGAGATCCATCTTCATCACTTCATTGCGCTTGAGGGCGCGTCTGGCCTCATGAGTCGGCATATCTTTCACCTTCTCATACAGCCCGTACAGACCCGGGAACTCGGCAACGAACGCTCGCCCCCCCTTGATCTGCAACGCATCCAGCAGATTGGTCAGCCGAATGGCGCCTTCGGAGTAATCGCACTGCCCCTCCTGCACCGCATGAGCAATGACCCGCACGCTCTCCAGAATTCGCTCATTGCGAGCAGTTATAGCCTGCCACTGCATCGCTTGCTGTCGTCTCAGTCTGGCCAGCAGCATGCCTGCATAGATGGCCAATCCTGACAAAATCAGGCCGCCCAACAGGGCGGCCAGCATCCATCCACTCATCACTTTTTCTTCGGCTCAGGCTTGGGTTCCGGCTTGAAATCGACCTGGTTGAAACGGTCCCACAACTCCTCTTCGGAGGCCGGTTTCTGCTCGTCGAACTCGGCGTCATCGCCATCATCAAACGGCAGCTCATCATCTTCATCATCGTCGTTGTCGATGATGCCCAGCTCATCCATCAGCTCCTGATAACGGTCGACACGCTGATCAACCCAGGCCTGCTCGGCCGCTTCCAGGGTTTCACCGGCATCAAGACGATCCAGCAGATCATTCAAGCGGTCATCGTTTTCGATGGAAGCCAGCTCCTGCTCGGGCGTCATCACCAGCTTCTTCTCTTTCACCGCCTTGGGGGCTGTCGGCTTCTTCTGTTTGTCATCCACCACCAGAACTACCGGCTTGCGGGAACCGATACGCGGATCTTTGGACTGGCTGTTGCCAGACTTGTTCTTCGGCTGTTCAACTTGCTGACGAGAACCCGCCTTCAGGCCCTTTCGCTTGGCAGCCCGTTTACGCTCACGGCCTTCCTGAGCACTGACATCAGATTCTTTGCGCTTGCCAGTAGGCTTGCGAGTGGGTTGTTTGGCAGACATGAATGGCTAACTCCGAAAATAACTGGTTTGACCCGTACCCGGGATGATTTCACCCGGTGGGATACGATGCGAGGAACAGTAAGGCTGGAACAAAAGCAGGATTCCGCACCAATCCGGCCCAATCAGGCCACTGAACACCGCAGGATCGGTATCCTCTGGGCATGTTGCTGGTATTTTGACACAGAATGGCTAATCGGGTTAATGACCCAAAAGAAAAAAGGCAGCCGAAGCTGCCTTGATATGTTCATGCGTGCGCCATCCTGAATGGCAAAACAATCTGTTTCGTCCTCTCCGTGACAACTTGTCGCCGCATCATATCGTTGTGTGGTCATCCTGACCTTATATTGGTCGTTCCTGAATGTGCGTGTGCCTGTTTGACCCGTCTCGACCGCATCCTGCCATCGTGCCGGGGAGTCTGCATCCCGCAACCCCATCCCGCTCCGGAGATGGTCACCATCCTGATCCTTCAATCCTTTGCCAGCTCATCCGAGCCCATGGCATCCCGCCACGCCAGCCATCCTCTGCTCACAACACCCTGTCGTGAAACCGCCACCCAATCCGTGGGTGAATCCATTAAGCCTACTGTACCAACTCTATAAAGCGGCTCAATCCACTCAAAACATTCTCAACATGTCGAAAAATATCAATACTTATATAATCTGTTGATAAATAATGATTATTTAATATTTTATGCAATTTTATGAGCCTTGGCCTGCCTTGAGAATGGGAGATCTCTTACAGAACGGGGGGATTAAACCGAGAATTATCTGAAAGCCATAAAAACAACGGGGAGCCCAGGCTCCCCGTTTCAACTCAAATCGACCGTATCGACTATATCAGTGCAGACCCGCCACATATTTGGAGAGGGCTTCGATATCCTGATCAGTCAGTTTCTTGGCAACGTCCCGCATCATGCCATTCGGATCGTTGTCACGCGTCCCGGCACGGAATGCGGTGAGCTGAGCCTTGATATAGGCAGGATGCTGGCCGGACAGGTTTGGATACTTCGCCTGTTCGACACCCGAGCCACGGGGACCATGGCAAGCCGTACAAGCTGCCAGACCGCGACTCATGTCACCACCCATATAGAGTGCCTTGCCCGCTTCGACCACGTCGTCAGGGACAGCGATAGGGGTAACCTTCAGGCTGGAGAAATAAGCCGCCAGGTCATCCATGTCCTGTTCCGACAAAGGTAACGCCATCGGCCCCATCACTGGCGCAACCCGGCCAATTTGACCAGAAGCGGCAGCCTTCAGTTCAACTAACTGCTTTTTGATATATGATGCGTGCTGACCAGCAATTTTGGGGTACATATCAACCAGGCTGTTTCCGTCCGGTCCATGACAAGCCGCACAAACGGCAGCCTTGGTCTGTCCCGCAGCGGCATCGCCCTTGGCTTGTGCCATCCCCGTTACGCCAACCATCAGAGCAAGAGTAATGACTAGGTTCTTCATGGCGTTCCAACTTTTCGTTATTAGGCTTCCAGATCCCATGCCGCTGAAGGCATGTTAAAATAAACGCGTTTAAGCGACGCTATTTTACACCATTTTACAAAAAAGTAACTCTATAACCCTCTATCTCCATGGGGAATTTACGTTGGATACACAAACTCTAAATTTCAATAAGGTGCATTTTGTGACCAGCGCACCCGACATCCGTCACCTGCCAAATGATGGGGGTGTCGAGATCGCGTTTGCCGGCCGTTCCAACGCCGGTAAGTCATCTGCATTGAACACCTTAACCAAACACAAGAACCTGGCGCGCACCAGTAAGACTCCCGGTCGTACCCAGCTGATCAACCTGTTTGAGCTGGAACCGGGCAAGCGTCTGGTCGACTTGCCGGGTTATGGTTATGCGCAAGTTCCGCTGGAAATGAAGCTCAAGTGGCAAAAGTCACTGGCAGAGTATCTGCAGCGCCGTGAGTCATTGAAAGGTCTGGTGATCCTGATGGACATCCGCCACCCGCTCAAAGATACCGACATGAACATGCTGGAGTGGAGCTCACACCGTCAGTTGCCCGTCATGCTGCTGCTTACCAAGGCTGACAAACTGAGCCCCGGCCCGCGCAACAACCAGGTAATCAAGGTGCGCCAGGCCGTTGCCAACCTCGGTTCCCAGATCCAGGTCGAAGCATTCTCCTCTCTCACCAATATCGGTGTGGAGAAGCTGGCGCAAACCCTGACCGAATGGTACGTCAGTGGTGACGATACCGACCTGCTGAACGCTGACGAACAGCAACCTGCCGAGGAGTAATCTACTCCTCGCTCTCCTTGCAATTGGCGGAGCACTCCTCCGCTGATTGAAAGGGTTTCAGATTGCCGCTTTCACCTGCCTCACGACCAATACCCCGCATTCGCCTCCCCTGCTATATCCAATACTGCTTAAAGTTCATATAGATAGGCAGTTAATTCACAAAAATAATTAACTTAAATAGGCGTTGATAGCGTTTTCAAATTCGTTCTTTCAAAACGAACAAGAATTACAAAAAGAGAAAAAAATGAAATTTAATTACAAGTTCTAACCGAGAGGGATAAAAATGAGGCCGGACGACAGTGATGCCATCCAGCCTGAAATAATAAGTTCAAAAAATTGGGAAGAAGCTGAATCTTGAGTACCAGACGACAGGTATTCCTCAAGAAGCAGCCTCATTCTATCAAATGCATCGCCAATTTAAAGCATTTACTCTAAATGACACGTATAAAAAAACACCCCGACGAGAACCTCATCGGGGCAGCTATTCAGCCACATTCAATTACGTGAAATAAAAGGTCTGAAAGATAGAACATCTTACCTCTGTACCCTACGCAGACAACTGTACAGCAAAGCAGCAGAAAGTGAAAGTAATTTATGTAATTTAGTTTCACAACTTACAGATTAAGAAAAAATCTTTTATTTTCATACAGATAAAAAAATCCCCAGTACGAATACCGGGGAGTTATAAAGGTGACTAACTAGCACTTCCTCAACTATCTAGTTAGTCAGCGCCATTTCAAAGTAGTTCCGCTACAAAACAAAAAAACTTTGAAAAATCAGAGATAGATAGCGCCATCTTCAGCAAACTCTTGTTCTTCAATGAGTTTTTCAGCTATATCTTCAATATCAAAACGTACACTTTCGAAGGCTCTGACGATGTCATCCTCTCTCGTCAGCGCCAGACCGGTCATTCTCTCCAGCCGCCGCTGGCTGATGTAACAATCTATCAGCGCCCCCATCTGCTGGGCAGGAAAACGCACCCGCTGTTCGTCAGCCTGCCACTCCATCAGGTCGGGAAACAGAATCCCCTGGTTCATATCACCCCCAAGTTACGCTTCAACTCTCTCAATACCTGTTTAGTCCCGGGACGAATTCCGCGCCACACGGTAAACGCTTCGGCGGCCTGCTCCACCAGCATGCCGAGTCCATCCATGGTTTGACGGGCCCCATGCTGTTTGGCCCAACTGATAAAGGCCGTATCCGAGGCTCCATACATCATGTCGTAGATAGCAATATCAGTGTGGATCAAGGCAGGGGCCAACGGCGGCAGCTCTCCTTGCAGGCTGGCGGAGGTAGAGTTGATAACGAGATTGAATGGCCCTGCCAACTGCTCATAGGTCTGGGCAGTCACAGGCCCCAGATCGCAGAATTCGGCAGCCAACTGTTGCGCTTTTGTGTGGGTGCGGTTGGCGATCACCAGCTCGCTCGGCAACTCAGCCAGCAGCGGCGCCAATGCACCACGAGCCGCGCCACCGGCACCCAGCAGCAGGATCCGACTATCCGCCAGCGTCACACCATGGGACTTGAGATCGGCGACCAATCCAGCGCCATCGGTATTATCCCCCAGCAACACGCCATCATCGGTCAGCTTGATGGTATTGACCGCGCCCGCCCGCTTGGCCCTCGGGCTCAAGCGATCGACCAAAGTGAATGCTTGCTCCTTGAAGGGAACGGTGACATTGCACCCCTTGCCCCCTTGGGCAAAGAAAGCACGCAGAGTTTGGGCAAACTCGTCGACGGCGGGTTCAGCCAGCCCATACTCCAGCTCTTGTTGGGTTTGTCTGGCAAACAGGGTGTGAATGAAGGGGGACTTGCTGTGGCGCACCGGGTGGCCAAAAACCAGATAACGATCCATCAAAGAGTTCCATCAGAGGGCAATATTCCGATTTAACGGGTTTTCGCACTCGGGAACAAGCCGAATATCGGCCAGCAAAAAGGGGCCATCAAGGCCCCTCGGGTCACAGCCACTCTCGCGGCGTGAGATAGTCGGTGTAGAGCAAGGCTTCAGGAGTGCCCGCCTCCGGCTGCCAGTCATACTCCCAACGTGCCAGCGGTGGCATCGACATCAGGATCGATTCGGTACGTCCGCCGGTCTGCAGCCCGAACAGGGTGCCCCGGTCATACACCAGATTGAACTCCACATAACGGCCGCGACGATAGAGCTGGAACTCCCGCTCCCGCTCGCCATAGGGTAGAACCTTGCGTCGTTCAATGATCGGTAGGTAAGCATCGAGATATCCCCGACCTACCGCCTGCATAAAGGCAAAGCAGTCGGCAAAAGGCCAGCGATTAAGATCGTCGAAGAAGAGACCGCCCACCCCTCGCGTCTCGTTGCGGTGCTTGAGGAAGAAGTAACGATCGCACCAGGATTTGAACTCGAGGTAGATCTCATCACCAAAGGGCCGGCAGAGATCACGGGAGACCTGATGCCAGTGCTGCACATCTTCGGCAAACGGGTAGAAGGGCGTCAAATCGAAGCCACCGCCAAACCACCAAATGGGCTCTTCACCCTCTTTCTCGGCAATGAAGAAACGGACGTTGGCATGGCTGGTCGGCACATAGGGGTTGTGCGGATGGATCACCAGCGACACGCCCATCGCCTCGAACTTGCGACCAGCCAACTCTGGCCGATGGGCTGTAGCAGAGGCAGGCATGGCATCGCCATAGACATGGGAGAAGTTGACGCCCCCCTGCTCGATCACCGCGCCGTGGCGCAGCACACGGGTGCGCCCACCGCCACCGCCTTCACGGCTCCAGGCATCTTCCACAAAGTGCCCACTGCCATCGGCCTGCTCCAGACCACGGCAGATCTCGTCCTGCAACTGCAACAGGAAGGCCTTGACCTGGGCCACATCCGGTTTGCTCATCTTGTCTCCAGTCAGGCAGGATCGTGAACGCCCTGTCCATTTTTATAGTTAAATCAATCCGGTGAGCTCACCACTCAGCAGATTGATAGCAAATCATGACGTATCCGCCAGCTCAGGAGGGGCGGATAATGGCGCCGGTTCGGGCGTCCTTGATCTCGGAGGGGTTAGCTTGACCACCCACTTCACCGGGCAGGATATAGGCCAACTTGCTTGCCAGCCGCTCACCAATATCGGCCACCCGACGGGCAGGCTCCTCACCGGTCAGGTTGGCGCTGGTAGAAACCAGCGGCTTGCCAAAGGCGCGGCACAACGCCCGCACCTGAGGATGAGCCGTCACGCGTACCGCGAGGGTCTCGAACTGCCCGGTCAGCCAGGCCGGCGTCGTTGCACGGGCAGGCATGATCCAGGTAAAGGGGCCGGGCCAGCTGGCTTCAACCCGAGCCAGTTGTTCACCACTAAGTTGGCTCAGATCGATGTAATCCTGCAATTGCTCTACGTCGGCAGCAATCAGGATCAACCCCTTCTCAACCGGACGCTGCTTGATGGCCAGCAGCCGCTGCACCGCCACTTCGGAGTCGGGATCACATCCCAGACCAAACACTGCCTCGGTCGCATAAGCAATCACCCCTTCCTGCTGGAGGGCGGCAACTGCCTGTTCAAATTCATTTGGCATAGGAAAAATGCGGCAGCCTGGCTGCCGCCTCGTCACTTAGTAGCAAGTTGAATCCATACGGCGGCGACCACAACAAAGTGACGTTTTGCTGTAGCACAGGAAAAATACGACACATCCGGATCGCCACCTATTCACTTACTTGAGTTGAGCCTGCAGGGCGGCATCCTTGGCCATCACCTCTTCGGCATTCTTCTGGCGTTCGGCCCGAACCTTGGCCGCCAGTTCATCATCGGCTACTGCCAGCATCTGGGCTGCCAGATAACCTGCGTTCTTGGCACCGGCTTTGCCGATCGCCACGGTCGCCACCGGTACACCACCCGGCATCTGCACGGTAGAGAGCAGCGCATCCAGCCCCTTAAGCGGGCCACCATCGATGGGCACCCCGATCACGGGACGAGTCGTGATGCCGGCTACGGCACCCGCCAAATGCGCCGCCAGACCGGCAGCACAGATAAAGACCTTGCAGCCACGGGCCTCGGCATCGGTCACATACTGATGGGTCGCAGCCGGCGTGCGGTGCGCGGAGGTGACTTTGACTTCCACTGCGATATCAAATGACTTGAGCACCTCGAGGGTGGTTTGCATCACGGGGAAATCAGAATCAGAGCCCATCAATACGGCAACAAAGGGTTTATTCATGGTGGGAATTTCCTTACTCCAAGTGGGGGGTTGAAGTTCACCGAAAACGTTTCAATCCGGTTGCGGCGGCCGGATTATACCTGCTCACTTTGGTGGCCGCATTTCTTTTGCGGACAGACCCAACGCAGAGTTCCCCTCACTTTTTTCTCTACCATGATGCCCCAACCACACGCGGGACAAAGCATGGGGATCGGCTTGTCGTTCACCACATATTTGCAGTGTGGATAGCCATCACAGGAGTAAAACTGCTTGCCGTAGCGGGAGGTGCGGCTCACCAGATGACCCTTGCCGCACTCGGGGCAGAGGATCTGGGTATCATCGCTCTCCTGCAGGGATTCGATGTGCTGACAGGCCGGATACTGGGTGCAGCCGACAAACAAGCCGTAACGCCCCTTTTTGATCGCCAGCGGCTGTCCGCACTCGGGACAGGCAGAGCCTTCGAGCACCTTTTCGATGTCGCGGCCGGATAGCGTCAGGGAGCGAATGTAATCACAGGCAGGATAGGCAGAACAGCCGAGAAAGGGGCCATGTTTGCCCTGGCGGATCACCAGCTCGGCCCCGCACTGCGGGCACGGCTCGCGCTCGAAGGCATGTTCGTGGGCTGAAAAGAGGTGATGATCGATTTTTGACATGGGCCGCGCCTTGAAATCCAGATGGCCTGAATTCTACCAGCGCGGCACCGGACTGTCAGTGAATGACGCCGTCTGACTCATCAAACACCAGCTCTTCCATCTGCTGGTAGGCATTTTCACTGCCCGGTACGTTGAACAGCACCATCATGACGACCCACTTCAGGTCATCCAGCTCGATATCCGGCTTGTCCAGCTCGAGCAGGCGCTCGATACAGATCTCGCGGGTTTCGGCATTCAGCACCTGGGCCTGTTCCAGAAAGAGCAGGAAGCCGCGGCACTCGGTGCTGAGGCGTGCCAGCTCTTGCGGAGCATAGATACGCATCGAGCCTTGCGCACTGGCGGTGACATAGACCTCCCGCTCGCTATCGTGCAGATTGGCCAGTCGCTCCAGCCAGTCGAGCGCCTTGTCGATCTCTTCTTTATCGAAACCGGCCCGGCTCAACTCGTCGGTGAGCTCATCCTGCTCGACCATCACATCTGCATCGCTGTGGATGTAGGTCTCGAAAAGGTACATCAATACATCAAACATGATTCGCCCTCCTCGCTCTGACATATCCACCGGCTACCGCCATCACTGCACCGGCCAGCTCCAGCTCTACCAACCTGCCCAATACCACTTCGACAGGAAGCTGGGCCCGCTCGGCAACGGTATCCACGCTCGTGGTCTCATAATCTACGTTATCCAACAAATCGGCATAAGGCAATTCGCTATTATTCGGTTGCTCAGATGGTATGACCGACGAATGTGGCCGTGCGACCCACTCTGGCAGCTCTTCCACTATATCGGCAGCACTCAGCACAAGTTTGGCCCCCTGCTGAATTAATCTGTTGCACCCTATAGCCTGGGCATTTTGCGGGGCGCCGGGTACCGCAAACACTTCGCGCCCCTGTTCAAGCGCATAGCGAGCGGTGATCAGCGAACCGCTCTGCTCGGTCGCCTCCACCACCAGAGTTCCCAGCGACAGACCACTGATAATACGGTTGCGACGAGGAAAATGTTCAGCCAGCGGCCCTTTATCCGGCGCCAGCTCGGAGATAAGCAAACCACCACTCTCCAGAATCTGTCCTGCCAGCCCCTGATGGCGTTTGGGGTAGAGGCAATCCAGCCCGGAACCCAACACGGCAAGGGTGATACCGCCACAAGCCAGCGCTTGGTGATGGCAAACACCATCGATACCGAGCGCAAGACCCGAGGTGATGGCTAACCCGCATCCAACCAGCTCGCTACAGAGGCGGGACGCATTATCTTTACCTGCATAGGTAGGATGGCGTGTCCCCACCATTGCCAGCTGGGGTAGCGACAGCGCAGCAAGATCTCCACGACAGTAGAGCAACAGGGGGGCCGCGGGAATTTCCCGTAACAAGGGTGGATAAACCGGGTGATCTTGCGGAATAAGGAGATTGTCAGGCAAAGCAGCCCAAGCCAGGCTCTGCTCAACCACCGGCGAGGGCCAGCGCAGTTGTTTGATCTGCTCTGACGACAACCCCATACCATGCAGTTGCGCTTCATCGCTCTGAAACAGGGCCTCAATACTTCCCCCAGCCCGTTCCAACAGACGTGCAGCGGTCACCGGACCGATACCGGTGACCGCATCGAGAGTTAGCCAAAGCGCCAGACGCGCGTCGGGGTAGTTCACGTCAGAAGTGAGTGACCTGATAGCCCGCACTCACCATGTCGTTACTCTGCATGATGAGACCGTAACTCAGCTTGTCATACACCTTGAACAACATGACACGGGCAATCGCTTCAGAGGGCAGTGGTGCCTTCTTGTTACTGCTGTAAAACACCCGGTTAAAAACCGACGAGAGTTCCTTGTACTGTACATCGCCATTCTTGGTGACCAGAGCAGCACCGGGCCGTCTGACATCCAGTACATCCCCGGCGACCAGTTGATCGCGGCCACCCCGGTTGATCAGCACCACATCAAACTTGCCACCGCCCCGGGTCTTGTTCGGCAAATCGATGATATAGCCCGGCGTGATGGCAGGTGCCGCTTTCGGTGTGAAGACGGCGGGCATGTTCTCCTGAGCGGGCAGCGGCATCACCTTGTCGCCCTGCAGCACTTCGCGCTGGTTATGAGTCAGCATCACCTCGGTCCGATCGCCATCAAGACGCGCAACGGCCCGCACCACACCGGCAAAGATCGCCTCCTGGCCCAGCAGTTCACCAGTTTCGCGATCCTTGTAGACCACTCCGGGGTGATAAATGCCATAAACCTGCCCCGGAGTCAGGGAGCCCTGCACATAGAGGGTGTCCCCCTCCAGCATGCCGATATGTTTCTGATCCGACCCCAGCAGATAGGGCAAGGTTTTCTGCTGCTGGCTGTCAGCCAGAATATGGTCGGTTTGCAGGAAGGGGCCGATCTCGCTGATAGGCAGCGTCGGAATGGGGTTGGCTTTGTTTTCGTAACGGGTTTTCGGGCCGAGACGGATAACTTGCTTGCTACCCTGCATCGCCTTGCCGAGCCGGGGTTCACCATTGACCCAGCTCAGATGCAGTACATCACCGGGGTAGATCCAGTGAGGATTGGCTATCTGCGGATTGATGTTCCAGAGACGGGGCCAGAGCCAGGGTTCGGAAAGATACTTGCCGGAGATATCCCACAGGGTGTCGCCTTTTTGCACTACATAGCTTTCGGGGTAACCCGCTTTCAGCCTCAGCTGATCGGCCAGTGCTGCCTGACTCACTGTCACCAGCAGGCAGGCGAGGATGGTTTGCTTCAGATACATAACACTCCCTGTTACTTCTGTACGCAAAGTGTTGCTGTTTTTTGTCGGCGTAAATGACTAGAATTACGCCAATATTGACTGCATTTATACGAAACTAAAGAAAAAACTATGGCCATTCTAGATGTATTGCGTTTTCCCGATGAGCGCCTGCGCACCGTTGCAGCCCCTGTCGAGACCTTTACACCCGAGTTACAACAGATTGTAGATGATATGTTCGAAACCATGTACGCGGAGGAAGGCATTGGCCTGGCCGCGACTCAAGTCGACATTCACCAGCGCATCATAGTGATCGATGTCTCTGAAAACCGTGAAGATCCTCTGGTATTGATCAATCCGGAGGTCATCGAGCAGTGCGGCAGCACCGGCATTGAAGAGGGTTGCCTCTCCGTGCCCGGCAGCCGTGCTCTGGTGCCTCGCGCCGAACAGATCAAAATCCGCGCTTTAGATCGCAACGGCAAGCCGTTCGAGCTGGAAGCCGACGATCTGCTCGCCATCTGCATCCAGCATGAGATGGATCATCTGGTCGGCAAGCTGTTTGTGGATTACTTGTCCCCGCTCAAGCGCCAGCGCATTCGCCAGAAGCTGGAAAAGATGGCCCGTGAAGATCGCAAAGTCCTCTGAGGATCTGCCCCATTGAATAAGCTGAAACTGATTTTTGCCGGTACTCCCGACTTCGCCGCCCGTCACCTGGCGGCGTTGTTGTCTTCCGACCACGAGGTCGTTGCCGTTTATACCCAGCCTGACAAGCCTGCTGGCCGTGGCCATAAGCTCACCGCCAGCCCGGTCAAAGAGCTGGCACAGGCCCACAACCTGCCGGTTTACCAACCTGCCTCTCTGCGCAAGGAAGAGGCGCAGGCCGAGCTTGCTGCACTGGGTGCCGACCTGATGGTGGTGGTGGCCTATGGCCTGATCCTGCCAAAGGTGGTGCTCGATACCCCGCGGCTGGGCTGCATCAACGTCCATGGCTCCCTGCTGCCCCGCTGGCGCGGCGCGGCACCGATCCAGCGCTCTATCTGGGCGGGCGATGCCGAAACCGGTGTCACCATCATGCAGATGGATGTGGGGCTGGATACCGGCGCCATGATCCGCAAAGTGACCTGCCCCATCGCCGCCGACGAGACCTCCGCCAGCCTCTATGACAAATTGGCCGAGCTGGGCCCGCAAGCACTGGTCGACACCATCAATGCCATGGCCGCCGGTGAAACCGCTGCCGAGGCACAAGATGATGCGCAGGCAAACTACGCCGAAAAGCTCTCCAAAGAAGAGGCCCGTATCGACTGGTCGATGGAGGCGGTTGCCATCGAACGCTGCATCCGCTCGTTCAACCCCTGGCCCATCAGCTGGTTTGAAGTGGCTGACCAGACCGTCAAGGTATGGCAAGCAGCCGTCATTGACAGCGACCACGGCCAACCCGCCGGCACCCTGCTCAAGGCCGACAAGCAGGGGATCGATATCGCTACCGGCAAAGGGGTGCTGCGCCTGCTGACCCTGCAACCGCCCGGCAAGAAGGCGATGTCCGTTTCGGATCTGCTCAACTCTCGCCGCGACTGGTTTGAACCCGGCACGCAATTGAATTGAACTGGATTGAATTGACACAAGCGGGGCCCAGGCCCCGACTTGCGCATCTAAGGTAACTCTATGAAAACACGTGCACAGGCCGCTCTCGTTATTCAACAGGTGCTGGATCAGGGTCAATCCCTCTCCGCTGTTCTGCCTGCTGCCCAGGAGAAGGTTGCACCTCGCGACCGCGCTCTCCTGCAAGAACTCTGCTACGGCACCCTGCGCTGGCTGCCCCGCCTCGATGCGGCAGTCAACGAGATGATGGACAAGCCGCTCAAAAACAAGAGCCGCATTTTCCACTACCTCATCCTGGTCGGTCTCTATCAGCTCATCTACACCCGCATTCCGGCTCACGCCGCGGTGGCCGAGACCGTCAACGCCGTCAAACTGCTCAAGGGCACCTCCCTGCGTGGCCTCATCAACGGCGTGCTGCGCAACTTCCAGCGCAGCGCCGAAGTCATTCTGCTGCGTATCGACCGTGTTCCCAGCATTCGCCTCGGTCATCCGGAGTGGCTCACCAAGCGCCTGCGTCAGGCCTATCACGATGAGTGGGAATTCATCATGGAGGCGAACAACCAGCGTCCCCCCATGTGGATCCGCAACAACAGCCAGCGCCAGAGCCGCGATGCCATGCTGGCTCGCATGGCCGAAGCCGGCATCAATGCCGTGGCCGGTGAAGAGGGCGAGGATTGCATCCTGCTGGAGCGTCCTTGCGATGTGACCAAGCTGCCCGGCTTCGAAGTGGGTGACTGCTCGGTACAGGATGGTGCCGCACAACAGGCCGCGGCACTGCTCGACCCACAACCGGGCGAGTGGGTGCTGGATGCCTGCGCGGCCCCCGGCGGCAAGACTGCCCACCTGCTGGAGCGTCAGCCCAAGCTGGCTGGCGTGGTTGCCGTCGATGCCGATGAAAACCGCCTCAAGCGGGTGCAGGAGAACCTGGATCGCATCGGCCTGACCGCCAAGGTGATCCACGGCGATGCGGCGGCACCGGAACAGTGGTGGCCGGAGGGTCAGTTCGACCGCATCCTGCTGGATGCTCCCTGCTCCGCCACCGGTGTCATCCGCCGCCACCCAGACATCAAGTGGTTGCGCCGTGATCAGGACATCCGCGAGCTGGCCGAGCTGCAGCGCCGTATTCTGAACGCCCTCTGGGGCAAGCTGAAAAGCGGCGGTACCCTGCTCTACGCCACCTGCTCCGTATTGCCGGAAGAGAACCGCGAACAGATCCGCGCCTTCCTTGCCGCGGCCAAAGATGCCAAATTGGTGCCATTGCACGAACAGGACACCCCAGACTGCCCGGGTCGCCAGTTCCTGCCGGGTGAAGCCGAGATGGATGGCTTCTACTACGCCAAGCTGGTCAAGCTGTGACGCTGACATGCTTCTTCCGGGGCAATCGCCATGCAGGCGAAATGCCTCTTTACTGCCTCAACGTGAGTAGACGTTCCCTATGAAAATCATCATTTTGGGAGCCGGCCAGGTCGGCGGCACCCTGGCCGAGAACCTGGCTGGGGAGAACAACGACATCACCATCGTCGACACCGACAGCGAACGCCTGCGCGAACTGCAGGACAAGTTTGACCTGCGGGTGGTCAACGGTCACGGCGCCCACCCCAAGGTGCTGCGCGAAGCGGGGGCTCAGGATGCCGACATGCTGGTCGCCGTCACCAACAGTGACGAGACCAACATGATCGCCTGTCAGGTGGCCTACTCCCTGTTCAACACCCCGAACAAGGTGGCGCGGATCCGCTCGCCAGCCTATCTGACCGAACGGGATCGCCTGTTCCTGCCCGAATCGGTGCCGGTGGATCACCTGATCGCGCCGGAGCAGTTGGTGACCGACTATGTGCGTCGCTTGATCGAATACCCGGGCGCCCTGCAAGTAGTTGATTTTGCAGGTGGCCGCGTCGGTCTGGTAGCAGTCAAGGCCTACTACGGTGGCCCGCTGGTGGGCAACGCCCTCTCCACCCTGCGCGAGCATATGCCCAACATCGAGACCCGGGTAGCGGCCATCTTCCGTCAGGGCCGCCCGATCCGCCCGCAAGGCACCACCATCATCGAAGCGGATGACGAGGTCTTCTTCGTGGCGGCGGCGGGCCATATCCGTGCCGTGATGTCGGAGCTGCAGCGCCTCGAGAGCCCCTACCGCCGCATCATGATCGTCGGTGGTGGCAACATCGGCGCAGGCCTAGCCCGCCAGCTGGAGAAGCGCTACAGCGTCAAGCTTATCGAGCGCAACCAGAAGCGGGCGGAGCAGCTCTCCGAACTGCTGGAGAACACCATCGTCTTCTGCGGCGATGCGGCGGATCAGGAGCTGCTGGCCGAGGAGCACATCGACCAGATCGATGTCTTCATCGCAGTGACCAACGAGGATGAGGCCAACATCATGTCGGCCCTGCTCGCCAAGAAGATGGGGGCCAAGAAGACCATGGTGCTGATCCAGCGCGGCGCCTACGTCGATCTGGTGCAGGGTGGCTCTATCGATATCGCCATCTCGCCCCAGCAGGCCACCATCTCGGCCCTGCTGACACACGTGCGCCGGGCCGATATCGCCAACGTCTACAGCCTGCGCCGCGGCGCGGCCGAGGCGATCGAGGCGATTGCCCACGGTGACGAGAACACCTCCAAGGTGGTCGGCAAGACGGTGGGCGAGCTCAAGCTGCCGCCGGGCACCACCATAGGTGCCGTAGTGCGCGGAGATGAGGTGCTGATCGCTCACGATCGCACCAAGATCCTGCAGGATGACCACGTGGTCATGTTCCTGGTGGACAAGAAGTACATCCCGGAAGTGGAGCGGCTGTTCCAGCCAAGCCCCTTCTTCCTGTAACGTCTTCATGCGCACAGGCTGTCAAACCAGACCCGGTTCAGCTCCCCCAAGGGGATGGTCCGGGTCTTTTGTTAATCAACGACCAGGTTATCGAACATGATCAAGCTGCGTCCCATTATCTTCACCCTCGGGCTGGTGCTCTCCAAGCTGGCGCTCTTCATGTGGCTGCCCACCTTGCTGGCACTGCTCACCGGGTCAGAGGGATTTGTCGAGTTTCTCAAGTCCGTGCTGATCACCCACGGCGCCGCCCTGCTCTGCCTCCACTATGGTCGCAAGGCGGTGTTTCATCTGGGGGTGCGGGAGATGTTCCTGCTCACCACCTCGGTCTGGGTGGTGGCCTGCGCCTTCGGCGCCCTGCCTTTTGTTTTCATCACCCACATCAACTTTACCGACGCCTACTTCGAGACCATGTCGGGGGTAACGACCACGGGCTCCACCGTTCTCTCCGGCCTCGACAACATGGCCCACAGCATCCTGTTGTGGCGATCCATCCTGCAGTGGCTGGGCGGGGTCGGCTTTATCGTGATGGCGGTAGCCGTGCTGCCCTACCTCAACGTTGGCGGCATGAAGCTGTTCCAGACCGAGAGCTCGGACTGGTCAGACAAAAGCGCCCCGCGGGCCAAGACGGTGGCCAACAACATCGTCGTGGTCTATCTGGTGCTTTCCATGCTCTGCTTCATGGCCTACTGGGCCAGCGGCATGAACATGTTCGAGGCGATCAACCACGCCATGACAACTCTCAGTACCGGCGGCTACTCCACCTCCGATCAATCCATGTCCCACTTCTCCAACTCGGCACACTGGATTGGCACCCTGTTCATGTTCCTCGGCGGCCTGCCCTTCCTGCTCTATGTGCAAAGCCTCAACCACAGGGACTACAGCCTGTTCAAGGATGCCCAGGTGCGCGGCTTCTTCTGGCTGGTGGTGTGGGTCACCGTCATCATGACCTTCTATCTGTGGGAGAGAGACCTGTTCGGCTTCTGGGATGCCCTGCGCATCAGCTGCTTCAACATCGTCTCGGTGCTCACCACCACCGGCTACGGCCTTGGTGACTTCGGCACCTGGGGGCCGCTCGCCAGCATCGTCTTCATCGTGCTGCTGGCTCTTGGGGCCTGCTCCGGCTCCACTGCGGGCGGCCTCAAGATCTTCCGGGTACAGGTGGCGTTTGCCCTGTTCAGAAAGCAGATGCGCCAGCTGATGCACCCCTCTGCCGTATTCCCCCAGAAGTACAACGGCCGGACGGTCAATGACGCCATCATCCGCTCGATGATCTCCTTCGTACTGGCCTACTTCGCCATCATTCTGGTGATAGCTGCACTGTTGGGCGCCATCGGGCTTGACCCCCTGACAGCCATATCCAGCTCCATCACCGCCGTTGCCAACGTTGGCCCGGGCATGGGCCCGGTGGTCGGCCCCAGCACCAACTTTGCCAGCCTGCCGGAATCGGCCAAATGGCTGTTGTCATTCGGCATGCTGCTGGGACGACTGGAGATCCTGACGGTCGCCGTGCTCTTCTTCCCCTCCTTCTGGCGCCAGTAATCCCTCACTGCAAGCCAGCAAAAAGCCGCAGCGGCCACCCGCTGCGGCTTTTTTATCTCACCCATCCCCACGACCTTCGCTCAACGCTCATCAGCCCCATTACCGGATAGCCTGAACGAGCTCATCAGGATGGCCATAGCGGATCACAAGCATAAAAAAACGGACCCAAACCAGAGGTTTGGGTCCGTTTATCAGTGAACCGTCAGCGGCCGCAAGGGCTGCCGAGACTCAGCGCATGGCATTAACCACGGCCAGAGCGCTTGCGATCCAGCTCGGTCAGCAATTTCTTGCGGATACGGATGTTCTTCGGAGTCACTTCTACCAGTTCGTCGTTATCGATGAACTCGAGAGCCTGTTCCAGAGTCATGCGGATCGGCGGAGTCAGCACTTGAGCTTCGTCGGTACCGGAGGCACGCATGTTGGTCAGCTGTTTGCCTTTCAGACAGTTAACAGTCAGGTCGTTGGAACGGGAGTGAATACCGATCACCTGGCCTTCGTACACTTCAGTCGCGTGACCGATGAACAGACGACCACGGTCTTGCAGACCGAACAGGGCGTAAGTCAGTGCTTTACCGGTAGCGTTGGAGATCAGCACACCATTCTGACGCTCGCCGATGCTGCCACCCTTGTGCGGACCGTAGTGGTCGAAGGTGTGGTACAGCAGACCGGTACCTGAGGTCATGGTCATGAATTCGGTCTGGAAACCGATCAGGCCACGGCTCGGGATCATGAAGTCCAGACGGACACGACCCTTGCCATCCGGGGTCATGTTGGTCATTTCGCCTTTACGCAGACCCAGTTGCTCCATCACGGAACCCTGGTGCGCTTCTTCAACGTCCACAGTTACGGTTTCGAACGGTTCTTGCAGAACGCCATCAACGGTACGCAGGATTACTTCCGGACGGGACACAGCCAGTTCGTAACCTTCGCGACGCATGTTTTCGATCAGGATGGAGAGGTGCAGCTCACCACGACCGGATACACGGAACTTGTCCGGATCATCAGTCTCTTCAACGCGCAGGGCCACGTTGTGGACCAGCTCCTGGTTCAGACGCTCCAGAATGTTACGGGAGGTCACGAACTTGCCCTCTTTACCGGCGAACGGTGAGGTGTTGACCTGGAAGGTCATGTTCACGGTCGGCTCGTCAACAGAGAGCGGCGGCAGGGCTTCAACGGCACCGTTGTCACAGATGGTGTCGGAGATTTTCAGCTCGCCCAGACCGGTGATAGCGATGATGTCACCCGCTTGCGCGTCGGTAACTTCAGTACGGGACAGACCCAGGTAACCCAGCACCTGACCGACTTTACCGTTACGGGTCTTGCCGTCAGCACCAACGATGGTGACTTGCTGGTTGGTCTTGACGCGACCACGGGTGATACGGCCGATACCGATAACGCCCACGTAGGAGTTGTAGTCCAGCTGGGAGATCTGCATCTGGAAACCACCTTCGGCATCAGCCTTCGGCGCTTCAACGTTGTCAACGATAGCCTGGAACAGCGGCTCCATGTTTTCGGACTCGACGTCCTGATCCATGGTGGCCCAACCGTTCAGTGCAGAGGCGTAAACAACTTTGAAATCCAGCTGTTCGTCAGTCGCGCCCAGGTTGTCGAACAGGTCGAATACCTGATCCATTACCCAGTCAGGACGAGCACCCGGACGGTCAACCTTGTTGATGACCACGATCGGCTTCAGACCCTGAGCGAACGCTTTCTGGGTCACGAAACGGGTTTGCGGCATCGGGCCGTCTACGGCGTCAACCAGCAGCAGCACGGAGTCAACCATGGACAGTACGCGCTCTACTTCACCACCGAAGTCGGCGTGACCCGGGGTATCAACGATGTTGATGCGGTAGTCATTCCAGCGGATCGCAGTGTTCTTGGCGAGAATGGTGATGCCACGTTCCCGTTCCAGATCATTGGAGTCCATGATCCGTTCCTGGCCTTCCGTGGAGCGGTCCAGGGTGCCGGACTGCTGCAGCAGCTTATCAACCAGAGTCGTTTTGCCGTGGTCAACGTGCGCAATAATCGCAATATTGCGTAAATTCTCTAACATTCTCGCCTCAATCACCGGGTAAAATTGGGCGCTAATTGTACTCTTGCCTTTGTGATCTGCCTAGCAGAATTGCAGTACATTCGCGCATAACAACAGATCTGGATCATAGACCTCTCTGACAAACCCTGCTTAGATGGGCAGTGACCGTATTTCGCGCACCATTACAGTGCACCAAAACGATCCACCATCGCACTAAATTGATGCAACGCGAGTCGAGATCGCCTGATTTTGGGGAGCCTCTTCAGCGAGATTGCCCTGAAATCAAGCTGTCACAAACTTGGCACGATACTGGCTTATGTGAATACGACGACGCATTCACCCAGAGAGTTTTAACACCGGAGGTTACTTAGCATGTCAGCCCAGAACGTTTTGGCCCTGATCCAGGAACACGAAGTCAAGTTTGTTGATCTGCGCTTTACCGACACCAAGGGTAAAGAGCAGCATGTATCCATCCCTGCTCACCAGGTTGATGAAGATTTCTTCGAAGACGGCAAGATGTTCGATGGTTCCTCCATCGGCGGCTGGAAGGGCATCAACGAATCCGACATGGTACTGATGCCGGACGCAGCCTCCGCCAAGCTGGACCCGTTCACCGAAGAGACCACTCTGAACATCGTTTGTGACGTGCTGGAGCCTGCCACCATGCAGGGCTACGATCGCGATCCGCGCTCCATCGCCAAACGTGCAGAAGATTTCCTGAAGTCCAGCGGCATCGCTGACACCGTGCTGTTCGGGCCGGAGCCGGAATTCTTCATGTTCGACAACATTACCTTCTCCAACACCATGGGCCACAGCTTCGTGAAAATCGAATCTGAAGAAGCCGCATGGAACTCCGGCACTGCCTATGAGCATGGCAACAAGGGTCACCGTCCGTTCGTGAAAGGCGGTTACTTCCCGGTTGCACCGGTCGACTCCTCCCAGGATATCCGCGCCGCCATGTGTCTGGTGCTGGAAGAGATGGGCCAGGTCGTTGAAGCTCACCACCACGAAGTGGCCACTGCCGGTCAGAACGAAATCGCAACCCGCTTCAACACTCTTACGCTGAAAGCTGACGAAGTGCAGGTACTGAAGTACGTGATCCACAACGTGGCCCACGCCTACAACAAGACCGTTACCTTCATGCCGAAACCCATGTTCGGTGACAACGGCTCCGGCATGCACTGCCACCAGTCTCTGGCCAAGAACGGCGTCAACCTGTTCGCTGGTGACCTGTATGGCGGTCTGTCCGAGATGGCTCTGCACTACATCGGCGGTATCATCAAGCACGCCAAGGCCATCAACGCCTTCGCCAACCCGACCACCAACTCCTACAAGCGTCTGGTTCCGGGTTATGAAGCACCGGTCATGCTGGCCTACTCTGCCCGCAACCGCTCTGCCTCCATCCGTATCCCGGTGGTACCGAGCCCGAAAGCCCGTCGTATCGAAGTGCGCTTCCCGGATCCGGCTGCCAACCCCTACCTGGCCTTCGCAGCCCAGCTGATGGCCGGTCTGGACGGTATCATCAACAAGATCCATCCGGGCGATGCCATGGACAAGAACTTGTACGACCTGCCGCCGGAAGAAGCCGCAGAAGTGCCGACCGTTGCCGGTTCTCTGGACGAAGCCCTGGCCGCTCTGGATGCTGATCGCGAGTTCCTGACCCGTGGCGGCGTGTTCAGCGATGACTTCATCAACTCCTATCTGGAACTGAAACAGCAGGATGTTGACCGTGTGCGCATGACTCCGCACCCGCTGGAGTTCGAACTGTACTACTCCGTCTAATCCGTCTAAGTCTCAGCAGACTATCCGTTTAAATCTGGTCAGCTTGCTTAATCGTGACAAAACCCGCCATCTGGCGGGTTTTTTCTCTGATAGGATTAAGCAAAATACCGTCAAGGAGAGATGGATGAACAACAAGCATGGCATAGGGGTACTCAGCCTCCTGTTGCTGACCTCGTTCTCTGCGGACGCGGCCAAGGTCTACTCCTGGGTCGATGGCAATGGCATCACCCACTACTCGGATGCGCCCCCCCCCGGAAAAAACGCCAAAGAGGTCGATCTGCGGGTCGCCCCGCTGCTGGGCAGCAGCGCGCCCAGATCGGTGCAGGTGGATAACTTCAACAGCCTGACCGGCGCCGATGCCAAGAAAGAGAAAGAGGCGGCCAAGCTGACCATCGAACTGCTCTCCCCGGAACAGGGCAGCACCCTGCGCGACAACACAGGCAACATCGTCTTTCAGGGCACCATCAGCCCCAAACCTCCGACCCAGTATGATGTGCGCCTGACCCTGGATGGCAAAGCTGCCCCCATCGTCAGCAACAGTCTCTCTGTCCGCGTCGAAAACGTCGATCGCGGCGCCCACGAGGCTCAACTCGAGCTGCTCGCCAAAGACGGTACGATCCTTGCTAAATCCAGTGCAGTCACCTTTTACCTGCATAGAGCGAGCGTGACGCCGGCTCCCAAACCCACCCCCAAAGCCGACTAGGGGTGATATAGCGCACCGATGCGGGTAAACTCTATGCACCATATCGGTGCATAACAGGTGTGTAGCACCGTTTTAGGGAGAAACCTGTGCCAACCCGCTCGGATAACGCCAAAACACTCTTGGATAATTTGCTGACCGCCGTGATCCTGATGGATGAGCGGCTCTGCATCCAGTTCGTCAACCCGGCGGCTGAACAGCTGCTCTCCCTCAGTGAACGCAGGCTGATCGGCATCGAACTGCCCCATCTGCTGGAACATATCTCCCTCGATTTGCAGCGGCTCAAGCAGTGCCTCGTGTCAGGGCAAGGCTTTACCGATAGCGAAGTGACTCTGGTGGTAGAGGGAGAACCGCGACTGGTGGAACTGAGCGCGACCCCGATGGCCGACCACGAACAACGTCTGTTGGTAGTGGAGCTGCGCAAGATCGACCAGCAGAAGAAGATCAGCCAGGAACAGCAGCAACATGCCCAGCAGCTGGCGGCCAAGGAGCTGGTGCGCGGGCTGGCCCACGAAATCAAGAATCCCCTCGGCGGCCTGCGCGGCGCGGCGCAGTTGCTGCAAAAAGAGCTGCCGGATCCGGCGCTGCGCGAATATACCGGCATCATCATCGAACAGGCTGACAGGCTGCGGGTACTGGTCGATCGGCTGCTCGGCCCCCAGCGCCCCGGCCGCCACCAGATGCACAATGTCCATTCGGTGCTGGAGCAGGTACGCCGACTGGTAGAGCTGGAGCTGCCGCCCACTGTTCGCATCGAGCGGGATTACGATCCCAGCATCCCCGAATTCGAGATGGAGCCGGATCAGCTGCAGCAGGCGTTTCTCAACATAGTGCGCAACGCCGCCGAAGCACTGGGCGATCAGACCGGGCTTATCCGTATCAAAACCCGCACTGCATTCCAGATCACCATCCACGGCCAGCGCTACCGGCTGGCAGCGGAGATCAAGATCATCGACAACGGCCCCGGCATTCCCGATGCCATTCGCGACACCCTGTTCTATCCCATGATCACCGGCAAGGAGGGGGGAACCGGGCTCGGCCTCTCCATCGCCCAGAACCTGATCGACCAGCACAAGGGGCGAATTGACTGCATCAGCTGGCCGGGTCACACCGAATTCACCATTTTTCTACCGCTTCGCAAGTAAGGGAACCCCATGACCGCCAAAGTGTGGATCGTCGATGACGACAGTTCTATCCGCTGGGTGCTGGAGCGCACTCTCGGCAGCGAAGGCTTCAACTGCGAGAGCTTTGCCGATGGCGAAGCCCTGCTGCACGCCCTTGAGCTGCGCTCGCCCGATGTGATCCTCTCCGATATCCGGATGCCGGGCATCGACGGCCTGAGCCTGCTGGAGCAGATCCACCGCCGTCAGGCCGATCTGCCCATCATCATCATGACCGCCCACTCGGATCTCGACAGCGCGGTCAACGCCTACCAGCGCGGCGCCTTCGAGTACTTGCCCAAACCGTTCGATATCGACGAAGCAGTGACCCTGGTGCGCCGCGCCGAGAATCACCTCAAGGAGCAGCGCACCAAGCGCAAGTCTCGCCAGCAAGAGGCTACAGCCACCCCGGAGATCATCGGTGAAGCACCAGCGATGCAGGAGGTGTTCCGTGCCATCGGCCGCCTGTCGCGCTCCAGCATCTCGGTACTGATCAACGGCCAGAGCGGTACCGGCAAGGAGCTGGTCGCCCATGCGCTGCACAAGCACAGCCCGCGCGCCCACAAGAACTTTATCGCCCTCAACATGGCTGCCATCCCCAAAGATCTCATCGAATCCGAGCTGTTCGGTCACGAGAAGGGGGCCTTTACCGGCGCCAACAACATCCGCCACGGCCGCTTCGAGCAGGCCGACGGCGGCACCCTGTTTCTCGACGAGATCGGCGACATGCCGCTGGATGTGCAGACCCGGCTGCTGCGGGTATTGGCCGATGGCCAGTTCTACCGGGTCGGTGGCCACCAGCCGGTGCAGGTGGATGTACGGATCATCGCCGCCACCCACCAGAATCTGGAGAAACGGGTCGCCGATGGCGAGTTTCGCGAGGATCTGTTCCACCGCCTCAACGTCATCCGCATCCACATCCCCGCCCTCAAGGAGCGCCGTGAGGATATCCCCCAGCTGGCCCGTCACTTCCTGCTGCGCGCAGCCAAAGAGCTGAACGTCGAGGCCAAGAGCCTGCACCCGGATACCCAGGCCTATATCAGCCGCCTGCCCTGGCCGGGCAACGTGCGCCAGCTGGAGAACGTCTGCCGCTGGCTTACCGTGATGGCCTCCGGGCAAGAAGTGCTGGTCGGCGACCTGCCTGCCGAGCTGCTCACCCCCATCACCCACAACGCCGAACCGGGCCAACCGGCGATGCCCGGTTGCTGGCAACAGCAATTGCAAGAGTGGGTGGCCAGCAAGCTGGCGCTGGGAGAGACAGACATCCTGGCCGATGCCATGCCCCAGTTCGAGCGGATCATGCTGGAGACGGCGCTGGAACACACCCACGGCCACAAGCAGGAGGCGGCACGTCTGCTTGGCTGGGGTCGCAACACCCTCACCCGCAAGCTGAAGGAACTCGATCTCTCCTGAGTCCCGGGGAAAAACGATTCCCATCACGCCCTGACAAATCACCGCCCGCCAGAACCCCGTTTAACCATAAACGGGGTATCTTTTTTGAAAGCCCCGCCTAGAATGGCAGGCTTTCAAACCTGACTCGACGAGGGCGCCCCCATGATTGACAGATCTCTCCCCCTGACCGACCTGCACCGCCATCTGGACGGCAACATCCGCCCGCAAACCATCCTCGAGCTGGGTCGCCAACACAATATCCCGCTGCCCGCCTTCGAGCTGGAGGCGCTGCGCCCCCACGTACAGATTGTCGAGAACGAGCCGAGCCTGGTCGCCTTCCTGAAGAAGCTGGACTGGGGTGTGGCCGTGCTGGCCGACTATGATGCCTGCCGCCGGGTCGCCTACGAGAACGTGGAAGATCTGCTGCGCGCCGGTATCGACTATGCCGAACTGCGCTTCAGCCCGGCCTATATGGCGATGGCACACAAGCTGCACCCGCAGGGTGTGGTGGAAGCCATCATCGACGGCGTGGCCGCGGGCAGCCGCGACTTCGGCATCAAGACCAACCTGATCGGCATCATGAGCCGCACCTTCGGCACCAAGCAGTGCAATCAGGAGCTGGCCGCCTGTCTGGCCCACCGCGACAAGCTGGTCGCCATCGATCTGGCCGGTGACGAGCTGGGCTTCCCGGGCGAACTCTTTGTCGACCACTTCCGCAAGGTGCGCGATGCAGGCATGCACGTCACCGTACACGCCGGTGAAGCCGCCGGCCCCGAGAGCATGTGGCAAGCCATTCGCGAGCTGGGCGCCGAGCGTATCGGCCACGGTGTCAAAGCGATTCAGGATCCGGCCCTGATGGCCTATCTGGCCGAGCACCGCATCGGCATCGAATCCTGCCTCACCTCCAACGTCCAGACCACCACGGTGGCGAGCCTGACCGAACACCCGATCCGCCAGTTCCTGGCCGCTGGCGTGCTGGCCTGCCTCAACACCGACGATCCGGCGGTGGAAGGGATCGACTTGCCGCACGAATATGAGGTGGCCGCTCCGGCCGCTGGCATGACCGCCAGCGAAATCCGCACCGCCCAGCAGAACGGCCTGACCCTGGCCTTCCTGAGCGATAGCGAGAAAGCCGAACTGAGCGCCCGCGCAGCCAGCCGCTGATCCACAACGGCACTGCAAATAAAAACGGCTCACTTCGGTGGGCCGTTTGCTTTGCGGATTTCTGATGATGGGTAAGCACTGGGCCAGCTGGCAGATAGCAAAAGGCCCAAACCGGGTTTGGGCCTTTTGCTGATGGCTGTAAGGGGAAAAACTACTCCAGCTCCTTGTCGCGCTCCAGCGCCCGTTCCACTAGCGGCTCGGGCAGGCTCTTGGTCACCTCCACCCCCAACTCGCGGAAACGCTCGACCTGCGCAATCAGGTTGCCACGGCCGTTGACCAGCCGTCCCATCGCCTTGTCGTAGCTCTCCTGCGCCTTGTGCAGGCTGCCGCCCATCTGCTGCATCTCCTCGACAAACAGCCGCAGCTTTTCGTAGAGGCGACCGGCCCGTTCGGCAATCTGGCGGGCATTCTGGTTCTGCCGCTCGTAGCGCCACAGGTTCTCGATGGTGCGCAGCGCCACCATGAGATTGGTGGGGCTCACCAGCAGGATGTTGTTGTCGAGACCGTAACGCACTAGCGAGGGATCGGCCTCCATCGCGGTGAGGAAGGCGGGCTCCACCGCCACGAACATCAGCACATAGTCGAGGGTGCGCACCCCGGGCAGCTGCTGGTAATCCTTGCGGCCCAGCTCGCGGATATGGTTGCGCACCGAGGCGACGTGCTCCTTGAGCGCCACCGCCTTCTCCAGCTCGTCATCGGCGTTGTACCAGCGCTCGTAGGCGGTCAGCGACACCTTGGCGTCGATGATGATGTCCTTCTCCTGCGGCAGGTGGACAATCACGTCGGGCTGGTAGCGCTTGCCCTTCTCCACCTCAATATTGACCTGGGTGTGGTACTCGTGGCCCTCGCGCAGGCCGCATTCGCTGAGGATCCGTGCCAGCACCACTTCACCCCAGTTGCCCTGCTGCTTGCTGTCACCCTTGAGGGCGCGGGTTAGCGCTGCCGCCTCCTCGGTCATGCGGGCATTGAGCTCGGCGAGGCGCTCCAGTTCGAACTTGAGGCTGTGGCGCTGGGCCGTCTCCTGGGCGTGGGTCTCGCCTACCTGACGACGAAAGCCCTCGAGCTGCTCTTTTAGCGGGGTGAGCAGCAGATCGAGGCTGTTCTGGTTCAATTCGCGGAAGTTGCCGGAGTTTTGCTCGAAGATCCGGTTGGCGAGGTTCTCGAACTGCTGGCTGAGGCGCTGCTCCGCCTCCTGTTGCAGTTGCAGCTTCTCAGCGGCGGCCAACCGTTCGCTGCGCAGGGTCGCTTCCGCATCCTTGAGGCGGGCGGTGAGCTTGATGAGCAGGGTCTGCTGCTGATCCAGCTTCTGCTGGCCCTGCATCCGCTCATCCTGCAACTCGTCGAAGCGATCCTGCAGCGCCTGATAACGCTCCTGCGCCAGCATCAGCTCCTGAGCCTGCGCCGTGGCGGCCCGCCGCCCGATCAGCCAGCCCAGTCCGAGGGCCAGCACGGCGGCAGGCAGCAAGATCCCCCAGAGCCCGGGGTCGATCATTTGCGGCTCCGCTGACGCAGGAAGAGTTCGAGATAGCGGTTAACCAGGATCCAGAGCACCACGTAGATGAGGTAGGCGGCCAGCACCACCCACTTGTGGGTGTTGACGCCGGTATCGAGCTCGGCGAACTCGATATCCTTGATGCGGCAGTAGGCCCACATCAGCAGGGGAAAGACATAGAGCAGGGACGCACGCCAGAGAAATAGCCACATATGATTTCATTCAACCACGTAAAAAGACCCGCCTAGCTTACACAAGGGCAACTGAGCTTGCGATCCTGACGGCCGCTATTCTCTGGCCTGCTTCCCGAAACTTCGATAAAATTAACCCCTAATAGGTATCAGGGGCGAGCATGACTCACTATTTCCTCCGTTGGCTGACACAAGGTTGGCAAGCTTCCCGCAAGCCCGCCGTGGTTTGCCATGAAGCGCGCCCGCCATGGGCCATCGAGGAGTCCCAGTACCTCTCCCTCTGCACCCGCTGTGGCGAGTGTTTCAAGGCCTGCCCGCGCGGTCTGCTCAAACCGGCCACCCAGGAGGAGTACGAGGGGAGCCCCATCGCCGGTACCCCGGTACTCGATCTCGCCTGCGGCCAGTGCAGCTACTGTGGCAGCTGCGCCAGAGCCTGTCCCACCGGCGCCCTCGACCTGCAACTGGGCCGTCAGGTGCAGACCCGGGTGCAGATTGAAGAGAGCTGTCAGGCTCGGCAGGGCTTCTACTGCCTGCTCTGTGAAGATGCCTGCCCACAACAAGCGATCAAGGCCACCGCCGACGGCATCAACGTCAATATGGATGCCTGCAATGGCTGCGGTGCCTGTGGCCTCGCCTGCCTGCACGGCGCCATCACCCTGATCCGCCAGCCAGGCAGTCGTTAAAAACCACCTGCGTACAAAAGCAAAAGGGGCCATCAGGCCCCTTTCACATCTTGTTCGATATTCCACGCCCCGTCAGGCCATGGTCACAATAGTCTCTTGCTCGATACCCAGCAGGTGGCAGAGACGATTGGGATCGCGCACCGCATCAGCCAGAGTGTACTCACCCAGCACTTCGAGGAAGGCGTTCATGGCGCGGCGCAGAATGCCCTGAATACGGCAGCCACCGGAGAGACGGCAGTTCTCGCGCTTGCAATCGACCGGACAGAGCACATGCTCCATGTCCATCACCACATCCCGCAAATTGATGGAGACCGCCGAGCGACCGAGGCGGATGCCACCGTGCTTGCCGCGCACCGTCTCGATGTACCCCTTGATGCCAAGCTGGTGCACAATTTTGACCACGTGGTTGCGAGAGATGCCGAAGGTATCGGCCACTTCGGTAATGGTCGACAGACGATCCCCCGGCTGAACCGCCAGGAAGGTCAGGGTACGCAGGGCGTAGTCGGTAAATCGTGTCAGTTGCATGGTCGCACTTGCCTCTTACTACAAGCCAGGAATCAGGACGACAACATTGAGCTAAGAGGCAGGAGACAACCGGTTTGCCTCTGTTTGCCCATTGGTTCGCCAGAGGGGGCCTGTCTCTTAATCTGAGTTGCGGAGTGACAGGTTAAGAGCAGCACAACCGGGTGTCGATGAAGATGCACATAAATCGACACTTTCTTTGATTGATCGCAAACTTGCCGGGTTAGCCCGGCGTTTGCCCGCTTTATGGCGGGTAAATCTCCCGAATAGTCCCCTTAGCCAAGCCCCTTCGACCAGCAGCCATATGGCCCGCGAACCGCTCCTCAATCGACCGTCAAAGAGATGGTTCAGTGGGGCTGTTTCAGCCAGTTTTTCAGCGCGACCGAGGGAATGGAGCTCTCGGAGGCGACGGCAAACGCCCCCCAGTCCACCGCGCACTGCAACGCATCCTTGATCGCCATGCCCCGCGCCAGACCATGGATCAATCCGCCGGCGAAAGCATCCCCAGCCCCCGTAGTATCGACCACCGAGACCGGCCGAGCGGCGACCCGGATCTGCTCGTCACCATGGATGGCCACCGCCCCCGCCTTGCCCTCAGTCAACACCAGCCATTCGAGCTGCTCCCCCGCCAGCTGGCGGGCATGCTGCCAGGGGTCGCTCACCTCGCCGAGATCGGAGCGGGAGGCTACCAGCACATGGCAGGGACGGCGCGCTTGGCCGCCCTTGGGATACTGGGCTACCACGAAGCTCTTGCCGAGCATCTGGCGCATGTAACTGATGATGGCGGTACCGGGATAGTTCACATAGAGGCAATCCACCCCCTCCAGCGGCAGATCGCCGGGCAGGTCGGGACGCCGCGGGCGGCGCAGTATGGTGCGCTCGCCAGTGGAGTCCACCAGGATCAGCAGCTCGCCGGTCTCGCCGCCAAAGCGTTCCACATGGCTGCAATCCAGCCCGTAACCGGCCGCCTGCTCCAGCAGCCAGTCGCCGGTCTCGTCCAGCCCGATACGGGAGGCGATAGTCACCTCGTGACCCGCCCACACCAGCCCGATGCCGGTGTTGGCAGCGCCACCGCCGAGCCTGCGCCCCTGATCCACATATTGCAGCCGGGCCCCCGCCACCAGCGGTTCGGAGAGGGAGAGCACATGATCACAGTTGAGATTGGCAAGCAGCAGAATGCGGGACATAGAGACCTCGGACGATGGAGATAGCCCAAAAGAGACAGGCTGAACCCCGAGTAGAGCCCAGCCTGACAAAAGAGACAACCGACAGCGATCGGGAATCCGATCGGGATCAATAGATGGGCAGCTCCACCCCGGCCAGCAGCTCGTCGATGCGCGCCTGGGTCGGCTGCTGCATCACACTCTGGATCACCTCCTTGGTGAGGTGGGGCGAGAAGGAGCTGATGAAGTCATACATGTAGTTCTGCAGCAGGATGCTCTTGCTGAAGCAGATCTGGGCCGGACAGGGCTTGAACAGGTGCTCCAGATTGATGGAGACCAGCCCGGGGCTATCGGTGTCGTTGGCCACCAGCGAGGAGATGATACCGATGCCAAAACCCAGCTCCACGTAGCGTTTGATCACCCCGGCGTCCATCACCGTCATGTAGTAGCTCGGGGTGAGACCGGCGGCATGGAATACCTCGTCCTGCACCTGACGGCCAGTGGCTCCGCTCTCGTAACTGAGGATCGGGTAGTGACAGAGCTGCTCCAGGGTCGGCTTCTTCACCTTGGCCAGCGGGTGATCCTGCGGCACCACCAGCGAGAGAGTCCAGAGGTAGGCGGGCAGCGCGATCAGCTCCTTGTCGAAGCCAATCTCGTGGGCAACGATGGAGAAATCGGAGTAACCCTTGCTGATCTGCTCCTTGCTCGCCGACATCACCGGATGAAGGTGGAACGAGATCTTGGGGTACTTCTTGGTGAAGTAGGTGACCGACTTGGGCAGCAGGTAGCGGGCGATGGTGTGGGTGGTGTGAATATTGAGGGTGCCCACGGTCGGGTCCAGATACTCGCGGGAGATCGCCTTGATCTTGCTCTCGATATTGAGCATCGCCTCGGCACACTTGATGATCTCTTCCCCCACCGGCGTAATGCGGTGCAGGTGCTTGCCACGGCGCTCGAAGATCCGCACCCCCAGCTCGCTCTCCAGCAGGCCAATCTGTTTGCTGACCCCCGGCTGACTGGTGAAGAGCGCATCGGAAGCCACGGACACATTGAGGTTGTGGTCCCGGATCGCGATCAAATACTTCAATTGCTGTAGTTTCAAGGCGTCACACTCTCACACTGGTTTGGCTCAGACAGGTTTGGCTCAGACAGGTTTGGCTCAGGCCGGGACGGCAATCAAGCCAGACAAACAGGCCGCCACATGGGCGGCCAGTGTACCATCCGATCCCGACATCTCAGCGCTTGATCCTTAATTTTGCTACAAAATCTAGCATCCGAAGGGGTGGCTGACAAACCGGGCTCAGGCCGCGCCAGCCCGCAGCGGCAGGATCCCCAGAAACTGCAGCAGCCACTGCATCATGGTCGCCGAATCCACCTCTCCCTCCAGCGAGGAGAGGCTGCTCTGGTAGCGCTCGTCGGGCAACAGGCCACGGCGCCGCTCGATTAGCGCCCGGTTGTACTCCACCGAGAACTCCGGATGCCCCTGAATGGCGACGATGTGATCACCCTGCAAAAACATGAAGTTGGGACAAAAGTCGTTGCCCGCCAGCCGGGTTGCCCCCGGCGGCAGCAGGGCCACCTGATCCTGATGGCTGGCCAGAATGCGGATCTGATCCCGCGCCGGCGCCATCCAGGGCTCATCTGCCAGCATGGGGTGCACCGACACTCCCAGCCCCCACCCCTTGGTAGACTTCACCACCTCGCCGCCCAGCGCCTGGGCGATCACCTGATGACCGAAGCAGACACCGGCCAGCTTGACGTCGGCATCGTGCGCCTGGCGGATCCATGCCCGCAGTGCCTGAATCCAGGGGATATCGCTATAGGCGTCGTGGCGCGAGCCAGTGATGAGCCAGGCATCGCACTCGTGCAGATCCTCCGGCAGCTCCCCATCAAGGGCAGACCAGACCCGAAATTCCAGCTCGGGGGCCAGGGCCGCAAAGCCCCTGATAAACATCTCGGAGTAAACGGGGCCAAAACGATCCGCCAGATCGGGATCGAGCCGGTCACAATCGAGAATTCCCAATCGCATCTGTTGTTCCTTTACAGAGTTCGCCCCCGCCAATCATCGACCGGCGGGGGCAAGAGGTTAGTCCATGAGCACGTGCCAGCACGTCACTTCATGGTCGGCATGGAGAACTCGGCACCACTGCGCAGGCTCTGGGGCCAGCGCGCCGTCACCGTCTTCATCCGGGTATAAAAGCGAACCCCGTCCGGCCCGTGCATGTTGAGCGGCCCGAAGATGGAGCGCTTCCAGCCGCCAAAGCTGTGAAACGCCATCGGCACCGGAATGGGAACGTTCACCCCTACCATACCGACCTGCACCCGCGCCGTGAAGTCCCGCGCGGTGTCGCCGTCACAGGTAAAGATGGCGGTGCCGTTGCCGTACTCGTGCTCGTTGATGAGGCGCAGCGCCGTCTCGTAATCCGGCACCCGCACGATAGAGAGCACAGGGCCGAAGATCTCCTCGCGGTAGATGCGCATCTCGGGAGTTACCTCGTCAAACAGGCAGCCGCCGATAAAGTAACCCTCGTCGTGGTTCAGCGTGCGACCATCGACCCGCAGCGCGGCCCCTTCGGCCACTCCCTGATCAACGTAGCCGCGCACCTTGGCCAGATGCTCCTTGCTGATGAGCGGCCCCATCTCGTTCTCCGGGCTCTGGCCCAACCCCGGGCCCACCCGCAGTTTTTCCACCAGCGGCGTCAGCTTGGCTACCAGCGCATCGGCGGTCTCGTCACCCACCACCACGGCCACCGAAATGGCCATGCAGCGCTCGCCCGCGGCCCCATAAGCAGCCCCCATCAGGGCGGAGACCGCCTGATCGAGATCCGCATCCGGCATCACCACCATGTGGTTCTTGGCACCGCCCAGCGCCTGCACTCGCTTGCCATGGGCCGAGGCGGTGGCATAGATGTACTGGGCAATGGGGGTGGAGCCGACAAACGACACGGCACCGACCCGCGGATCAGTCAGCAACACATCCACCACCTCCTTGTCACCGTTCACCACGTTGAGCACGCCATCCGGCAGACCGGCCTCCTTGAGCAGCTCGGCCATCCGCAACGAGAGGGAGGGATCCTTCTCGGAGGGTTTGAGAATAAAGGTGTTGCCGCAGGCGATGGCGACCGGGAACATCCAGAGCGGCACCATGGCCGGGAAGTTGAACGGGGTGATACCGGCGCAAACACCGACCGGCTGCATCATGGAGTAGCTGTCTACCCCACGACCGACGTTGAGGGAGTGCTCCCCCTTGAGCAGATGGGGAATGCCGCAGGCAAACTCCACCACCTCCAGCCCGCGGGTCAACTCACCCTGCGCATCGGAGAAGACCTTGCCATGCTCGCGGCTGATGAGCTGGGCAAGCTCGTCCCTGTGCTGCTCCATCAACTCCTTGAAGCGGAAAAAGACCCTCGCCCGCACCAGCGGCGGGGTTTGCGACCAGTCGGCAAAAGCGCGCTCGGCGATGGCGATCGCCTCCTGACACTCGGCGGCGCTCGACAGCCCGACGCTTCCCTGCTGCTTGCCGCAGGCGGGATTGAAAATGGCCCCTTGGCGCTCGCTGCCACTCTCCTGCAGCTGGCCGTTGATGAAGTTGCTGACCCTGTATGTCATGTATCCTCCGTGATAACTGATGTGGTAATTGCGCCGAGCAAGACAGCGCAAGGCCCCGCCAGTGCGGGGCCATCAAATGGGTTAGGGTTGTGCCTGCAACACACCCTGCAGCAGGGTGAAGAGATCGTCGATCTGGCTGCGCTCGATGATGAGCGGTGGCGACAGGGCGATGATGTCGCCGGTCACCCTGATCAATGCCCCCTTCTCGAAACAGCGGACAAATACCTCGTAGGCGCGCTTGCCCGGTGCATCCGGCATCGATTCCAGCTCGATACCCGCCACCAGCCCGTAGTTGCGCACATCCTTCACATGCTTGCAGCCCTTCAGCGAATGGGCCGCCTCCTCCCAGTAGCCAGCCAGATCGGCGGCGCGGCTGAGCAGGTTCTCGTTGCGATAGATCTCGAGGGTCGCGAGCCCTGCAGCCGCAGCCACCGGATGACCGGAATAGGTGTAGCCGTGGAACAGCTCGATAGCCCCCTTGCCTGCCGCCATCATGTCGTCATAAATGTGCTTCTGCACCAGCACCGCGCCCATGGGGATAGCGCCGTTGGTCAGCCCCTTGGCGCAAGTGATCATGTCGGGGATGACATCGAACTCCTGTGCGGCGAAGGGGGAGCCGAGGCGACCGAAACCGGTGATCACCTCGTCAAAAATCAGCAGGATGCCGTGCTTGGTGCAAATCTCCCGCAGCCGCTTGAGGTAGCCTTTGGGGGGCATCAGCACGCCGGTACTGCCAGCGATGGGCTCGACGATCACCGCCGCGATATTGCTGGCATCGTGCAGGAAGACGATCTTCTCCAGCTCGTTGGCCAGCGCCACATCCTCCTCGGGCAGCCCTTTGGTGAAGGCGTTCTTGGCGATGTTGAGGGTATGGGGCAGATGATCCACCCCGGTCAGCAGGGAGCCGAACCACTTGCGGTTGCCGGGAATGCCCCCTACCGAGATACCGCCAAAGCCGACCCCGTGATAGCCACGCTCGCGACCAATCAGCCGGGTGCGAGTGCCCTGACCGCGAGCCCGCTGCCAGGCCAGCGCGATTTTCAGCGCGGTATCGACCGACTCGGAACCCGAGTTGGTATAGAAAACGTGGCCAAACCCCTTGGGGGCGATCTCCACCAGCTTGTTGGCCAGCTCAAACGGCAGGGGGTGGCCCATCTGGAATGTGGGAGCGAAATCGAGGTGGGAAATCTGCTGGGAGACCGCCTCGGCAATCTCGCGCCGACCATGGCCCGCGTTGCAACACCAGAGTCCGGCTGTGCCATCCAGTATCTTGCGGCCATCCTCTGAGTGATAATACATCCCCTCTGCCGACTTCAGGATGCGCGGCGCCGCCTTGAACTGCTGGTTGGCGGTGAACGGCATCCAGAAGGCGGACATGTCGGAGGGCGTATTGATGTCGCTGATCGGTTTCATGGTCACCTCATCCTTAAGGTGTTTAGCAACTGTCGGCCAATGCCTATTAAATTAAACACCTGAATCCATAAAAAAGGGCCCGTTATCGCCCTGTCTGGTGCCACCCCTAGCTAGACGCATCAGCAGGGTGGTATAAGATATTTAACACAATTTTAATAATAGTAAACAGTCAAGGAGTGTCTATAGATGGATATCGGTCACCGCCTCAAGGCGGTTCGCACCAAGGCGGCCCTCTCCCAGCGCGAGCTGGCCAAGCGCTCCGGTGTGACCAACGGATTTATCTCCCAGATCGAGAAAAATCAGGTGAGCCCCTCTGTCGCCTCCCTGCGCAAGGTGCTGGAAGGGATCCCCATGTCGCTGGCCAGCTTCTTCACCGAAGAGACTGAAATGGGCACCGAAGTGATCTTCCGCGCCGCCGATATGCCGGATCTCGGCACGCATCCCATCAGCTACCGGCTGGTCGGGCACAGCCGCGCCAACCGCGCCATCGGCATGTTGCAGGAGGTGCTGCCACCGGGCGCCGACACCGGCGACGACATGCTGAGCCACGAGGGTGAAGAGTGCGGCATCGTCATCAAGGGCGAAGTTGAAGTGACCGTGGGCGAGCAGATCTACCTGCTGGGCGCCGGGGATGGCTACTACTTCGACAGCCGCACCCCCCACCGTTTTCGCAATAGTGGCGAACAGGAGTGCGTGCTGATCTCGGCCAACACCCCCGCCAGTTTCTGACATTCAGACGCGCATCGGCAGGGGGCAATGTTTAATGAATTGTTACAAGATGGATTTACAAGCGGCAGGATGTTTAGCATATTGATACGCGGAAACTGACTTTTGCCGGTTCAAGGAGTGAACATGAGTGACCTGACCCTGGCCCAGTGGCAACACAAGGCCGCCCATCTGACCCTGCCCTCGCAAGCCTTTATCAACGGCAGCTATCGGGATGCCGTCAATGGCGCCACCTTCGATTGCATCAACCCGGCCAACGGCAAGCTGCTGACCAAGGTGGCAGCCTGCGATTCCGCCGATGCCGAACTGGCGGTACAGGCTGCGCGTGACGCCTTCAACGACAAGCGTTGGAGCGGCCTGCCGCCGAAACAGCGCAAACAGATCATGCAGCGCTTCGCCGAGCTGATGCGCCTCAACAAGGTGGAGCTGGCGCTGCTGGAGTCGCTGGATATGGGCAAACCCATCGGCGATGCCATGGGCTATGACGCCCCCGCCGCCGCCAACTGCATCGCCTGGAACGCCGAAGCGATCGACAAGATTTACGATCAGGTCGCCCCGGTGGAGGAGTCCGCCCTGGCACTGGTGACCCGCGAAGCGCTCGGGGTGGTCGCCGCCATAGTGCCCTGGAACTTCCCGCTGGTGATGGCCTGCTGGAAGCTGGGCCCGGCGCTCGCTACCGGCAACTCGGTCATTCTCAAGCCTTCCGAAAAATCCCCCCTGACGGCCCTGCGTATCGCAGGTTTGGCCAAGGAGGCGGGCATTCCGGACGGTGTGTTCAACGTGCTACCGGGCTTTGGCCACACCGTGGGCGAGGCGCTGGCCATGCACATGGACGTGGATTGCATCACTTTCACCGGCTCCACCAAGATCGGTAAACATCTGGTGGAGTGCTCCGGCAAGTCCAACCTCAAGCGCGCCTTTATGGAGTGCGGCGGCAAGAGCCCCAACATCATACTGGCCGACGCACCGGATCTGGACGCCGCGGCCAAGAGCGCCGCTGGCGCCATCTTCTACAACCAGGGCGAGGTGTGCACCGCCGCCTCTCGGCTGCTGGTGCAAAACAGCATCAAGCCGCAATTTATGGAGCGACTGCTGGCCCATGCCCGCGAGTGGATCTCGAGCAACCCGCTCGACCCTGCGACCCGTATCGGCGCCATGGTGGATCACATCCAGATGGAGCAGGTGCTGCGCTATATCGAGATTGGCAAGCAGGAGGGGGCCAAGCTGCTGCTGGGTGGCAACCGCACCAATATGGAGAGTGGCGGCTTCTATATCGAACCCACTATTTTCGACGACGTGACCCCGCAGATGCGCATCTTCCGCGAGGAGATCTTCGGCCCTGTGCTGGCGGTGACCGGCTTCGATACGCTGGAGGAGGCCATTGCGCTGGGCAATGACACCGACTACGGCCTAGCCGCGGCGATCTGGACGGCGGATCTCAACAAGGCGGTGAAGGGCTCCCGCGCCCTGCGCGCCGGTACCGTGTTCGTCAACAACTGGGACGGTGGTGACATGACCATGCCATTTGGCGGCTTCAAACAGTCCGGCAACGGTCGCGACAAGTCACTTCATGCGCTGGAGAAGTACACCGAGCTGAAAAGCACCTGGATTCAGCTGGATTAACACGACAAAGCAGCACTATCGGATCAAAAAGGGGGAGAAATCCCCCTTTTGCATTTTTGGCCTTCCATCACCGGGCTCAATCCTTATAATGATAAAAAAGCCAACATGTTAAATATAAAGACAAAAATGCTATTTTTTCTGGGAAGCGTACTTTTTCTGGTGATCGGTTTGCCCCTGCTGTTCTTCGTGCTGGGGCACGGCGAGGCCTACGTGACCTGGGGCCCCTGGATCTCCGCCATCGCCCTGATGCTGTGGCTGTTGATGGATGTCGACAAGATCCGCCGCGGTAAAGGCTGAGCGGCCAGCCACACTCCTCCTATCCCTCAAACTTCGTTTATTCGCTTCTTTCCCCGCAAAAGGATCGCTACACTGATTTTTTGCGATGTTTTCCCGCATCCAACGCTTCAGTAAAGGTCATCCGCATGCCGCAACAGATCCAGCGTCAGGGCGTCATCTACGCCCTGTGCGCCTATACCCTTTGGGGCATAGCCCCCATCTATTTCAAGACCATCTCTGCCGTTCCGGCCGCCGAAATCCTGACCCACCGGATGATCTGGTCCTGCGTGCTGCTGATGGTACTGACCCTGGCAGGCCGTCAGTGGCACAAGGTGCAGGCGGTGCTGCGCCAGCCAAAAGTGTTGCTCACCCTGGCGTTTACCTCGGTTACCGTCGGCGGCAACTGGCTGCTGTTCATCTGGGCCATCAACAACGGTCACATGCTGGATGCCAGCCTCGGCTACTACATCAACCCGCTGTTCAACGTACTGTTGGGAATGGTGTTTCTGAGCGAGAAACTGCGCCGCCTGCAGTGGTGGGCGGTGGCGCTGGCCTTTGCCGGGGTGGCCATCCAGCTTATCGCCTTTGGCTCCTTGCCCTGGATTGCGCTGGTGCTGGCGTCGAGCTTTGCCATCTATGGGCTGGTGCGCAAAAAACTGGCCCTCGATGCCCTCACCGGTCTGCTGATCGAAACCATGATCATGCTGCCGCCAGCGGCCATCTATCTGTGGGGCTTTGCCGACAGCCCCACCAGCCATCTCACCCAGAACGACTGGCACCTCAACCTGCTGCTGATCGCCGCAGGCGCCGTCACCACGGCCCCCCTGCTCTGCTTCACTGCCGCCGCGAACCGGCTCAAGCTCTCCACCCTGGGCTTCTTCCAGTACATAGGCCCCAGCCTGATGTTCATCCTCGCGGTCACCCTCTATGGGGAAGCGCTGGCGATGGACAAACTGCTCACCTTTGCCTGCATCTGGAGTGCGCTGGTACTGTTCAGTCTGGATGGGCTGCGCAGCGGCAAAGCCGCGCCAAGCCGAACCTGACACCGCCTCACCACCAGCGACCCCGGCTCATCAGCCGGGGTTCTTTTTCGTGCCACCAGCGGCCTTCAGACTGCGACTTCCCCTTCTCCAGAGCCGACTCGCCATCAACAGACCACACCCGAGTCTCACTATCCCGCCAGAGAGCTATGCTATCCATGGAACGGAGCCGAATGGAGGCAACATGCTCAAGCACATTCACGACAGATCCCTGCTTTTTGGTCAGGTTCTGGGGATCATGGTCATTATCACGCTGATTTCCATCAGCTTTTTCGGGCTTTACTCGGTCCGGAGCGCAGCCGATCAGATGGGACAGGGGAAGGATGTGGTAGCCGATATTCTGCCGCCGCCTCTCTACCTCATCGAATCCCAGTTGCAGGTCTACACCCTGCTCCATGCCAAACCGGAGGAGCGGGAGGCCCTGCTGCAAACCCTCGCCCGACTGCAGCAAGAGTTCGAGAGCCGTAACCGCTTCTGGCAAGAGAGCAGCCTGAACGAACCCCTCAGGGAACTGCTGCTGGGGGAGCAAAAAGTGCAGGGGGAGCGGTTCTGGCAGTTGCTCAACGACAAGTTTGTCCCCGCCATCAAGGTGGGGGACCTAGCGCAGGCGGGCGCGATTGCGGCGCGCCTGCACACCCTCTATAACGCCCACCGGCTAGGGGTGGACGCCACCGTCATCCGCGGCAACGAGTATGCCGCCGAGCAGATGGCCCATCTAGCCAACACCACTCGACTCTGCTACGGCCTGCTGTTGTGCGCCGCACTGCTGGGGGCCGGGCTCATCTTCTGGCTGGGACGCCCCACCCAACAGCGGCTGCTGGCAGCAGGCAAGGCGACCGCCGCCATCGCCGAAGGGGAGTTGAACCGCCCCATGCCGGAGCCGGGCCTTGATGCCATCGGCGAGCTGATCCGCCAGATCGGGGCCATGCGTGACCAGCTGGCAACCCTGGTGGAGTCGCTGCAGCGCAGCGCCAGTACGCTGGATGATCGCGCCACCAGCCTGACCGCCATGGCACAACGGCACACCGATGACAGTCAGGCTCAGGTCGGGGCGGCCCAACATATCGAACAGGCCATCGAACAGCTCACCCACTCCATTGAACAGGCGGGTAGCCAGCTGCATCAGGTGGGGGAGCAAACCCTGCAGTCAGCAGAGCGGGCACAAGAGGCGACGATCGCCATCCACACCGTGGAACTGGTGATCGGGGAACAAGTCACGGGAGTGAAGCAGGTCTCCCAGACCATTTCGGATCTGACTGGCCTCTCGCAGCAGATTGCCGGGCTGGCGGGCGCCATTCACGATATTGCGGAGCAGACCAATCTGCTGGCGCTGAACGCCGCCATTGAAGCGGCGCGGGCAGGCGAACAGGGACGCGGTTTTGCCGTGGTGGCCGATGAAGTACGCTCGCTGGCGACCCGCACCGGCAGCGCCACCACCGAGATCAACACCATCATCGGCAAGATCCAGGATGTCAGCCTGCGCGCCGCCAGCGAGATGGATACCGAGCTGGCCCGGGTCGAACAGGCGGTCACTCACACGATGACAGCGCGCCAGAGCGTCGCCCGGATCGCGCAGAGCTGCGAGGAGATCAATCAGCGCATCGCTCAGGTCGATCAGTTGATGAGCGATGAGACCCGGCTGGTGCAAGGGATCCACCATCAGGTCGGGGAGATGTCGCGGTTGGCGGCCGAGGCCAACCAGAGCGCCAGTCAGGCCGCCGAAGAGGCGACCCTGGTCGCCCAGCACGCCCGCATCCTGACCAGGCAGACTCACCACTTCCATCTCGACACCACCCGCCATTGATCCCCGGCGCTGACGGGAGTCAGCGCTCCCCTTTTTTCTCTGCACTGGTTAAATGGGTAGCATTAGACTCCATGAGGGAATAGGATCCGCCCCTCTAAAAACCAACTGCAAGGATCAACTGACATGACTCGAAAATGGTCGCTCCCCATCGTGGCAATCGCGGGGGGAGCGTTACTCTGGCTTGGCAACACCTTTGGTATGAAATGGGCTCTGATGGCCCTGATCGGATTCGGCTTCGGCTTCACCCTCTCCTTCAGTCGCTTCGGCATCGTATTCGGTTGGCGCGAAATGCTGACCAAACGCAACAGCTACTATGTGCGGGTTCACCTGCTCACCATCGCCATCGAGATTCTGCTGTTCACCACCTTCCTCTCCTTTAGCCACGCCCTGTTTGGCGATGCCATGGTGGGTAACGTGATGGCTATCGGCATTCCTTTCATCGTCGGAGCCTTCCTGTTCGGCATCGGCATGCAGCTGGCTGGCGTCTGCGCCACCGGCACTCTTTACTGCTGCGGCGAGGGGCAACCCCGCTTCTGGCTGGTGCTGATCTGCTACGGCATCGGCACCCTTATCAGCAACCAGTTCCGCCCCGAACTGGAGGCTACCTTCTCCAGCCATGTGGTATTGGCCCGGGATCTGACCGGCAATATCTGGAGTGGCATGCTGCTCAATCTGGCGCTGGTCGCTGCGCTGTTCCTGCTGTTTCGCAACAGCGAACTCAAGCGCACCGGCGAGCTCAAGCCCCTCTTCAGCGGCGGCAACCTGTTCTGGCGCGATGGCCGCTTCACCGTGCTGACCGGCGGCATCATCATCGCCCTGCTCAACTCGTCCGTGGTCGCTCTGCACGGCTCGGCCTGGACCATCACCGGCGCCGTCTATGACATGGCGCTGCGCGGCGCCTCCCTGTTCGGCCTGTTCGAGGGGAACCCCAAGCTTGCCCAGCCACTCTTTATCAACCCCATGGTCGGCATGTTCTGGCTCGGTATTCTGGGGGCCATGCTGGCGCGCTGTTTGAGCGGTGGCGGCACCTTCGCCCCGATGCGGCTCGGCAACAGTCTGGCCTCCATCCTCGGCGGCCTGCTGATGGGAATGGGCGCCATGTACGCTGCCTGCAACCTCGGCGGCTTCTTCGATGGCACCGCCTCTGGCAGCCTTCATGGCTGGGTCTGGATGCTGATGGCCCTCGCTGGCAGCCTCATCGGCATTCGCCTGCGCCCGCTGTTCGGGCTCTGAGGCTCAACATCGTAAACACCCCATAAGAAACGGGAGGCTAAGCCTCCCGTTTTTACATTTATCGATCCCGTTGCTCTGCTTATTGGACAGGCTGGGAGACCCCTTCCAGATGGATTTCTACCCGGCGATCCGGTGCCAGACAGGCGATCAGCTCCTGCTTGGAGCGGCTGGCACAGCTGTTGCCAGTGACCGGATTGGCCTTGCCATGCCCCTCGACTCGTACCTTGTCGGCATACAAGCCTTTGGATACCAGATAGCTGGCCACACTCTGGGCACGCTTCTCGGATAGCGCCAGGTTGTAGTTGTCGGAACCGATGCGGTCGGTATAACCGATGACAGTTGCGACGCCATCTTTCGGATTGGCCGCCACAATCTGGCTGAACAGGGCATCGAGCGCCTGATTGGCAGCCGGCTTCAGGGTCGCCTTGTTGAACTCGAACAGCACATCGGAACTCAGACTGAAGGTCTTCGGCTCAACCACGGCTACAGGTGCCGGTTCGGCGGCCGGAGCGGGCGCCGGTGCAGCGACCTCGCCACCTTGCTGACCGAAGCGATAGAGCATCCCGAACGAGATCAGGCCGTTATCCATCTCGATACCGGAGCGATCGAGAGAGGCATCTCCCAGAGGCGTGGTGTACTGGTACTCCAGACGGGCAGCCCAGTCACGATCGATGGCGTATTCGGCACCCAGCGCACCAACGAAGGCGGCGCCATGCTTCTTGCCGGTCTCGCTGGTATTGGCGAAGCTGATCTCGCTATCCGTCCAGGCATAGGCGCCGCCCAGTCGACCATAAAGATCGAGCACATTTGTTGCCGGGAAGCTGATCTTCATGGTGGCCTGAATCATCTGGCTCTTGGCTTCGGTATTGAGGGTATTGGCGCCAGTGCCCGAAGTGGTGTCGTATTTGCCAAGCCAGTCATAGCCCAGCTCGAAGCCCAGATTGGGGTTGAGCTGGTAACCGGCGAACAGGCCCAGACCCAGATCATCCGTGTTCTCGCTGGTATTACCCAACGTCTGGGCAATCGACTCGGCATACTGGTTGTGGTCAACGCCATAGTAATTGGACCAACCGGCCTTGCCACCGACATACCAGGTATTGTCCTGAGCGGCGGCCTGCACGGCTCCGGCCGCCAGCAAACCACTGACCAATACGGCAAGCATGGATTTATTCATATTTTCGCCTCTGCAATAAGTCGTTATGGGCGCCTGAGTGCGCACTTTCCCTGTGTGAAGCCGTCAGGCGGCCTCTCCGCTATTCAGGGTATCCCATCCGAACGCAGCCTCAAATGACCAAGCCATCAGGAGTGTGAGCTTGCCAGCAATATCCGGCGTAAAAATCACCTGTGTACCTATTCACACTGTTTTGCCAGTTAAACCATGACGTTGCGTCGTACGGAGTGAACCTATCCACACGCAGCAATAGAAAAGGGAGGCATAACGCCTCCCTCCTGATGAGTTGTTGAAGCCCCCCTTGCTCAACTGGCCAGAAACAGCCGGTAGGCGGGGTCGTCGCTCACCTCTTTCCAACCGTAGCCAATCTCGTGCAGGTAGTCGTGGAAGGCGGCCACGTCCTCGTCCGGCAGCTCGAAGGCGCAGAGCACCCGGCCGTAGTCGGCGCCGTGGTTGCGGTAGTGGAACAGGCTGATGTTCCAGCGACAGCCCAAGGTCTCGAGGAAGCGCATCAGGGCTCCCGGCTGCTCCGGAAACTTGAAGCTGTAGAGACGCTCACCAAGGGGCCGGGCCGGGCGGCCGCCAATCATGTAACGCACGTGGTTCTTGGCCAGCTCGCTCTCGGTCATGTTGACCACCGGATAACCGTTGCCGCCGAGCTGATCGATGATCTGGCCGAGCTCTTCGTCACCGCCGGTGAGGCGCACCGAGACGAACAGCGACGCCTGCTCGGCATCCGCATAGCGATAGTTGAACTCGGTCACCATGCGCGGCCCGAGCTGACGGCAGAAGTCGAGGAAGGCCCCCTTGCGCTCGGGGATGGTCACCGCCAGCATGCCCTCGCGCTTCTCGCCTATCTCGCAGCGCTCCGACACGTAGCGCAGGCTGTGGAAGTTGACGTTGGCGCCGGAGAGAATGGCCGCCATCCGCCCCCCTTTGACCTGCTCCCGCTCGCTGTAGGCCTTGAGGCCCGCCAGCGACAGGGCCCCCGACGGCTCGGCAATGGCGCGGCAGTCGTCGAAGATGTCTTTCAGTGCAGCGCAGATCTGGTCGTTGGAGACGGTCACCACCTCGTCCAGATACTGGTTGCAGAGGCGGAAGGTCTCCTCGCCGATGCGCTTGACCGCCACCCCGTCCGCAAACAGCGAGACCCGCTCCAGATTGACCGGTTCACCGGCCGCCATGGCAGCCTTGAGACAGGCGGAACCCTCCGCCTCCACCCCGATCACCTTCACATCCGGCAGCAGCTGCTTGATATAGACCGCCACCCCGGCGGCCAGTCCGCCGCCACCCACCGGCACGAAGACGTGGGTGAGGTGGGTATCCTGCTCCAGCAGCTCCTTGCCGATGGTGCCCTGCCCGGCGATCACCTCGACGTCGTCAAACGGCGGGATCAGGGTGTAGCCCTCCAGCGCGGCGAGGCGGCGGCTCTCGCCGTAGGCCTCATCGAAGCTGTTGCCAAACAGCATGACGTTGCCGCCCTGACGGCGTACCGCATCGATCTTGATGTCCGGCGTGGTCTTGGGCATCACGATGATCGCCTTGATACCGAGCTTGGCGGCCGACAGGGCGACCCCCTGCGCGTGGTTGCCGGCAGAGGCGGCGATAACGCCGCGTGCCTTCTGCTCCTCGGTCAGGGTGGCAATCTTGTGGTAGGCGCCGCGCAGCTTGAAGGAGTGGACCGGTTGCAGATCCTCCCGCTTCAGGCTGACGTGGTTGCCTAGCCGCTCGGAGAGTTTCTTCAAGGTTTGCAGGGGGGTCACCCGCGCCGCCTCGTAGACGGGGGAGAGCAACACCTTGCGTAGATAATCCGCCGCAGAGACCATGATTTATTCCCCCAGCATCGAGCGATCGCGCACCGCGCCTTTATCGGCGCTGGTGGCGAACATGGCGTAGGCGCGCAGGGCAAAGGAGACCTGACGCTGACGATCGAGCGGCTTCCAGCCACGGGCTTCCACGGCGACGCGGCGGGCAGCCAGCACGCTGTCGGCCACCTCCAGCACCATGCTGCGGGCCGGGATATTGATGCTGATGATGTCGCCATCCTCCACCAGACCTATGGCGCCGCCAGAGGCTGCCTCCGGCGAGACGTGGCCGATGGAGAGGCCCGAGGTACCGCCGGAGAAGCGACCATCGGTGATCAGGGCGCACGCCTTGCCCAATCCCATGGATTTCAGATAGGTGGTGGGGTAGAGCATCTCCTGCATGCCCGGACCCCCTTTCGGCCCTTCGTAGCGGATCACCACTACTTCGCCTGCTTTCACGGTACCATCGAGGATGCCGTTCACCGCGCTCTCCTGACTCTCGAACACCCGTGCCGGGCCGCGGAAGGTGAGGTTCTTCTCATCCACACCGGCAGTCTTGACGATGGCACCATTGACCGCGAGGTTGCCGGAAAGCACGGCAAGGCCGCCCTCCTGGCTGTAAGCGTTGTCCAGCGAGCGGATGCAGCCCTCGGCGCGGTCCAGATCCAGCTCCGGCCAGCGGCAATCCTGACTGAACGCCTTGGTGGTGCGGATCCCGGCCGGGCCAGCGCGGTAGAAGTCCACCACCTCCTGACTCGGCTGGCGGCTGACGTCATACTCATTGAGCTGTTCGACAAGGGAGCAACCCAGCACGGTACGGGTATCTCCATGCACCAGACCCGCTTTTTCCAGCTGGCCCAGAATGGCGACCACGCCACCGGCACGGTGCACATCTTCCATATGGTACTTCTGGGTGGAGGGTGCCACCTTGCAGAGCTGCGGCACCTTGCGGGACATACGGTCAATATCGGCCATGGTGAAGTCGACACCCGCCTCCTGCGCCGCCGCCAGCAGGTGCAGCACGGTATTGGTGGAGCCACCCATGGCGATGTCGAGCGCCATGGCGTTCTCGAACGCCGCCTTGGTGGCGATATTGCGCGGCAGGGCGGTCTCGTCATCCTGCTCATACCAGCGCTTGGCCAAAGTCACGATGCGCTGGCCCGCCAGCTTGAACAGCTGCTCACGATCGGCGTGGGTCGCCAGCAGCGAGCCGTTACCCGGCTGGGAAAGACCCAGCGCCTCGGTCAGGCAGTTCATGGAGTTGGCGGTAAACATGCCGGAACAGGAGCCGCAGGTGGGGCAGGCGCTGCGCTCCACCTGTTCGCTCTGGGCGTCCGACACCTTGGGATCGGCGCCCTGGATCATGGCGTCCACCAGATCCAGCTTGATGATCTGGTCAGAGAGCTTGGTCTTGCCCGCTTCCATCGGGCCGCCGGAGACAAAAATGACCGGGATATTGATGCGCAGGGCGGCCATCAGCATCCCCGGGGTGATCTTGTCGCAGTTGGAGATACAGACCATGGCATCGGCGCAGTGGGCGTTGACCATATACTCCACCGAGTCGGCGATCAGCTCCCGCGATGGCAGGGAGTAGAGCATGCCGCCATGGCCCATGGCGATGCCGTCATCCACGGCGATGGTGTTGAACTCCTTGGCGACGCCGCCGGCGGCTTCGATCTCGCGCGCCACCAGCTGGCCCAGATCCTTGAGGTGGACGTGGCCCGGCACGAACTGAGTGAAGGAGTTGACCACGGCGATGATGGGTTTGCCGAAATCCTGATCGGTCATTCCGGTGGCACGCCACAGGGCGCGGGCCCCGGCCATGTTACGTCCGTGGGTGGTGGTGGCGGATCTCAACTTCGGCATGTCTCTACTCCCTGAATGCCCATATGGGCTCGATGCGTTATGCGGTGATGATACGAGTGGATCGGAATCGACCCTGGTGAAGACTCCTCTAGGAAGCTCTCACCGGAAGCGACTCGGGGAGGCATGGCGCCTCCCCTCTCTTATCAGTCGTTGACTGGCGTCAGCCAGCCCCACTTGTCCTCGGTCTGGCCGTTGAACAGGCCGAAGAAGGCATTTTGCAGCTGCTCGGTCACCGGACCACGACTGCCAGCGCCCACCTTCATCCGATCGACGGAGCGCACCGGGGTCACCTCGGCGGCCGTGCCGGTCATGAAGATCTCGTCCGCCACGTACAGCGCCTCGCGGGGCAGCGCCTGCTCGCGCACCTCGTAACCGAGATCGCGGGCCAGCGTCATGATGGTGTCGCGGGTGATACCGGGCAGGATGGCGGCAGTAGCGGGCGGGGTGAACAGCACACCGTTCTTCACCAGAAACAGGTTCTCACCCGCCCCTTCGCTCAGGTAGCCGTTAACATCCAGCGCCAGCCCCTCGGCGAAGCCGTTGCGTTTGGCCTCGCGGCTGATCAGCTGGGAAGAGAGGTAGTTGCCGCCCGCCTTGGCGCCGGTGGGAATGGTGTTGGGAGCGAGCCGGTTCCACGAGGTGACACAGACATCCACCCCGTTTTTCAGCCCCTCCTCCCCCAGATAGGCGCCCCACGGCAGGGCGGCCACCATCAGGTCAGCCTTGGCATCCAGCGGCGGATGCAGCCCCAGCCCCACGTTGCCGACAAAGGCCAGCGGGCGCAGGTAGCCGCTCTTCAGGCCGTTCTCGCGCACCACGGTGCGGCAGGCTTCATTCACTTCGGACTCGCTGTAGGGGACGTCCATCCAGTAGATCTTGGCGGAGTCGAACAGGCGGCGGGTGTGCTCCTGCAGACGGAAGATGCAGGTGCCCTTGGGGGTATCGTAGGCACGCACACCCTCGAACACCGAGGAGCCGTAGTGCAGGGCGTGGCTCATCACGTGCACCTGGGCATCCTGCCAGGGCACCAGTTTGCCGTTGAACCAGATGTATTGGGGGTGAGTGGCGGATTGGGAAGGCTGTGACATTGGCTTGGCTCCTTAAGCTCTGATCCGGGGTTGCTGTTCCAGTGCATCGACCCGGGAGACGTCCACCAGCTTCACCAGCTGGCTCCACAACTGCTGGATGGGACGCACCGACTCGACAGTAACCGTGATCCGCAGCTGTTGGCAATCCTGCTCCATATTAAGGGCGCAGAGATTGAAACCGCGGTGACGCACCACCCGCAGCACCCGCTCCATCACTTCGGGTCTGGGCTGGGCGTGGATATGCAGGGTGTGCTGTGCAAATGCTGGCTGTGCAAGGGTGTGCGGGTTCATGGGCGTTGCTCCATCATCTGGTGGTTGGCGACTCCCGGCGGAACCAGGGGCCAGACGTTTTCTTCCTCTGAAATAGCCACATGCAGCAGGTAGGCACTCTCGCTTGCCAGCAGGCGATCGAGGGCGCCGGCTATCTGCTCCTTGCATGTGATGGTCTCGCCCGGGATGCCGAAAGCAGCAGCCAGGGCGACGAAGTCGGGGTTGTCGGAGAGGATGGTCTCGCTGTAGCGGCCGTCGAAAAACAGCTCCTGCCACTGGCGCACCATGCCGAGGCGCTGGTTATCCAGCAGCACCATCTTCACCTTGAGCTGGGCGCGGCGGATGGTGCCGAGCTCCTGCACGTTCATCATGAAAGAGCCGTCACCGCTCACCAGCACCACTTCATCATTGGGGCGGGACATTTTGGCGCCGATGGCGGCGGGCAGGCCGAAACCCATGGTGCCGAGACCGGCGCTGGAGAGGTGGTTGCGCGGACTGGTGAAGCGCATGTGCTGGGCTACCCACATCTGATGCTGACCCACGTCGCAGGCCACTACGCTGGTCTCCGGCAACCTGGCGGAGAGCTGCTTGAGCAGCGCCGGGGCATAGATGGCATGACCGGGATGGTCGTAGCGAAAGGCATATTCGCGGGCCATGGCGACGCAGTGTCCACGCCAGGGGACGATGTCGAGAGTCATGGCGAGGCGTGGCAACACCTGCTTGAGATCCGTGGTGATACCCACCTCGGCGGCGCGGCGCTTGCCAAACTCGGCGGCATCCACATCGAGATGGATCACCTTGGCCTCGGGAGCAAATTCCTCCAGCTTGCCGGTCACCCGATCATCGAAACGGGCGCCCACCACCAGCAGCAGATCGCACTGCTGCACCGCATAGTTGGCCGCCTTGGTGCCGTGCATGCCGAGCATGCCGAGATAAACGGGGCTGTCGGGGTCGAGCGCGCCAATCCCCTTGAGGGTGGTGACCGCAGGCATGCCGGTGGCGGCAGCAAAGTCGCGCAACTGCTGCTCGGCATTGGCCATGCCCACCCCGCCACCGACGTAGAGCACCGGACGCTCGGCGGCGGCCAGCAGGGTGCGGGCAGCGGCCAGATCCGAGGGGTTGAGCACCTCCGGCTCCTCCACCGCAAACAGCGGGCTCTGGGGCGGCACGGCAGCAAGTTGCACATCCTTGGGAAAATCGATCAGCACAGGTCCGGGGCGCCCTTCGGTGGCGATGGCGAAAGCCTCTGCCAGTACACGCCCCAGATCGGCGGCATCAGTCACCATAAAGGAGTGCTTGGTGCAGGAGAGGGACATGCCGAGCACGTCGACCTCCTGAAATGCATCGGTGCCGATGGCAGAACAGGGCACCTGACCGCTGATGGCCACCAGCGGCACCGAATCGAGCAGCGCCTCCGCCAGACCGGTCACCAGATTGGTGGCGCCGGGGCCGGAGGTAGCGATACAGACCCCCACCTGACCGGAGGCACGGGCATAACCGACCGCCGCCATGGCGGCGCCCTGCTCGTGGCGGCAGAGCTGATGGGCCAGACCACCGTCATACAGGGCATCGTAGACCGGCATGATGGCCCCGCCCGGGTAACCAAACACCTGGGTCACACCCTGTTTCTTGAGAGCCTGTACCAAAAACTGCGCGCCGTTCATGTGGAAAATCCTGTCCTTTGGTCGAAAAAAAACCCCCGAGCTGTGAGGCTCGGGGGTCGCTTGTTTCGTTCTGTCCGGTGGTGGGTCTATCCCTTGTTCCGTGCAGCTAAACGAGCCCCGAGCGGTGAGATAATAATCACCACTAGGACCACAATAATGCTGACGAAACGGGAGGCCATGTTCATAGTTACAACCGGAAATCCTGTGAAATTGGGGCGGTTTCTACCGCGAATGGCTATTAGAACTAGCACGGTGATTTTTATTGGGCAAGCCTTTTTTCTGTGACAACCCACTGATTTTGGCTATTCCCCAGCCGGAACTCTGGAATAAAAAACCAACAACAAGCAGTTAGTCAGAACATATATCAACTCAAGGACGGGATTTATGTCATTAGCTGTGGTTTATAGCCGTGCCAGCCTCGGGATCGCGGCCCCGCAAGTTACGGTGGAAGTTCACCTCTCCAACGGCCTGCCCGCCTTCAACATGGTCGGCCTGCCGGAAACCTCGGTGAAAGAGTCTCGGGATCGGGTGCGCAGCGCCCTGCTCAACGGCAACTTCGAGTTCCCGAGCAAACACATCACAGTCAATCTGGCCCCCGCCGACCTGCCCAAGGAGGGTGGCCGTTTCGATCTGGCAATCGCCATCGGTATTCTTGCCGCTTCCAAGCAGATACCTGCAAAATATCTGCTCGATCACGAATTTTTAGGGGAGTTGGCCCTGACCGGCGAGATTCGTCCCGTACTCGGGGTACTGCCTGCCGTACTCGCCTGCCGGGATGCGGGACGCACCCTGCTGGTACCGCGAGAGAACGGCCCCGAAGCCTCCCTCATCCAGGATGCCGAGGTGCGCACCGCCCATCAGCTGCTGGCCGTCACCGCCTGGCTGGCGGGCCAGTACGAACTGCCGCTGCCGGATCCCCAAAACGCGGAAAGCCTGCCCGATGTACCGGATCTGCAGGATGTGATCGGTCAGTCTCAGGCCAAGCGGGCGCTGGAGATCGCCGCCGCCGGCAGCCACAACCTGCTGTTCATCGGCCCGCCCGGCACTGGCAAGAGCATGCTGGCGAGCCGCCTTCCCGGCATCTTGCCGCCGCTGAGCGAGCAGGAGGCGCAGCAGACCGCCGCCATCCACTCCATCGGTGGCCTCACCCCGCGCGCCGGTCACTGGCACCACAGACCCTATCGCACGCCGCACCACAGTGCCTCGGCGGTGGCGCTGGTGGGAGGCGGCAGCCACCCAAGACCCGGCGAAATATCGCTGGCCCACAACGGAGTGCTGTTTCTCGACGAGCTGCCCGAGTTCGAGCGCAAGGTGCTCGACTCCCTGCGCGAGCCGCTGGAGACGGGCCACATCACCATTAGCCGGGCCGCCCGTCAGGTGGATTTCCCCGCCCGCTTCCAGCTGGTGGGCGCCATGAATCCCAGCCCCTGTGGCCACTATGGCGATGGCCAAACCCGCTCCAGCCCGGATCAGATCCTGCGCTACCTCGGCAAGCTCTCCGGCCCCTTTCTCGACCGCTTCGATCTGACGGTGGAGGTGCCGCTGCTGCCCAAGGGGAGCCTGACCGGCAAGGCGGAGCGGGGGGAGTCTAGTCAGCAGATCCGCGGTCGAGTGCTGGCGGCACGGGAGCGCATGCTGAGCCGCAACGGCAAGCTCAACAATCTGCTGGATAGTCGTGAAATCGAAGATATTTGCCGATTATCGCCGCAAGATGCCGAATTTTTGGAGAATGCCATCCAGAAGCTGGGGCTCAGCATCCGGGCCTGGCATCGCATCCTGCGGGTGTCACGCACCATCGCCGATCTGGCCGGGCAACCCGCCATCGGCAAGGAGCATCTTATCGAGGCGCTCGGTTATCGCGCCATGGACCGGCTGCTGTCGCGATTGCGCAGCAGCTGACAGAAGGGAAAGGGTGAGTCCAACCCCGTAAAGGCTCTGAATGGTCTCGCAGGCAATCGGCTGATATTATGGCCACAGATCTGACCACTTGATGGCCCTTTATCGACAGCAAGACGGACCCGACTCATGCCCAACAAGCTGACAGAGCGACTGCGCGGCAGTCTCTCCACCCTGCTCTATTTTTTCAACACCCTCTTCTGGTTTGTCCCCATCTTCTCGCTGGGTCTGCTCAAGCTCCTGCTCCCCCTCAAGGGGTGGCGCACCCTCTGCAACTGGCTGCTCGATGGCTGTGCCAGCTGCTGGATCGGTTTCAACAATCTGATCCAGAAAACCATCATAAAAACCCCTTTCGAGGTGGTCGGAGTGGACAAAGGGCGCCGGAATGAGTGGTATATGGTGATTGCCAACCATCAATCCTGGGTCGACATACTGGTACTGCAGCGGGTTTTTAACCAAAAAATCCCCTTCCTGAAGTTTTTCCTCAAGAAAGAGCTTATTTGGGTACCTTTTCTCGGCCTGGCATGGTGGGCGCTCGACTTCCCCTTCATGCGGCGATATTCCAGGAAATTTCTGGAAAAGCATCCCCATCTGAAGGGAAAAGACATAGAAACAACCCGTAAAGCCTGTGCCAGGTTCCGCCACATTCCGGTGAGTGTGATGAACTTCGTCGAAGGCACCCGCTTCACCAAGGGCAAACATCAGAAGCAGGGTTCGCCCTATCGTCACCTGCTCCAACCGAAAGCAGGCGGCATCGCCTTTACCCTGGCAGCCATGGGTGACCAGTTGCATCAACTGGTGGATGTCACCATCGCCTATCCGGACGGCATCCCCAGCTACTGGGACTTCATGTGTGGCCGGGTCGGGCAAATCAAGGTTCAGGTCCGCTATTTGCCGATCGACCGCAAGCTGGTGGGGGATTACTTCAATGACCCCGAGTTCCAACAAGAGTTTCAACAGTGGTTGAACGGGATCTGGCACGAAAAGGACCAGACCCTAAGCCAACTGCTGGCAACCAAGGCGCAGTAAACATTCATGCTATCCCTGCTTCCCGGCCCGCTGGTGCTGATCATCAGCGCGGGCCTGACCATCCTTTTCACCGCCTTGTGCGCCAGCCTGATCCTGCTGGTGTCGCTGGCCAAACTAGTACTGCCGATCCCGGCCTTTGGCCGCGCCTGCAGCCGCCTCAACAACCGCCTCATGAGACTGTGGCTTGCCTGCAATGCGCTGGTGATCCGCCTCACCACCCGTATTGACTGGCAGGTGGAGGACAATACCAAGCTGCGCAAGGATGGCTGGTATCTCATCATCAGCAACCACATGAGCTGGACCGATATCGTGGTGCTCGGCCACCTGTTCCGCGACCGGCTGCCGGTGCCCAAGTTCTTCATGAAGCACGAGCTCATCTACATCCCGCTGCTGGGGCTCGCCTGCTGGGGGCTCGATATGCCCTTTATGCGTCGCTACTCTCGGGAGTTTTTGCTGAAGAACCCGCACCTGCGCGGCAAGGATATCGAGACCACCCGCAACGCCTGCGAGAAGTTTCGCCATATCCCCACTACCGTCATCAACTTCGTGGAAGGAACCCGCTTCACCGAGCAGAAACGGGATGCTGCCCGCTCCCGCTATCGTCACCTGATGCCGCCCAAGGCGGCAGGACTGGCCTTTACACTGGCGGCCATGGGCGAGCAGTTCGACAGCCTGATCAACGTCACCATCCGCTATCCGGACAACGCCGAGACCCCGTTCAAGGACTTCCTGATGGGACGGGTAAAACGCATTCAGGTGCGGATTGAGGAGCTGCCGGTGAATGAACAGCTGATAGGAGATTACTTCAACGACAAGCAGTTCAAGCGCGGTTTTCAGGAGTGGCTGAACCAGCGCTGGCAGGAGAAGGACGAGGTGCTGGAGGGGTGGCAGAGCGATCAGGTGCTGCTGCCGGTTGCCGCCAAATCCGGGGAGGAATCCAAAGAGAGCGCAGAAGCCAACTCGGCCAACTGATCTTCGGAAAAGACTGCAATCCCGTGGCGGCGCAGCAGGGCAGTGGTCTTGCCCTCGCCCGCTACAGAAACACCTTCGAAGCGGCCGTTATAGATACGGCCGCTGCCACATGAGGGGCTCCCCTCTTTCAGCAGGGCGAAGCGAATGCCCTGCGCCTGACAAATAGCCAACGCCAGCTCGGCGCCGCGATCAAACTCTTCAGTCACATCCAGCCCGCTCGCCGTCACTACCCGTTCGCCCTGCCGCTCGGCAGGAGGACGCGGGGTCGGCAGACCGCCCGCCACTTCGGGGCAGAAGGCCAGCGCCCGTCCTTCGGCTCCCAGCGCACTCAGCCAGTCGCTGACGATTCCCTTGCTCTGACCGTCGTAACGCACCGGCTGACCCAGCAGGCAGGCACTCACCAGCACCTTGTGCACGCCGGTCTCACTCATGCTTCCGCTCCATGCATCACCTGATCGAACATCACGCAGCAGGGGCTCTCCAGCCGATAGAGAATGGCGGGGCGCTGTTTGCCGGTGCGCTTGCGGCCGGTATCCACCAGAATGTCGGCGCGATGGATCCGCTTGCGAAATGCCGCCGTATTCATGGGTGTTTGCAGGATGATTTCGAAGGCGCGCTGCACCTCGGAGAGGGTGAACTCGGGCCCCAGCAGTTGCAGCGGCAGGGTGCTGTAGCGGCTCTTGATCCGCAACCGCTCCAACCCCTTGGCGATGAGCTGAACATGGTCGAAGGCGAGGCTCAGCCCCGGCAGGTTGGCGAGTGGATGCCAGCAGCCGTGGATCGCTTCCACTTCCGGATCGACCAGACAGAGATAGACCAGGGTCGTGGACCAGCCGCGGGGATCCCGCTCCAGATTGCCGAGGGTGCAGACCTGCTCGCTGTAGCAGTGACCGAGCCCCCACTCCGCCAGCAGACGGCGCTGGGCGGCATCCAGATCCCGATCCCGGGTCTCATCGATGCGCAGCGCAGGCAGTTGCCAGCAGTGGGCAAAAGGGGGGCGATCGCGGGTCTCGAGCAGCAGCTCGAGCCGCTCCTCATGCAACCGCAGCACCACCATATCCAGACTCATTCTCAGCATGCCGATCGCCCTGCTCGCCTTCCATTAATGTTTGGTAGATAATATCACACGAATAGTATGTGCAGGAGCCAATCATGGGAACCGTCGCCAGCCTGGATATTGATGCGCAGAAGGGCTTTACCCCCCTCTGCCCGAACGAACTGCCCGTTGCGGGCGGTGATGATATTGTGGCTGCGCTCAACGCTCAGGCCACCCTCGCCACGCTGCGGATCGGCAGCAAGGACTCTCACCCCGCCAATGCCGACTGGGCCGTTTCTGACCCCGCTGGCATGCTGCTGCCGCTGGATCTGCCCAACGCCGACCTCACCTGGCCGGTGCACTGCGTACCGGGCAGCAAGGGCTTCGAGCTGCTCGACGGCCTGCCCGCTCCCATCGACTATGACTTCTTCGTCTGGAAGGGGGTCGAACCGGATCTCCATCCCTACGGCACCTGCTTCCACGACCTGGCCGAACGGCGCAGCACCGGACTCATCGAATTCCTGCAAGCCCGCAAGGTCGATACCGTACTGGTCGGCGGCCTCGCCACCGACTACTGTGTCAAAACCAGCGTGCTGCAACTGCGCCGCGCCGGTTTCCGGGTGATCGTCCATCTCGATGCCTGCCGTGGCATCGCGCCCGCGACGGTTGCCAGCGCCCACACCCAGATGATTGAGGCTGGCGCCGAACTGGCCCAGACCCTGATCGATGTACAACGCCTGCTGGACGCCTGATATGCCACCGATTCTTACCAGCCTGCTCGACACCGATGCCTGCACGTTACATATGCGGCAGGGGAGCTCCATCGTGCTCACCAGTCTGCGAGGAGCCTGATATGCCTCCAATCCTCACCAGCCTGCTCGACACCGATGCCTACAAGCTGCATATGCAGCAGGCGGTGTTCCATCGCTATCCGGATGCCGAGGTGGTGGCCGAGTTTCACAGCCGCAATGAAGAGGATCTGCTGCCCATGATGGGCCAGATCGAGGAGCAACTGCGCCTCGCCGGTTCCCTGCGACTGACCAAGCCAGAGCTCGATTTTCTGGCCGAGCGTCCCTTCTTCACCCCTGACTACCTCGACCACCTGCGCCGCAAGCCGCTCGACGCCTCCCTGCTCAAAGTGTTCGAGCAGGATGGCCGCATCAATGTGCGGGTCGAGGGCCCCTGGCAGGATGTGATCCTGTGGGAAATCCCGGTGCTCGCCATCATCAGCGAGATGCGCAACCGCTTCCGCTACCCCCAGTTCGGCGTCAGCCACGCGCTGGAGCGGCTCGATCAGAAGATCGACAAGCTGGAGAAGGAGCTGAGCAGCGACGAGATGAGCGAGTTCAACCTCATCGACTTCGGCACCCGCCGCCGCTTCTCTCACGCGGTACAGGATGCGGTAGTGGGTCGCCTCAAGGAGCGTCTGCCGGCGTTTCGCGGCACCAGCAACTACATGCTGGCCCAGAAGTACAAGCTGCCCGCTGTCGGCACCCAGGCCCATGAGTGGTTCCAGGCGCACCAGCAGCTCGGCTTCCCGCTGGAGCACAGCCAGCGCGCCGCCCTCACCAGCTGGCTGGACGAGTTCACCGACCATCTCGGTATCGCCCTGACCGACTGCATCACCATGGATGCCTTCCTGCGGGACTTCGACTTCGAGCTGGCCAGCAGCTATCAGGGCTTGCGCCACGACTCCGGCGATCCGGTGGTGTGGGGCGAGAAGGCGATCAGTCACTATCAGCGCCTTGGCATCGACCCCACCGACAAGACCCTGGTCTTCTCCGACGGGCTCAACCTCGACAAGGCGGTGCAGCTGTTCCGCCACTTCCGTGGCCGCATCAATACCAGCTTCGGCATCGGCACCAAGCTCACCTGCGATCTGCCCGGCGTCAGCCCGATGAACATCGTCTTCAAGCTGATCGAGTGCAATGGCGGCCCGGTTGCCAAGATCTCCGACAGCCCGGGCAAGACCCTCTGCCGGGATGCGGAGTTTATCCGCAACCTCAAACAGGCGTTCCACGTCGGGGTCTGACCTGCCAGATTGCCAGAAAACAAAAAGCCCGCCGGTTCACACCGGCGGGCTTTTTATCGACTCAAGGGGTATCAGTCTTTCTTGGCCAGCAGGAACTGCACCAGCTTGTTGAACTGCTCTTGAGAGGTGATGGATTCAATCTTCACCATGTACTTGCCGTTCACCAGGAAGGCCGGTACACCGCGAATGTTGTAGCTCTCGGTGTTGCGATCGAACTGGGAGACCATGCCGGAGACGGCGAAGCTGTCGACGGCACCGTCGAACTCCTCAGCCGGTACGCCGTTGTCCACGAAGATCTTCTTCACATCGTCACGGCTCATCGGCGGCTGACGCTGGGTGTGGATCTTGGTGAAGATGGCAGGAGTCAGCTTGGCTTCGGCATTGAGCAGGCTGGCAACGGCATAGGCACGCTGCATCTCGGGGCCCATTTCGCGGCCGAGGAAGGCAACCGGGTTCTTCTTGAGGGGCACACCCTCTGGCAACCCGGCCTTCAACTGTTCAACGATCGGTTCGAAGGTAGCGCAGTGCGGGCAGTAGTAGGAGAAAAACTCCATCACTTCCGGCTGGGCACTGCCAGTCTGTTTGACCACATCGTAGTTGACGCCTTCCTTGAACTCGGGGGCGGCGTGAACCATGGGGATCATCAGCATGGCAGCAAGGAAAAATAGAACTTTTTTCATGATGTTTCCTGTTAAGGGATCACTGTGAGGCACGCCCGGCGAACCGAAGCAGTGCCAAGCCTATTGTTTCGCCATGCTGACGTCAATGGTCAGGGCCGGAGATCGAGTCCCCCTTGCCGCGCAAGATCCCTTCTATTTCACCAGTTTGGCATCAGGCTCAACGGTGGCGCCTTCAGTGCCTCCAGCTGATCGTGCAGGGTCGCTATCTGTTGACGCCAGTAGTGATCGGTATTGAACCAGGGGAAGTGACGGGGGAAGGCGGGATCTTCCCAGCGCCGTGCCAGCCACGCCATGTAGTGAACGATGCGCATCGCCCGCAGCGGCTCGATCAGCGCCAGCTCCCGCGAGTCGAACTCCATAAACTCCTCGTAGCCCGCCAGCAGGGTATCGAGCTGGATCTGCTGCTCGTGGCGCTCGCCGCTCAGCATCATCCAGAGATCCTGAATCGCGGGGCCGGTGCGGCAATCATCGAGGTCGACAAACATGGGGCCATCGCGCCAGAGGATGTTGCCCGGGTGGCAATCGCCATGCAGGGAGATCTGCGCCACATCCAGGGTCATGGCGTCGCTGACATACTTGATCAGCTCGTCGAGTACCCCGAAGAATTGCTTCGCCAGCCCGCTTGGCAGCCACTCGCCAGACGCCAGCAGCTGACGCGGTTCGTGCAGCATGCTATCCACATCGAGCCGTACCCGATGGTGGAACGGCTTGCTGGCGCCGATCTGATGAATGCGACCGAGGAAACGCCCCACCCACTCCAGCTGGTCGAGGTTATCCACCTCGAACTGGCGGCCACCGACGCTCTGCCAGATAGCAAAGGGGTAGCCCTCGTGCTCCAGCAGGGTCTCGCCCGCGAAGGCGAGCGGTGCAGCGACCGGGATCTCCGCCTCCGCGAGACGGGTGGCAAACTCGTGCTCCTCGAGGATCTGGGCCCGGCTCCAGCGGCCGGGACGGTAGAACTTCACCACATAGCGGCGACGATCCTCATCCTGAAACTGGTAGACCCGGTTTTCGTAGCTGTTGAGCTCGATAAGGCCGGAGTCGAGCCGCAGGCCACTGAGATCGAGCGCATCCATGATGAGGTCGGGATTGAGGTCGGAATAGTTGAAACGCATGTCATCCACCATAAGAAAGGGGCGCCGTTGCGCCCCATTCTATCACCACTGCCCGCCATTGCCGTGCTCGCTGGTGACCGGACTGGTGTCACGCCCGGCCCGCAGCCACACGCAGTTACAACCGGCTGATAAACTTGCTGCCCTGGCGCAGGTTGCCCTTGCTGTCATCGGGCGCCGCCCCCTCCCGTTTCAGCACGAACTGGATATCCAGCGCCGGCCGTTTCAGGTTGTAAGGATCGACCGCCAGACTGACCGGCAGGGTGTAGATCTCGCCCGCCTTCAGGGTCACTTCACGGGGGCCGAACCACTGATACTCGGGCAAGCCCTCCACATCCAGCTGGTAGGTCTGGGACTGCAGGGTCTTGTTGAGGATCTTGAGGGTGTAGGTGTTCTCAATCAGCCCCTCGCTGTTTTCGCGGAACAGCTGGTTGCGATCCCGCAAGATATCGAGCCCCATCGGCATGATGGACATGGCGTTGTAGACAAACACCCCCAGCATCACCGCCATCACCAGCCCGTAACCAATCAGCTTGGGCCGCGCCACATGGGTGGAGTCGTTGGCCAGCTTGTGCTCGGTGGTGTAGCTGATGAGCCCTTTCGGGTAGCCCATCCGCTCCATGGTCTGGTCGCAGGCATCGACGCAGGCACCGCAGTTGATGCACTCGTACTGCAGGCCATCGCGGATATCGATACCGGTCGGGCAGACCTGCACGCAAAGATCGCAGTCGATACAGTCGCCCAGCCCCATCGCCTTGGGATCTGCCTTGCGGGAGCGGGCGCCACGGGTCTCGCCACGCTTGGTGTCATAGCCGACGATGAAGGTGTCCTTGTCGAACATGGCGGACTGGAAGCGGGCATAGGGGCACATGTGGATACACATGATGGCGCGCATCCAGCCGGCGTTGCCGTAGGTAATGATGGTGAAAAAACTCACCCAGAACAGCACCCAACCGCTCGCCTTGAGGGTCAGCACATCCGGCACCAACCGGGTCACATCCTGGAAGTAGGCGACAAAGGTCAGGCCGGTGACCAGCGAGATCGCCAGCCAGGCCAGATGCTTGGCCCCCTTGCGGGCCAGCTTCTCGCCGCTCCAGGGCGCCTCGTCCAGCTTGCGCCGCTTGTTGGCGGGCCCTTCCAGCTTCTCTTCAAACCAGATGAACATGAAGGTCCAGACCGTCTGCGGGCAGAGATAGCCACACCAGACCCGACCGAGGAAGGTGGTAATAAAGAAGAGTCCGAAGGCGGCGATCATGAAGAGCCAAGCCAGCAGGGTCAGATCCTGCGGCCAGATGGTGGCGCCAAAGATATGGAACTGCTGGTGACCGAGGTCGAACAACACCGCCTGTCGCCCGTCGTAACGCAGCCAGGGCAGCAGCACGAACAGCGCCACAAAGAACCAGCCCATGGCCTTGCGCATCCGCTGCCAATACCCTTTCTGGGCTCGCACATAGATGCGGTTGCCAGGGTTGAATCTGTCGTCGCTGGCTTTGAACGTATTGGGGTTGAAGGTCCCGGTTACGCCCTTGTCGGTGACGTCCTTGATATCGATTTTATCGTGGTCGGCCATTGCAAGACATCGCTCCCTTATTTGTTATGGAGCGGATTATATCTTAAACAGCATGCTAATTGTGTGGATTAGATGTATCTAATATTGGGGTTGGATCGCAATTTTCGGCAACAAAAAAGCGCATCACCCCAGGGTGATGCGCTTCCGCTAAAGATTCACTTGATTCCGCGAGCCTTGAGCAGTGCCTCTTTGAAATCGGGCACATGATCCTTGGCCAGACCGGGGATCATCGCCTGCTTGTCGGATTCCCGCATTTTGAGGTGATAGATCAGCATGTCGTCGGTCAGCTCGGACAGAGGCCCTTCAAATCCCGCTTCTTGGGCCAGTTTGGCAACAAACTGCACCAGGCTGAGATCCTGTTCCTTGATCCAGGCAGGCTGCAACAACTCCAGCAGCTCTTCGATACGATGACATTGCATAGACAACCTCTTTAATCTGTCACGTTAAATTCAGGCAACCTTACCCATCAAGGCTACTTCGATTCGATCCCGCCCATTATGCTTGGCCTGATAGAGTGCCGCATCCGCTTTTTGGATCAAATCGGCGATTTTCATGCTGTTGTCCGGTATCAGTGTCGCAACACCAAAACTACATGTGACCCGACCGGAGACCAGTGACTTCTGGTGCGGGATGGCCAGCTCCTTGAGCGCCTGCCGCACATTGTCCGCCACCTGCAATGCCCCCTGCATGCCGGTGCAGGGCAGCAGCAAGGCAAACTCTTCGCCGCCATAACGGGCCGCCAGATCGTCCTCGCGCCGCTCCACCTCGGCCAGCAGCCCCGCCACCTGTTGCAGGCAGTCATCCCCCAGCTGATGGCCGTAGAGATCGTTGAACTGCTTGAAGTAATCCACATCCACCAGCACCAGTGACAACGGCGCCCGGGCGCGATGGCAGCGCCGCCAGGCGCGCTCCAGAGAGTCGTCGAGATGGGCACGGTTGGCGATGCCGGTCAGGCCGTCGAGGCGAGAGGTGAGGCGCAAATGCTCGGAGACAGCCTTCAGTTCGGCAACCAGCTCGGCGTTGGAGAAACGGTGGTGGAGCGAGGCGATCTGATCCCGCCGCATCCGGCGCAGCAGGGTCGGCAGAAAGACAAACAGATAGCCCGCCAGCATGCAGGAGACAATCCGCTCCTGCTCGTTACCGTTGCCCAGCTCGAACAGCATCGCCATGCCCAGCGGCAGGGCGGAACCATAGAGGGTGCGGCGGCTGCCAAACAGCATGATGGCGCTGCCGGTAAGAATGAGGCTGGAGAGCATCATCATGGCGGCCCGGTAGGTATCGGGCAGCTTGTCCATGTAGAGCAGCACCCCGAGGGCCCAGATGATGGAGGTGATGGTGGCTCCGATAAAGAGCTCCCGCTCCAGCACCGGCAACGGAGTCTGGTGCAGGCGGGCTCGACGCCAGCGCAGGTGCCAGCCCCGACCCAGCAGCCACAGGAAAGTGCCTGCCAGCCAACCGAGCGCTTCGATGGCGGGTAGATAGTCGTGAAACAGCAGACTCCAGCCAAATGCCAACACGCCCAAACAGGGGAGACTGAACGATGCATGGGTATAGAGCTGGGCCATAATGGCCTGCTTAACCTGGCGTGTCACACTCTGGGTCAACTGAGTACTCCTGTACAAGAGCCGAGCAGTCTACCATTACCCCCTGACCCGCAACAATAAAGCGCCGCTTATTAAGAAGTTAATCAATCAATAACGATTTCTTCTGCGCTGGCAGGTGAGTCCTTGCTCACCCCTTCTCCAATTCGTCGAGGATCGGGCACTCGGGATTTTCATCCCCGTGGCAGCAGCAAACCAACCCTTCCAGGGAGGTAAGCATGGCCTGCAGCCCGGCGATGCGAGCCCGCAGATCGACGATCTTCTCCTGCGCCAGCTTCTTCACCTGGGCACTGGTTCTGTGCTCGTCCCGATAGAGCGCCAGCAGCTCCTGACACTCTTCCAGATTGAAGCCGGTCTCTCGCGCCCGCTTGACGAAACGCAGCTCGCGCAGCGCCCCCTCGGTGTAACTGCGATAGCCGTTGTCACTGCGTACCGGGGCTGTGATGAGGCCAATGCTCTCGTAATAACGGATGGTCTTGGCGGTCAGCCCAGTGGCCTTGGCAACCTTGCTGATGTTCATTTATGCCTCCTTACTGATCGGGTTGGATGCTGGCCCGTGCGCCGCCTTGGGCTGCCAGCGTTTCAATAACAGGGAATTGCTCAAAACGGTGATGCTGCTCAGGGCCATGGCCGCCCCCGCCAGCTCGGGGCTCAGGTAGCCCAGCGCCGCCAGCGGAATGCCGATGATGTTGAACACGAAGGCCCAGAACAGATTCTGCTGTATGGTGCGCCAGGTCGCCGCCGAGATGTCGATGGCATCGGCCACCAGCCGCGGGTCGGATCGCATCAGGGTGATGGAAGCGGTCTCCATCGCCACGTCGGAGCCGGAGCCCATGGCGATACCGACATCCGCCGCCGCCAGCGCCGGGGCGTCGTTCACCCCGTCCCCCACCATGGCCACCAGCCCGCGGGTTTGCGCCCGCAGCGCCTCCACTTTCTCCACCTTGCCCGCTGGCAACACGGAGTCGAAGGCCCCGTCCAGCCCCAGCTTGGCGGCGATATGGGCCACGGGGGCCTGCGCGTCGCCGCTCACCAGCCAGCTGGCGATGCCGCGCTGGCGCAGGGTGGCGATGGCTTCCGGACTCTCGGGGCGCAGGGTATCGGCCAGCGCCGCGATGCCGGCCACCACGCCGTCGATGGCCACCCAAACCCGGGTCGCCCCATCGGCGGCTTGTTCATCCTGTTGCGGCTGATCAATGCCGAGCTGGGCCAGCAGGGAGCCATTACCGATGGCGACTGTGTGACCCGCCACCTGACCGACAATACCGGCACCGACCCACACTTCCACCGCCTCCGGCTGGGGCAACGCCACTTCTGTGCCGACGGCCTCCCGCATCGCCAGCGCCAGCGGGTGTTCGCTCGCCTGCTGCAGGGCGGCGGCGAGGCGCAGTTGCTCGTCATTGCCGCTCCAGCTGGCTAGCACCGGCTTGCCCTGAGTGAGCGTGCCGGTCTTGTCGAAGATAAGCGCCTTGATGGCGTGGGCCTTCTGCAGGGTATCCACATCCTTGATCAGAATGCCGTGGCGCGCCGCCACTCCGGTACCGGTGACGATGGCCGCCGGCGTTGCCAGCCCCAGCGCGCAAGGACAGGCGATCACCAGCACCGCCACAGCCGCCAGCAGTGCCTGACCGAAGTCGTTGCTGATGGCGTACCACACCAGCAGAGTGAACAGGGCGATGGCCATCACCACCGGTACGAACACGGCAGAAACCTTGTCCACCAGTTGCTGCAGCGGAGCCTTGCCCATCTGGGCACTCTCCACCAATGCGATGATCTTGCTGAGACTGGAGTCCTCCCCCACGGTAGTGGCTTCGATCTCCAGCACGCCGGAGCGGTTGATGGCTCCGCCCAGCACCTTGTCGCCCGCACTGCGCGGCACCGGCAGACTCTCGCCGGTGAGGATCGACTCATCCAGTTCGCTGGCGCCGCTCAGGATCTTGCCATCCACCGGCACCCGCTCACCCACCAGCACCCGCAGCCGCTCACCGCGCAGCACCTCGTCGATGGCGACGCTCTGCCAACTCTCGCCACGCCAGACGGTGGCGGTTTCCGGCCGCAGCGCCATCAGTTCGCGAATGGCGGACTGGGTGCTGCGTCTGGCCCGAGCCTCCAGCAGTTTTCCCAACGAAATCAGGGTAATGATGATGGCGCTCGCCTCGAAATAGAGCTTGCCACTGGCAGCCATCCCCAGCGTCAACAACAGATAGAGACTGTAGAAGTAGGCGGCGCTGGTGCCGGTGGCCACCAGCACATCCATATTGGCTGTGCGGTTCTTGATGGCGAGCCAGGCGCCTCGATAGAAACGGGCCCCGATCCAGAACTGCACCGGGGTGGCGAGCAGCAGCTCCAGCCAGGCAGGCAGATGCCAGGGGAACAACCCGGCCATGGCCAGCATCCCCGCCAGCAGCGGCAACGTCAGCAAAGCCGAGACGATGACCCGGGTTTGCGCCTGACGGGCAGTGGCGGCCTCCTGCGCTTCCCGCTCCAGCAACTGCTGGCGGCGGCCGCTGGCCGAGCCTTGTGCCAGCTGGGCGCCAAAGCCGAGCGCCTCGATCTGCTCGCACAAAGCGGCGGGCGTCTGCATCCCGGGCACCAGCACGATCCGGGCCTGTTCGATGGAAAAGTTGACCTCGGCCGAGATAACGCCGGGCAACGCGGCCAGCATCTTGTTCAGTCGAGCCGAACAACCGGCACAAGTCATACCGGTAATTTGAAACAAAAAGGTCTCGCTACCGTAGTCATAACCCTGACTTTTGATGCTGTCGAGCACCACTGGCAGACGGTCGGGGCTGGCCAGCTCGATGGCCGCCTGCTCCAGCGCGAAGTTGACGGTGGCCGATACCCCGTCGAGTTTGTTGAGACTGGCTGCGATGCGGCCTGCGCAGTTGGCGCAGCTCATGCCGCTGAGCGGCAATTGCAGATGAATGGGTGATTGAAGATGAGTGGTCATGTTGTTCCTCCTCGGAACCCGTCGGCACCACAAAACGCCGACTGGCTAACCCTAACCTTTACTGTAAGGGCAAGCTCAAGCCACATGATCCACTTTTTGCAGATGAAAAAACGGCGCCCGTTTGCTACCAGAGAACAAACGGGCGCCGCATTCAGCTATTGCGCGGTGTGAGCGAAGCTCAGATACCGTACTGGGCGCGGTAAGCCTTCATGGCAACCAGTTGCTCGGCCAGCTCCGGCTGTTCGGCCTGCTTCTCTTCCAGATACTGGATCAAGTCGCTCATCTGGATGATGGCGATGATGTGGGCGCCGTAGTCACGCTCCACTTCCTGAATGGCGGAGAGTTCGCCCTTGCCCTTCTCCTGACGGTCCAGCGCGATCAGCACGCCCGCCAGCGAGGCGCCGTTAGCCTGGATCAGATCCATGGATTCGCGGATGGCGGTACCGGCGGTGATGACATCGTCCACCAGCATGATGCGCCCCTTGAGCGGGCTGCCCACCAGATTGCCGCCCTCGCCGTGATCCTTGGCCTCCTTGCGGTTGAAGCACCAGGGCACGTCCACATCGTGCTGCTCCACCAGCTGTACGGCAGTGGCGGAGGCGATGGGGATCCCCTTGTAGGCCGGGCCAAACAGCACATCGAACTCGATGCCGGCATCCATCAGGGCGGCGGCATAGAAGCGGCCGAGACGGGCCAGATCGCGGCCGCTGTTGAACAGACCGGCGTTGAAGAAGTAGGGGCTTTTACGACCGGATTTCAGGGTAAATTCACCGAATTTGAGGACCTGTTTTTCCAGGGCGAACTCGATAAATTGACGCTGGTAGGCTTTCATTCTGGCTCCTTGCTTGGCTTGTCGTTTACTTGTGTGGGGGTATAAAAAAACGCGGTCAATGCCGCGTTTTTAAAATCAGGAGAGCGACTGCTTCTGCAGCGCAATGATGTCGGCGATGCCGCCCTTGGCGAGCGCCAGCATCTCCAGCAACTCTTCATGGGTGAAGGGCTCGGCCTCCGCGGTGCCCTGCACCTCGATGATGCGACCATCTTCGGTCATCACCACGTTCATGTCGGTCTCGGCGGCGGAGTCTTCGATGTACTCCAGATCGCAGATGGCTTCGCCCTGATACATGCCGACGGAGACGGCGGCGATCATCTGCTTGAGCGGGCTCTGCTTGAGCATGCCCTTCTCGACCATCCAGTTCAGCGCATCCACCAGCGCCACACAGGCACCGGTAATGGAGGCTGTGCGGGTGCCGCCATCGGCTTGCAGCACGTCACAGTCAACGGTGATGGAGTGCTCGCCCAGCGCAGTCAGGTCTACCGCGGCGCGCAGGGAGCGGGCGATCAAACGGGAGATCTCCAGAGTACGGCCACTCTGCTTGCCGGAGGCCGCTTCACGGTTCATCCGGGAGTGGGTGGAGCGCGGCAGCATGCCGTATTCGGCAGTCACCCACCCCTGATTCTTCCCTTTCAGGAAGCGAGGCACGCTGGTGTCGACGCTGGCGGTGCAGAGCACGCGAGTGTTACCGAACTCCACCAGCACTGAGCCTTCTGCATGTTTGGTGAAATTGCGGGTAATGGTAACCGGGCGAAGTTGCGCGGCACTGCGATCGCTTGGACGTGACATGGAACGGACCTCTGGGCTGGCTCAAATTGGCGGGGGATTATAAGTGATCCCGCCCCAAATATCAGCCGCTAAAACCACGGCATCGGCTGACGAGCAGGGCCGGGCTGAGTATACTGGCCGCACACTTCATCAAGCCCGGAACAATCAATGATTCACAGCATGACCGCCTACGCCCGCAAGGAATTCAAGGGCGACTGGGGCACAGCCGTTTGGGAAATTCGTTCGGTCAACCAGCGCTATCTGGAAACCTACATTCGCCTGCCGGAGCAACTGCGCAGCCTGGAACCGGTTCTGCGTGAGCGTTTCCGCGCCAAGCTGCAGCGCGGCAAGGTGGAGTGCAACCTGCGTTTTGAAGCCGCTCAGGCCGCCGCCAGCCAACTCCATATCAATGAAGAGCTGGCCAAGCTCATCATCGACAGCGCCAGCTGGGTAATGAAAGAGGCGGGTCAGGGCCAGCTCAACCCGGTCGATGTACTGCGTTGGCCGGGTGTCATGGCTGCCGCCGAGCAGGACATGGACGCGGTCGCCACCGAGCTGCTCGGCGGCTTTGACCAGACCATGGAAGATTTCCTCGCCTCCCGCGCCAGCGAAGGGGCCAACCTCAAGGCGCTGATCGAACAGCGTCTGGCCGGTATTCAGGTGGAAGTGAAGAAGGTGCGCGTCCACCTGCCGCAGATCATCGAATGGCAGCGCCAGAAGCTCACCGACCGTCTGGCCGAAGCCAAGGTCGAGCTGGATCCGGCCCGCATCGAGCAGGAGATCGTGCTGCTGGCCCAGAAGATCGACGTGGCCGAAGAGCTGGATCGTCTGGAGATGCACATCAGCGAAACCAACAAGATCATGAAAAAAGGTGGCGCCTGTGGCCGTCGTCTCGACTTTATGATGCAGGAGTTCAACCGCGAGTCGAACACCCTCGGCTCCAAGTCCATCAACGCCGAAGTGACCCAATCCGCCGTCGAGCTTAAAGTCCTCATCGAGCAGATGCGCGAGCAAATTCAAAATATCGAATGATGGGTCGCTGACTATCCGGTTGTTGCCTGCAAAAGAGCCCTTGATTCCTCAAGGGCTCTTTTATTTTCCGGCCATCACACCTGTCGCCCACCGCCGGTAAGTCAGCGGCTGGGAAGCGCCCTAACCTATCGGCATCACCAGCGCCGGTTGGTGCGGGTCGCTCAGCCGTTCGGCCAGATAGTCCACCAGCAGTCGCACCTTGGGGGAGAGGTGACGGTTGTGGGGATAGAGGGCCCAGATCCCCTCTGCCGGAGCCCGCAGTTCGGGCAGCAGCTCGATCAGTTCACCGCAGGCCAGATGATCGCTCACGTAGTAGTCCGGCAGCTGGATGATGCCGATCCCCTTGAGCGCCGCATCCAGCAGAGCGTGGCCGCTGTTGCACTGCAATAGACCGCGCACCCGCACGCTGTGGGGGCGACCATCCAGGGTGAAGTGCCACTCGTCGCCGTTGCCCACCAGACAGGTGTGGCGAGTCAGCTCGGAGAGGCTGTTGGGCATGCCGTGGCGGGCGGTGTAAGCCGGTGAGGCGCAGACATAGGGCACCCGCTGCGCCAGCTTGCGCGCCACCAGCGTCGAATCCTTGAGATGACCGAGCCGCAGCGCCAGATCGTAGCCTTCGTGCACCAGATCCAGCAGCTGGTTGGTGAGGTTGAGAGTCACCTCCAGCTGGGGGAAACGCACCATGAAGTCATTCACCAGCGGGGCGATGCGGCTCTCGCCGTAGGAGACGGGGGCGGTGATGCGCAGCGACCCTTGCGGCACCGCCTGATGGCGCCCCACCGCCAGCTCTGCCTCGTAGAGGTTGTCGAGCAGCTGACGGCAGTGGCGATAGTAGATCTCGCCAAGCTCGGTGAGCCGCACCTGACGGGTGGTGCGCAGCAGCAGCTTGGCCTGCAGCCGATCTTCCAGCTGTGCTACCTGACGGCTGACCTGCGCCACCGACACCCCCAGCTTGCGCGCCGCCGGGGTAAAGCCCCCCTGCTCCGCCACGCTGACAAATTCACAGATCCCTTCCCAGCCGAACATTATTACCTGTGTGTAAAAGTGATTTGAGATTTGCCCTCATTATCACCAAATCGGCGGGAAACTACACTGAATGTCCGAACTCATCTCTGTTCGCCCTGCTCAACAAGAAGGATGTCATTCATGGCACAGGTTCAAAGCATCAAGTGTAAAGCCGCCATCGCCTGGGGCCCAGGTCAGCCCCTCTCCATCGAAGAGGTCGAGGTCATGCCGCCACAAGCGGGCGAGGTGCGGGTGCGCATCGTCGCGACCGGCGTCTGCCACACCGATGCCTTCACGCTGTCTGGTGAGGATCCGGAAGGGGTCTTCCCCTGCATTCTCGGCCACGAGGGGGGCGGCATCGTCGAGTCCATCGGCGAAGGGGTCACCAGCGTCAAGGTGGGGGATCACGTGATCCCGCTCTACACCCCCGAGTGCGGCGAGTGCAAATTCTGCAAATCCGGCAAGACCAACCTGTGCCAGAAGATCCGCACCACCCAGGGCAAGGGGCTGATGCCGGACGGCACCACCCGCTTCTCGAAAGATGGCCAGCCCATCTATCACTACATGGGCACCTCCACCTTCAGCGAATACACGGTACTGCCGGAGATCTCCATCGCCAAGGTAGACCCGGCCGCCCCGCTGGAAGAGGTCTGCCTGCTCGGTTGCGGCGTCACCACCGGTATTGGTGCCGTGATGAACACCGCCAAGGTGAAGGAGGGTGAGAGCGTCGCCATCTTCGGGCTGGGTGGCATCGGCCTCTCGGCGGTGATCGGTGCCCGTCTGGCCAAGGCCGGTCGCATCATCGCCATCGACATCAACGAGAGCAAGTTCGAACTGGCCCGCAAGCTGGGTGCCACCGACTGCATCAACCCGAACGATTACGACAAACCGATTCAGGAGGTGATCGTCGAACTGACCGATGGCGGCGTCGACTTCTCCTTCGAGTGCATCGGCAACGTCAAGGTGATGCGTGCGGCGCTGGAGTGCTGCCACAAGGGTTGGGGCGAGTCGGTCATCATCGGCGTGGCCGGAGCGGGTCAGGAGATCAGCACCCGTCCGTTCCAGCTGGTGACCGGTCGGGTCTGGCGCGGCAGCGCCTTCGGCGGGGTTCGCGGTCGCAGCGAACTGCCGAGCTATGTGCAGCGCTATATGCAGGGTGAGTTCCGCCTTGATGACTTCATCACCCACACCATGCCGCTGGAACAGATCAACGAGGCGTTCGACCTGATGCACCAAGGCAAGAGCATCCGCACCGTCATCCACTACTGAGCATGATCACCCCGCCCGCCATCGTGGGCGGGGCGCAGGAGTCCTTCGATGAATCTGGAGATTATCAGCAGCAACAAGAGCTTCGGCGGCTGGCACAAGCGCTATCGCCACCACGCCAGCGTGCTCGGCTGCGAGATGAATTTTGCCATCTATCTGCCGCCTCAGGCTCTCACCGGCCAGAAGGTGCCCGTGCTCTACTGGCTCAGCGGCCTCACCTGCACCGATGAGAACTTCATGCAGAAGGCGGGTGCCCAGCGTATCGCCGCCGAGCTGGGCATCGCCCTGGTGGCGCCGGACACCAGCCCCCGCGGCGATGGCGTAGCGGACGATCCCGGTTATGACCTCGGCATGGGAGCAGGCTTTTACGTCAACGCCAACCAGAGCCCCTGGCAGGCGCACTACCAGATGTATGACTACGTCACCCGCGAGCTGCCCGACTTGATAGAGACTCACTTCCCGGTCTCGACCCGCCGCGCCATCAGCGGCCACTCCATGGGCGGTCACGGTGCGCTTATCGCCGCGTTGCGAGAGCCCGGTCGCTACCGCTCGGTCTCGGCGTTCAGCCCGATCTGCCATCCAAGTCGCTGCCCCTGGGGCCAAAAGGCGCTCGGCGCCTACCTCGGCAGCAATCCTCTGCTGTGGCAGGAGTGGGATGCCTGCCAGCTGCTGCGCCACCAGCCGGTCACGCCGCTACCAACCTTGGTGGATGTGGGGCTGGATGATCCCTTTCTCGCCGAGCAGTTGCATATCGATGCGCTGGCCGAAGTGGCGGCCAGCAAGGAGTGGCCACTGGAGCTCAACCGCCACGAGGGCTATGACCACAGCTACTACTTCGTGGCGAGCTTTATCGAGGCGCACCTGCGCTTTCACGCCCGCCACCTCTGATCAAAACAGGCCCGTTGCGGGCCTGTTTCAGTTGGGGTGATCGGTTGATATCAACTGCCCGCTCGGGTCACGCCGCCGGAGCCTGCGATCTGCTGCTCCACCTTGGGATCGCCCCAGTAGGCGATGTTACCTGAACCGGCGATGCCGACTTTCAGCGTCTCCTGCGCCCGCACCGCCACATCACCGCTGCCGGCGATATTGACCTCTACCTCCTTGCCGCGCATCCCGCTCCCGAGCACATCGCCAGATCCGGCAATGTTCAGCTCGATGGCCTGTGCCGAACCGCTGCCCAGCTCCAGACTGCCGGTGCCTGCGATATTCCCTTCCAGCCGTTTCAGCTCCAGCTGACTGGCGACGATGTCACCGGTACCGGCCACCGACAGCACCAGCTCATCGCCCTTGAAGCCGCTCAGATCGCCGTTGCCGGTCCCGGCCAATGCCAGTTCGTTCAACACCGGCAAGGTGATGGTCAGCTCCAGCGGCTCGGTAGGATCGAGCCGGTAACCCTCCTTCACCTCGATCTCCAGCTTGTCGCCGCTCTCGGTCAGCACCAGATAGGGCAGCAGGTTCTCCTGCCCCTTGATCAGGATACCGCGCGGCTCCCCCGCGACCAGATGGAGGGTGGCAGGCACCCCCGCCAGCACCCGGGTCACCCAATCACCGAGCGCCTGCTGGCGCTCGACCACAGCCCCCGTTCCGGTCACTCTGGTCTGATCCAGCCAGTTACAACCACTGAGCCCTGCCATCAACATGACAACCATCATCCATTTCATCACTACTCTCCTCCTTATGTGTTGGCCATCCCGGGCCAATTGGTTTTCATGCTCTGCAAAGCGTGAGCCAAAAATTAACCTAATGATTCAAAAGGAAATAACCATTAAACCCAGAACAAACCGAAGAATTCAGAGAGCCATTTAGACCATATTTTGGTGAAAATAACCATTCTCGAACGGATATGATTGTGGCTGATTGGCGGGTCGTCCTGCCGGTCGCTACGCTGACAAGCCGTGGAAGTTTTGGATTGCCCTGCCGGTCTGTTGAGCCAATAGTGGTACTTCGTGCGTACCAAGCTCTCCATTGCGGTAATGTCATTACCACTGTCTTGTCAGTCTTCACTGCCAACAAGGAGTCAGAGCGTGACCCAAGCAAGCCCTCTCTATTCCACTGCCACCGGTCTGCCGGAGCCGACTCGCACCCCGTTGCTGACCGGCAGCGATCCCGAGCAGAAACGGCGCGAGCTGCTCGCCTACTTCTGCCAGACCTTCGATCTCTACGACTCACTGTTCGACTGTCTGGCCGATGAGCGGGCCTGGTTCAACAAGGCGATCCCCCTGCGCCATCCGCTCATCTTCTACTACGGCCACACCGCCGCCTTCTTCATCAACAAACTGCTGGCGGCGCGCCTGATCGACCAGCGGCTGGATGCCCGCATCGAGGCCATGGTCGCCATCGGGGTGGACGAGATGAGCTGGGACGATCTGGACGAGACCCACTACGACTGGCCCAAGGTCAGCGAGCTGCGCAGCTATCGGGCCAAAGTCCGTTCGCTGGTGTGCGATTTTATTCGCCAGATGCCGCTCACCCTGCCCATCAACTGGCAGAGCCCGGCCTGGGTGATCCTGATGGGGATAGAGCACGAGCGCATCCACCTCGAGACCTCCAGCGTGCTGATCCGCCAGTTGCCGCTCGCCTGGGTGCGGCAGCAGCCTTATTGGCCCGCCTGTACCGAAGCCCGCCACCGCATTGATCAGGTGCCCGCCAACAGCCTGCTGCCGGTGGCCGGCGGCAAGGTGCACCTTGGCAAGCAGGACGCCACCTACGGCTGGGACAACGAATATGGCGAGCGCCATATCAAGCTGGCCCCGTTTCAGGCCAGCCACATGCTGGTGAGCAATGCCGAGTACCTCGCCTTCGTTCAGGCGGGCGGCTACGGCCAACAACAGTGGTGGGATGAGGAGGGATGGGGCTGGTGCCAGTACGCCAAGGCGCAGATGCCCACCTTCTGGGTCGGAGACCCCGCCGAACCCGGGCAGTTGCAGCTGCGGCTGATGACCGAGCAGGTCGCCATGCCCTGGGACTGGCCGGTCGAGGTAAACCAGCTGGAGGCGGCCGCCTTCTGTCGCTGGAAGGCGGCCCAGACCGGACTCCCCATCCAGCTGCCGAGCGAGGCGGAATGGATGCTGCTGCGCGAGCAGCTACCCGGCGATCAGCCGGACTGGACGGAGGCCCCCGGCAATATCAATCTGGCCCGTTTCGCCTCCTCCTGCCCGGTGGATGCCTGCCCGCAAGGGGAGTTCTTCGATCTGGTGGGCAATGTCTGGCAGTGGACCAGCACCGCCATCGATGGTTTCGACGGCTTTAAAATCCACCCGCTCTACGACGACTTCTCTACCCCCACCTTTGATGGCAAGCACACCCTGATCAAGGGCGGCAGCTGGATCAGCACAGGTAACGAAGCGCTCAAATCATCCCGTTACGCCTTCCGGCGTCACTTCTTCCAGCATGCGGGTTTCCGCTATCTGGTCTCCCGTTATCAGGAACCCGTTATCGTGAATCCCTATGAAACCGACACGCTGGTCGCTCAGTACCTCGACTTCCAGTACGGCCCGAGCCACTTCGGGGTAGCCAACTACGCCAAGACGCTTGCTGATCTTGCTGGCGAGCTGTGCAGCAACCACCAGCGGGCGCTGGATATCGGCTGCGCCACCGGCCGCGCCAGCTTCGAACTGGCTCGCCACTTCCAGCATGTGGACGGGGTGGACTACTCAGCCCGCTTCATCGATGTGGCGCTGGCCCTCGCCAGTCAGGACAGCTTCCGCTACGCCATTCCGCTGGAGGGTGAACTGGTGGAGTATTGCGAGGCGCGCCTGTCGAGCCACGGGCTGGGGGCGAGTCAGGCTGAGCGCATCCACTTCAGTCAGGGGGATGCCTGCAACCTCAAGCCCAAATATGACCACTACGATCTGGTGCTCGCCTCCAACCTGATCGATCGGTTGCGGGAGCCCGCCCGCTTCCTGCGGGACATAGCTCCCCGGCTGTGCAGCGGTGGCCTGCTGGTGCTCACCAGCCCCTATACCTGGCTGGCGGAATATACCCCGCCCGCCAACTGGCTCGGCGGCATTCGCGAAAACGGCGAGGCGCTCACCACCTATCAGGCGCTGCAACGGCTGCTGGCGGCGGAGTTCGAGGAGCACTGCCCGCCGCGGGATGTGCCCTTCGTCATCCGCGAGACCGCCCGCAAATACCAGCATACGGTGGCGCAGCTGACCGTCTGGCGCAAACGCTAGCACGCCGGTCGGCATGCAGATGAGAAGAGGGAGGCCAACGGGCCTCCCTCTTGTTATGGCAATAAAAACGCCGCGATTATCAATGCCCCTGCTCGTGATAGCGGCGCGCCAGCACGGCGCAGACCATCAGCTGGATCTGGTGGAAGATCATCAGCGGCAAGACCATGACACCGACGCTGGCGGCCGGGAACATGACGTTGGCCATCGGCACCCCGTTGGCGAGGCTCTTCTTGGAGCCGCAGAAGACGATGGTGATCTCGTCCGCCTTGTCGAAGCCGAGGCGACGGCTGATCCAGACGTTCCAGCAGAGCACCAGCGCCAGCAAGACACAGCTCAGCAGCACGATACTGGCCAGATCGTACCAACCTACTTGGTGCCAAATCCCCTGCACCACCGCCTCGCTGAAGGCGACGTAGACCACCAGCAGGATGGAGCTCTGATCCAGCTTGCCGATGAGCGGACGGTGGCTGTCGACCCAGCGACCAATGAGCGGGCGCGACAGGTGGCCCACCACGAACGGCAGCATCAGCTGCATCATGATGGACTGGATGGAGTGCCAGGTGTCGATCCCCTCTCCCTGCACGTGGATCATCATCCCCACCAGCACCGGCGAGAGGAAGATGCCGAGGATGCTGGAGGCCGAGGCGCTGCACACCGCCGCCGACACATTGCCCCCCGCCATCGAGGTAAAGGCGATGGCCGACTGCACGGTGGCAGGCAGGGCGCAGAGATAGAGGAAGCCAAGGTAGATGGCCGGGCTCAGCCAGCTCGGCACCAGCGGGGTGAGCAGCAGCCCCAGCAGCGGAAACAGCACGAAGGTGCTGAGCATCACCACAAGATGGAGCCGCCAGTGGCCGAGGCCTGCCAGCAGGTTCTGGCGCGACAGCTTGGCGCCATGCATGAAGAACAGGAGCGCCACCGCCAGCTTGGTCAGCAGACCGAACCAGACGGCTACCTGCCCCTCGCAGGGAAAGAGGGAGGCCAGGGTGACCACCGCAATCAGCACAACAGTAAAGGGATCCAGACGCACGAAAGGTCTCCATCAGAAGGACATCCTGCAGCCATGGCGACAGTCAGGATTGGGGAGGACAAGAAACGGAGCGGGAGATGTCTGGCACCTCCCGCTAAAACGAACCTCCAGCTTACCCCGATAACGGAGAGGCGCAAAGTTGAGCGGCGAATAATTGTTCATCAATGCTTAACGCCATCGTCATATCGAGCAGCAAAAGTTGACGATGAAACGGCCCTGACAGCTCCCAAACGGCTAAAAATGGATAAAAAAACGGGCGACCAAGGCCGCCCGTTCCGTTTTTTCACTCAGCCGATCAGCGCTGGCTGGCCAGCGTGCCGTTGCCGGTTTTCTTCTCATTGCCGCCGAGCTTGCGGGCCTGCCGCTTCTCGAAGCGGGAGATCCACCAGTAGGCCAGCGCCGAGAAGACCGCGGTCATAAAGACGTTGATGAAGAAGGCGCGCACCAGATCCACCCCGGCCGGGAAGGCGGAGGCACTCATGCTCACCACGAAGATGGCGATCAGCACCGACACCACGCCCATCCCGAACTTGCGCGACCCCATGCGGAAGTCGCGCGGGGTGTCGTCATGTTTCCAGCGGAACACGAAGTAGGCCACCATGATGAAGATCGGCGGCAACATGGCGGTACCGGCGGTGAGGTTGATGGCGGTGTTCATCATCTGCTGCACCGACTCGGAGCCGAAGCCGTTGACCACCAGCATCGCGAACACGAAGACAAACTGCCACCAGGCGGCGCGCACCGGCACGCCGTGCTCGTTGAGCTGGGTGGTCTTCTCGCCGTAAACCCCCTGCGGGATCTCGGAGAAGTGGATCTTCACCGGCGCCGAGGTCCACATCATCATGGAGCCGAACATGGCGATGAACAGCACCACGCCGACGAAGCGGCCCACCAGCGCCTCGGAAAGCCCGAAATACTGCGCCATACCGGTGAAGATCTCCACCATGCCGCCGGCATAAGTGAGGCTCTCGCGCGGCACGAACACGTTCACCAAAAGGGAACCGACCGCATACATGGCACCGATGACGATACCCGCGCTGATGATCACCTTGATAAAGGACTTCTGGCCGCCCTTCACATCATTGAGATAGGCCGCTGCAGTCTCGGCACCGCCCGCCGCCTGGAAGATCCAGCACATGATGCCGAGCGTCGCCCAGTTGACGGTGGGAGTCATCGCCTCCAGCGTGATGGGCTGTGCCGGCACATGATCGCCACTCAGAGCCATCAGGGCGCCCAGCACATAGATGGCGAACAGGGCAAATACCCCGTAGGCCACGATCTCGGCAATCTTGCCAAGCCAGCTCGCCCCCTTGGTGGAGATGTGGGTCGCCGCCGCAAACAGCACGATGGAGATGATCGAGGTGACCATGGGCGAGAAGCTGTACTCGTACCCCAGCATGGCGTATGAGGCGTAGGCGATGACGTTGGGCAGCAGGGAGACGAACCAGAACAGGTTCACGAACCAGTAGAGAAACGAACCCAGATAGGCCATCCGGGTGCCGAGCGGCTTTTTCAGCCAGTCGTACATCCCCGACTCGGAGTTTTTGTTGGCCGAAACGAACTCGGCGATGATGAAGACGAACGGGATGAAGTAGACGATGGTCGCCAGCAGGAAGATGGGGGCGGAGCTGAGCCCCAGCTCGATGTTGTTGTTGACGATGTTGCGCACGTTGAACACGGCGGCAAAGGTCATCGACAACAGGGCAAACTTGCCTATGGTGCCGCGTACGGATTCAGACATGGTGTCCTCCAGTGGACTTGCGCTCCCTGCGGGGAGCGCTGTGACTCTGTGATGTGTTCGGCAAGGGTCTGTCGGCCCCGCGCTTTATTCTCTTGTTATGATCGGGCCGCGTGCACGGCCTCGCTGGTGAACCGGTACCGTCTCCCGCACCGGCTCGCAATACCATTCAGACGATCGGAGTGCCCGGCGCCATCGGCACCCGCGGTTGCAACAGCACGCTCTGGCTCTCGTCCGGGGTCTCGGCGCACAGCAACATGCACTCGGATCGCTCGCCGCGCATCTTGGTCGGTTTGAGATTGGTCAGTACCACCACCTCGCTGCCCATCAGCTCCTCTTCGCTGTAGTAAGGCACCAGACTGGTGACGGTCTGCAGCGGCCGCTCGCCACCCACGTCGATCTGGACGATGTAGAGTTTGTCGGCCCCGGGGTGACGCACCACCTCCAGCACCTTGCCCACCTTCATCTCGACCCGCTTGAATTCGGCAAACTCGATCGTCTCGCTCATTCTCTTTTCCTTTTCTGGTTCAACGGTTTGCGGGTGGCCAACGGCCACCCGGTTTGATTGGGATTCAATTCAGTGCCTATGGCGTCTGCATGGCAACCTGCGCTGTCGGCTGGGCCTCTTTGGCACGCGCTTCGGCACTGAGGGAGGCCTCGTATCTGTTGTATTTCCACCAGGCGAAGCCGAGGAAAATCACGATCCCGCCGACGTTGTAGAAGATGATGGTCATGATGTCGGCGCCGGTCGGGAAGGTGGAGGCGAGGAAGCCCACCGAGAAGATGGCGATCAGCACCGAGACCACGGCGATGCCGGTGGTGCGCGAACCCATCCTGAAATCCCGCGGCAGGTGATCGAGCTTCAGACGCAGATTGAGGTAGGCCAGCATGATGAACAGCGGCGGCAGCATGGAAGCGGCGGCGGTCATGTTGATGACGGTGTTCATCAGATCCTGCGCGGTGTTGGAGCCCAGAGTCGGGATCACCATCAGCGGCAGCACGATGAGGTACTGGATCCAGGCTGCCCGGGCAGGCACACCGTTCTCGTTCAGCTCGACCGTCTTCTTGCCGAAGATGCCGGCCGGGATTTCGGAGAAGAAGATCTTCACCGGAGTCGCCGTCCACATCAGCAGGGAGCCGAACATGGCGGTGAAGGAGACCAGCCCGACGAAGCGGTTCATCAGGATCTCCGGCAGGCCGAAGTAAGCCGCCAGCCCTTCAAACACCTGCACCGAGCCGCCGGTATATTTCAGGGTGCCGCTCGGTACGAACACGTTGATCAACAGCGACGCGATGGAGTAGAGCACCCCGATAAAGATCCCGGCGATGATGATCACCTTCACGAAAGACTTGGAGCCCCCTTTCACGTCATTGACGTAGACCGCTACCGACTCGGCGCCACCGGCTGCCATAAAGATCCAGGTGGTGATGCCGAGGAAGGCCCAGCTGAAATCGGGGATCATCGCCTCTACCGTGATGGGGTCGGCCGGTTGCACGCCACCCACCAGAGCCGCACCTGCCAGCAGGATGTAGGAGAGGGTCAGCAGCAGCATCAGGGACGAGGTCACCGAGGTGATGGGACCGAGCATCTTGGCGCCGTTGGTGGAGACGTAAGTGGCAAAGGCAAACAGCACCATGCTTAACGCCGTGGTCGCCACCGGGGTGAGAATGTACTCGTAGCCGAGGAAGGCATAGGAGGCATAGGCGATGACCCGCGGCAGCAGCGAGGTGAAGAAGAAGAGGTTCACGAACCAGTAGGTGTAGGCGGAGATAAAGGCCCAACGACCGCCGAGGGAGCTCTTCACCCAGGCATAGACGCCCGCTTCGGAGTTCTTATTCAGTGACACGAATTCCGCAATGATCAGGCAGAACGGAATGAAGTAAAAAATGGTGGCCAGAAAGAACATCGGGGCCGAGGCCAGACCGATCTCGATGTTGTTGTTGATGACGTTGTTGAAGCTGAATACCGCCGCGAAGGTGAGCGACAGCAAACCGAACTTGCCTATCGTATTCCGTTTGGAATCAGACATGGTGCATCTCCAGACCTGTAGTTATTGCCGCGAAAGGGCGGGGCGTGGGTTGTAGGGTGAGCCCCGCCCTTCCGGCTTTTATCAGTGCAGAACCAGCGGCTTGTTATTTGTTCTTGAAGTAGCCGCCTTCGACGGTGACCTTGATGATCACCTTGCGCACCGGCGCATCGCCGACGAACCGGTAAGCCTCGTCGTTCTCGAAGATCACCACCTGACCGTTGCCGACCTTCTGGCGCGCACGCACCTCGCCTGCCAGCCACTCGCGATCCGTGGTGTCGTCATAGCCCTGCTCGACCGCCAGCTCGCTCTTGGCAGCCCACTCAACTGTCTCTTCCCCTTCCAGGTAGTAGTGGACGTCGAAATAGCGGCGCTGCCCCTCGAACAGGGAGGTGGCCGGGCTGGCCCCCTCCTGCAAGCGGTAGGTGAGGGAGTCACCGATGGAGTGGCAGATACCGGGCTTGAGGTTCGGCAGGTTGTTGATGGCCTCCACGCAGCGGCCCCACTTCTTGCCCTCCCGGTAGATGTTTTTGAACAGGGTCAGGTTGTCCAGGGTGATCATGCGAGGTTCCTCCCGCCGTTGATGGTGAGATCGAGCCCGGCCAGCGCAGCCGGATTGAGGTTGCCACGGGCGATGGGCAGCAGGGTCAGGCCGAAGCTGAACGGCTCGAAGCGCACCCGCCAGGAGTCCAGTACCTCGGAGCCCCAGGAGTTGGAGCCCAGCCCCAGCACCTTGTGATCCAGATTGAGGGTGAGATAACCGCTCGGCTCCAGCTCGTTGATGTGCTGCGCCGCGTGGATATGCTCCCAGCTGTAGGGCCAGACGCTCAGGTTGATGGGGGCATCGGGCCGCACGTAGAGACCGGCACCGTGACGGTTGGTCAAGGTCGCCCAGCGCACCTGCTGGCGGTTGCCGTTGTCCTGCGGGAAGGGGTAGTGCTCCCACATCTCGCCCACTGTGCTGTTGAAGCGGTCGATCCAGTTGCTCTGGCGGCTGTCCTGATAGTTCTCGCCCGGGCCCATGCCGTAGTAGTGCACTCGGTCGAGATCCTGACGAATGCCCAGCTCGAAGCCGATCTTGGGAATAATGTCGTCATAACCGCCGTAGGGCTGACCGGAGAGCGCAACGTGCAGCTGACCATTCGGGCTCAGGGTGTAGACGTAGCGGCAGCGCATGCCGAAGTCGAACACCGGCGGCGCGATCAGGCTCTCTACCGTCACCTCGACCGCCTCGCCCAGCTGGCGCCAGCTCAGAGTGCGGAAGTGCTCCTGCATGATCTGCAGATGGTTCGGGTGCCACAGGCTCTCGTACTCCTGCTTGTGGTTGTCGATCATCGGCTTGAAGAAGGTGAGACGCGGGGCTCGCTCGATAAGCTCATTGCCATCCTGCTGCCAGCTCACCAGCTTGCCGTCGAGGCGCGAGAAGCGCAGGGCGAAGCCGCTGCCGCTCAAGGTCAGGTCGAGCCGCTCATCGGCGATCTGCAACGGAGTGGCGTTAGGATTGGCAAAGGGCTGCAGCTGGCGAGTCGACTCTTTCAGCTGGAACTGGTACTGGCCCAACTCGTGCTCCGCCGCGCTGTAACGGGTGGCGGTGGCCTTGATGACCCGCAGCTGGACGAAGGTTTCCCGCCCATCGAGGGATGGCAGTTCGAGTTGCAACTCGGTGATGGCACCGGGAGCCACCCCTTCCAGCCGGATTTGCTGGCTGGCCAGCAGCTCGCCCTCGGCCTTCACCTCGACCAGCAGGCGGATGTCGTCGAGAGTGGAGAACCAGTAGCGGTTTTCCACCGCCAGCTTGCCGCTCGCCAGATCCAGTGCGCGCACCTTGACCGGGCAGATCACCTGCTTGTATTCACGCAGGCCCGGCCCCGGGGTCTGATCCGGATAGATGAGGCCATCCATGCAGAAGTTGTAGTTGTTGGGGTAGTCACCGTAGTCGCCGCCGTACTTGTAGACCGGGCGCCCCTGCTCGTCCTGATCCAGAATGCCGTGATCGCACCACTCCCAGATGTAGTGACCCTGAATGTGGGGATGACGGTCGAACACCTGCTGGTATTCGCTAAGACCACCCGGGCCGTTGCCCATGGCGTGGGCGTATTCGCAGATAATGCGTGGCTTCTCCATCGGGAACTCGCCGAAGCAGTTCATCTGGGAGACGCGGGAATACATGGTACTCACCACATCCACCACCTCGGCATCGCGATCCTCTTCGTAGTGCACCAGCCGGGTCGGGTCGATCGCCTTGCAGCGCTGGTACATGGCTCTGATGTTGCAGCCGTAGCCGGATTCGTTGCCGAGCGACCAGATGATGATGGAGGGGTGGTTCTTCTGGGCGTGCACATGGCGCTCGATGCGATCCACGAACACCGGCTCCCAGAAGGGATCGTCGGTGATGCGGCTGAGATCACCGACGTTGGCAAAGCCGTGGGTCTCCACGTCGGTCTCCGCCATCACGAACAGACCGTACTGGTCGCACAGCTCGTAAAAACGCGGGTCATTCGGGTAGTGGGCGGTGCGTACCGAGTTGAGGTTGTGCTGCTTCATCAGCACGATATCGCGTTCAACACGGTCCATGCCGACAGCGCGGCTCTTGAGGTGGTCGTTGTCGTGACGGTTCACCCCGTGCAGCTTGAGGTAGTGACCGTTGACGTAGAAGAGGCCATCCTTGACCTTGATTTCACGCACCCCGACCCGCTGCGGGATCACTTCCAGCAGCTCGCCCTGACCGTTGTAGAGGGAGAGTTGCAGCTGATAGAGGTAAGGATCTTCGGCGCTCCACAGATGGGGGTTGGCCATATCCAGCGTGAAGCGGCAATCACACTTGCCGTCGATGGCGAGATGATCGAGCGAGCCGCTGGCGATCTCGCTGCCCTGATCCAGCAGCGACCAGACCAGACGGTGATCACGGGCTGCAGCCCCCAGATTTTCCAGCTGGAGATCGCAGCTCAGGGTTGCGCTTTGATTGTCATCGGCCAGCGCGGTGCGGATGAAGAAGTCCTGCACATGGGCGGCAGGTTTGCCCACCAGATAGACGTCGCGGAAGATCCCCGCCATCCACCACATGTCCTGATCTTCGATATAAGTGGAGTCTGCCCACTGCATCACCCGCACCGACAACAGGTTCTCGCCAATGCTGGCGTAGGCACTGATATCGAACTCGGCGGTGAGGCGGCTCCCCTTGCTGAAGCCGACATACTGGCCGTTTACATAGACCTCGAAGTAGGTCTCCACCCCGTCAAACTTGATGATCACCTGCTCGCCATCCCAGGCCGGGCTCAGCATAAAGCTGCGCTGATAAGCACCGGTGGGGTTGTTGGTCGGCACGAAGGGCACGTCGATGGGGAAGGGAAAACCTTCGTCGGTGTACTGCAAGTTGCCATGTCCTTCCATCTGCCACATGTTGGGCACGGTGATCTGGCACCACTCGCTCATGGGGCTGTGATAGAAGGCCTCCGGCACCTGCAGGGGATGGTCGAAGTAGTGGAACTGCCACTGACCGCTCAAGGAGAGAAAGCGGCGGCTCAGCTCGCGCTGCATGGTGGCCGCCAGCACGTGGTCGGCATAAGAGAAGAAGTAGGCGCGCGGAGCCAGCCTGTTTTCACCAACGAATTGGACGTTTTCCCAGTTATTCACATGTCCTCCCGGAACAAGGCAACGTTAACTGGGTAAACTCTAGATAAACATTTACTAAATATCAGCTTTGAATTGGTAAAGTTTTAACCTGATCACAATGAACAGATGGTTTTGTGAGCGAGATCAGAAGCGGGAGATAAAGGAGGGCAAGATATGGATGAGTGGCATGGATGTTGATAGTAGCTGGCTGAGCTGCAATAAAATCAAATATAAAACAATATGATATGAAGTTGTTGGATGATATGGGAAAGAGGTTTACTTGGGAGAGGTGTCGCACCACCGCAAGATGGTGCGACTAAAAAGCAGAACATTTTACTAAAATCAGCGAGTAGTGCCGCGCAGGGTCAACTTGCTCGGTACCAGCACCCGGAGTGGAATATCCCGCTCGTCACGCAGCCGTTCGACCAACAGATTGACCCCCTGGGAGCCCATCAACTCGGAGTGGATCCGCACCGTTGAGAGCGGCGGGAAGGTGAACTTGGCGGTCGGAATATCGTTGACGCTGATAAGCTCGATCTGCTGGGGAATCGCCAGTCCCTTCTCGTGGATGGCACGCAGCACGCCAATGGCGATGGAGTCGGAGGCGACGAACAGCGCCTTGGGCCAGTCGCCGGCCAGCATCTCCTTCGCCAACTGGTAGCCGGAAGCGCTGGAGAAGTCGCCACGATAGAGATCGCTCTCCTGCACCACCCCCAGCCGCTGGCCATACTCCCGGAAGGCCAGTTCGCGCAGATCCGGATTCTCGTCCTGGCCACCGATATAGCCGATGCGCTGGTGCCCCTGCGCAATGAAGTAATCGACGACCTGCTGGCTGATCAGGGCGAGATCCACATCGACCGAGTCGAACTCTCCCTGTGAACGGCAGTCGACAAACACCAGCTGGCTGGAACAAGCCCTTAGCTGGACGAGACGCTCGGCTGTGAGGGTACCGACCACCAGAATGCCATCCACAGTGCTCAGTTCGCGCCCTTCACCGCAGTTGTAGAGATGGGTCAGTTCGATATTGAGGCGGGCACTCTGGGTTTCGATGCCATAACGGATAGCGAGATAGTAGGGATCGTTGACCTCGGTACTCTGGGGATAGGCATAGACCACCAGAAAGTGCAGCTTGCTCTTGTGTACCCCCTTGCGGGCGCTGCTGGTCTTGTACTCCAGCCGTTCGGCAATCTCGAAGATCCGCTGCTTGGTCTCTTCCTTGACGCTCAGGCTGGGATCCTCGTTCAGTACCCGGGATACCGTGGCGAGAGAAACCCCCGCTTCCTGTGCAATTTCCTTCAACGTAGCCATCAATACCTCGCTGGCAGCATCACGTGTTAATCGGTAACGGCTAAAGAGTAACGGGCAATCCCTTGATAGCCCAGCACTTTTACTAAAATGCCAGCGGCATGGCAGATTTTTGGAACGCAGAAATGCAAAAAGGCCTCCCTAATGGGAGGCCTCTTCTAAATAGGTGCCTGACAGTGTCCTACTCTCGCATGGCGAATGCCACACTACCATCGGAGCTACCGCGTTTCACTTCTGAGTTCGGCATGGGATCAGGTGGTTCCACGGCGCTATTGCCGTCAGGCAAAAGCTTTTAAAACTAACTTAAAGATGGTGCTGATACCCAGAATCGAACTGGGGACCTCATCCTTACCAAGGATGCGCTCTACCGACTGAGCCATATCAGCACACTAACCGGTAAAGAC